>JBDHHQ010000044.1:0-34045 GCA_039589315.1 Gemmatimonadota bacterium
TACGTCATGGGGGCCGTCATCGTGGGCGCCGGCAACTCGACCCGCCCCACCTCTTCGCCCGTCGCCTTGTCCACCGCGTGGAAGATGGGACGCGCGCCGCGGCCTTCGCCGTACATGAGCAACGAGCCGGTGACCAGCGCGGTGGCGTGGGCCCGGGCGCCCGTGTTCGGCAGATCCACACCCTGAAGCATGGGGTGGTTCTTCACGTTGTCGGGAGTCTCGCCGTTGGGGATCCACCAGAGGTGCTCGCCCGTGTTCATGTCGATGGCCGTGATCCGGCCGTAGGGGGGCTTCCAGAGTTGCAGCCCCTCGGGGCCGGACACCCCCCCGGGACCCACGCTGACCCAGTCCACGTTCGAGTTCTCGTCGACGTCGGTGCCGGGCCGGAGTCGGGGTGCGCTGCATCCCTTGATGGAGGCCGTGTAGAGGATCCCCGTCTCCGGATCCACCACGGTGCCGCCGGGGATATTGGTGCCCCCGTTTGCGCCCGGGCAGTGGATCGACGCCGTGGTGCCGTCTGGCGCGTTCTGGATCGACGGCGGGTTGAAGAGCGGTCCGATCCGGAAGTCCTCGAGGATCTCCAGCGCCATCCGCCGGAGCTCCGGCGTGAAGTCGATGAGGTCGTCCTCGGTGAGGCCCTGCATCTCGTACGCGGCGGGACGCGTGGGGAAGGGCTGCGTCGGCGAGAGCTTCTCACCGGGGACGTCGGACTGTGGCACCGCGCGCTCTTCGATGGGCCAGATCGGCTCGCCCGTCTCCCGGTTCAACACGTAGGCGAAGCTCTGCTTGGTGGTCTGGACCAGGACCGGCACCCGCTCACCGTCCATGGTGACGTCGATCAGGTTGGGGGCCGCCGGGTTGTCGTAGTTCCAGACGTCGTGGTGGACGGTCTGGAAGTGCCACCGCCGCTCCCCGGTCCGCACGTCGAGGGCAATGATGCTCGTGGCGAACAGGTTGTCTCCGGGGTGGAACCCGCCGAAATAATCGATGGTCGGGGGGTCGGTGACGACGTACACGAGTCCCAGCTCGGGGTCCGCGGACATGGGGGCCCACGTCGAGACGTTGCCTGTGTACGACCAGGCGTCGTTCTCCCAGGTATCGTGGCCGAACTCACCGGGCCGGGGGATGACGTTGAACTTCCAGAGGTGCTCACCGGTGGCGGCGTCATACGCCAGGATGTGCCCCGGCACGTTCTCCTTCATGGTCTGGTAGTAGCCCTGCTCGTGTGAGTTGCCGACCACCACGACTCCGTTCACCACGATGGGCGGCGACGAGTTGGTGATGTAGCCCACATCGGGCGGGAGGCCCGCCTCGCGGTCGTGGGGGTACCCCAGGTCGTCCAGGAGGTCGACCGTCCCGTGGTGGCCGAAGCCCTCGACCGGGCGGCCGGTCTCCGGATCCAGGGCGTGCAGGAAGAAGCCCGGGGTGACCAGATAGATCATGCCGCGGCCGTCCACGTCGGCGTAGGCCACCCCCTTGCCGTAGTTCTTGCGCATGGAGTCCCGCCACCGCTTGGTCTCCGGCTCGCGGAACATCCAGAGCGTCTCTCCCGTTGCCGGGTCGATGGCCATGGCCGTGCGCCGGGCGCCCGCAACGCTGTAGAGCCGTCCGTCTACGTAGATGGGTGTGGCCCGGAGCAGCGGATCGGCTTCCGGGCCGAAGTTGTCTCCCCGCCAGACCCACGCCACCTCCAGGTCGCTGAAGTTCCGGGCGTCGATCTGATCCAGCGGCGAGTACCGCGTGCTCCATGCGTCCGCTCCCCAGAATCGCCACTCCCCTTCAGGCGTCCCCCGCTCCTGGCCCACAGCGTGACCCACGGCGAGAGTGAGGGAGATCAGCGATACGAAGCCGAGGGTGGTCAGCCGCTGGCGCATGTGGTCACCTCCGACGCGGGTTCTCCTTCCGAACGAAGGGGAACGGTACGGCGCCCGCGAGCCGTCAGCAATCCGCATCGGGTTCGGGCTCGGCCGCGCACGCGCCCGGGCAGCTCGCCCCCGGGATCCGGGGCTGATCGCCACAGCACCGGATTCCGGCTAGAATGGCCGGTCCAGACCGTGAAACCCGATTTCGGATGAATGCCCGCACATGACGGGTCAGCCACTGCCGTCCGCCGTCGAGTCGTCTGCCCGCTCGGGTTGGCTCGACCGCTTCTTCGCCTCGTACTATCGCCTTCGGCCGGTGAACGCCACGTTCATCGGCGTCCACGACTACGACGCGCTGCTGCCCGACTTCTCCGATGACGCGGTCGGCGACGCCGTGGCCGAGATGCGCGGGCTGCTGGCCGAGTCCGCGTCCCTGGAGAGCGATGAGACTCAGGGGGCTGGGTCCCCCGGCAGCGACGCCACCTCGAGGGGCGATGCGTCCACCGGGTCTGCCTTCGAGGCCCTGGACGTCCGGCTCGCGAGAGGCTTCCTGGAGACGCAGCTCTGGGAATACGGCTCCCAGCACTTCCACGGCGGGAATCCCGCCGTCTACACGGGCGAGTCCGTGTTCGGCGTCATGGCGCCGTTCTTCACCGACTACGCCCCACTCGCCGAGCGCGTCGAGGCCGCCACCCACCGCCTCTGGCTCGTCGACGGTCTCCTGGCCCAGGCCCGGACCAACGTAAGGGCGGCCCCCGTCGCATGGACCCGGCGCGCGCTGCGGGAATGCGAGGGGGCGCTCGCGTTCCTCACGGACGGCGTCGACGCGCTGGTGAGCGAGCACCGGATCGACGATCCTGCACTTCGTTGCGCGGCGGACAGCGCGGCTGCCGCGTTCGCGCGGTATGGAGCCTACCTGGACGGTGAGGTCCGGACGCGGCCCTCCGAGTCGTATGCGTGCGGCGAGGAGGCGTTCTCGCTTTACCTGCGAAGGGGTCATTTCCTGGACGACTCCGCCCAGGAGATCGCGCGATACGCCCGGGCGGAGCTCACCGAGGCAGACGCCCGCCTCAGGGAGGGGGCGTCCGAGCTCGGGGCCTCGAGCCCCTCCGAGGTCCTCGCCCGCCTCGCTGCGGCCCACCCGAGCCCGGCCGACTACCATGCGCGCTACCAGCGGCTGTGGGACGCGAGCCGTGAGCTGGCCGAGGCTCACGACCTCGTGACGTGGCCCGACTTTCCCATCCGCTATGTTCCCCGCCCGCGGTGGACCCGAAAGGCCGCGCCCTTCCTGTACTTCCTGTCCTACCGGTCGCCGGCGGCGTTCCATCGTCCTCCGGTCCACGACTACCTGGTGATGCCCCTGGATCCATCCGCGGACCCGGGCGAGCAGGAGCGATTCCTCAGGAAGCACAACGACGGGGTCCTCAAGTCCAACCACGTGATCCACCACGGCGGCATCGGCCACCACGTGCAGAACTGGAACGCGTTCCGCTCACCCAGTCGCGTCGGCCGCATCGCGGCCGTGGACTGTGCGTCGAGGGTCGCCATGTTCTGCGGCGGCACGATGGCCGAGGGTTGGGCCTGCTACGCGACCGACCTGATGGGAGAGTTCGGTGGATTGACCGACCTCGAGAGGTATGCCGAACACCAGGCGAGACGCCGTATGTGCGCGCGGGCCGTAGTGGACGTGGAGCTCCACCGGGGCCGCTTCACGCTGGAGCAGGCAGCGGACTACTACGAGGAGTCGGCCGGCATGGGCAGGGCCGATGCCGAGAGCGAGGCGGTGAAGAACAGCATGTTCCCGGGCGCGGCGGTCATGTACCTGCTAGGCACCGACGCGATCCACGACCTGCGGCGGGAGATGACCGCACTTCAGGCCCAGCGGTTTACGCTGAGGGGGTTCCACGACGAGCTCCTCTCCTACGGCTCCGTACCCGTGAGCCTCGTCAGCCTCGACATGAAACGGAAGCACAGTGACGCCAAGTGACCGGACCCTCGCCTACGGCGAGCGGATGATGCGGGCGCTCCTCGCGGTGGACGCCCTGTACCGCGCCGAGAGCGGCGACGGGGAGGGCTTGGCCGTCCTGAACATGGATACCGAGGGCGTGTTCTCGCCCGAGCCATGCCAGACGTACGAGGACGCACGGGGTCTGCTGACGGAGCTGAAGCGCGAGGCCGTGGAGCTGGCCGAGCCGGACCGGCGCCTGTACTACGACCAGACCTGCTACTCCACGCTCGCCTTCATCGATTGGAGGACCAAGGGGCTGTCGTTCGAGGAGCAGCTCGGAGGTTTCCTGCACGTCCCGGTCATGCCGGCTACGGCCGACGAGTTGGACAAGCTGCGGGACTCCATGCAGGACCTGCTGCAACAGATGGGCTACAGCGGTGATCTGTCGGCCCAATGTGCGGCCTGGGAGGAGTGCAACCGGGTGCCTCCCGACGAGGTCGAGGGGGTGTTGGAGGAGCTCATGGGGCAGGCCTGGGACCGGACCGGGGAGCTCCTCTTCGAGATTCCAGCACCCCGCTCCGACGGCATGAAGGTCTCCACGGTGAGCGGTGTGCCCTACAACGCCCGGTGCGACTACCTGTCCAGAACCGTGGAGCTGAACGTGGATCCCGTCCTCACGCGTCCAGCGCTCAAGCACTTGACCGTGCACGAGGGCTATCCCGGCCACTACGTCCAGTTCAAGCTCCGAGAGACGCTTTGGCAGAACGGTGAGGCGCCGGCCGACGTTCTTCTCTCCGTCGTGAACACGGCCAGCTCGTCCGTGTTCGAGGGCATCGCCGATGCGGGCATGGAGATGGTGAAGTGGCTGGACACGGAGGATGATCGCCTCCACGCATTGATGAATCGCTACAGGGCCGGGATCGGCACCGGCGCGGCGTGGCGCCTGCACGCCCTCTGCTGGGAACCGCAGGAGGTCGAGGACTGGCTGCGGGACGTGAGCCTGGTCGGTGGGGATGGATGGGTGCGGAATCGCATGGAGTTCATCTCGGCGCCGTCGCGGGCCGTGCTGATCTGGTCGTACTGGTGGGGAGAGCGCTCGGTGTTGCCGCTCTGGAGACGGATTCCGCCGGAGCGACAGCCGGCGCTCCTCTACCATCTGTACAGTCGGCTGCACTCGGTCACGAGTGTGGGGATGCTGCGACGTTGAGTAGGCGTTCTGGAGGCAGGACGACCGACGGTTCGGTCGGCCAAGTGGCACGTCGCGCCGTCGCTCCAGGCCAGGCCTTACCACGACGACCAGGGAAGGCCAGCGCTCTGACCTGCGTGCTCACGGCTACGCTGTCGTTGGCGTGCGGTCCGGGGGAGCCGGAGGGAGGAGCCGAAGGGGCGGCGGCAACGGCCGGATCGCCCGATCACGGCCGGCGCATTCTGCGCGTCGCCTACAACCGCGAGATCGACGTCCTCAACGCCTACACCAGCCAGAACCTCGTGGACATCGAGTTCAGCATGGTCGAGGGGCTCATCACGACGGACGAGGACAACACCTACGTGCCTGTCCTGGCCAGGGAGATCCCCACCGAAGAGAACGGGCTGGTCGTGCTCCGGGACGACGGGACCGTCGAAATGACGTGGCGCCTGCACCAAGACGTCCGGTGGCACGACGGCGAGCCGCTCACCAGCGCCGACGTCTGCTTCACCTGGCGGTTTGTCGCGAGTGAGGGTTCGGTCACCTACAACCGGGACCAGTACCTGGGCATCCTCGACTGCCGGACGCCGGACGACCACACGGTGGTGTTCGTCTGGGACGGCGTGTACGGATACTACGCCGGCATCTTCGAGGCCGTGCTTCCGGAGCACGTCCTCGGGGGGATGACCACGGACGAGATCGTCAACTACGAGCCGTACAACCGCGGCCCCGAGACCATCGGCACGGGACCCTTCAAGTTCGCGGAGTGGAAGACGGGCGAGTACATCCGCGTGGTGCGGAACGACGACTACTGGCGCGGCGCAGAGTACCCCGGCATCGATGAGGTGGTCTGGGCGTTCATCCCCGACTCCAACACGCGGCTGAACGCCTTGCTGGCGGGACAGTACCACTACGGCCAGATCGAGCCGACCCAGGTGGCCGAAGTCCGGGACCTGCCGGGCTACGACATCAATCTGATCAGCACCAACTCGGTGATGCACTTCGACCTGAGCGTAAACACGCCCCGGGGCCGCTTGCTCTTCGGGGACGCCGCCGTGCGCAGGGCCATGTTCCATGCCGTCGATCGCGGCGCGATCGCCGAGCAATTGATGCAGGGGACGGTGATCGTGGCGGACACGCCGATCAATCCCTCGAGCCCGTACCACAATGCCCATGTGGTCCGCTACGACTTCGATCCGGTGCGGTCGCGGCGCATGCTGGACGAGGCGGGCTGGACCCGGGGGCGCGACGGGATTCGGACTCGGGACGGCGAGCGCTTCTCATTCCAGATGGTCAACCGGGCCGGAAGCGCCGATCGCATCGCTATCGCCCAGGTCATCCAGGCCCAGCTCAAGGACGTGGGCATCGAAGTGACCTTCGAGACGTTGGAGAGCGCGGCGTGGACCCAGCGGTGGCGGGGCGGGCAGTGGGAGGGCATCGTCAGCGCCTGGTTCCTGCCCGCGGACCCGAGCATCACGGGGCTGTATTCCTGCGGCGGTCCGAACAACATGACCGGCCTTTGCGATCCCGAGCTCGACGAGGTGATGGAGGCGTCGGACCGGGCGTTCGCCCTCGAGGACCGGAAGCCGATCCTGGACCGGGCCCAGGCCATGTGGGCCGAGGCCGCGATGTCGTTGCCCATCTACTACAACGTGGTGCCCGAGGTCGTGAGCACCGACATCGGTGGGTACCGGGGCAGCGGCACCAACTTCGGCAGCTTCTGGAACCTGTGGGAGTGGACCCTGGGGCGATAACCGGCCGGTCTTCCGTGGCGCAGGACCGATTGGCCCACGTCCTGGGGGTGCCCGGGGCGATTGGCCCACCTCCCGGGGGCGCCCTAAACTAAGGTGATGACCACGCCCACCCCGCGTCGGCCGTGACCACGTACGTCATCCGCCGCGTCCTCCAGATGATCCCGATGGTCCTCGGGGTCACGATCGTCGTCTTCGCCATCATCCAGGCTGCCCCGGGCGGGCCCGAGGGCGCCCTCCTGGAGACCGGGCGGTTCATCGACCCCCAGGTGATCGAGAACTACCGGGAGCGGCTCGGGGTCGACCGGCCCGTCCACGTCCAGTACGTCCGTTGGCTGGGCGCCGCGATCACGGGCGATCTGGGGGTCAGCTTCTCCACGACGCGGCCGGTCGCGGAGATGATCCGGGAGCGCCTGCCCGCGACCCTCGAGCTCATGGGCGCGTCATTCCTGTTCGCAGCCGTGGTGGCGCTCGCGCTGGGCGTCTTCAGCGCGGTTCGGCAATACAGCACGTTCGATCACGTGGCGACGGGACTGTCCTTCGTGGGCATCGCCATGCCGGTCTTCTGGTTCGCTCTCATCCTGCAGCTGGTTTTCTCGGTGAGGCTCGGCTGGCTTCCAGTGGCCGGCACCGAGACGGTGGGGGCCAGCTCGCTCGGCGATCACCTCATGCACCTGATCCTGCCCGGTCTGGTGCTCTCGGTGCGGTACATCGCCGGATGGTCCCGCTACCTTCGCTCCAGCCTCCTGAGCGTGCTCCGGGCGGACTACGTGCGCACCGCCCGCGCGAAAGGACTTCCGGAAACGGTGGTGGTGGGGGTGCACGCGGTCCGCAACGCCCTCATCCCGCTGGTGTCCATCATGGCCCTGAACCTGGCCGGGATGTTCTCGGGCGCCGTGATCACCGAGACCATCTTCGCCTGGCCCGGGATCGGCCGGATGTTCGTTCAGGCCATGTTCGCCCGCGATTATCCGCTGCTCATGGGGATCCTGTTGCTCGGCTCCGTCATGGTCATCGTGTTCAACCTCGTGGCGGACATCCTGTACGGCGTCCTCGATCCGCGGATCCGCTATGAGTGAGGGCCACGTCGTGCACAGCGCCCCGGAGACACGGGGAGACTGGGGCCAGGTGTGGATGCACCTCAGGAGGCACAAGCTGGCGGTGCTCTCCTTCTGGGTCTTCGTCCTCATGGCCGCGGTCTGCCTTGCGGCCCCCATGATCGCCCGATACGAGTTCGACGCCATCGATCTGTCCAGCATCCGCCAACGTCCCTCACTCCAGCATTGGATGGGAACCGACGACCTGGGGCGGGACCTCTTCACCCGGGTGCTCTACGGCGGCCGCGTGTCGATCCTCATCGGTCTGCTCGCTGCCGTGGTCGGTACGGGCTTAGGGTCGGCAGTGGGCGCCGTCGCGGGCTACTATGGGAGGCGGATCGACAACGCGCTCATGCGCCTCACGGACCTGGCCTATTCGATCCCGACGTTGCCGCTGCTCATCGTTCTGAGCGCCTATACCGCCGCCGCCGCGGTCTCCATGTCGGTCATCATCGGCTTGCTGAGCTGGATGGCCACTGCACGGGTGGTAAGGGGGGAGGTCCTGTCGATCAAGGAGATGGCGTACGTCGAGGCCGCCCGGAGCATCGGGGCGGCGAACCCACGCATCATCATGCGGCACGTCCTGCCCAACGCCATCGGGCCCATCGTCGTCGGCGCCACGCTGGCCGTGGGCAACGCCATCATCCTCGAGTCCTCACTCAGCTTCCTGGGGCTCGGCATCCAGCCGCCCACGCCCACCTGGGGCAACATGCTCATGGATGCGCAGGCCACGATGGCGACGAAGCCGTGGCTGACCATCTTCCCGGGCCTGGCCATCCTGTTGATCGTGCTGGCCGTCAACTTCATCGGCGACGGACTGCAGGACGCGCTGGATCCCACCGGGAGGGGGTCGTGAGGCGGGTCGGCAGCCCGTCGCCGGATGGGCGTGGGCTCGGGCGGCCGACGTCCCGGTCGGGCTCGGGGACTCCTTTGGCTCTCGCGACTCCGTGCGCCTCGAGCCAGCCCTGCCTGACGGACCGGAGGCGGAGGTGAGCGTCTTGGAGGTGAGAGACCTGGTCACTCGGTTTCACACCGAGCGGGGGGTCGTTCACGCGGTAGGTGGCATCTCGTACACCGTGGACGAGGGCGAGGCCCTGGCCATCGTGGGCGAGAGCGGCTCGGGCAAGACCGTGGGCGTTCTCTCCCTCATGGGGCTCATCCCCGATCCACCGGGGCGGGTGGAGGGGGGAGAGGTGATCCTGAACGGCCGGGACGTGCTCCGCCTCGGGTCCGGCGAGTGGCGGGACGTGCGGGGCAGGGAGATCGCCATGATCTTCCAGGATCCCATGACGTCCCTCAACCCGGTGCTCACGGTAGGATACCAGCTGATCGAGGCAACCAAGCGCCATCTGGGCATGTCGACGGCCGAGGCCCGGAAGCACGCGGCCGAGCAGCTGGGGCTGGTGGGTATCCCCAACGCCGCGGAGCGGCTCTCGGACCACCCCCATCAGTTCTCCGGCGGTCAGCGGCAGCGGGTGATGATCGCCATGGCCCTCTCGTGCCGCCCCACCGTGTTGGTCGCCGACGAGCCGACAACGGCGCTGGACGTCACGATCCAGGCTCAGATCGTCGACCTGGTCAAGGACCTGCAGCGTCGCCTCGGCATGGCCATCATCTGGATCACCCACGACCTGGCCCTGGTGGCTGGCCTCGTGGACCGCGTCGCCGTGATGTATGCGGGGAGGATCGTGGAGCACGCGCCGGTCCGAGCGATCTACAAGAGCCCGCGGCATCCGTACACCTTGGGCCTCCTCCAGTCCATGCCCACCGTGGACGCACTGCACCGTCGTCGCTTGACGGCCATCGAGGGCTCACCGCCCGACCTGCGGGTCGACCCGGGCCACTGCCCGTTTGCGCCTCGCTGCCCGCTGGCAGTCGATCGGTGTTGGACGGAGCGGCCTCCACTCCTGGGCGTGGCCCTCGACCACACGGCGGCGTGTTGGCGTTGGGAGGACGTGGCGAAGGGCGCCTGGGAACGTGCGATGAGCACCGGGGGCGGGAATCGTGCGGACGCCGACGGTGAACCGGGCCGGGGCGGCCGCCACGGTGGAGGAGGATCGTGACAGCGGGTGAGCGCATTTCCCTGGTTCAGGTCCGTGACCTGAAGAAGCACTTCCCGGTCCTCCGGGGGCTGTTGAGGCGACAGGCCGGCGCCGTGAAGGCGGTGGACGGAATCACCTTCGACATCTACGAAGGCGAGACCCTGGGGCTGGTGGGCGAAAGCGGATCAGGCAAGTCCACGACCGGTCGGGCGATCCTCCAACTCGAGAAGCCGACGTCCGGCACCGTCCGCTTCGGCGGCGTGGACCTTACGGAGTTGGACCACGAGTCCCTGCGCCGGGCCCGGCGTCAGATGCAGATGATCTTCCAGGACCCCTATGCGTCGCTCAACCCCCGCATCACCGTCGGTAGCGCGATCCGGGAGCCGCTGGACATCCATCGCATCGGCTCGGTGACGAGCCGGAAGGATCGCGTAACGGCGCTTCTCGACCTGGTGGGGCTGAGCCCGGACATCGTCGACCTCTACCCCCACGAGTTCTCCGGCGGTCAGCGGCAGCGCATCGGTATCGCCCGGGCGCTGGCCACGAACCCCCGCTTCGTCGTGGCCGACGAACCGATCTCCGCCCTGGACGTGTCGATACAGGCCCAGGTGGTGAACCTGTTGAGCGACCTGAAGGACGAGTTGGGCCTGACCTACCTGTTCATCGCC
Source organism: Gemmatimonadota bacterium (assembly GCA_039589315.1). Taxonomy (GTDB): domain Bacteria; phylum Gemmatimonadota; class Gemmatimonadetes; order Longimicrobiales; family Gaopeijiaceae; genus JBDHHQ01. The sequence continues at coordinate 10,555 of JBDHHQ010000044.1, forward strand.
CACGACCTTGCCATGGTCCGGTACATCAGCGACCGGGTGGCGGTCATGTACCTGGGCCGGTTCGTGGAGCTGAGCGGCCGGGAGGAGCTGTTCGGCCGCCCGCTTCATCCCTACACTCAGGCCTTGCTCTCGGCCATCCCGGTAGCCGATCCGGACGTGGAGGCCGGTCGGGAGCGGGTGCCGGTGGAGGGAGACGCACCCGACCCGGCAGATCCGCCGCCCGGGTGCTCGTTCCAAACTCGGTGTAGGTTCGCCACCGAGCTCTGCAGGTTGGAGGAGCCGATGTGGCGAGACCTGGGCCACGAAGAGGCGCCTCATTGGGTGGCGTGCCATCATGCCGAGGCACTGGGCGAGCCCGCCTGAGCCAGGAGACCATGCGCGGCCCCAGCGAGTGCGGGCGGGAGAGTCGACGGGGAGGACACGATGGCAGGAGCGAGATACGACGGGCGCGTGGCGCTGGTGACGGGCGGGAGCCGAGGGATCGGCCGCGCCACGTGCCGGGCCCTCGCGGCGGAGGGCGGCACCGTCGTGCTCATGGCTCGGGACCCGGAGCGCGGCGCCCAGGCCACGGGCGACCTGGCCAGGGCGTCCTTCGTCCGGGGCGACGTCCGCCGCGCCGGCGACTGCGCCCGGGCCGTGGAGGCGGCGACCGACGGCCAGGGCAGACTCGACCTGCTCGTGAACTCGGCCGGCATCATATATCGCAACCGGACAGTGGAGGAGCACTCCGACGAGGAGTGGGACGCCACGTTCGACACGAACGTGAAGGGCACCTTCCTCATGTGCCGGGCCGCCCTACCGGCCTTGAAGCGCAGCGGAGGAGCGATCGTCAACCTCTCCTCCTATGTGGGCCTGGTGGGCTTCAAGGGCTCGGCCGCGTACGCCGCGTCCAAGGCGGCGGTCATCAACCTCACCCGCACGATGGCGCTGGACCACGCCGCCGACGGTGTGCGGGTGAACTGCGTATGTCCGGGAAGCGTCGACACCGAAATGATCCACGAGGCATGGCGACTGACTGGCGACGTCGAGGCCGCCGCCCGTGCGTGGGCAGAGAAGCACCCCCTCGGCCGCATCGCCACCGCGGAGGAGGTGGCTCACGCCATCCTCTTCCTCGGATCCGACGCGGCGAGCTTCATTACGGGGGTCGCGCTGCCCGTCGACGGCGGCATCACGGCCGGATAGCACACCAATCCGCGCCGGTGCTGACGGACTAGGGCACCGGCGGGTCGGAACACCCTTGAGGCCCGTGCGGGTCACCGAGGAGACAGCATGAGCGACCGTTTGCGCGTGGGCGTCGTCGGAGCAGGCCGCTGGTCCAACACGGCCCACCTGCCCGGGTGGCGGAGATCACCCCTGTGCGAGCTGGTGGCGATCTGCGACCTGGACAAGGAGCTGGCCCAGAACCGGGCGGAGTGGTTCGACATCCCCGACGCGGTCACCGACGCGGAGGAGATCTTCTCACGTGAGGACATCGACGTGGTGGACGTCGTGACCCGAGGCGACCACCAGGACCTCGTGTTTCGGGCCCTGGAGGCGGGCAAGCACTGCCTCGTGGAGAAGCCGGTGTGCCACGACTACCGGGACGTCCGGCGGGCCAACGAGCTCGCCCGGTCCAAGGGGCTGAAGACCAAGGTGGGGCTGACGTTCCGCTATGCTCCGGCGGTCATGTACATGTTCGACCTGATCCGCCAAGGCTTCGTCGGCACGCCGTTCATCTTCAACGGCTACGAGCAGAACTCCCAATGGCTCGACCCCGACAACCCCATGGACAAGCGGATCCACAAGACGAAGCCTGCAGGAGAGCCAGCGTGGGGGACCGACCTGAGCCGGGAGGGCATCACGGTATCCTCCCTCGAGGGCTACGGCGCGCCCACCATCGACATCGGTCTCGAGTGCATCGGCAGCGAGCTGACTCAGGTCGTAGGCGTCCTCGCCAACCTGGTCCCGCATCGCCGCAGGACCAACCTCGATACGGAGCGCGAGCGCATCAACGTCGACGACGCCGACATGTTCATGGGCGAGGCGGCCAACGGTGCCCTCTTCTCCATGCAGTCGAGCTACGTGACGGTGGGCAACTACCCGGGCATCGAGGCTCGGATCTACGGCTCCGACGGAGCCATCATCGTGCGCCTCGTCGAGGAGTCGGGGGTCATCCAGACGATTCACACCGCCACCCCCGACGCAGTCGAGTTCGTCGAGCGGGAGATCCCGGACCACTACTTCCCTCCCGGATTCCGGCAGGGGGATGCGTGGGGCACGGCCTTCTACGGCAATCTGGTGCACAGCTTCTGCCAGGAGATCGTGGACGGGAGCGAGGAAAACCAGGGGGACTTCGCCCAGAGCGCCCGTGTGCAGGAGGTCATCAACGCCGTCACGCTGTCCCATCGACAGCGACGTTGGGTCGATCTGCCCCTCGCGGATGGCGATCAGATCAACCCGCAGACGATGCCGTGGTGACGCGCATTCTCATGAACGAGGTAATGGAGGAGCTTGGCGTTGGGTGATCGAATGCTGCGTTGGGGCGTGATCAGCACCGCGAACATCGGCCGGGCGGCTGTGAATCCCGCAATCCAGGCATCCTCGAACGGCGAGCTGGTCGCCGTGGCCAGCAGGGAGGGCGCTCGGGCCCGGGCATTCGCGGACCAGTGGGGAATCCCCAGATCATACGCAAGGTACGAAGCCCTCCTCGAAGACGACGGGATCGACGCCGTCTACATCCCGCTGCCCAACAGCCTGCACCGGGAGTGGACCATCCGAGCCGCCGAGGCGGGGAAGCACGTCCTGTGCGAGAAGCCCCTCGCCCTGAACGCCTCCGAATGCATGGAGATGGGCGCCGCAGCCAGGGAGCACGGGGTGCGGCTGATGGAGGCCTTCATGTACCGCTTCCACCCACGTACCGAGCGGGTCGTGGAGATGGTGCGATCCGGTGCACTCGGCAAGCTCGAGATGATCCGAAGCGCATTCACGTTCAGGCTGAATCGGCCGGACAACATCCGTCTCGACCCGGACCTGGGTGGCGGCTCCCTCATGGACGTCGGGTGCTATTGCGTCAACGTGAGCCGGACCATCGCGGGCGCCGAGCCGGTTGAGGTCCAAGCGCTTTCCACAGCCGCCCCGAGTGGGGTCGATGCCCGGATGGTGGGGACGCTCCACTTCGCCGACGGGCTGTTCGCCCAGTTCGACTCGGCGTTGACGATGGAGCGGCGGGAAGTCTATGAGGTGGCCGGAACGGACGCCTGGCTCCACGTGCCTGCTTCATTCCTTCCCGGGAAGGATGACGTGTCGTTCTTCGAGCACAGGAGCGGCGGCGAGGTCGTGGAGCACGCGATCAAGGGCGCGGACGAGTATCAGCTGATGGTGGAGCACTTCGCGGATTGTGTCCTGAGCGACCGCGAGCCTCGCTACTCGACGGACGAGGCGGCCGCCAGCATGCGCGTGATCGAGGCCCTGTACGAGTCGGCGCGGCGGCGAGGAGTGGCGGTGTCGGTGGCGTCAGCCTGAGCGGGAGCGGGCAGCCGGGCCGATCCTCAGCTCCTCGCCGACGCGGCGTTCGCATTCGGTGCTACCACCTAGGCCATGGGCTAAGCCCAGACATCACGCTCCTGGCGCAGTGCGGAGCCCGCCGGCTGGTGGGGCGCCGCTGACCTCCCCGTCACGGCGCTCACCTACGGCACGCTCCCCCAGGTCGGGTCGCAGCGTAGCCGCAACACTTCACGTCACCTCACCCCTGCCCTGCGGAGCGACCTCGGTGGGGCCTGCGAGTTGCACCTCATATGGGGTGTTCGCGAGGTGCGATGGGGCGCTCACGCAGCACCCCCACCGCCCGATCCGAGCCGGACAGGGGAGGACAGGCCCTCGTAGCAATGACGACCAACGGAATCTCCGTCTGTTGCAGGCCTGACACGGTGCCTCGGAAGAGGCGCCGGACAGCCAGCCGGAAGGCGGAAAAGAGTTCTGGAGTCGGGAAATAACTGTTCGGCACCGGCCCTCTGCACCAGAAGGCAGGAGCCAACCCATGAAGCGTTGGATCTACACCACGTTGACGCTCGCGACCTTTGGACTAGCCGGTTGCGAGGATGCCGTTCAGACGCCGACGGCGCCTGATCTCCAGGCCGCCTCGTCGGCCGCGTCTCACACCGTCGTCTCTCCCGAGCTCGCGCGTCAGATCGTGCCGTCGCGCGGCAATCTCCCTTACTACACGATCGCTGCGGCCGAAGAGGGTGGCGACGGCGCCGTCACGGAGTCCTGCATGACCCTGGACTTCGAGGGCATCCCTGACGTGACCGCAGTGGGCACGCTCGCCGGCACGGTGACGGCTGCGTTCGGGGCGTCGTGGTACGCCATCGTCGACATCGATGACGGCGGAAGTGGGGACTTCGCCAATGAGCCCTCATCCATGACCGCCGCGACCCAGATGGACCTCGGCGACGTCGATATCGTCCTGGATCAGCCCGTCACGTCGGTGTCGCTGTCCTACTCTGCCAACCCGGAGACGCTTCCGCTCACGCTGTTGGGATTGGACGGGGGCGGTGCGACCGTGGCGTCCGCGGAGGGCAACACGGTAGGCTTCGACCTGTTCGGCGCGCTCTGCACCGGCGACCCGAACGGATCCTACTGCGCCTGGGGTGTCCTCGAGATCTCTACAGCCGAGCCGCTCATCGAGACGGTCAGGCTGACCGGTGTGGGATCGGCGATGCTGTTCAGCATCGATGACATGGTCCTGTGCGGAGCGGGTGCGAACGACCCGCCCGTCGAGGACAACGTGAGCATCGACGTCAAGCCCGGTAGCGACGAGAACCCGGTCAACCCGAGCGCGGAGGGCACGCTTCCCGTCGCCCTCCACGGCAGCGAGGAGCTGGACGTGTCGACCGTCGACCTGGAGTCCCTCACCCTGGGCGACGGGGCGGACGGAGACACGCCCGTGGCCCGGAACGGGGGCGACCGTCCCATGGCCCAGGTCGTGGAGCTGAACGGCGACGACTTCCCGGACCTCATGCTGCACTTCGACGTGGGCGAGATGGTTGAGAACGGCGACCTCACGTGGGAGACCACCGAGCTGGTTCTGATGGGCTCGCTGCTGCCGGAGGTGGTGGAAGAGGGAACCCAGTCCACCGGAGCCGCGGCCGTCGGCGAGGAAGGCAGCCAGAGCGAAGTCGTCGAAGTGCAGACCCTGCGCGGCACGGACTTCGTCCAGGTCGTCGGGGGAGGCGGCGAGGTCACCGGCGGCGACGTGGGGGAAACTGCCGAGACCGAGGAGCCGAGGGATCGCGGTCAAGGCCAGAAGCGGGGGCACGACAAGAGCGAGGGCTGAAGCTCCACCGGGGGGTCGATCCGAGCCTGCCTCGGATCGGCCCCCCGTGCCCAGCAGTCCTGGGCACACCAATGGGAGACGCCGGAGGCCGTGAACACGGCCTCCGGCGTCGCGCCTTCAAGGGCGGGGCGGGTCCCAGCCTCACGCCTCGCCCAGACGCATCAGCGCCAGACGCGTCAGCATGGGGCCCACGAGCTCGAACACCACCGTGGACCCGATCATGACCGGCAGGATCGTGTCCGCGAGGTCCGGAAAGCGGTCGAGGACGACCAGCGCCATGCCAATGGCTACACCCGCCTGGGGCAGGAGCGCCGGCCCCATCCATCGGCCCCAGCCGGCCGGCGCACCACTCATCCGCCCGGCAAGCCAGGAGCTAGTCAGCCGCCCCACCGTCCGGAGCAGCATGTAGGCCGGTCCCAGCAGGCCCACCGCCACCAGTGACTCCAGACGCAGGGAGGCCCCGGCCAGCAGGAAGAACAGGATCATGAACGGTCCTTCCACGCCCTCGATCTCGTGGAACGGCCGCTCATGGTGCTTTGCCATGTTGGCCACGACGGCCCCCATCACGATTCCGGTCAGCAGAAACGAGACCTCGAGCCAGAGGGCCAGACCGAGGCTCAGAAACAAGAAGCCGAGTCCTTCCACCAGGGCCGGCCGGCCCGGGCGGATCCGTCCGGTCAGCATCGCCATGGGCAACCCGGCCGCGACGCCGAGCAGCACCGCGCCCAACAGCTCCCAGGCTCCCACCGCCAGGACATCGCCCGTGCTGCCCGCGGCCAGGGCTCCGGCGCCGGCGAGGAGCACGCCGAACACGACCAGGCCCCAGGCGTCGTCCACCGCGACCACGCCGAGGAGCGTCTCGGTAAACGGGCCGCCGGCCTCCGACTCGTCCACGACGTCGGCAACGGCTGCGGGGTCCGTGGCTGTGGACATGCCCGCGAACAGGAGGGCGGTCGCGACCGGGACGCCGATGGCCACCAGACCCAGCGCCATCACCGCGACGGCACCCAGCACGACGGTGACGGAGAAGTACAGGACGTACCTGCCGTTCCGGGCGAGTTTCGCCCGGGTCAGATGAACTCCCAGCAGAAAGCCCACCATCGTGAGCGCGATGGCGCCGATGGGTGCGAACCACTCCTGGACGACGACCGGGAGCAGGTCCAGACCACTCGGTCCGATCACCAGGCCCGCGACGATGAGGAGGGTGACACGGGGGAGAGGGGTGCGGCGCCCCAGCAGATCCGCCAGGAGGCCCAGGAGGAACAGGGCACCCAGGCTCAAGAAGACCGTGATCAGCTCTTCTGAGGACATCCGTCTCCGCCACCGAGCCGCACGGCCCGCCGGCTCGAGGTCGTTGGTGAGGGCCGGATCGTATCCCACCGGATCGGCTGCGGCCGCGGGAACGTAGGGAGACCCATCGGGGGCTGCCAGGCCACGGAGCCCCCGACCCGGCTCCCGAACTCGCGCCGAGTGCTCTATGTTGGCCGCGGTTCCCCGTAGACCGGCGCCCTCGGCTGCGTGCCGATGCCGGCCTTCCCAGTGACAGATGTACGAGGTGGCCGATATGCGAGCCCTGCCGATCAGCACGCTACGAATCGTCGGCTGCGCTGCCCTTCTGCCGGTACTGGCCCTCTCGGCCTGCTCGGCTCCGACCACGGATCCCCTGGACCTGTTGATCCTGGGGGCCACCGTCGTGGACGGTTCGGGTCAGGAACCGTTCGTCGCCGATGTCGGTGTGGACGGTGAACGCATCGCCTTCGTGGGGTCCTCCGACGAAGGAGTCCAGGCCACGGACACGATCGACGCCACCGGCCTCCACCTCACGCCGGGCTTCGTGGACATGCACAGTCACGCGGAGCTGGACGAGACCTGGGGGCGCGACGGACTGCCCTTCCTGTACCAGGGCATCACGACCGCGGTGCTCGGGGTCGATGGCGGAGGCTCCCCCGACGTAGCTCAAGCGCTCGCGGCGTTCTCGCGGGACGGGATCGGACTCAACGCCCTGCTGTACGTGGGTCACGGCCAGATCCGCCAGACGGTGCTGGGGCGGGAGAATCGCGCGCCCACCGAGGCGGAGCTGGACAGCATGGGGGCGCTCGTACGCAAGGGCATGGAGGAGGGCGCGCTGGGGCTTTCCACCGGTCTCTTCTACACCCCGTCGCGCTACGCGTCCACCGAGGAAGTCATCGCGCTCAACCGGGTGGCCGCTGAGTTCGGTGGCATCTATGACACACACGACCGGGATCTGGGCGCGGCGTACCAGGGGGTTGGATACCTCAGCTCCATCCGCGAAGCGATCCGCATCGGCGAGGAGGCCGGTACGCCGGTCATCTTCAGCCACTTCAACGCTCAGGGGGCCCACAACTACGGCCGGGCTCCGGAAGGCGCCGCGCTGGTGGAGGAGGCGCGAGATCGGGGTGTCGAAGTCTGGGCGGCCCAACACGTGTACACCGCCACCCAATCCAACCTCCGTTCGTACGCCATCCCCGACTGGGCGGCAGCGGGGGAGCATGACGAGATGCTCCGGAGATTCGACCACCCCGACACGGCCCGGGTCCTCGACGTCCAGACCATGGAGATGCTGGGAATTCGCGGCGGCGCCGAGAAGATCCTGTTCGGAGATCCCCGGCCCGAGCTGAACGGTCGTACCTTGGCCGAGGTCGCCGGAGAATGGGGTCTACCGGTGCCCGAGTCCGTTCGCCGGATCCTGCGTGACGGCAACGCGGTCGTGATGAACCTGGACCTCTACGACACCCAGAACACCCGGTTCCTGGCCCAGCAGCCATGGATGATGACGTGCACGGACGGCCGGACGCCGCGGCCGGATCAGGAGATCGCCCATCCCCGACCCTACGGCGCGTTCACCCGCAAGCTCCGCCTGTTCGTCCTGGACGAGAACGTCATCGACTTGCCTTTCGCGATTCGCAGCATGACCGGCCTGGCCGCCGACTTCCTCCACGTCCCGGATCGGGGCTACGTGCGGGAGGGGATGTATGCCGACCTCGCCGTCTTCGACCTGGAGCGACTCCGCGACATGGCCACCTTCGACGAGCCCAAGCTGTACGCCGAAGGCACCGTCCACGTGCTCGTGAACGGCCGCTTCGCGCTCCGGGACGGAGAGGCGACGGGGTCCCTGGCGGGCCGCCCACTCGTCAGGGGCGGACAGCAGATCACGGGCCTCTGACGTCCGGCCCGCGCGCTCTGGCGCCCGTCGGCCGCGCGCTCCGTCACGCCCCACCGGTCGGGAACGCCACCTCACGGCGCCGTGGGACACACCTCCAGTCACCTGCCGGTCCGTGTCCCCCGTGCCGTTCCTGCTACGCACGGCCGGGAGACGTCTTCGTGCGGGAGCCGTTCGTGCTGACGCTCGAGGGGCAGTACATCATCAAGAACGTCGTGCTCGTGAGCGCCGCCGTGGTGGGGTGGGGCATGGCCCGTCAGCGCGCCCTTTCGCCCCTGACGAGCGAGAGGCGCCGCACGTAGGCCGAGAGGCGGTCTGTGCCGTGGGGCTACCCCAGCACCTCGTCAAGCAGGAACAGATCCGTCAACAGCGCCCGGATGTGGATCGTGGCGTTCAGGTTGTCGATCAGTTGAGAGCTGACGCTCTCCTGACCGGACACGAGACGGATGGCGGCCCGGGATCTTCGGGCGTCCTCCTCCAGGGTGGCGATCACCGCCTGATACTCCACAGCGGGCTCCAACCCCTCCGCTCCTACGTGAGCACGGAATCCGGCGGCCAGGCCGTCGAGGGCCCGGTCCATCCTGTCCAGGAACTCCCGGAGCTGTCCCCCCGACCTGGAGGCCTGGTCGGAGGCCAAGCCCTGTGCGGCGTAGGCCAGGAAGAACTCGTAGCTCTCCTCGATGGCCTCGATGCGGGCCTTCAGCTCGTCCCGGGTCAAGTCAGACCGTGGTGTGATCGGTGGGTGTGACGCCTGCGGGAGCTCCGGAACCGCCACCTGCAGTCGGGACCTCCGTGCCCGCGTCCGCTACCTTCCACTTCTCGGGATCGAAGTGGCTCAAGAACTCGGTGCGCGTGATCCACCCTTTGATCATGGACCGGGTCAACCACAACTTCTCGGGCCGGACGGCGAAGTACACATGCGCCATGATCATGGTGATCAGGGCGACGCCGCAGAGCCCATGGAGCACGTAGACGACCCCCCAGGTCCCGTCGCCCAGCAGGTAGGGATTCTGGGGCCAGAAGGGAGTGTCGATGCGCACCATCATGAGGAGCCCGGTGACGATGACGCCCAAGCCCACGGCGACCGTGGCGTGATGATACATCTTGTGGTCGATGGGATACTTCCCGGCCCGCTCGCCGCCGTCCTCCGACCCGGAGAGGACGTCCTTGAGTTGGGCGAAGGCCTCGGCCACGTCCTTTCGTCCGATCCACATGGACCAGAAGTCCCGGCGAATCGAAGAGTCGAAAACGTGCCAGGCCACGAGCAGGGTCAGCGCAACGCCGGCGACCCAGTGGATGGTCACCCAGGGGAACTGGATGCCGGCGACGGGGAAGAAGGCGGTGATGAGCAGGGCGAACATGGCCACGCTCATCAACCAGTGAAACGCCCGCGCGGAGCCGCCATGCCGCGTCACCCGCTCGGGGATCCCCGACGCCGCGCCCGGATCCGATGGGGCTGCCGGGATTTCGCCGCGCGTCGATCTCACCCAGATGGCGTGCCCGATCGTGAACAGCGCTCCCAGAATGAGCGCCAGCCACATCAGGTCCCAGCCGATTCCGATCCACACCTCCTGACCCCACGGATTGGCCGCCCGGCGCAGAATCTCCATGTCAGGCCGTCTCCCTCAGGGCTCGACGGACCAGGTTCCTCATCAGCGGCACCTTGTAGTCGTTGTGGCGGAGGGGGCGAGCCCGCTGGATCGCCATGATGCCGGCGTTCGCAGCCACCTCCTCCGATTGCCGCTGACCCACGACTGCCTGTTCCACCATGTCCAACCGCATCGGATAGGGAGCGACGCCGTTCACAGCCAGACGCACGTCCCGGATCGTGCCGCCCTCCACCTTCAGGGCAGACGCGACGCTCACCAGGGCGAAGTCCCAGGCCACCCGATCTCTCACCTTCTCGAAGTAGAAGGTGGCGTTCGCCCAATCCGCAGGGATGCGGACGCTGGTGAGCAGATCGCCGGGCTCCAGGACGGTCATCCGGGTGATGTCGATCGCCGGTCCGATGAAGAAGTCGTCGGCGTCGACCACGCGCTCTCCGCCGCGGCTCCGGATGACCATCTTCGCATCGAGAGCCACGACAGCCGGGGCCGTGTCGGCCGGGTTCACGGCGACGCACCGGCTCGCGCCCAACACGCAGTGCTCCCGGTTCATGGCCTGCGGTGCGGCGGCGTAGCACGTGTTGCCGCCGGCCCGATAGCAGGGCCACCCGCTACGGTAGTACCAGCACCGCGTGTCCTGACACAGGTTGCCGCCCAGGGTGCCCTGGTTGCGGATCTGTGGCGTAGCGACCAGGCCCGCTGCGTCTGCCAGGAGGCCGAACCGCTCCCGGATCGCCGGGTGGGCGGCTACGTCCGCCAGCGACGTCATGGCGCCGATCTCCAAACCGCCGTCATCGGTCTCCCGGATTCCCGTGAGCTCCCCGATGGCGCCCAGCTCGATGACGGCCTTGGGCCGCTTGATCCGGTCCTTGAACCAGTCGAAGCTGTCGAGGCCGCCGGCCAAGACCCACGCGTCGCTGCCGTGGCGGTCCAGCAGCTCCACCGCGTCGTCGATGTCGGCAGGCTGGAAGAGCTCGAACCCCGGGATCATGTCACGCATCATGGCCATTGGCTCGATCTCCTATACGTGCGTTTCGAGGGGACGGTAGGGCTTCTCGGTCCCTTCGATGGCGGCGAGAATGACGTCGGTGGTGAGCGGGGTTCGGCACAGACACTCGCCGCCGAGCGCGTCGGCGACCGCAGAGGTGATGGCCGCGGATCCGGCGCCCACGGGAGGCTCGCCGATGCCCCGGGCCCCGACCGGTGTCTGCGGGTCGGGAATGTCCAACGCTCCCCATCGGGGGCTCAGCGGAACGTCGAGGATTCCCGGTGGACGAGCGGTGTAGAACCGCTTGGCGAACGGCACGCCCCACTTCGGGTCGTAGACCCACTTCTGGCTGCGGGCGATACCGAACCCCTGAATGCAGCCACCGTGGATCTGGGCAGCCAGGCTCCTGGGGTGCACGACGGTGCCACAGTCGGCGACGCCGGTGAACTCCATGATCTCGAGGGCGCCCGTCTCCGTGTCGATCGCCACCTCCGCCATACCGACCACCCACGACCACGTGGAGCCGTCGTGGGGATAGGTGTCCTTGGCGGCAGAGACGAGCCCGGTGCCGGCCAGCGCCGTGGCCGACGCCCGTGTCATGGCGTGGAGGTCCTCGTCCAGCTCGTGGCCGTCGTAGGCGCCACCGAGCTCGATGGCTCGCTCGGCCGCCCGCGCCAGGGTCATGCCCCGGCCCGGATTGGACCGCTGGAAGATCCGTCCGTCGCCCACTTCGTAGGCGTTGGGTGAGCCCCCCAGGTCCCGGGCGGCGATCTCCTGGAGCTTTCGCTTCGCCTGCGTGGCCGCGGCGTGGTTGGCCCGGGTGTGAGCGTGGATGGTCTGGCTGCCGGCCTGGACCGACGACCACGGCTGATGGCGGGCAGAATCCCCCCAGACCACGACCACGTCCTCCCACGCGAGGTCGAGCAGGTCGGACGCCGCGCGGGCCGTGTCGGCGATGGAGTGGGTGCCGAGGTTCCCGATGCCCTGATGCACGTAGAGCTTGCCGTCCGGGCGGATGACGAGCAATCCGTCGAATCCCGTCGATCCCCCGACAAACGGGCTCAGGCCCACGCCGATGCCGGTCACCCTGGTGCCGTTCGTTTGGCCGCTGCGGGCGATTCTCTCCTCCCACCCGAAGATCTCCGCTGCCTTGTCCAGGGCCTCCTTCGGGTAGGCGCTCGTGAGGGATCCCTTGTTGGGCCCGACCCAGCCGTCGCTGGCCGGAGCGTTGAGGCGCCGGATGGCGACCCGATCCATGCCGAGCTCACGAGCGGCCTTGTCCACGAGAGGCTCGAGCATGCCGATGATCTGGGCACCGCCCGGGGCCCGCTGGGCCGACCTGGGCGGCGTGTTGGTGAACACCGACACGCCCCGGAAGCGCATGTGCTCCGGTTGGTACGTGAGGGAGGCGACCGTCGCCGCCGTGAAGGCGTCGCCGGAGCGTCCGTACGGGCCCTGGTCCTGCACGATGTACAGGTCGAGGCCGGTCATGCGGCCGTCGCTCCGGAAGCCCATCTTGGCCCAGGCCTGGAAGCCCGGTCGCGCCCGGCCGATGTAGTTCTCTTCGTAGCGCGTGACCCGGAGCATGACCGGTCGGCCCACCTTCTGCGACAGCAGGGCCGTCATGGCCATGGTGGGGTGAGCAGTGATCTTGCTGCCGAAGCCGCCGCCGCAGAATTCGGCCACGACGACCAGGTCCTCCATGTCCATGTCCAGCATACCCGCCAACGACGCCCGGCAGCGAGCGGCGCTCTGCGTGGAGACGTGGACGTGGAGCTTCCCGTTCTGCCAATAGGCCATGCAGCTGCGGGGCTCCATGGGATGGTGCGTGAGGGACTGGTGGATCAGGGTTTCCTCGACGATGACGTCCGCCTGCTCGAGCCCGGCCGCCACGTCTCCGATGCTCCAGTCGAAGGCCGGCTCACCCATGGGCAAGCGTCCTTCGGGGGCACCGTCGAAGTCGGCTGCGGCCCACTTGTGGGTCCGCATCTCCCGCACGTCGTCGTCGATGTGGTAGATGTTGCCCTCGAGGCGGGCGTCCGGCCCGTCGGGCCGCAGGCTGAGGAGCGGGTCCAGCGCGAAGGGCAACGGCTCCAGGTCGACCACGATGCGCTCGACCGCTTCGGCCGCCGTGGCCTCGTCGACGGCGGCGACCGCCAGGATGGGCTCGCCCTCGTAGACGGGCTCCATGGTGAGGATGGGCTCGCTGGGGGTGCTGACCTCGGGCACGTCCTCGGCGGTCAGGACCCCGAGGACGCCTTCCATGCGCAGCGCCTCGCTGGCGTCGATCCGGCGCACCCGGGCGTGGGGCATGGGGCTCAGGAGCATCTTCGCGAAGACCATGCCCTCTGCGCGGAAATCCTCGGCGTACCTGGCGCGTCCCGTGATCTTGGCCACCAGGTCCGGAGGGACGATGTCCCGCCCGATCGTCTTTTCGGCCATCGTTCAGCCCCCCGTCACGCCGTCGTGCGGCTGAGCTCGGCCGCACGCATCGCGCAGTTCAGGATCTTGTTGTAGTCACCGCACCGGCAGAGGTTGCCCGACAGCGCGTGGGCCGCCTCTTCCCGCGTGGGGTCCGGGTTCGTGGCCACCATGGCAGCCATGCTCATCACGAAGCCCGGGGCGCAGAAGGCGCACTGGAAGCCCCCTTCGTCTACCACCGCCTGTTGCACCGGATGCAGGGTGCCGTCCGCGGCGGCCAGTCCCTCGATGGTGGTGATCTGCCGGCCGCGCACCTGATGCGTGAGCATCGAGCACGAGTAGTGGTTCACGCCGTCGATCAGCACCGTGCACGCGCCGCACTCCGCCCGGTCACACCCCAGCTTCGTGCCGGTGAGGCCGAGCTTGTAGCGGAGCGTCATGGCCAACGTCTCGTGGGGCAGGACGTCGACGCGCCGCTGTTGCCCGTTGACGCTGAGCGTGATCAGCCGCTCGACCGAGCCCTGGGCCGTGGGTCGCGCGGAGAGTAGCCCGGGCCCCCGGAAGAGGTATCCGGACGCCGAGACGGCCGCGCCGGCCGCGATGACGCCCTTGATGAACGTTCTCCTGGAGTAGGTCTTGGGGCCTGCGTCCAGGATGATCTCCACGTCATCCATCGAGCCGAATCCTCGTCTGCAGGTGGCCATCGCCCTGGGGTGGGACGCGTCCGGCGTCGATTCCCTCCCGGGTCGCCATCCGCCCCATCCGCTCAGATCGGAATCTCTCCAAGATAGGGGGCGTGTCCGGCGTGTGCGAGAATCAACATGCCGGGGGACGCGCAGGTGGTCTCCTTCAGGGATTCCGCTCTTCCATTCCCGCCATCAGGGCCTGGAAACGCGGGTCGTCGCGCAGCGGGTCCATGTCCGGGTCCCGGGCAAGCCAGCGTGGGTTTCCGAACCCCCGTCGAATCGCCGCGGCAAGGTGGTTCAGGGCCTGGTCCGGTCGTCCCTCGACTGCGTACAGGCATGCCGCGTTGTACCGGATGCCCGCGTCCTCGGGGTCGATCTCGAGGGCTCGCTCCGCCCAGTGGAGTCCCTCTTCCTTCTCACCGATCCGGCAAAGGGACACGGCCCGCATGGTGGCTGCCCGGGGATCGTCGGGGTTCAGCTCCATGTGCTGCTCGGCGACCTTCAGGGCGGTGTCGTAGGCCTCCTGGGCCGCTTGCGGATCGTTCATGGCCTCGTACGACTGGGCGGCGAAGAAGGCGGAGTTGTAGTCCTCGCGGATGCTATACGCTTCCTCGAAGAGGTCGGCCGCTTTCCTGAACTCTCCCGCCTGGAAGCAGATCCGTGCGTAGAAGTAATGAGCCTCATAAAGCCTGGGATCCAAGTCGAGGGCCGTCTCCAGCGCTGCCCGCGCCGCGTCGTCCTGACCCATGAGCGACAACGCCGTGCCGCGCGCCGAGTGGGCTTCGGCCAGCTCGGGGTCGAGCTCCAGCGCCCTCTGGCTGGCTCGGTCCGCTGCGTCCAGCTCGGCCTGGCTCTCCGGGTAGAAGATGCAGAGAATCGAGTGGGCATCCGCCAGGCCGGCGTAGGCCATGGCATACTCCGGATCGATCTCGATGGCCCTTTCGAACATCTCCCGGGCGTACTCGAGGCTCTTCCTCCGAATCCCATAGAGGAACTGGCGCCCCCTGAGGTAGAACTCGTAGGCGCGTACGTCCGACGTGGGAACCTTGGCCAGGGCGCGCCGCTCGCTGGCGGCCAGGATGAGCTCCAGGGCGTGTGCCACGTTGGCCGCGATCTCGTCCTGGATCCGGAACACGTCTTCCATGTCCCGATCGAAGTGATCGGACCACAGGGAATAGCCGTTCCCGACGTCGACCAGCTGAGTCGTGACCCGAAGGCGGTTCCCGGATCGCTGAACGCTTCCCTCCAGGACCGCACCCACGCCCAGTTGGTGGCCGATCTCTCGCACGTCCTCCGCAGCGCCCCTGTGCGCGAACGCGGACGTGCGGGAGGCCACGCTCAAGCCCTGTACTTTGGTCAGGGCGCTGGTGATCTCGTCGGCGAGGCCGTCGGCCAGGTATGCGTTCTCGGGGTCGTCGCTCAGGTTCTCGAACGGCAGGACGGCCACCGACTTACCGCTCTGCTCCGGGTCCTTGTGAGGCCCGTGCTGGGGGCCCGGAGCCCCGAACCTCCACGCAAGCGCCAGCACGACGGGGAAGGCGGCCAGCCAGAGAGCCACGATCAGATCCGGTAGTCCGGCCGGGCCGATGGCGCGCTCTTCGGCCCATGACGTGAACTCCAAGAGCCCCCAGCCGCCCGCCAGATAGATCCCCCCGATCTGCGGGACGCGCCGATAGAGAAGCTCGCGAACCAGGCCTCTGGGCATGGACTCTCCTAGCCGGCCACGGCGCTCTGAGGCTCGTTGACCAGATCCAGCTCCCGCGCTGCCAACTCCCGGATCCGGTACTTCTGTACCTTGCCCGTCACGGTGAGCGGGAAGGCGTCCACGAACATGACGTACCGGGGCACCTTGAAGTGAGCCAGACGGTCCCGCAGGAAGTCTCGGACCTGGGCCTCCGTGACCTCGGAGCCCTCGCGCGCCTTGACCCAGGCGCAGACCTCCTCGCCCAGAATCGCGTCAGGCACCCCCACGACCTGGACATTCTCGACGTCGGGGTGAGCGTGGAGGATCTCCTCGATCTCCCGCGGATAGACGTTTTCGCCGCCCCGGATGATCATGTCCTTGATGCGGCCCGTGATGCGGACGTAGCCGCTGGGCTCCTTGACGGCCAGGTCGCCCGTGTGGAGCCAGCCGTCCTCGTCGATGGCGTCAGCGGTCGCCCTGGAGTCCGCGTAATAGCCCAGCATGACGTTGTGGCCCCGGTCGCACAGCTCGCCCTGCTCACCGTCCGGCAAATCTCGGCCGGTATCGGGATCCACGACCTTGACCTCGATGCCGGGGATGGGCCTACCGACCGTGCCGACACGCCGCTCCACCGGGTCGTCGAGCAGGGTCTGGGTGATGACCGGTGAGGCCTCCGTGAGACCATACGCGATGGTCATCTGGCGGGCGCCCATGTCTTGGATGACCCGCTTCATGAGCTCCACCGGGCACGGCGCTCCCGCCATGATGCCGGTCCGGAGCGACCGTAGATCACGCCCTGAGAAGGACGGGTGCGCGAGCATGGCGATGAACATGGTGGGGACGCCGTAGATGACGGTGGCCCGTTCGCGCTCCATGCAATCCAGGGTGGCCCGAGCCTCGAAGTACTCGCCAGGGACGAGCATGGCCGAGCCGTGAACCAGGGAGCCCAGCGTGCCGATGACGGCGCCGAAGCAGTGGTAGAACGGCACCGGGACGCAGATGCGATCGGCCGTGGACAGGCGCTGGCAGACGCCCACGTAGTAGGCGTTGAGCAACAGGTTGCGGTGACTGAGCAGCACGCCCTTGGGGGCTCCAGTCGTACCGGACGTGTATTGGAGGATGATGGGATCGTCCGGATTCAGCTCGGCCTCCAGCGCCTCGAGGTCGATGTCCTCGACCTCTCTGCCGCGCCGAATCATCTCCGCCCAGGTGATCATCCCGGGTCCGGGCTCCCGATCGATGGCCACGACCCAGCGCAGATCCGGGACGGCAGGGCTCGAGAGGCTCCCGGGCCGCGTGCGCGCGAGCTCGGGCACCACCTCATGGAGCATGGAGAAGTAGTTCGAGGACTTGAAGCGTTCGATCAGGAACAGCGCCTTGGCGTTCGATTGGCGCAGCGCGTACGCGAGCTCGTCGACCCGGTAGGCCGGATTCACCGTCACCAACACCGCGCCGATCCGCGCCGCCGCCAGTTGGAGGATGAGCCACTCGGGCCAGTTGGTGGCCCACACCGCCACATGGTCTCCGGGCTCGATCCCAAGAGCGAGGAGGCCTCTGGCTGCCTCGTCCACGAGTCGATCATAGGACTCGTACGTCACCCGGAATCCGATCTCGGTGAAGACCAGGGCCTCCGCCTGAGGGTTCTGGACGGAGACAGACCGGAGGACCTGTCCCAGGGTGAAGCCATCGACCCGGGGTCTTGGCACGTTGCACCGTCCTTGTGAGAGGACTACGCGTCCTGCCCTCCCAACAAAGCTGGGGAGGCCCGGAGTCCGGCGATATCGGGGTTTCGCTGAAGCGCGTGTGGGGATTTCCGGGACCGAAGCCAGGGGGCAACGGGGGCTCTGGGTGGGGGGTCCAATGGTGCGGTGGGTGCCCGGTCCGTCCGTGGCGACGTCTGCGTCGTCGAACGCGGACTATTCCCGACAGACACCCGCCCGGGGAGCCCGTAGACTACTGTTGCTGGGAAACGATCGCTGGAGTGAGGGGCCCCGGTCTCCCCCTTCAGTGGAGGCTGGATCCTCCTCCGAAGACGAAGGGAGGATCGCATGAAAACCCTGACCCACTACCGGCCGCTGCTCGAGGGTGGATTGAAACCCTGGACACCCTTCTCGTTCGAGAATCGGCTTCGTCGGATCTTCGGCCCGGAATTCATGCCCGAATTCCTCGAAGAGCCCTTCGCGTGGACACCCGTGATCGACCTCGTGGACGCGAATGGTGAGCTCGTCTTGATCGCCGAGCTCCCTGGGATGAAGCTCGAGGACGTGGACATCGAGGTCGTGGACAACGTCCTGACCTTCAAGGGCGAGAAGAGGCAGTTCGAGGAGTGGAAGGACGCCCTCTACAAGGTGGCGGAGCGCCACTACGGGATGTTCGAGCGCTCGTTCACGCTGCCGCGGGCCGTGATGGTCGACAAGATCCACGCCGAGTTCAACAACGGCATCCTGACGGTTCACCTGCCGAAGACGGAGGAGGCCAAGGGGCGCCGGATCAAGATCGAAGCCAAGTAGCTTCCGACTCGGTAAGGATCGAGGCGTGGGGGAAGGATGCACCATACCCTTCCCCCTCAGTCCTTTCGGGTCATCCGCTCTGCAGGGTGGGGACTCGGTCACCAGTTTCGTGAGCTGCTGCCGCCTGCTCCGTCCCTATTCAGCCCTCGATACGGCCGTGTGCGCCACCGCTGCGGCCACCAGGTAGCAGGCCGCTCCCACCAAGAGCAGCCCACGTCCCCCCAGCTCCATGGCGATGAGGATCGCGGCCGAGGCTCCCATCACAGAAGTGACGCCATTGGCCGCCCATGCCCATGCCACGCCACCGCCGTTCCCGCGGAAGAGCCGGAGCCCGGAGGGGAAGGGTACGCCCATCACCACGGCAGGGATCGCGATCACTCCTAGGGCGATGGCGATCCGCGCTCCGACCGGAAGGGCGGTGATGGCCCCCGCCCACGGAGCGGCGACGGCCGCCAGCCCGGCGAGCAGGGCCACACCGAGACAGGCTCGAGGCGTCCACGCACCGGCAAGACGGTCCGAGAACGCGCTTCCCAGTCCCGAAAAGGCCAGAAGGGCCGCCAGCGTCGCCGCGGCGGCGTAGACCGGATGGCCGAGGAGCAAGCTGAGCCGCTGGATGCCGGTCATCTCGATGAAGACGTAGCCGAATCCCAGCGCTCCGAAGTACAGGGCGCTCCGCCCGACGAATCGGGCTTCTCGTCGCTTCACCAGGACAAGGCCGGGTAGGCCGATGAGGGCGAGGGCCAACAGGGCGCTCTGGATCAGCGTGGCCGCCACGGCCAGGGATCCCCATTCGGCGAACGGGAGCCAGGTGCCCCGCTGCCGTCCCAGCAGGTCGGGCCAAGCGCCGAGCCGGAGGAACCGACCGAAGTAGGGTCGGTCGTCCGTGGTCGGCTCGACGCGGAAGCGAAAGCCGTCTGCGAACGCGGCCGCTTGCTCGGCCTCGCCCGCCGCCGCTCGGGCCGCCTGGGCGAACGTGGGCGGTTCCACGAGGTTGAATGACGGGGTCCCGATCTCGGGCCAGTCCAGATCGAAACGCCGCTCGGCCGCGAACGCACGAAGGCGTTCCAGGTGGGCCGGCCGGAACCCCGCCGGGCGGACCAGGACGGTGCCCGTGGCCCAGCTCCTCAGGAAGGCCAGGGTGCCGCCCACGTCCTCGACGCCCTCGGCGCGCAGGGCCGCGGCAGCCGTGAGCAGGACGCGGACGTTGTCCCGCGGCGGCGTCCGCGTCCAGCGGGTGACCGCCACCACGCCGCCGGGGGCCAGGACTCTCAGGCAGGCCCGATACGCCTCCACCGTGTTGAGGTAGTCCTCGCCCAGGGAGTAGATACCCGCAGCAGCCGTGGCCATCGCGCCGGAGAGCGGCAGGACGACCACGTCGAACCGCTCTTCGGTGCGCGCCAGGAACGCTCGCGCGTCACCGATGACGATCCGCACGTCACCCCGACCCGCGACCCGGGACGCGGGGTCGACGGCGGAATCGGTCAGGGCCACCAACGGGGCCACCAACTCCACGCCGGTCGCCGACTCGGCGCCGTGGGCGAGTGCGCTCAGGATCTCCAGTCCGCCACCGGACCCCAACACCAGCACCCGGCCGGGCCGGGCGACCCGGAATGCCACGGCCGACGGAAGCCAGTCCGTGAAGCTGAGCGCCTCCGTGAGACCCTGCCAGTGCGTGGCGGCTCCCGCCGCCTCGCCGTCGACGAACAAGGCGGTCTGCCGCGGCAAGGATCCCGTGTACGAGAGACTCAGTCCCGGTGCGTGCCGGAACGCCGAGGCCTCCACCGCGACCGCCCACCCCGTCGGCGACCATGCCTCCCCCGATCGCCGCGCATCGGGGAAGGCCTCGACCTGCGGGAGTCCCTTGAACGGAGACGGCCGCGCTTCCCACGGCGGGGCCAAGCCACACCACACGGCTGCGGCCAACGGCAACGCGGCCAGGGCGAGGCGGCCGCGGCTCATGGACGGAGATAGCACCGCGACCACCGCACCCGCGGCGGCCATGGCCACCGCGCCAGCGAGGGCCCGATCGGGGGGCGCCGCCATGAGGAGCAGGAGGGCGGCCCCGCTCCCCAACCCCGACCCCACCAGATTCCACGCATATACCCGCCCCACACGCTCCTCGGCGGCCATCAAGGCGATGCCGATGACGGCGGCCGCGACCAGGAAAGGCCCTGCCAATGAACCATACGTGAGGGCCAGCCAGAGCCACTGACTCCGGTCCCACAAGAGCTGGGTGGGCTCGAAGGGTATCCGGTTGACCACGGCGATCCCCGCGACGAGCGTCAGCGGGAAGGCCAGCGCGAGTGCCTGGAACCAGAGGCCCAGCCTGGGTCCGATCCGCTCCTCCAGCACGACCAGGACCGCCCCGCTGGCCCCGAAGCCCAGCAGGGCCACGCCGATGGCCATGTAGGCGAAGTGATGGAAGCTCTCGGTCGCGAAGAGACGCAGCAGGAGCACTTGTGCCGCGAGTACCGCAGCCGAGACGCAGAAGACCGCTGGACCGGTGCCGCGGGTGGGCATGGACCTCAGCGAACGCCGCTGAGGAACGGCACGAACCGTACGGGCAGGAGTGCCTGGGTCGTCACCTCCCCCACCCGATCCTTCGTGACCAGGATCAGGTTCTGGATGCCGTAGATGCTCCCCACGGGAATCACCATCCGCCCGCCCTCGGCCAACTGCTCCACCAGAGGCGGGGGGATGAAGCCCGCGGCTGCGGTGACGATGATCGACTCGAACGGCGCCTCCTCGGGCCAGCCGTAGAAGCCGTCGGCGTGCCGGACGCGGATGTTGTCGTAGCTGAGGCGGGCCACCCGCTCTCGGGCCGACTCGGCGAGGACCTGGAAGATCTCGATGGTGAACACCTCGGCTCCGGTCTGTGCGAGGACCGCCGCCTGATATCCGGACCCGGTGCCGATCTCCAGCACCTTCATCCCCGGTCGGGGCAGGAGGAGCTGGGTCATGTACGCCACGACGTAGGGCTGGGAGATGGTCTGGCCGTGTCCGATGGGCAGCGGATGATCGCCGTAGGCCCGGTCCACGTCTTGCGGCCGCACGAACTCGTGTCGCGGCACTCGACGCATGGCGTCGAGGGTGGACGAGTCCTCGATCCCGTTGGCCTCGAGCTGATCCCGCACCATCCGGGACCGGGGCGCATCGAAGGCGTCGCCTTGGGGGGCGAGAAGCACCAAGCAGCCCAAGGCGCAGGCAACCCCCCGTCGCATTATCCCTCCCGGGCTGACTCGAAAAAGACGGCACCGCCGTCCGGGTATGCTGCCGAGCCTATGGAACTCTACCGGGCAGGATCCCTGGGCAGCAATCGGGCGATGTCCGAAGGCGACGTCGGGAGAACCCCGACGGCCCGAGCACTCGGCGGTGCCGCGCGCTGCGCTCGCTCGAGCTCCCATCGAGTGGGCCGGCGGTCCCCACCACGCGGGATGCGCTACCTGCCCTCCGGCGTGACCGGCTCCGGTCCGTCCAGGCGGATAGCTTGCGCCACCGGACCTTCTTCCCAGTCCTGGGCGCTGGACAGGTTCGGCATCCCCCAGTCCCGGCCGTTCCAGCCCTCGAATCCTTCCATCCGAAACACCCAGAGTCCCGTGACCATGTCGCTCACGACGATGAGACCGTCGCTGTTACGGACGTCCACGCCCCAGGCTCCCGTGTTGACGTTGTTCTCGCCGCGCGACTCGTGTGGGCCGCCGTAGGTGTCGTAGTAGGCCCAGGTCACCGGCCGATAGGCGTCGAACATGCTGAAGACCTGGAAGCCGTCCTCATATGCCGCCACGAAAACGAAGGGCCAGCGCACCTCGTGGTTGTGAGCGAGGTTGCGCCAGTTGGCGGTCCACGCCGAGGCAGGCTGGTCGACGGTGGTGCGCCCCTCGTCCCAGGCGGCGCCCGTGTCGAAGATCCGGAGGGGTGCGTACTGGTACTCGGTCTCGGCCACGGCGAAGCGGCCGTCCGGCGTGGGCGTGAACGTGTGGCCCGAGTTGACGCCTGAGACCCCGGTGATGGACAGGAGCAGCGTCGGGTTGCCCAGGTCGGTGATGTCGAGCACGAAGTAGCCGCCCGTGCCGCCACCCCAGAATCGATCCTGCCCGCTGGCCAGGTCGTAGCCGACGAAGAAGTCGTGCCAGCTGCCCTGACCGCCTCGAAGGGCCCAGTACGAGGTCTCCGGGTTGGCGATGCGGGCAACCAGGGCCCCCTCACGGTCGCCCTCCACGAAGCGTCCCATGTCGTAGACGTGGGCGTACTCGGACCGGGTGGTGGCGAACAGGAGCGGCCGTCCGTCCGAGTGCTTGTACATGTAGATGTTGTGGAAGCCGCCCTCCACCCGGGGCTCTCGAATGCGCCCCACCTCCCGGACCTGGTTCGTGTCCGGCAACCCTGTCACGTCGAATACGATGGCGCCGAGGTCCGCGTCCGGGCCACCCTGCCCGAACTGCGTCGACTGGACGTAATAGTATCGCCCGTCGTGCTTGAAGTAGCGGCCGTCGAGCGCGCCGGATCCCTGGTGCAGCGCGGAGTTCTCGATCCGCCAGCGATAGATGACCCGCGCGTTCTCGGGATCCCCCACGTCGACGATGTCGAAGCCCGTCGGGTCGAAGCGCTTGGAGACGTAGACGTAGGGTCGACTCTCCTCCTGCTCGATCTCCACGTCGGCCACGTGCAGGTAGCCACCCAGGGGCACGTGCGACAGCACCTGGAGGTTGTCGGTCCCCCGTGCTCCCGGATCGAGAGCGTCTCCCGGCCGCCCCATGCGAATTGGCCAGGGTCCCGGATTCTGGCCGCCCTGGGCCGCCAATGGAGCCGCATAAGCGAGCGCGCCCGCGACAACGAGGAGGCAGCGAAGCCGGGCGGAAGTCGGGCACTGGATCGCCGAGGTATGGGTCACGAAGGGCATGGAGGCACTCCGACAGCGGGTTTGCCCGATGAGGGGTCCAAGCCCCCGCGGGCCCGATAGTCCGCACCACGGCAGCCCGGGCCCGACCCCTCATCTCACGTCGTAGGCGGCCGTCACCCCTCGCCGTCCACGGCTTTGGTGGGGTCGGGAATGTACGCGCCGCTGCAAGCGGTGGCCACGGGGCCACGGCCGGTGTGGCAACTCGC
>JBDHHQ010000045.1:0-51265 GCA_039589315.1 Gemmatimonadota bacterium
ACACCGCGCCGGACCCTTGCCCGACGCACGAGTCCACGGTTTCCCCACAGACCCTCAAACCCCGAGGAGACAATTTAGTATCGCCGACCTGTGTGGCGAGTGTGTTCGTACGATCTCTGCGGAACCTCGCCCCTCAACCCTCCGAGGGAGGGAACCATGAGTCGTCACGTGATGGTCCCTTTGGATGGATCGCGCTTCGCGGAAACGGCGATCCCGGCTGCCCTCAGATTGACGGAAGCCACCGGATGCTGCCTGGAGCTCGTGATGGTCCAGGAGTTGGGGCCGGTCTTCGCCATGGAGGCGTGGGAGGCTGCCTATCCCGAGGCCGCCCGAACCTACCTGGACGACGTCGTAGCCCGTCTGAGCAACGGAGCCCAACGGGAGGTCAAGACCACGGTGCTGGTGGGACGGCCGGCCTCCGAGCTCGACGAGCGATCGCGAGAGTCGACGGCGGATCTCATCGTCATGGCAACGCACGGCCGCGGGCCCCTCAGCCGGGTGTGGCTCGGGAGCGTGGCGGACGAGCTGGTGCGTCATACCCGAACGCCGATTCTGCTGGTCCGCCCCGGGGACAAGGGCAACGTGGACCTCACCGACCGTCCGAGCTTCCAGCGGGTGCTCGTTCCCCTGGACGGTTCGGAGCGGGCTGAAGCCGTCTTGACCGAGGCTGCGACCCTGGCCCGCGGGGCCGAGGGGCACTACACGCTGCTCCGAGTGGTCCGCTACCCGGACGAGCTGGTGAGCGCATACGTCCCCGGCACCATTCAGATGAGCCAGCAGGTCGTGGACGAGGGAATCCGCGAAGCCAATCTCTACCTCGAGCGCATCGCCACCCGTATGAAACAAGACGGGCTCGAGGTCGAGGCGCGGGTACTGGTTGATTCGAGGCCCGCCTCGGCGATCCTCGGCTACGCCGAGGACCATGAGGTCGATCTCATCGCCATGGCCACCCACGGCCGAGGCGGAGTTTCCCGGGCCGTGATGGGTAGCGTCACCGACAAGGTCGTGAGAGGCGCCCATCGACCGGTTCTGGTCGTCCGACCTGCCGAGGAAGCCGAGTCCTGACCCGACAGCGCGGGGCCACCCGGCAGCGGGTGGCTCCGGACGAGATTCGATCACACGAGAGGAATCACCTGATGACCACCCTTCTTCAGACCCGGGTCGATGGCTTGATGCAGACCAACCTGGTGACGGTGTCGCCCGATGCCACGGTCCGCTCGCTGACCCGACTCCTGTCCGACCACCAGATCAGCGGCGCCCCGGTCGTGGACCACTCCGGCCAAGTCGTCGGCGTCGTCTCTGCGACCGACATCCTGCGGCTCGCGGCGGACGAGACCGACGTGCGCGTCGGGTCCTTCCCCCCGATCTCGCCCATGGAATCCGATGAGCCCTCGGGCGACGACGAGCTGGACCTGGTCGGCTACTTCGCGTCCATGGACGCCACCGTGGTGGCGCCCGAGGGAATCGACTGGATCTCGGAGGACGCCTTCAACGAGCGGACCGTCCGTGACATCATGACGGGAATCCACTTCAGCGTGGGCCCGGACGCGTCCCTCGCCGAGTTGGCCGACCTCATGGTCAGAGGCCGGATCCACCGGGCGCTGGTCGTCGAGAACGGCGAGCTCCGTGGCATCGTGACGACCTTCGACGTGCTGAAGGCCATATCCAGTGCGTGACGACCCGCTTCCCGCGACGTCGCTTCCGCGGCGTGCCGAGGTAGCGGTCGTCGGCGGCGGCATCGCTGGTACCTCGGCGGCCTATCACCTGGCCAGGGCCGGCTTGGATGTGACACTGCTCGAGCGCAAGCGCGTGGGCGAGGGCGCCACCGGTGCCGCCGTGGGCATCCTCGCCCCCCCGCTGCGCCAGCCCTTCCACGAGACCGCCCGCTTTCTCGGTGCCGAAGCGGCCGCCGAGATCTGGCGCTTCGCCCTCCGATCCGTGGCCGGCCTGGCCGAGCTCCTCGAGGAACGGGACGCGAGCGCACGGACCGGGCTCGATCTTCGCGGCGGGTACGTCCTGGCGGAGCCCCACACCCAGCACGATCTCGAGCGGGCGTGCGAGGCCCTCGTGAGTGCGTCCTTGCCGGTGGAGTGCCTCTCGGCCGACAAGGTGCGAGCCGTGACCCGGGGCCGCGGCTTCACGGGCGGCTTTCGCATCGACGGACTGGGTGCCCTGAGGCCCGAGGCGACCGCCCGAGCCCTGGCATTGGCAGCGGCCGACCTGGGCGCCACCATCGTCCAGGAAGCCGCCGTTCAGGGCGTCGGTAAGAACGGCGACCTCTTCGACGTCGCGACGACGGGCGGAAGCCTCGAGGCGAAGCACGTCGTGTATGCCGCACATATCGACTCGGGGCGATTGGCGCCTCATCTCGCCCGCGAGGTCGTGCCGGTACGGGGGCAGGGCTTCGTCACGGCCCCGATGCCGATCCGGTTTCGGGGGGCGTTCGCCACTCATTGGAAGCTCAACGTGTGGAGGCAGGACCCTGCGGGCCGGCTCCTCGTCTCGGGGTGGCGGCACGACGCCTGGGAACGCTCGTACCGGGAGACGGCGGAGCACGTGGACCCGCACCTGCAGGGCGATCTCCAGCGCTGGTTCGAGGCGGCTTTCCCCGACCTCGCCCCCCTGGAGATCGAGCATCGGTGGAGTGGCGTCTTCGGGTGGACGGCGGACTTCCTGCCCATCGTGGGCCGTCTGCCCGACAGCCCCAACGAGCTCGCCAGCACCGGCTTCAGCGGAGGAGGTCTGCCCTTCGCGTTCGAGTGCGGACGCATTCTGGCTCACACCCTGGCGGACCTCGAGCCGGTCCCCGGCGCCGCCCTCTTCGATCCTGCCCGTTTCTCTCAACGCCAGGAGTGATCGAGGAAGGAGATGAGTACGATGTTCAAGACGATCCTCGTTCCTCTGGATGGCTCGCCCTTCAGCGAGATGGCGATCCCTCCCGCGCTCAGCCTATCCCGACGCTGCGGGGCCAGCGTGCACCTGGCCAACGTCCGGGAGGCGGTTCCCACACTGGCGAGCGGGGAATGGGAGCCCGCAGCCGAGCTGTGGTCGACCACGTACCTCGGGGACGTCCAGCGGCGGGTTCGTGAGGCCACGGACCAGGAGGTAACGACCGAGGTTCTGGAGGGCGAGCCGGCCGCGGCTCTCGACAGCCACTCGTTCGCCATCGGCGCGGACCTCGTCATCATGAGCACCCACGGCCGTGGCGCCGCGAGTCGATTCTGGCTCGGGAGCGTCGCCGACGCCGTCCTGCGGCACGTGCAGGAGCCCATCCTCATGGTCCGCCCCGGCGAGAATGGGGAAGACCTGGATCTGGCCGCCGACGTGGACGTGAACCGGATTCTGGTGACCCTCGACGGCTCCAGTGCGTCCGAGGCCATCCTGTGGCCCAGCGCGCGCCTGGCCCGTGCTTGGGACGCGCCGGTCACCGTCCTCAGGATCGTGCCCTATCCCGACGAGATCGCCTCCGCCTACCTGCCCCACACCGTGCAGATGAACCTGGACGCCCTGGAGGAAGGCAGGAAGTCGGCGAGCCTCTACGTGGACGACATCGTGCAACAGCTCCGCGAGCAGGGCGTGGAGGCGGAGGGGAAGGTGGAAGTGGACACCTCTCCGTCAGCCGGCATCCTGCGCCAGGTGTTGGTGACCGAAGCCGGGGCGGTGGCACTGGCGACGCACGGATACGGGGGCATTCGGCGGGTGCTCCTGGGAAGCGTTGCCGACAAGGTCGTGCGGGGAACCGAGGGAATGGCGCTTCTCGTGCGACCGACGGACGACTAGCGAGGCAGCGGCCCCCGCACCGCGCGCCCTGAACGAGATCGGAAGACCCGATGGGCGGTTTGTGGCACTCGACTCGGCGGACTCCCGTCCCTGCTCTGGCGGTGATTCTGGCGGTGTCGCCGGGCCAGGTCTCGGCACAGATCCCGGAGACGCCCCGCGAGATCGTCGATTACGTCGATCGGCTCCTGCGCGGCGAGTCGAGCTCGGGCCGCATCGCCATGGAAATCGAGACCGAGAACTGGTCTCGCCGCCTTCAATTGGAGGTCTGGTCCCGAGGGCGAGACTACTCGATCATCCGCGTCCTCTCGCCGCGAAGCGAGGCGGGCACGGCGACGCTGATGGTCGAGGACCAGGTCTGGAACTACCTGCCACGGGCCGACCGGACCATCAAGATCCCTCCGTCGCTGATGATGGGCGCGTGGATGGGCTCTCACTTCACCAACGACGACCTCGTCAAGGAGAGCCAGCTCATCGAAGACTACGACATCTTCCTCGGTTACGAGGGCGACCGTGACGGCGTGGAGGTCTGGGAGTTCCACCTCACTCCCAAGCCGGAAGCGGCCGTTGTCTGGGACCGCATCGAGTACCAGGTGCGAAAGAGCGACATGATGCCCACCTGGGC
Source organism: Gemmatimonadota bacterium (assembly GCA_039589315.1). GTDB lineage: Bacteria > Gemmatimonadota > Gemmatimonadetes > Longimicrobiales > Gaopeijiaceae > JBDHHQ01. The sequence goes on from JBDHHQ010000045.1 coordinate 4,403, forward strand.
CCTCTACTTCGACGAGGACGGGGAAGTGGCGCGCACGATGACGTTCTCGGAGTACGAGATGATGGGCGGGCGCCTCGTTCCCGCAGTCATGTCGATCGTCCCGACCGACAAGCCGGGCGAATCCACGACCGTCATCTACGAGGACGTGGACTTCGACGTCGAGCTACCCGACGACTTCTTCTCGCTGCGCAACCTCCGCAGCGGACGGTAGGGGGATATGAGCGGGAGCGTGTGGTGGAGAATCGGTTGGCGCAACGTGTGGAGGAACCGCCGCCGCACGGCCATAACCGTGGGAGCCCTGGCCCTGGGCTTCGTCTCCTCGACGATCATGATCGGGCTGTCCGAAGGGATCGTGGCCCAGATGATCGAGAACGGCACCGACCTGCTCACCGGACAGATCCAGATCCACCAGGAGGGCTTCAAGCCGGAACGAAGCCTGTACACGACGGTGGGAGGCCGTGAGGGTACCGACCTCGAGCAGCTTCTGGCGCTGGTCCGCCGGCAGCCGGGCGTCCGCGGCGTCGCACCCCGGGTCTACGCCGGTGGCCTCGTGAGCTCCGGAGAGGAGACGAGCGCAGGGATCTTCATGGGACTGCAGCCGGGTCTCGAACGGGACGTGAGTCGGATCCTCGAGGCGCTCGAGGACGGTACGATGCCGGATCCGGGCGTCCGCGAGGTACTGCTGGGTGCTGAGATGGCCGAGAAGCTCGGGGTGAGCGTGGGTGACGAGGTGGTCCTCGTCGCACCCGCGGCGGACGGCTCCATGGGGAACGACGTCTACCAGGTCGCCGGGATCTTCCGGACCGGCGCTGCCGAGCTCGACAACTCGTACACGCTTCTCCTGCTCGAGACCCTCCAATCGCTCATCGCCATGCAGCCCGACCGGGTCCACGAGGTGGCGGTCGCCGTCACCGAGGTCTGGGCCGGCCCGGATGTCGCGGCGTCCCTGGAGGAGCAGATCCGAAGGGCGGGGATCCAGGTCCGGGTGGAGGCGTGGACGGACTTCCGCTCCGACCTCGCCGAATACGCCCAACTCGCGGCGTCGTTCAACTGGGTGATCGTGCTCATCGTGTTCATCATGGCGATCTTCGGCGTGGCCAACACCATGCTCATGGCGACCTGGGAGCGCCGCCGCGAGTTTGCGGTGGTGCGGGCCCTCGGGTCGCCATCCACGGGAGTGATCCGGACGGTGGTGTTCGAGACGATCGTCCTCGGCATCGTCTCCCTGGGCCTCGGCGCGGTCGTGGTCGTGCCCCTGGTCGCATGGTGGAGCACGGCACCTCCGGACCTGAGCTGGATGGTGGGTGACTTCACCATGGCGGGCTCGCTGGTCCGGGCCAACCTACGGGTCGAGCCGTCGCTGGAAGGTCCGCTCATCAGCGCCGTCGGCCTCCTCATCACGGTGTTCCTGGCGGGCCTCTACCCGGCCGTACGGTCGGCGCTCCAACGACCCGCCGACATTCTCGCGGGAGCGGACTGAGCCGTGGAGGCCGAGCCTATTCCATCGTCCGAAGGCCTGTCCGTCGGCTTGCTGATTCGACTGGCGTTCCGGAACGTCCGGAAGTCCGCGCGGAGGAGCATCCTCACGGCCTCGGCCATGGTGCTGGGTCTGGCGCTTCTGATCCTGTCGCGGACCCTGGCCGACGGCGCCCACGAAAGCTGGATCGACCAGGGTGTCCGATTGGCCTCCGGTCACGTGGCCGTTCAGGGCGCGGGCTACCAACACAGTCGATCACTCGACGACCTCCTGGGCGCGGCGGACCTGGCGCGCACGCGGGACCTGCTGACCTCCCCCGACCTGTCCCGCAATCTGATTTCCACGGCCCCCCGGCTGGGCGTGGACGGGCTGGCAAGCTCGGCTGGCTCGTCCGCGCCGGTCCTCCTGATGGGCGTGGACCCGGCCGCGGAGCCCGCCTTCTCGCTCCTGGACGACAACCTGGTGGAGGGTCGCTACCTGGAGCCCGACGACCGACTCGCCGCCTTCGTAGGCCAGGGGCTGCTCGATCGGTTGGGACTGGGCCTCGGCTCCAGGTTCGTCGTGACCGCGGCCGATGCCAGCGGTGAGATCCAGGGGCAGCTCCTGCGGGTCCGGGGGGTCTACCGGACCGGTGTGGCCGATCTCGATCAGTCCCTGATCCACCTGCCGCTTTCCACGGCTCAGTCCTGGCTCGGGGCCGAAGGCGGCGTCACGGCGCTCGCGGTCCTTCTGGACTCGAGCCGCGAAACCCGTCGAACCATCCGAGCTCTTCAGCGCCAGCTCGATCCCACCGCCGCCGAGGTCCTGTCCTGGAGGGAGGCCTCGCCCGAGCTGGATGCGGCGGTCAAGATCGACGACCTGGGCGACTGGGTCTTCCACCTGATCACGCTGGCCATCGTCGCTCTGGCCATTCTGAACGCGATCCTGATGTCGGTCATGCACCGCCAGCGGGAGTTCGGGGTGCTGCGTGCCCTGGGTCTCACGGCGAGGGAGACGGGCCGCGTGGTCCTGGCCGAAGGAATCATGCTGTCCCTGGCCAGCGGCCTGCTCGGGGTCCTCGTGGGGCTGGCCATCGTGTTCGGATTCTGGCGGGATGGCCTGGACCTTTCCTTTCTCATGGACAGCGAGCTGGAGTTCTCCGGGACGCTGTTCGATCCCGTGATGGTGCCTGCGTTCCGGCTGGCTCAGGTGGGATGGAGCCTGTTCTTCATCCTGCTCATCGGGATCACGGCATCCCTCTACCCCGCACACCAGGCCACCCGCATCGACGTGGCCGAAGCGATGAAGTTCGAGCGATGAGCGACCACACAGCCACAGCGGATACACGAAGCGCCGGCGGGGCAGGCGTCCTTCCACCGTCCGTGCGGACCGTGGACGTGTGGAAGACGTTCCCGCAGGAGCCCGAACCCATCCACGCCGTCCAGGGCATCTCCCTCACCATCGACCGGGGAGAGTTCACGGCCATCGCCGGACCTTCCGGGTGCGGCAAGACCACGCTCCTGAACATGCTGGGCGGACTGACGCGCACCACCCGTGGTGACGTCTGGATCGCCGGGCAAGAGCTTGGCACGCTCTCCGACCGCGAGCTGGCCCGGCTGCGCCTCCGGAGCATCGGCTTCGTCTTCCAGGCGTACAACCTGCTCCCGGTTCTCACGGCCCTGGAGAACGCGGAGTTCACGCTCTTGCTCAGAGGCGTGGACGCGCACGAGCGCCGGCGGCGAGTCTCGGCGCTGTTCGCCAAGATCGGCATGGCCGGCATGGAGGACCGGCTCCCCCGCCGCCTGTCGGGAGGACAGCAGCAGCGCGTGGCGGTGGTGCGAGCCGTGGTGGGCGAGCCGGCCCTGGTTCTGGCGGACGAGCCCACCGCGAACCTGGACTCGCGCGCCAGTGACGATCTCCTGGCCATGATGGAGGTGCTCAACGAGGATTTGGGCACGACCTTCATATTCGCCACCCACGATCCCATGGTCATGGCAAGGGCTCATCGGCTCGTCCACCTGGTGGACGGACAGATCGACTCTGACGATCTCCGGGAGCCGCCCGCCTCGGGTGATGGGGGTTGAGAGCCCCGGCTCGCCGGCCCGCTCTCCCCGACACAGGCCTCGCACACCAGCTGGAGCTCACCGGTTGGCGCTCTTCCTGGCCGCGTGCGGGGGGTACATCACCCTCGCGCCCAGCGATGCCGACGCGCAATTCGGGCCGGTCCGCGGCTATTCCCTGAGCGTCGGCACCGGATCCGAGGCCAGCGCGTTCGGGGATGCGGACGTGGGGCTCTTCCAGCGCCTCCGACTGATGGCCGCTCCCCGGATCGGTCCCGTCGACTTCGATGTGGCCTACGAGCACGGCGTTCAGCTGCGGCAGAGCGCCGGCGGCTTTTCCTCGCCGTTGGGTGCGCCCACGGCGACGACGTGGCTGGACCTGCAGTGGACCCTCGTCGAGGAAGAGAACGTCACATGGTCCCATCGCTTCGACCGCTTGACGGCCTCCGCGGGCGGCTCCCGGTGGGAAGCCACCGTGGGTCGACAAGCCGTCTCGTGGGCCACCACCCTGTTCCTGACTCCGGCCGACCCGTTCGCCCCGTTCGATCCCTCCGATCCGTTCAGGGAGTACCGGGCCGGCGTCGACGCCGCCCGCCTCCGATACTACCCGGGAGCGCTGAGCGAGCTCGATCTGGTCGTCCGGCCATCGGACACACGGGACGGTACGACGATCACTGCCCTGGTGCGGGGTCAGACGACGCTGTCGTCCGCCGCCGTGTCGGCGTGGGCCGGCATCGTGCACGACGAGTTGGGCGCAGCCGTCGGAGCCTCCCGGAGCGTGGGCGACTTCGAGATCCGGGGCGAAGCGTCGCTCAGAGAGGATCCCGAGGGTTCGGGGCCCGCCCTCCGCCTCGCGACAGGCGTCGACCGACGCTTCACCGTGGCCGGCCGTGACCTCTATATGGTCCTCGAGTACCAGCACGACGACTTCGCCGCGGCCAGCGCTGACGGACTCGTCGAGGTGGTCCTTTCGGCACCATTCTCCCGGGGAGAGCTGACGGTGCTGGGCCGGGACGAGTTGGCGTTGTCGGGCGTCTATCAGATCCACCCGCTCTGGAGCACGGACCTGATCGTGTTGCTCAACATCCGGGACGGAAGCTGGCTGGTGGGACCTGCCGGCTCCTGGTCCGCGAGTGGCGACCTGACCGCCCGTGGTGGGATCTTCCTGTCGTTTGGCGACGCCACCTTCGACCTCGAGGAGGGACTGGGGTCGGAGTACGGCGCAGTGCCCGCATCCGGCTACCTATCCCTTACGTGGTTCTTCTAGGCTGGGTCGGAGGCGGACGCCGCGGCTCTCCCAGCGCATCGTGATTGCGCCATCACCACATCGGAGACAGCCATGAGAGACATCGCGCTGACCGGCATCCTCGCGCTCGTCCTGACCGCCGTCGCAGTGCCCACGCTTCAGCTGGAGCGGCGGGCAGGCGTCATCGGCCTCACGTTCGCGATGTGCGTGTTGCTGGCAGGGGTCCTGGTCCGTGTGGTGACGGACTGGAGGTCCAGACGCTAGCCACGTGACCCCTGGCCCCCCTGTCACTCCTGGCGGCGCGGCGCCCGCACCAGCTCCCAGACCTCCTCCACCACGAGCCGCCAGACGTCGTCCGGATCGACGCTCCATCGTCTCAGCGTGCGCCCTGCGTCCTCGAAGATCGCCACGTTCTCGGCCGAGTCGATTTCGAAGGCGCCGCGGAGCCCGCCGGCCCGCGGGATCCCCGCGCGCTGCATCTCCAGGTAGGTCATCTCCCGTAGAGCGGCGCGCTCGGGCGCGGTCAGTCGGGCGACCACCCGCAGCGCCGCCTCGCCCACCGTCGTGGGCCAGCCCTCATCGGCCGGCAACGAACTGGGCGGCGCCGCCGAGCAGAAGCTGCACGCCGATGGCCACCAGGATCAGCCCCATCACGCGCAAGTAGGTGCCGTACCCGCCCTCGGTAAGGCGGGCGAGACGATGCGCTGAAAGGAGCGAGCCGAGCAGGATCAGGGCCACCACGGCGACAGCGAGGAGCACCACGATGACGTGGCCCAACCCGTCCCCCCTCGCGGTCATGGCGATGACGGTCGCGATGGCCCCGGGACCGGCGACAACGGGCAGGGCGAAGGGCACGAGGAGCGGGTCGCCGTCGGCACCGCTCGGTCTCGGCTCCTGTCCATGATCGCGCTGGACCCGAGTGGGGCTTCCGAGCAGCATTTCCAAGCCCATGATCGTGATCACCAGACCGCCGGCGACTCGGAGGGCCGAGAGCTCGATGGCGAGAGCCCGGAGGAGCCAGCCGCCCGCCAGAGCGCACACGGCCAGGATGATGTACACAACCAGGGTGGCGCGCACGGCCCCCTGACGGCGCTCCACCTCGGTCATCCCCTCGGTCAGGCGGGTGAAGACGGGTGCGGCCCCCAGCGGGTCCGTCACCGCGAGGATCGCAACCACCGCCTGAAGGAGGTATTGGCCGGTCATGCCAAACGATATCGCCTCTCCACCCGGCCGGCACGTCGGCTGCGGCCGACGCGGCCCGAGTAGGGCTCACCTGGCTCCGGACTCGCCCGTGTCGGCGCAGCCTCCGGGATGCGCCGCCCTACTCGGCCCGAAGCGCGGTGATGGGATCCACCCGCCCCGCACGCCGGGCGGGTAGGTAGGCGGCGGCCAGTGCCGTGCCCAGCAGGAGGGCGCTCCCGGCCAGGAGCGTCGCGGGATCCGAGGGCTCGACACCATGGAGGAGCCCACGGACCAGACCGGCGGCCGCGAAGGAGGTCCCCAGGCCGCCGACGAGTCCCACCATCACGGGGCCCAGGGCCTGCCGGACCACCATCCGATTGACCTCCCCGTTCCGGGCACCCAGCGCCTTGCGCACGCCGATCTCACGCGTGCGCCGGCTCACCCCCAACCGAACGACGCTGAAGATGCCCAGGGACGCCAGCACCAGGCCCAGCACCGCCAGGGCCGCGAACATCTCGGCGTTCATCCGCTGCGCGTACAACGACCCCCGTACGACCTCCACGTACGGCAGGGCGTTCACGACGGCCATGTGGGGCTCGAAGTCCCGAAGCCATCGCTCCATGAGGGGAATGGCGGCATACGGGTCGATGTCGACGGCCACAACGAGCGCGCTGCCGGTGGGGTAGCGCTGCTGGAGGTAGGACAGGTAGACGGCCGGCTCGGGCTCCGCCAGGAAGCTCCGCACCCGGGTGGAGCCCACCACGCCTACCACTTCCAGCACCCTCTCGCCGTCGTCCATCTGCCACCGGAGGGTTCGCCCGATGGCGCTGCCGCCGGGGAAATGGCGCTCTGCGAGGGGCTGATTCACGACCGCGACGTCCGGGCCGCCGAGCGTGTCGAACGGCGTGAATACCCGACCCTCCTGGAGCTGGACGCCCATGGTCGCGAAGAAGCCCGGGTGTACCGGCGCGATGAGCAGTGGCACGGGCTCAGGCTCGTTCTCGACGCGGAAGGTGACGGAGGCGTGGGAGGAGAGGGGGGCATTCCCGGAGACGGTGGCGGACCGAACCCACGGCTCACGCTCGATCTGCTCGGCCAGGGCGTGGAACCACGCCTCCCGTTCGTTAGGGGTGACCGCGGTGCTGCTCGTGGACACGTGGCTCGCCACCAGGGACTCGTACTCGAAGCCGGGGTCGATGCCCCCGGCCGACTCCAGGGTCCGCAGCACCAGACCCGCCACCACCAGGAGAACCACGCACAGGGCGACCTGGGCGGCGACCAGCGTGTCGCGGGCGCTGACGGGACCGCGGCGCCGAGCGGCGCCCCCCAAGCCGCCCCCACCCTTCAGGACACTCAGCAGGTCGCCGCGCGACGCACGGATCGCGGGGAGCAACGCGGCCACCAGCCCCGTCAGGAGTGAGATCCCGAGCGCGAACAGCACCACCGTGCCGTCGATGCTGAGCTCACGGCTGACGTTGGCTCCCCAGACGCTCGGGCGAGCGAAATAGGATCCCAACCGCGTGCTCAGAGGCAGTGCGAGGAACAAGGCGACGCCCCCCGCCACGGCCGACAGGATCACGTTCTCGGTGACGACCTGGCTGAACCGGCGGCGTGCCGACGCCCCCAGCGCGGCCTGGAGGGCGAGCTCCTGCTGGCGACCGCTGAAGACCGCCAGGAGAAGGTTGGCCACGTTGGCGCACACGAGGAAGAGGAACCCGACCGCTGCGCCGACCATGACTCGGTTGGTGGACTGCTCCGCGAGCCTGTCCCGCGGATCGATCCAGGTGCCAGGCGCCAGGCGGACACGACGCGGCTGATCCCTGGCCGGGTAGGCGTCGTCCAGGTTCCTTGCGATGCCCGCCAGCTGCTCCTCGGCTCCATCCACCGAAACGCCGTTCGCCAACCGGGCGTAGACCCGGACCAGCGGTACGTCCCGGTCCTGGGCTCGACGGTCCCAGCCCGTGTAGCGATCCCGGAACGGGGCGATGGGAATCCACACGTGGGGCCGGAAGTCGGACGTCGACCCCAGGTGATCCGGCGACGCGACGCCCACCACGGTGAACGGGCGGTAGTTCAGGAAGATCGTGCTCCCAAGGACGCCAGGGTCCCCATGGAACCGCTGCTGCCACCACGCGTGGGAGATCACGGCCGCCGACTCGGCCTCGGGTCGGTCATCGTCGGGCAGAAGCCCGCGGCCCAGGGCGATCGGGACCTCGAGCAGACCGAAGTAGTTGCCGGTCACCGCCTCCAGGAACGCGACCTCCGTCATGCTCTCGTGCCGGACGCTGGCGGCGTGATACGGTTGGACGGCAGCGACGCCCGTGAACGAGGTGCCGGACGCCCGGTAGTCGAGGAAATCCAGGAAGGAGAGGTCCATGTAGGGATCCTCTTCCTCCGAGGCGAAGAGCCGCACGAGCCCTGCGGTCTCCACACCGGGAAACGGCCGGTTGAAAGCGTTGACGTAGGTGAAGACCGCGCAGCTGGCGGACAGCCCGAGCGCCAGGATGAGCACGGCCACCGTCGGGTAGTGGGGACGCCGAACGAGCCGGCGGCCAGTTTGGCGCACCTCATCGATCAGGCCGGCGATCAGCCCCGCTCTGCCGCGCCGCGGCCCGGGGCTCCGGCCGGGAGGCGGCCCTACCCGACCCATGGCCCCGGGCCGGTCCGTGCCCGTACCGTCACTCCTCCCTGAGCGCGGTAACCGGGTCCACCCGAAGTGCCGCCCGGGCCGGCAACCAGCACGCCAGCAGGGCGGCGAGAGCCAGGATCCCGCCCATGGCCGCGTAGGTGATGAAGTCCGTGGCTCCCACCCCGAACAGCAGGGACCGAAGGACCCGGCTCAGTGCCAATGCGGCCACGAGGCCCACGGCGATGCCCGCGCCCGCCGGCACCATCCCCTGACGGATCACCAGCCCAAGCACGTCCGGCGAGGTGGCGCCCAGCGCCACGCGCACCCCCAGCTCCTGGGACCGCTGGCTCACCGAGTCGGCGATCACACCGTAGAGCCCTGCCAGGGCCAGGGCCAGCGCCACGCCTGCGAATACGGTCAGCAGGATCATGGTGAACCGCCGTGAGGCGGTCGAGCTGCGCACCATCTCGTCCATCGTGCGTACCCCCGACATGGGCAGATCCGCGTCGATCTGGGCCAGCATGGCGCGGACGGGCTGCAGGGCGGCCCGGGGCTCTCCGGTCGTGTGCACGACGAAGTGGACCGGCGACCAGTCGTCCAGGTTGTACGTGAGATAGATGGCCCGGGTCTCGTCCTGACCGGGCCCTCGCTCTCTCATGTCCTCCACGACACCGACGACGGTGCCCACGCGGTCCGGTGTCACCCAGAGCTGGGCATGCTTGCCGACGGCGCTCTCGCCGGGCCAGATCGCCTGTGCCAGGCTCTGGGAGACGACCACCTCCATGGGGCCACCCATGCCCTGGTCGCCCTCGCCCGGAATCTCGTGGCTCAGGTCCCGACCCTCCACCAGGGACAGTCCCAGCGACTGGAAGTAGTCGTCGCTGATCAGTCGCCAATCGGCCGAAACGGCGCCGCCGAACGTCTCGATGGTCTCTCCCACCGGGATGAGGCTCATGACCGTGTTGCCGCCGTCCACGGGCCGCATGTGCACGGCCGCCGCGGACTGCACCGTGGGCATCGTCCGCATTCGGGACAGGAATTCCTCCCGAAAGGCCCGGCTCCCGGCCCGGGTGTAGGAATCCGGCAGGTTCACCTCGAAAGTCAAGCGGTTGTCCGCCTCGAAGCCGGTGTCGACGGTCTGGACTGCGATCAGGCTCCGGATGAGCAGGCCGGCCCCCACCAGGAGCACGAGGGAAAGGGCCGTCTCCGCGGCGACGAGCCAGCTGCGCAGTCGCGCCTGCGACCTGCCGCCCACACCCCCGCGGCCTCCGTCACGCAGCGTCGCGCCGAGGCCACGGAACGGAATGCGCACCGCCGGCAGCAGGCCGCCGATCACACCGGTTGCCAGCGCGACGGCGAGCGTGAACAGGAGTACCGGCCCGTTGATCTGCACGGCTTCGAGGCGGGGAATCTCGCCTGGCTCGAGCGCCACCAACGCGTACAGCCCGAGCTGGGCCACGCCGATCCCCAAGATCGCACCCGCCAGCCCCAACACCGCCGACTCGGTCAGGAGCTGGCGGATGACCCGACCCCGCCCGGCGCCCAGTGCCATGCACATGGCCACCTGGCGTCGGCGTCCCGCCACCCGGGCCAGCAGTAGGTTGGCCAGGTTGAGGCAGGCGATCAGCAGCAGGAAGCCCACGGCGCCCATGAACACCCACAGCGAGCGTCTCAGGTCATCGGGGGCGGCCCACGTGCTGGACGGCTCCAACTGGAAGCCCATGCCCTCGTCTATGGGGGCGTTCCGGGCGGTCAGCCGCCGCGCCAGCGGGGTGAGCTCTGTCTGTGCCGCTTGAAGGCTGACATCGCCGCGAAGGCGAGCGACCACGGCCAGGAAGTGATTGTCCCGGTTGCTCTCGGGGTTCAACGCGAGGGGAGTGTACAGCTCGTTGCGGAGCCACGGCTCGGCCTCGGGCAGCACGCCCACGACCTCGTATCCCTCTCCGTCCAGCAGGATGACGCGGCCCTCTATGGCGGGGTCCGAGCCGAAGCGGCTCGTCCACGTCGCCTGGGACACCATCACGACCCGACGGGCGTCCCATCCGTCCAGATCCGAGTCCCGAAAGGCGCGCCCCAGAACCGGCTTCACGCCGAGCATCTGGACGAAGTTGGGCGTGATCGGGCTCACTCCGATCCGCGCCGGCGGACCGTCTCCCGTCAGGTTCACGGTCCCGCCCCTGATGCCGCCTATGGCCTCGAAAGAGGTGCTGCTCTCCATGAGGTCCAGGAGGTTCATCTGGGAGAAGGCGAAGTGGTCCCATCCCTGGGCCATGTGGGTCTCGAAGACCTGCACGAGCCGATCGGGTTGGTGGAACGGCAGAGGGCGCAGAAGGACGGCGTCGACCACGCTGAAGATGGCCGTGCTGGCGCCGATCCCCAGCGCCAGCATGGCCAGGGCCACCGCCGTGAACCCCGGGCTCCGCCGAAGGCCGCGAACGGCCAGGCGCACGTCCCACCAGAGATCCCCCACCACCCGTCCTCCCCTGGCCGTCCGGGCCTCCTCCTTGAAGCGCTCCAGCCCTCCGAACTTCAGAAGCGCCGCGCGCCGCGCGTCTCGGGGCTTCATGCCGGCACGGATGTTGTCCTCGGTCTCCATGTCGACATGAAACCGCATCTCCTCGTCCATTTCCCGCTCGACGCTGTCCTTCTGGAGCAGGATATGCAGCACTCGCCGCAAGCGTCGTGACATGAACCCACCCTGTTAAGTGGCTTCGACCGCACCGTTGCCGCTGACGCCCAACACTCGGTCCACCGCCGCGGAGAACTCTCGCCAGTGCCGGCCCTCGAGGGCCAGCTGCCGCCTGCCGGCCGGAAGCATCCTGTAGAACTTGGCTCTCCGGCCCGCCGGCGAGATGCCCCATTCTGCTTCGATCCAGCCCCGCTTCTCCAACCGGTAGAGAGCTGGATAGAGGGAACCCTGGTTCACCTCGAGGACATCCTGCGAGATCTGGCGGATGTGCTTCGAGATGGCCCAGCCGTGCATGCGCCCGGGCCCCAGCGTCTGGAGGATCAGGAGGTCCAGGGTGCCGTGCAGCAGATCGGGCTTGGCTTTCTTCATGGACGCCTCGCGGTCACGATTCGGTGCCGTGGCCGCAGCATGTCGCACCGGTCGATGCGATACCTTGGTAATCGACACCACGACACCGTAAGCTCACCAGCTTGTTGTCGATTGTCAAGGCATAGGGCATCGACACACCGAAGGACCGCGCGGAGCGTGCGATGGAGCGGCGATCCCTCGCGATGCACCCCTCGTCAGGGCCCTCCTGAGCGAGGGTCACCTCCGTCGGCTCTTGGGTCAGGCCATCCCTCCCCGGACTCACCCCGTGATCTCGGGCGAGGTTCGCCCGGGACCGTCCCGAGGGCTCAGGCGCATCGGCGGCGCTACTCGGCCGACAGGGCCACGATGGGGTCGACCCGTCCCGCCCGACGGGCGGGCAGGTAGCTCGCTCCCAGGGCCACCGCCGTCAATCCGGCTGCAACCACGAGGTAGGTCAGGGGATCCGTTGCGTTTACGCCGAACAGCAGGCCCGCCATGAAGCGGGTCAGACTCACCGCCAGCCCGAGACCGATCGCCACTCCGGTCAGGGAGAGGAGCAGCCCCTGGCGGAGCACCATCTTCTTGATGTCCCGGGTTCGCGCACCGAGGGCCAGACGGACGCCCAACTCCCGGGTGCGCTGGCTCACGGCGTAGGAGATGACGCCGTACACGCCGATGAGCCCGAGCAGGAGAGCTGCCGCCGAGGCGACGGTGAGCAGCACCATGGTGAACGACGTCTGGGCCACGGACTGAGCCATGAGGCCCGACAGGGGTCGCACGCCGCGGAGTGGAGAGTTGGGCGCTACCTCCCAGATCGCTTCCCGCACGTCATCGAGGAATCCCGGCGTGCCTACACGTCCGCTCCGGATGGCGTAGCCCATGCCCCGCCAGGTCTGGACCGAGTCGGGCGCCCATCCTTCCCAGAAGGCCCGGGTCACCTGTGGCCAGTACACCATGAGCGGGGGATCCTGGTTCAGCCCCTGGTAGCGCACGTCCGCGGCGACGCCCACGACCTCGTGCCACCGTGGCGGGTCCGGGCGAGCGGCCACGCGTCCACCGATCGCCGCCTGGGGGGACCCCCAATACTCTCGCGCCAGGCTCTCGGAGACGATGGCACCGGGGAAACGGTTGTGGACCTCGTCCCACGTGAAGCTCCGCCCCGCCAGGAGGGGGATACCCAGGCTCTCGAAGTAGCCCTCGCCGATCCAGTTGTGGCGACGGGACGGTGAGCCCCCACCGGGCGGCGCGATGCCATCCACGTAGAAGGGGTTCACGTTACCGGAGGCGTCCATGGGTATGCGCGTCGCCATGGCCACCGAAGCCACGCCCGGCACCTGCTCCAGCCGACGGGCGATGCGCTCGAAGGCCAGGGCGGTTTCCTCGAGGTCCGGAATCTCCGAGCCCGGAATGGATATGCGAAGGGCCAGGATCTCCTCGGGCCCGAAGAACCCCGGATCCACGTCTTTGAGGGTCTGCATGCTGCGCAGCATGAGGCCGGAGGCGACGAGCAGGACCAGCGCCAGCGCCATCTGGCTGATGGCCAGGACGTTTCTGGCCCGATTCTGCGCCCGCCCTCCCAGGCCGCGCGTACCCCCCTGCTTGAGCGCGTTCACCAACCCGCCGCGACCGTGCTTCAGGCTCGGAACGAGCCCGAAGAGCAGGCCCGTCCCCACCGATACGGCCACCGTGAACAGCATGACCGCCGAACTGAGGGACACGTTCTGGAGACGGGGGAGCTCCGCCGGACCGGCGGCAACGAGAAGTCGGAGGCCCCCGAAAGCCAGCGCCAGACCGACGGCCCCGCCAAGCACTCCGAGAAGAAGACTCTCCCTCATGTACTCCCACCCGATGCGGCGGCGGCTCGCGCCCATGGCCGTCCGTACCGCCATCTCGGTTTCTTTGCCCTCGGCCCGGACGAGGAACAGGTTGGCCACGTTGGCGCACGCGATGAGCAGGACGACGCTCACGCCGCCCAGGAGAATCCAGAGGAGGTTCGCCACCGAGCCCACGAGACGGTCCTTCAAGGGCTGCAGCACGACCGCGTATGCCGCCGGATCGCTGGAGCTCGAGACGGGGCCGCCCGGGAACTTCTCCCAGGCCATTGGCAACATGCGGGCGACGTCGGCTCGGGCCTGGTCCAGCGTGACTCCATCCTCGAGGCGCGCCACCGCGCCGAAGCCGATGTTGCCCACGAAGACCGTGGAGCGGTCGAAGCGGAGCGGAAGGACCAGGGACGGGGTCTGCTCGAGCCCACCCAGCTCCGGGGGCAGCACGCCTACGATCTCCCGCGTCACCCCGTTGACGCGTAGGGTCCGGCCGATGACCTCGGGGTCGGCGCCGAATCGTGTCTCCCAATATCCGGAGCTCAGGAGTACGGTCTGGGGCGCCCCAGGCACCTCGTCCTGCGGCGTGAAGCTCCGACCCAGCACGGGCTCGAGCCTGAGGGCCCGGAAGACTCCGCTCGTAGCGAACAGCGCCCGCAGTGAGGCCGGATCGCCCACGCCGGTTACGGCGACGGCCCCGGACGAGTACATGCCGAGATCCTCGAAGACCCGGTTCTCGTCCTCGTACGTGAAGTGCCAGGCCGCACATTGGCCCACGTCGTCGAGTCCGCGGCCGGGTGCAGCGTGATGGATGGACACGAGCCTGTCGGCGTCGTCGTACGGGAGAGGCCGGAGCACGATGGCGTCGGCCAGCGTGAAGATGGCGGTCGTGGCACCGATGCCCAGGGCGAGCACCACGATGACGATCCCCGCGAAGAGGGGCCGCTGGCGGATGGCACGGAATGCCAGGCGGAGATCGCGCAGCGCGTCGGCCACGACGGTCAGTCGCCCACCCTTGCCGCGAACCACGTCCTCTCGACGTTCGATCCACCGCCCGGCCCGTGCGCCCGGCTCCAGGGGCTGGGAGCGGCCCAGCTCCCTGGCGGCGGTGTCCGTGTCCCCCAGCTCGAGCACCGCGAGGGCCTCCGCCTCTTCGGGAGTGGCGCCCCGGATGAGGGCCTCGTTGTAGAGGTCCGCCAGATGGTCGGCGAGCTCGACCAGCATGCGCTCGTCCCGGTGATTCCGCACGCCCTCGAGGTTCAGCTGCTCCCGCAGAAAGCCCTTCCAGTCACGCATGGCTGACTCCGATCACCTCGTTCACCACCGCGGTGAAGGACGTCCACTCCTGACGCCGCAGGGCCAAGATGTCGCGGCCCTTGTCGGTCAGGGTGTAGTAGCAACGCCTCCGCTGGCCCGCCTTCTCCACCCACCGTCCCTTGATCCACCCTTTGCCCTCCATCCGGTAGAGGGCCGAATAGAGGGTGGAGACCTTGAACTCCAGCTTCCCTCCGGACCTGAGCTCGATCAGCTTGCCGATCTCGTATCCGTGACGCGTCTCGGCGTCCAGCACGGACAGGACCAACAGCGCCATGCTGCCCCGCTTCAGGTCGGCACTGAACACGTTCGGCATCGTCATCCTCTCGGGTGGAGCTGCCCCTCACCTTTCGCCACGCGATACTTCGCATAGCGAAATATAAGAAGTGGATGGCCGACAGGCCAGTGCCTCGGCGACGAGGTGGTGGTTGAAGCCTCGGGCTGGGACCTCGGCTACTCCTGGCGGAGCGTGCGCATCGGATCGATGCGTGTGGCGCGACGGGCGGGGAGCGCGCTGGCCAAGAGGGCGGCCAGGAGCAGCAGACCCAGCCCCGCGGCGAAAGCCAGCGGGTCGAGGGGACTCACGCCGGCCAGCACGCTTCGCACCGCCCGGGCCGCGGGTAGCGCGATCAGGACGCCCAGCGCGAGCCCCAGCAACGCGAGCTTCATCCCGTCCCGAACGATGGCTCGCAGGACCTGCCCACGCTCGGCGCCGATGGCCATGCGGACCGCCATCTCACGGGTCCTTTCGGTGACGGCGACCGAGACGATGCCGTAGATCCCGATCACGGCCAGGAAGAGCCCGAACGCGCCTCCCCAGGTGAGGACACGGGAGGCGACTCGGAGGTGTACGAACTGGATCGACAGCTGGCTGGCGTAGGTCGAAGGAGGAAGGAGCTGTACCTCACCGCCCTCCGGCCGGACGTGATCCCGAAGCACCGAGATCATGGCTTCCGCGCTCTCCACGCCCTTGACGGACACCGCCACCGTCGACGCGTAGTCTTGATACAGGGACGTCCAGAAGTACGGTGTCGGTGCTTCGTCGAAGTCCCCGTACTTCCCGTCGCTGGCGATGCCGATGACCTGGAAGGTCCTGGGCTCGGGAGCGAGACCGTGGCGCGCGGCACCGGGGTCGGTGACCTCGAACCGTCGGCCGAGGGCGTCTTCCCCGGGCCAGAATCGGTCCGCCAGAGTCTGGTTCACCACCGCCACCAGAGGTGCGTTCTGGTCGTCGCCCTCCTGGAACGACCTCCCGCGCAGGAGTGGAATCCTCAGCATCTTCAGGTATCCGGGAGTCACGGCGTTGCGGAAGTACGTCTCTTCCTCGTCCAGCCGCGGATCCGCGCCGTCCACCGTCACGTCGACCGTGGACCCGAGGAGAAGCAGCGTCAGCTCCAGACTCCGGGACAGCTGGACGTCCGCCACACCCGGCACGGCGGCCAAACGGGAGCGGAGCTCCCTGTAGTATTGGATGCCTTGCTCGGGTCCATGGTCCTGGGGGTCGAGTGTCTTCGTCGCCACGGCGACCCGCTCGGGGTCGACCCCGAGCTCGGTCCGTGTAGCGCTGCCGAGCGCGCGCACGAACAGCGTCGCCCCCACGAGCAGCACCAGCGACGCTGCGCACTGGATGACGACAAGGGCGTCCCGCGCGTTGATGCGCCCCTTCCGACGGATCCGACCGTCGCCCTTCAGTGCACTCAGGATCTCCGGCCGTGAGCCCTGTAGCGCGGGAAGCAGGCCGAATACCAGGCTGGCTCCTATGGCACTGGCCACAGCGAAGGTCAGTACCCGGCCGTCCAGATCGATGGAGAGGCGGATCGGAACATTCATCGGGAGGGATGCGGCACCCACGAGGCCCACGATCCAAGCGGCGACCAGCAGGCCCACGAGGCCCGCGGCGACTCCCGGAATCAGGGCCTCCGTCAGGAGCATGGCGATGAGCCGGCGGCGGCCCGCCCCCAGGGCAGCGCGTACGGCGATCTCCCGGCTTCGTCGATTGGCCCGGGCCAAGAAGAGGCTCGTCACGTTGGAGCAGGCGATCAGGAGGATGAGGCCGGTGATCCCGACGAAGAAGACGCCGATGCCGCCCAGGAGGGTCCGGGTCCCGGGCTTCAGGCGTGAGTCCCTCTCCGATACGGCGCTGAGCGCCCGGGCCCTGCCCCGGGAGTCCGTCCAGGCACCGGGATACTCCTCGGCCAACCGGTCCTCGAGCACGGAGGCCTGAGCGCGCAGGTTGTCGAGCGAAGCGTCGGCGCGCAGGCGACCCAGGATCAAGAAGCGTCGTGCGCCGCGATCCCGCAGTCCGGCGTTCCGCAAGCTCTCCGGGCCCTCGGTGTTGCCCAGCGGCACCCAGACGTCGGGTTCCAGAGGGGCTCGCCGACTCACGACCCCGTCGGGGGCGACGCCCACGACCGTGTGTTCACGTCCGTTCAGCCGAACGGTCCCGCCCACGACGCCCGGATCGCCGCCGAACTGCTCGACCCACAGATCATGGCCGAGCACTGCAACCGGCAGGGCAGCCCCCGCTTGCCCCTCCCCGGGCGCGAACTCCCGTCCGATCACGGGCCGGATCCCCGTGACGGCGAAGTAGTTGGCCGTGACCTCCTCGGCCAACAAGGCCCGGGGCTCCAGGGTCCCTCCGAGGGTCAGGGTGCGGATCGCGATCGCCGCGGCGTCCTGCATCGACTCGATCTCCCGCACGGCGTCCTCGTAGTCCGGGAACGACGAGAGCCCGTACGCGTCGCCGTCGTCCTCGCTCGTGTAGAGCGTCACCAGTCGGTCCGGCTGAGACAGGCCCACCGGAGCCCGGAACAGCAGGGAGTTGACCACCGCGTAGGCCGCGGTGACCGCTCCGATCCCCAACCCCAGGGAAAGGACCGTAACCGTCAGCGCCAGCGGTGACCTGCGAAGGCTCCGAAACCCGAAGCGCAGATCGCCCAGAAAGGTCATCACGGGGTTGCCCCTCCGTCGCGCCATCCGGTGCCGGTCCTCGGCCGAGCCGAGCGCTCCTTTCACTCGCTGCGCCCCTCCAGCGACTTGTCCGGGCAGCGGGCGCGAGAGAACGGCGATGCGGGAGCGGAGGCCGGGCAGCACCGACCGGAGCACCTGTCGCCGGTACCATGAACGAGCCGACCCGGCGCCGTCACGAGCCACCCGCTGCTCGAGCTCCTCTTCCAGGTCGGCCAGCGCGAACCGGCGGTCTGCCGCAGGGAGCACGACCGACAGGAGCGCTCGGGCGATGCGGGGCGCGGGGGTGGAGGGGTCGAGCCCCGCGCTCACGGCGTCCCTCCGGGATCTCCCGCCAGCTGGAGCCCCTCCATCATCCGTCCGAGCATCTCCGCCGAGTGGGCGACCGCGTCTTCTCCGGCCGGAGTCAATCGGCAGTACTTGCGTGGTCGACCCCGCCGACCGGGCTCGGGATCCGCCTTCTGTGTCAGGAGGTAGCCCTTGGCTTCCACGCGTCCCAGCGCGGCGTAGAGCGCGCCGATGGAGACCGGCCGCCCGGTCCGCGCCTCGATCTCCTGGCGCACCGAAGCGCCGTAGGCGCCGTCACCCAGGCGCGCGACAGCGAGCATCACGTACAATTCGAACTCGGGAAGGAATCGACCAGGCACGTGCACCGACCTGTAGTGGGTTATTTATTCTACAAATGAATAAAAACCCTCTGAGCCGCCGGGTCAACCCTCCGTGGTTGGAGCGGCCGCCGGGGCGCGCCGCGACACGACCGGCGACCCACGCCGCACCCCTTGGGGTGCCGGCAATGGCCCCTGCAGGTACGGTCCCGGGCTCAGCCCGGAGTCGCCTCGACAGTCTTCTTGCCGAGCTGCCGCCCGAGGATGCCACCGGCCACGGCGTTCGCGGCCAGAACACCCACGAGTCCGGGCGTCGTAACCGGAGGCCAAACCAGCACGAAGGCGGTGAACAGCACGACCGTGCAGACCGTGAGGCCGAAGATCATGCCGGTGATGGGGTTTGCCGGGATCCTGTAACGGGCGAACAGCTTGGCAGCCACGACCCCCAACGCCGCGAAGACCAGGAAATGGAAGCCGGTGTAGGCCACCAGCCTGAACAAGGCGGTGGCCACTGCCGTCAGCCGCGTGCCGGCGGACTCCGACAGGCCCAGCCCCGGACCGCCGACACCGAACAGGACCCGAGAGAACTCCATCGGCGTGGCCAGGGGGCTCATGGTGACGACGTCGTAGACGAAAAAGAGCACGATGACGGAGAGCCCCGCCTGAAGACCCGCGCCGGCGCCAACCAGGACCGTGTGCTTACGTTCCATCAGTGCCTCCTCGTTTGATGCCTCCCAGGACGGCCGGGCCAATCAGGGAGACGACCAGGACCAGGACCCATAGCCGGCCCTCGAACACGTTGTAGTCCGCCAGAAGGACGGACCAGGGTACCCCGAGCACGTAGTGCTGGAAGAGGAACTCGAAGCTGGCGGTGAGCGCCACCCAGAAGACGCCGATGCGCACCAGGGAGCCTCGGTCGAGCGCCGGGCACATCCACGCGACGGTCCGCCAGATCAGCCACACGAAGACTGCGAGAAAGGCCAGCGTGCCTACCACGTGGGCCGCCTGGCTCCCCAGGCTGGGGAGAAGCCACGCCGTCCGCAGGACTCCCAGGGCGAACGCCGCCAGCAGTGTCAGCAGCCAGACTGAAAGCGCTTTGACATACATAGCGCTGTCCCCTTGAAGCCTCCAGCCTCAAAAGTCCTTCTTGCCGAACAGCCGGACCCCTACCGCCAGTGGCGCCACCACCCACGCCGTCAGCGCGGTCACGGCCACGGCGGCCCCCACCGGACCACCGAAGAACTTCTGGAACACGGCTCCCGTGTACCCCATGAGCGCAGACACGTCGAAGTTCATCAGGAGGACGACACGGGCGAGGTCGATGGGGTTCAACAGCATCATCCCCAAGACCGGCTTCTCCAGGGGGTACGCGGAAAAGGCGTTCACCGCCATGAGCACGGCCGCGTCGTAAAGGACGGCGAGAACCAGCCAGAGCACCAGCGCCGTCGCCAGGCCCCGGACCCGGTCCTCCAGGCGCACGGCGATCACGAAGGCCAGGGCCACGAAGATGAAGGTCAGGAACGCGCCCGCGCCTGCCAGGAGGGCCAGCGTCCCGGTCAACTCGGGCGCCCGCAGGGCTCCGTGCCAGGCGGCCGGAAGCAGGATTCCCACCAGGACGGCCAGCGACAGGGGCACGGCCAGCCCCAGATACAGACCGCCGAACAGCTCCCGACGACCCACCGGGTGGGAGAGCAGCAGCTCGTTGAATTCCCGGGAGTTGTAGACGTACACCGTTCCCAGGATCACGCTGACCAGGGGCACGAGGAACAGGATCACGTTGACCATGCTCAGAAGGGCCCTCGGGCCCACACCGCTGAAGCGGAACAGGGCCTCCGTGGCGAGCAGCAGAAACAGCCCGTAGACCGCGACCGCGCGTGCCCTCGCCACGTCCCGCAGCTCGTATTTGAATACCTTCGCCAGCGAGCTCACGGCGTCCCCCCCTCCGTCATCAGGCGGGCCACCGCCTCCTCCAGGTCTTCTCCCCCGGCGTGGGTCAGCAGATCGGTGACCGGGCCCTGGAACCGGACCTTCCCGTCCAGGAGGAAGACGATGTCGTCGGACAGGTCCTCGAGCTCCGCCATGATGTGCGACGTCAGGATGAAGGTGCGCCCCGCGTCTCTCTCCCGCCGGATCTTGTCCTTGAGAATCCGGGCCGCCACGGGATCCAGTCCGGCAGTGGGCTCGTCCAGAATCAACAGCTCGGCGCCGAAACGGAATGCGATGGCCGCGTTGAGCTTCTGCCGGGTGCCCCCCGAAAGCGTCCGGAACGGCTTGCCGAGCTCCTTTTCGAGTCCGAACTGCTCCACCAGCTCGCCGTCCTGCACCCCCGGCGCGTTCCGCAGGTCCGCGAGCATGTTCAGGAGCTCCCGCCCGCTCAGGTTTTCCGGGAAACGGACGATCTGAGGCATGTAGCCGATGCGTCTCCGGTACGCCGAGTCGCCGTTCAGGGCGTGGCCGGCGAAGGAGATGACGCCGGCATCCGGCTTGACCAGCCCGAGAACGGCCTTGATGAGCGTGGTCTTGCCCGACGCGTTCGGGCCCACGATGGCCGTCACTCTTCCGGGCCGTATGTCGACGTCGACGCCATCCAGCACCTCGAGGGCTCCGAAACGCTTGTGGAGGTCACGGATCTCGATCATTGGATTCTCTGCATGCTCGGCCGCTCGTCGACGAGGGTTTCCGGCGTCAGGGCCGGTACCACACGCTCCGCGGCGTCCAGGAGTGCCACGAGGAAGCTGCGCAAGAGGACCAGGGACGGCTCGTTCTGCTCCACGATGAGCGAGAAGAGCCGTACGGGTCGGAAGGGCACGTCACCCACACCGTCACGATCCAGGTCATAGCCCCGGTAGTCGTCCCAGTAGTTGCCCTCGAACGTGCTGTAGGAGCGACGGCTGTTGGTGGTGACATCGAACGAGTTGCCCACGAAGTTGTTGCGTGTGAACACGTTGTCCAGAGAGTTCGCCATGATCTTCACGGCCCACCCGTTTTGGACGAAGTCGTTGTCCTGGACCTGCAGTCGGTTCGAGCCCTCTGCGAGGATCCCGATCGAGTTCCGGTGGAACAGGTTTCCAGAGAGCTCGGAGTCGCGGATGTCCTTCATGAGGATCCCGAAGGATGCGTTGCCCCAATTGTGGTCGAAGACGTTGTTCCGCATGGTCACGTCCTCGGTGTACATGACGGCGACACCCGCACCGTTCTCGGCAAACACGTTGTTCGAGTAGGCGCAACGGTCGGAGAACATGAAGTGTAGGCCGTACCGCAGGTTGCCCCTACTCTCGTTGCCCTCGATCCTGCTGTCCTCCACGAACTCGAAGTAGATACCGTCCCGGTGCCCCTCGATCCGGTTTCCACGTATCGTCACGTTCCGCGAGTACCACAGGTGGATGCCGTTCGCCGACTGGCTCTCCCGCGTGGCCTGGGCGGTCAACTCGTTGTTCAGGATGTCGCACGACCCGCTGTTGGCCAGATAGATGCCGAAGAAGGCGTCCTCGAACCGGTTGTCCGCAATCCGGCAGCCGAGGCTGTCCTCCACGCGGATCGCCGCCCGGTCCTCCACGAACGACACACCCACGTCCTTGAAGACGAAGCCGGAGACGGAAACGTCGTCTGCGACGATGGTCATGAGCTGACGCTCGCCTTCCCCGTCGAGGATCGGCCGACCCTGCCCCACAAGCTCCACCGGCTTCTCCACGGTCAGCGTAGGCTCGCGGTACACGCCGGACTTGACCACGATGCGGTCTCCGCTCCGGGCCAGCTCCAGGGCTCGCGTGATCGTGGAAAGGTCCGTGCCCGGCTCCACGACCCACTCCGTGCCGGGCACCCCTGCGCCCGCCACGGCAGGGCTCTGATCGGTCGCCTCGGCCTGCGCGGGGGAGGAAGCGACGCCCGATGCCGCGCCGGCCGTCGACGTGACGAACGCGCCGGACGCATCTGAGGCCACGCCGTGCGGGAGGGGCACGGCCGCCGCCAGCGCCTCGCGACGAATCGCGTCCGTCGACGTGCCCCGGCCCGGCACGGCCAGGGCGAGCCCGCCGAGAGTCACGATCAGCGCCGCGAAGGGGTGGCGACGGAACGTAAGCCCTTCAGGGAGACGTGGTCTCATGGCTCGCCCCTGCGGCATCTACGCCGGTCGAGCATGCCCACCCGGACATGCTATGGGAGCGCCCGGCTCATCCGGGGCTTTGGGTGGGGCCCACCTTCGGGCCAATCGGACCGCACGTGCTCGATCACCTGTGCCCACGAGAGGAGGTCGCCGCCGAAGGAGTCCAGCACCGCCCTGGAGCGGATGCTCCCCTCACCGAAAGCGGTGAGGCCCAGGCCCATGGGGCTCTTGAGGTTGTCGCTTCTGAGGAAGAACGCCTCCGCAACCGGGATCAGGGTGGGCGGAGCGGCGAAGTCCGTGACCCAGACGGAGTGGACGTCCTCCGGCTCGGCATCGTGCAGAAGGTACGCGACCATGCACTCCACCGAGTCGAAGGTGTGCACCTTGCCGGTCCGGGTGACGATTTCGCTTCCCCACCTCTCGTCGGCGATGCCCATGAGACAGGTCTCGCACGCATCGTCGCCGTAGGCGATGGGTTGGGGCTGCGGGCTGCATGCCGTAACGACCAGCAGGCCGGCGGTCACCATGAGGCGTCGTGTGGCCCTTCCCGTCAACGGAATCATGCGAATCAAGCCGCGTTTCGTTCCTTGCGTCCGCGCCGGAACTCGGTGAAGGCCACGATCAAGCCGAGGCCGCAGGAAAAGGCTGCCGCCCACCCCCCCGGCCCGGGCCAGGAAGACGCGACGAAGTTGAGGATCTGCTTCGACCCGATGAGGGGCGGTTGATATGACATCCCCGGGATCTTGATGGCCGCCGTCGGGTCGAGGCTGTGCCCGTAGTCGTACCCCCAGACGTAGTAATCCACCATCCCCGCCATGGCGATGAGCACGAAGGCCACGACCCACACGTAGAGCAGCTTCCGGTTTCCGACCAGTGCCACGAGCAGCCCCGAGATCATCAGGGCTCCGATGATCCAGGGCATGATCCGCAGCTCGGGAATCGACTCCGGGTGGATCTCCTTCATGCCGATGTAGTGGTTGAGCCCGTTGATGTTCTTGAGGTCGTTGGGCTTCTCGCCGCGGATGTCATTCACCCAGATCTGCATCCCGATCCCCTCGGGGTACTGGGGAGCCTCCAGGGCAATCTTCCAAAGAGGCTGGACGTAGACCAGTCCCAATGCGAGGGCCGCGATGGCCACCAGCACTCGGGAACGTTTGCTCACTTTGTTGTCCGGTTTCCGGCGCCCGGTAGCGTCAGGCGGTATCGCATCAGGAACTCGTCCAGCGGGCTCTTCGATGAGCGGGACCTCCAGGCCGCGTGCGACCGGGTCCGGGATCTCTATGCCGGCTTTCATGCGTGACGCTCCAGGTCCTGTTCGCAGAGTCCGGGAGGGGCGGCGTCAGGCCACCCCTCCCTCGCTCCGTTTCAGGCGATCAGTTGTCCGCGGAGGTCCAGCTTCCGCCGGTGCCCCACCGGAGCGGGACGTTCGAGCCCCGAGCCGACACGCGGACGTATCCCTGCATCTCCTGGTGGAGGGCCGAGCAGAAGTCCGTGCAATAGAAGGGGTACACGCCTGGTCGCGTCGGTTCCCAGATGATGGTCTTCGTGTCTCCGGGCATGACCAGCAGCTCGGAGGTGTTGGCGCCGATGGCGGCGAAGCCGTGGGGAACGTCCCAATCCTGCTCGAGGTTGGTCACGTGAAAGAAGACCCGGTCGCCCACCCGGATGCCCTCGATGTTGTCGGGCGTGAAGTGGGTGCGGATCGTCGTCATGCGTACGTGCACCTCGTTGCCGTTACGCTCGACGCCCGCCTCGGCCTCGCTTCTCACGCCGTAGGGATGGTTGTTCTCCTCCAGAGCGTAGAACTGTACCTGGTTCTGCGTGACCAGCTCGGCGGGGATGCCCTGGGCGTAGTGCGGCTCGCCCTGGGTCGGGAAGTCCAGCAGCATACGCATTCTGTCGCCGCTGATGTCGATGAGCTGCGCCGCGTGAGCCAGCTCCGGCCCGGTGGGCAGATAGCGGTCCTTGGTGATCTTGTTCAGCGCCACCAGGTACTTGCCCCACGGCTGACGGCTGTCGCCGCCCGGGATCATCAGATGGCCCACCGAATAGTAGACCGGGATCCGGTCCACGACCTGCCAGGTGCCCAGCTGCCACTTCACGATCTCGGAGCTGATGAAGGCCGTCGTGTACGCGTAGCCGTTGCCGTCGAACTCCGTGTGGAGCGGGCCGAGCCCGGGGTTCTCCACCTCACCGGCGATCACGCTCTCGTACGTCAGCACGGGGATCCCGTCGATGACCTGCTCGTAGTCCTCCGCCGCGATCGCGGCGATCATGTTCTCGAACGAGTGGACCGGGATCACCGTCGCGAGCTTGCCGCCCCCCACGATGTACTGACCCGACGGATCCACGTCCACGCCGTGGGGCGACTTGGGGGTCGGCAAGAAGTACACGAGGTCGGTGCAGTCGGCGGGCGTGATGACGGTCACGCTCTCGTTCACCTCGGAGACGGCGCTCCGGGTGTCGTGGTCCATGTAGTTGTGGTAGTACCTGGCCGGCATCTGGTCGGCGGTTCCACCGGCCACGCATTCCTCGGCCCGGCGGATGTTCACGGCCGCGATGAAGTCCTTGTCTCGTTGGGAGGCGTTCACTTCTAGCAGCGTGTGGGCCTCTTCGGTGTTGTACGACGTGAAGAACATCCAGCCTTCGGACGGGCCCTTCCCGGAATGGGCCAGGTCGTAGTTGTAGCCCGGTACGATGACCTGGAAGGCCACGTCCATCTCGCCCGGCGTGTCGGCACGGACGAAGCTCAGCATGCCCTTGAAGTTCCCCTGGTACTCCTCGATCGGCATGTCACGCTGTGGTACCGGCACGCTGAAGCGCGTCGTGGCCACGATGTACTCTGAGTTCGGCGTGATGAATGGCGAGCCGTGGTTTCCGGCCGAGTTGGGAATCTCGACGATCTCCTCGGTCTCGAACGTGCTCAGGCTGATGCGCGCCACGCGGGGCGTGTTGTTGGCGTTGATGAAGATCCAACGGCCATCGGGGATGCCATCCGTTTGGGACAGCTCCGGATGATGCGAGTCGTCCCACGGAACGAAGCCGTAGGACGTCATGAGCATGCCCTTGGTCTCCTCCGAGTAGCCCCAGGCATTCTCGGGGTGCTGTGAGAAGACGGGTACGGTCCTGAGCAGACGACCCGACGGGAGGCCCATGACCGTGATCTGGCCTGAAAAGCCTCCGGACATGAAGGCGTAGAACTCGTCGTACTCTCCGGGCGGCACGTAGACAGCCTGGGCCGCGTCGGCGATCCCACCGGCGCCGGCCTGGGGAGCCTGCTGGCACGCGAAGGCCAGTACGCTCGCCACGGCCAACGCGGCGCCGCCGATGACCCATCGACTCAGCTTGTTCGCGAACATGGTCGCCTCTCCATGATTGGGTTCGCTCGGGGCTTGCTCCCCGAGCCGGGGTGCAAGGATCAGGAGCCCGCCGGCGGCTCGGCGGCTTCGCGCCTCAGGTATTCGAGGACCGAGCGGGCTTCGGCTTCCGTCAGATTCTGGTTCGCCATGGGGACGGCGTACTGAGCAAGGAGCGCCCGGACCTCGGGATGCTCCGCCACCATGCCCTCCGGATTCAGAATCATGTTCATGACGAACTCGGGGGTCCGGCGCTGGGTTACGTCCCGAAGGGGCGGCCCCACATAGCGCTCGTCCATCTTGTGGCAGGCCGAGCACTTGATGATGAAGGCCTCTTCACCGGTGGCGGCGAGCTCCGGATCGAGATCGGCCAACTCGAGGTTGGTGATCGGGCCCACGCCCTTCTCGAGCTGCTCCGGCGTGAGACCTTCCGAGGCCGCCGGCGCCGCGTTCATGCCGGAGCCGGCTTCGCTGGCGGCCCCATCTCCGTCACCGCCACCACAGGCGACGAGCGCCGGGAGGGCCAGGATGACCGTCAGCGTGTAAACCCCTGTGGACAAAGGCATTCTCCGTGCCGTCTTCATATTGTTCACATCCAGATGAGGAATTGTTCGTGCCCTAACAGGATAGGACGAAGGGGCGGTCCGGGGTGTCGGGCATTGAATGGCCGCGGATGTCGGGATAAGCGGATGGCCCGGTGGGGAATTACCCTACGCGTGGCAGGGTCCGGAATCGGTAGGGTGTGGCGGGGCGAGAGGGGTCGACCTCCGGGGGAGTAGCGCCTGCCTGACCGCCGGACTCAGTCGACCAGGTCGGCCGCTCTCAGGACCGCCAGGGCGTCCGCCAGGACCCCCGGCGGCTGACCTGCGGCATCGACGGCAGTCCGGATCCGCTCGGTTGCCGCCGCCGGTTCCTCCCACCGCTCGGCGAGCCGCTGATAGATGGACCAGTCCGCGTCCGACGGCCCTGAGGTCCGGGTCAGCATCCGCGCCTTCACCAACTCTGGCTCCGCAACGAGCTCCAGAAGCAGCGTGCGGATGCCCCAGTGGGTACCGGCGTCGAGGAACGTCCTCCGGCGCGCCTCCTGCCAGAACGTGGCGTCCACGACCACACGCCCCCCCTGAAATAGGACCTCCTCGGCCTGGTCGAGGCAGGCGGTGTAGGTCCGCTCGGTCCACGCGGGGGTGTAGATGCCCTCGTCCAGCCCGGCGGCGGCGGGGGCGTCCGGAGGCAGGCCCGCCAGGCCCTTTCGCACTGCATCGGCCCGGATCACGTGGAATCCCGCCGCCTCCGCCAGGCCTCTGGCCACCGTGGACTTGCCCGTCCCCGGCAGACCGGCCACGAGCACCAGACAGGGCCGCCGTGCGGGCTGCTCCAGCTCCGCCAATGCCATGAGCCAGTGCCCCCGGGCCCGCTGCACGGCTGCGTCCCGCTCCTCTGCGGACACCTCCGGCTCCTCGGCCAGCATCCCGTCGACCTTGGCCCGGACCGCGGCGCGGTAGGATCGATAGAAGGGGAGGAGCCGCCGGCCCGGAGCGTCGTCCGCGAACGCGAAGTAGGAGTCGACCCAGACCTGCACGAGGTCGCGCCGTCCGTGATAGGCCAGATCCATGGCCAGGAAGGCCACGTCCGAGACCGGATCGGCGTAGCGGAAGCGCTCATTGAACTCGATGCAATCCACCACCACCAGGTCGTCGGGAGGCTCCCGGTCTGGAAAGACGTAGACATGATCCAGGTGTAAGTCGCCGTGGCTGTCTCGGGGAACGTGCTCCCGGGCACGGGACTCGATCAAGGTACGGAGCTCCTCCAGGCGTTCCTCGAGGAGCACCGCGAGCCTCTCGAACACGGCGGCGCTCAACGTGACCCCCGTATGTCTCTTGGACTGGAGCAGGTTCTCACGAGCGTTCCCCGCGACCACCTCCCAACTGCCATAGCGTGATACACCGGGACCCGCTTCCGCCCCGGCGTGGAAGGTCGCGATCATCCGCCCCAGCTTCTCGAGGACGTCCGCGAGTGGCTCCTCGTTGTGAAGACGACGCTCCAACGTCGCCTCGGCGGGAAGCCTGCGCATGCGGACCGCGTACTCCGAGGGGGCGCCGCTTCCAGCGACGCGGATGGACCCGTCCTCTACCGAGATGGGGACCACGCCCAGGTAGACGTCGCGCGCCAGTCGGCGGTTCAGGCGGACCTCCTCCTCACAGAAATGGCGGCGGCGCTCCAGCGTCGTGAAGTCGAGAAAGCCCAGATCCACAGGCTTCTTGACCTTGTACGCGTACGGGCCCGCCAGGAACACGACCGAGATGTGGGTCTGATGGACCACCACGTCGCCCGGGACGGGATGGGGATAGGCCTCGCCTCGGGAAAGGCCTTCGATCAGCCGGGTCAGGTCCAGCCCTCCGTCGCTTCCGATCACGGGGTGGCCGACCGTCAGGCGCCAGGCGGGTTCAGGCGGGCCCAGCCCTCCCGGCCGTACTGCACGGTGCTTCCGATCACGACCGCGGCGACAACGACGGCCCACGGCGTCACGAGGCCGGGTCCCAGGCCGGCCAGGACCCCCAGCAGAAGAAAGAAGAGCAGCGTGCTGGCGATCTTCCCGTGAGGTCGATGGATCACGCGGACAGGGCGTCCCTGGAGAGCCGTCACCAACCAGCTCCCCCCGAGGAGCAGGTCCCTCGCCACCACCACCAGGAGCAGCCACATGGGGATGCTCGTGAACGGAGGCCCAGTGCTGAGGGTCAAGTAAGCGAGCACGACGACCTGGGCCAGCTTGTCGGCGAAGGCGTCCAGAATGGCCCCGCTCTGGGACTGGAGGCCGAACCGTCGCGCCACCCATCCGTCCGCCAGGTCCGACAGACCGATGGCCAGGAATACGGCCAGAGCGCCCAACCCAGCCGCCCGGCCCCCGGCGCCCGTCGTCGCTGCGGCCCTTTCGGCCTCGGCGACCACGAGGAACACCAGGACCAGCGCGATCCGGATCCCGGTGATGAGATTGGGCAGCCAGGGTGGTACGGCCGAAGACATGGGGCGCGCGGGGCTTTCGGTCACGGTCTGCGGGCGCGGGGGACTCGGGTCGTGCTGCTCCACTGAAGAGGCGCCAGCCGGCACCACGGCGCAAGCACCTCGGAGGGCTTGGGAGACGCTCCGCGTGGCGCCCGTCACAAGAGAGGGTGGGAGAGAGAGACTTGGATTCTCGGCCATCGGGCTCCCTATGGGCCGCTCGTCCCTCTACCAGCCCGGAGCGAATAGAAACCCCGAGTGCCAGCCCTTCACGGGACGCTGGAATGGGTATGCGAAGTAGATCTCCAGGACCAGCACGCCGAACAAGCTGGATCGCGTCGAGAGCCCGGCGCTGAAGACCGGGATCCGTCCCAGCGAAGCCGTCGAGAACTCCAGAGTGGCAGGCCGGTCGCCGTCCCACGCCAGTCCTCCGTCCGCGAAGCCCACCAGCTCCACTGGCAGATAGGGAATGTCGATGAGGCCGTATCTGGACGTACCGGTCAGGGGCACCCGGACCTCGAGGTTCACGACCGTGAGTCGGTGCCCGAAGAGGCGGTCCAGCTCGATGCACCCGGATTCGGGCGTGACCGAGCACTCCCGGGTTTCGAAGCTGCTGTACTCGTATCCCCGGATCAGCGTCTCGTAGCCGAGGTGGAAGGGGCGGAAGCCGTGCTCCTCGAGCTTCATCGTGTTGCCGTATCGACCGAAGTGGAATCCTCGGCGTCGCCAGTCCGCGAGGAGCGTGCCGTAGTCCACGGTCCCCGTGGCCCCCCTACCTCCAGCCTGTAGCGTCCCCCACGGACCGGCGACGTGAAGGCGGAGAACGAATAGTGCCTACCAGCCAGGTCGCAACCGCCAGTCCCAGGAACAGTCCGGCGAACTGGTGCTCCCGCAGCAGCAGCGCTCCCAAGGTCGGAACGCCGAGAATCAGCCCCAGAAGCTGAAAGAGGGACGACAGATGATACCTCACCGAGCGCCAGTCGAGATGCCCGGCAAACTCGGCGATCTTCACGGTGCCACAGCGCCAAACAACCTCACGCCGCCGTACAGGGTGGGACACGCCGCGACGGTGGGGAGCCGGCTCACACCGGTCCGCTCCTCAGCCCTTCTTCGCGGTCTTCAGCGCGACGGGGCTGAAGACGCGGGCCACGCGCGTGCTCCGGCACTTCGGACATCTGGGCCTGGCCTTCTCATGCTCGGATA
Source organism: Gemmatimonadota bacterium (assembly GCA_039589315.1). Classification (GTDB taxonomy): domain Bacteria; phylum Gemmatimonadota; class Gemmatimonadetes; order Longimicrobiales; family Gaopeijiaceae; genus JBDHHQ01. Next base: position 34,380 of record JBDHHQ010000045.1, read on the forward strand.
TCCGCTCGATCCGTGTGAAGTCATGCCCGCACTTCTCGCAGCGGTAGTCGTAGATGGGCAAGTCTGCCTCCCCCTTCGACCTTCAAACGATCCCGTACTTGGCCAACGCTTGGGTCGGGCGTCCCCACGCAGCGTGGCAACGTCGTTCTCTCGCCCGATCCGTGACTCTTCAACGCACAGGGCGTGCCATGATGACGATCGAGTGACCCGCAAGGGCTCAGGCCCTGCGCAGGGTGAAGTAGAAGGTGCTACCGGCCCCGGGCTCGGACTCGGCCCAGATCGTTCCCCCGTGCGCCTCGACGATCTCTTTGGAGATGGCGAGGCCCAAACCGGCACCGGCCCTGCGGGACTGACGGGCTTGCGCATAGCGGTCGAACACCGTTGCCAAACGTTCCTTTTCGATGCCTATCCCCGTATCGGATACCCAGAAAAGCTCGTCACCATCCCGAGGTTCGGCCCCGACAGTGATCCGTCCGCCAGGGTCGGTGAACTTCACGGCGTTGTCCAGAAGATTGGAGAGGACCTGTAGGGTGCGGTCCCGGTCGGCCTGAACGGCGACCGCCTCAACCGGCGCGACGTCCAGGACAAGAGCCTTTGAATCGCAGCGGGGACGGAACTCCTGAATGACGGCATCCAGAAGCAGTTGCACTGACAGCCTACCCCGTCGTACCGCCAGCCGCCCCTCTTCCAGGAGCCGCACGTCGAGGAGATCGTTGATGAGCCGCTCCATGCGGGTCGCCGAGTCCCGGATTCCCTTCAAGTACGAGCGGGTCTTCTGACGCCGATCCTCATGGGCGGGGACGTCCAACAGGCGATCCGCGACCATCGAAATCGAGCTCAGCGGACTTCCCAGATCGTGAGTTACGAAGGAAAGGACCTCGTCTCGCGCCCGGATCGCTTCCTGCGCACTTCGGTAGAGGTTCGCGTTGTCCAGCGCCATGGCGCACCGCTGTGCCAGCTCTTGGGCTGCCGAGAGATGTCTCTCCGAGTAGCGGTAGGGTGTCCCTGAAACGAGGGCCATGGCGCCCAGCACCTTGCCGCGAGCCCTCAGCGGAAGCACCATCATCGACTGGCGCTCCGGCACCGGAAGGCCTTCAAATCCGTCGTCAGCCAGGGAGGCCGCTTGCGTGGCTCCCATGATCGTCAGTGGATGCAGATGGGCCGCCCCTCCCCGAATGACGTCGAGTACCAGATTCGACCCTTTTGCCACCACCGTCGAGCCCGTCGACTCCTGGAGGACCGCGTTCAGCTCCCGGTCCGCGTGTGCGCCCTGGACGCGGCGGACGGTCCCGTTCTCTTCGAGGGCGTACAGTATGCAACCGTCGCCCAGCGCGGGTACCGCAAGACGCGCGATGCTGGCGAGTACCTCTCCGTGGTGCAGGGACGAGGCAAGCACCCTCCCGGCCTCGGCCAGCATGGTCTGGGTCTCCAGGACCTCATGACGGTGGAGCTCGTTCCCGATCCAAAGCGCCGTCAGCCGGATCAGGTCCCGGTCGGACTGCGAGAAGGGGTCTTCACGTGGCTGCAGACTGGAGAAGCTCAGCGTGCCGTAGACCTCTCCTGCCACCGTGACTGGCGCGCCCAGATAGGCCTCCACGCGTCCGCCCGGATAGGCTGGATAGCCATCGTCGGCCGACCCCGGGGCGCGGGCGAACCCCAGGGGCTCCGAAGCTCGTAGCGTCCGCGCGCAGAACGTGCGACCGAGGGGAAAGACACTTCCCGGATGGACCGCCTCCGACTCGGGGTGGGTTTGTTTCACTTCCCAGCGATCGTCGACGACGCGGGCCAGCACACCCAGATCCAACCGGAATTGGTGACAACCCAACTCCAACAGGGCTCGTATCTTCTCGTCCAGGGCCAGCGAGGGGTGTGATCCGATCTGATGCAACGCCCGGATTGCTGCCTCTTTCCGGCGGAGTGACTTCTCTATCCGTTTGCGTCCCGTCACGTCGACGGCGGCCACATGGAAGCCCGATACGCTTCCGTGCTCGTCCACATCAGGCTCGAGCAGGACTTCCACAGTTCCGAGCTGGCCGTCGGGAGTCCGAAGGCCCGTCTCGAACCGAGCCCTCTCACCTTCGAGCGCTGCCTTCACATGCTCCTTGACGCTTCCGTAGGTCTCCTCCCCCAGGACCTCCCGAACGGACTTACCAACGATCTCCGTCGTGGGGATGCCGAACCATGTCTCGTACGCCGCGTTGACGAAGCGATACCGTTCGTCGACGTCGACGGAGGAAAACAGGATGGGCAGTGCATCTGCCATCCGGTGCCAGCGGGCTTCCAACTCCCGCAGCGCTTTCTCGGCCTCTCGCCTCGCTCCGATGTCACGGAGGACAACCGTGAACACCAGCTCGCCGTCGACCGTCTGCTTCGAGATCGAGGCTTCGGCCGGAAACTCGTCACCGTTCTTCCGAAGGCCCACGATCTCGCCGTGGTCGCCCATCCGTCGAGACTGCTCCGTGCCCTCGACAAAATGCCGGACGTGCTGACTGTGCCGTTCCCGAAACCGCTCGGGCATCAAAGCCGTCAGCGGCTGGTCGAGCATCTCCGCCGCCGTGTAGCCAAAGACCGCTTCGGCCCCCTGGTTGAACAGGATCACGCGCTGGTCCCGATCGACGGAGACGATGGCGTCGGCGGAGAGCTCGATGATCCCCGCGAGCCGGCTCGTGGAGGTCCGCAGCGCATCCTCGGCACGCTTCTGTCGCGTCAGGTCTCGCGTGACCTTGGCGTACCCGACAAGGCGGCCCTCCGCATCCTTCAGCGGCATGACCACGACGCTGGCCCAGAAGCGAGAGCCGTCCTTCCGCCGCCGCCAGCCCTCCTCTTCGTATCGGCCATCCTGGGATGCGACGACGAGCGCCCGCTCGGGCTTTCCGGCCTCGACGTCGGCCGGATCGTAGAACACCGAGATGTACTCGCCTAGGATCTCTTCGGGACCGAACCCCTTGAGCCGTGTCGCTTCGGGTGGCCAGCGGACGACTCGCCCCTCGGTGTCGAGGGCGAAGACGGCATAGTCATCCGCGACCTCTGAGAGGAGCCGGAGAAGATCCTCAGCTTGAGCGGCTGACTCCATGAGGGCTCGATCCCCACGACATCCGGGGAGCTGCGGTGGGCAAAGCATTGTAAACGTACCGACCCAGAGTGGCTCGAGCTACCCTCGCTGGATCGGGCCGGGAATGCCGGGTCCAGCGGTCGGCTACAGCCCCACGCCCCTCCCCGCCGAGTGGCTGGGGTACGTCTGACGACTGTGCATGCTCTGTCTCGCTTGCCGTGAACGTCGTACAGATCACGAGCCGGTTCCGGGTCGCGGGGCATGTCCGGCTCCGCCGCTCGAGCTGGCCGCCGCACCTGCACCCAAGCGGACCAGGACGTCGTGCTCCTGCCCGTCATCGACGAGATCGATCCGATTCGACGGAAGCCCCGTGCCGTCGACGTGGATCCGCTGCACGCCGCTGCTCACGCCTTCCGGGTTCTCCACCCGGATCCGGTAGGTGGCCGTGTTCAGGCGCACTTCGACTTCATAGCCGGGCCAAGTGGACGGAATGCACGGGTTGATGGCGAAGCCGCCGGGAACAGGGTACAGGCCCAGAATCGCCTCCGTGCCGAGCCTCCACATCCACGACGCAGAGCCGGTGTACCACGTCCACCCACCGCGGCCGACGTGCGGCGGGACCGAGTACACGTCGGCCGCCACCGCGTAGGGCTCCACGCGGTACCGGAGCGCGCTCTCCCGGTCCCGGCTCTTGCTCAGCGGATTGAGCAGCTCGAAGCAGCGACCGGCTCGGTCCCCGTCCTTCAACGCAGCGAAGGCCCAGGCCGTCCACAGCGCCGCGTGGGTGTATTGCCCGCCGTTTTCCCGGACGCCCGGGGGATAGGCCTTGATGTAACCGGGCCATCGGTCGGTCCGGTCAAAAGGGGGAGTGAGAAGGAGGACGAGCCCGTCCTCTTCCCTCACCAGCTCCTCCCACACGGCCCCCATTGCCGACTCCACGCGCTGACGCCTGCCGCCGCCCGACAGCACGGCCCACGCCTGGCTGATGGCGTCGATCCTGGCCTCGTCGTTCGTGGCCGACCCGATGGTCGCTCCGTCGTCGTAAGTGGCCCGGACATACCAGCGGCCGTCCCAAGCGAATTCCTCGACGCGGGCCAGGAGCTCGGCGGCCCCCTCTCGGAAACGGCCCGCGATCGGCTCGTCGCCCCGTGCCTCCACCAGCCCGCGAAAGGTCTCCAGCGTGGCGTAGAGGAACCAGGCCAGCCAGACGCTCTCGCCCAAACCCTCCACGCCGACCCGGTCCAGGGCGTCGTTCCAGTCCCCTGTGCCGATGAGCGGAAGGCCATGGGAGCCTTTCGTCGCTCCCCGCTCGACGGCCCGGATGCAGTGCTCATACAGCGTCCCACGCTCATCTCCATGGCCGTAGCTGCCGTACCGCTCCAGCTCGCCATTCGCCAGCGGCGCGCCGGCCAGGTACGCGACCTCTTCGTCCAGGATTCGGACATCTCCGGTGGCCTGTACGTAGGCGGCCGTCACGAAGGGCAGCCAGAGGAGGTCGTCGCTGCAGCGAGTCCGAACACCCCGTCCGGATGGCGGGTGCCACCAGTGGAGCACGTCGCCCTCTCCGAACTGCCGGCTCGCGGCCTCGAGGATCTGCTCGCGCGCCACCTCGGGCCGGACGTGGAGGAACGCCAATGCGTCCTGGAGCTGGTCACGGAACCCAAACGCGCCGCTGGACTGGTAGAGGGCCGAGCGCCCCCAGAGACGGCAGGAAAGAGCCTGGTAGAGAAGCCAACGATTGAGCAAGGCGTCCATGGCCGCGTCGGGGGAGCGCACCGACACCCGTGACAACAGCGTCTCCCAGAACGCTCCCACACACTCTCTCATGCGCTCGACCGCACCGGGTCCGCGGCAGGTATGCACGATCTCCTTCGCTTCGGCCGCGGTCTCCGCCCAACCCAGGAAGAACCGCACGGTCTTGGACTCCCCCGGCATCAGATTCACGTGGACCTGAAGGGCGGCGCAGGGATCGATTCCTGTGCCACGCCTCTTGCCGAGACCCATGCGCTCGAGCCCCGCCGGCCGCCGGAGGTCCCCACCGGGTCCCAGGAACTCGCGGCGATCCATCGTCCACCCATGCACCGCCTCGTCCGATGCCAGGAAGGCCACCCCCGCCTCCTCGAGCTCGTTGAACAGATCCCTAGCGAGAAGGATCTCGAGTCTGGGATCGAACTCCGTATCGAGGTGCGGCGCGGAGCGCTGCCGATCGGCCCCCAGCACCCACTCGGCGAAGTAGGTCACCGTGAGCCGACGGTCTCTGGACCAATCGTTCTCCAGGTCCAATGACACGACTTTGGCTCGGGGATCGGCGGAGGCGAACATCTCGAGCCGGTGGCGGACGCCGTGGCCGTGGTGCAGGAAGGTGGAGTACCCGGCCCCATGCCGGATCTCGTAGGCTCCTTCCCCGGGCCGTGGGTGGGGCGTCGGTGACCAGTACTCCGCCGTTTCCTCGTCCCGTACGTAGATGGCCTCTCCCGAGCGGTCGAGGACGGGATCGTTACTCCAGGTGGTCAGCCGGCTCTCGCCACTGTTCCCCACCCACGAGAAACCCGATCCGGCCTCGGACACGATGAACCCCAGCTCGGGCGTCGCCACGACATTGATCCACGGAGCGGGCGTGCTCACTCCGGGATCCAATCGAATCCGGTACTCCCGGCCATCCGGGGTGAGCCCGCCGAAGCCGTTGTAGAAGCGCACCCCCTCGAGCGGCGGCAACGGCTCGGTGGGCTCCGGGGCCCACGGTCCCGTCGGCATAGGCACGAACGGAGGTAGCTCGCGGGGCAGCTTCTCGATCCAGGCCAGGTGCGCGTCGAGGTCGCCCCGGTCCGTTTCCAGCATCACGCTGGCCGACTCCTCCACCGCAGCCCGGTGGAGAGGATCGAGGCGTGATGCCGGAAGGTAGTGCACGCCTCTCGGCCGATTCCGGTCTCCACCCCGACCCAGGCGGCCCAGCCTGGCGCGCAACCACTCTCCAAGCGGCTGATGGTACCCGTCTGCGCTCTCGTCCACGACCGCCAGCTCGATGGCCATGTTCTGCTCCCGCCACAGGGCGTAGGCCTTCACGGCCTCCAGCAGGAGACCGGTGTCCTCGGAACGGGAAACACGGACCACGAGAAGCGGGAGGTCACCCGAGATCCCCAGGGCCCACAGGCCCTGCTGCTGGGGCATCCGGTCGGGGAAGCGGGAGGCTCGCCCTCTGAGCCGGTGATAGGGATGGAGGAGCGCGGTGAGGAGCTGCTGGTAGCGTCGTACCTCGGCCGGCTTGATCCCCAGCGAATGAAGGAGCCTCTGCGACCGCGAACGGGACTGCTGAAACGCCCACGCTGCCGTGTCCGGTGTTCGATAGGTGTCGATCGCCTCCAGCACCGCTGCTTTGGACCGGCCAACGGCGGTCAGGTATACGAGCTCAATCTCCCCACTCGCCGGGACGTCGACCTCGCATGTGAAGCTCGCGATCGGATCCAGTACGGAACCTGCGCTTCCAGATCCTGCCCTTTCCCGAGGCTCGAGAGCCGCCGGCCTCCTGAGGTCACCGTTCCGACCCAGGAATCGCTCCCGGTCGGTTTCCCAGGCCGCGATCGAGCCCCTGCCGGGCCGATACGAGAGCGCATGGGCCATGAAGTGGGGTGGTTCCTGCGCTGACGCTGGTCTCCGGCGGTACAGAAGCACGTCGAGCTCCGGGTGGAACTCGCTCTCCACAAACAGCTTGACGAATGCGGGGTGGCGCCGGTCCTCGTCCTGCTGCGCCAGGGAAACCTCCGCGAAGTTGGTGATGTGCAGCCTCCTTGGGCGCGCACGCTCGTTGACCAGCGTCACCCGGCGGATCTCGACGTCTGCACTCGGCGGTATGGTGACCGCCACCCGCACGGACAGGTCGTCGTAGAGGCGATGATACTCGGCCTGGTGGGGGGAGAATGTCACCTCCACGTCTCCCTCCGACCAGGTCGGCGCGCGCGTGGCGGACCACAACGCACCGGAGCTAAGGTCCTGGACGTAGAGCCAGTGACCCCAGGAGTCCGCCATTAGATCAGGGCGCCAGCGCGTGATGGCCCGGTCGCCCCACCGCAGGCCGCCAGCGCCCGTGGCCGTCACGAGCGAGCTGAGGCTGCCATTCGACAGGACCAGGGCCTGGACAGGCGACTCGTCCATGGGGATGGACCAGCTCTCCACGGCCGGGGGACGGGTGATGGGCCGGAGCGGGACCGGGGCTTGCGGCGCCAGCGGCTCGGTCCGAACGTGGCCCGGAGCGCGCTCGTAAAGCAGGAACTCCGCTGCTGCCGTCCGGGGATCCGCGTGGAATCGGGCCACCATCACGTCGTCGTTCAGGAGGTTGTCCAGCGCCACCAGGATCATGCCTTGGTGGTGGGCCATGTACGACCGAACCACCCGCGGTCTACGAGCCCTGGTGCCCTCGGGCGACCCGAAGTCGAGGGCCTCGTACAGGCCGTAGCTTCCGGAAGCCCCGTGGCGCTCGAGGGTCTCGAGGTTGGCTGTCACCTCCGCCGGCGTGAACGGGAGCGCGAGAACGCTGGCGTAGGGCGAGACCACCAGGCGCTGCAACGTGTCCCGCCTCAGCGCCAGGGCCGGGACGCCGAAGGCCCGGTACTGGTAGGTGGCGTGGCTGTCCAGATCGTGGTACGCCGATTCGGAGATGCCCCAGGGCGACCCCACGCCTCGGGCGAACTGTATCTGCCGCTCGATCGCTCTTCGACAGCTCACCGCCAGGAGCGAATGCTCCGGAGTCCGCATGAAGAGCCTGGGCATGAGGTACTCGAACATCGTGCCCGCCCAGGACAGCAGCACAGCCCCTCCTCCGGCCTTTCCGAACGGGCGGCCGAGGTGGAGCCAGTGCTCCGCCCTTATGTCGCCTTTCGCGATAGCCAGGAAGCTCGCCAGGCGGGCCTCGGACGCCAGCAAGTCGTAGTAGCTGTTGTCCAACTCCCCGGTCGTGGCGTTATAGCCGATGTGGAAGAGGTAGCGAGCGTCGTCATACAAGAACGCGAAGTCCATGCGCTCCGCCAGTTGAGCGCTCTGGCCCTGGAGGTCGTCCAGGGTCCTTAGCAGCTCTGTGGCGAGCTCGGAGGCCCGCCTCAACCGACACGCCAGCTCGCCCGCGAAGGTGCCACCTTCCCCGCTGTCCGGCGTGCTCGACGAGTCCAGAAGGGGCTGGAGCAGCCCTAGCGCCTCTCCGCAGATGTCCGGGATCTCCCGGAGAGACGCCGTCGGCGGAAGAGCGGACCGGAGCGCGCGCCATACGACCTCCGTGGACGCGTCGTCTTCGCCGTTAGAAGATGGCGCCACGCCCTCGAATGCGCTGATCCAGGGGAGCAGCGCATCCACCCCACCCGAAACCTGCTCCATCTGTCCGTGGAGGCGAAGCAGCCAGTCCCGGATCTCCGGAAAGACTCCGCCCCCCCCTGAGCCCTCGGCCCCGGCCTCGACCATATCCTCGATCCGCCGTTCGACAGCGAACAGACCGCCTGCCACCTCAGGGACGGCAGCGTGGGGTCGGTCGCGCCGGGCCTCCACGCCGCGGATCAGCTCGCCGATCCGGAGCCCGATGTCTTTCACGATTCCAGAAACGTCTTGGCCGCCCCTCTCCGGCATACGCTCCACCGCACTGCACAGGGCACGCAGTGTGTCCGCGAGCCCGTCCGACTCGACGCGCCTGGGGAGTGGGTCGTCGGCCATCGTGGCGCAGCCGATACGAAGCGTGACCAGGCTGGCCGCCAGATTCCCGCTGTCCACCGTGGAGACGTACCGGGGAGCCAGCGGTTCGAGGCTCCGGGTATCATACCAGTTCAGGAGGTGTCCACGGTGGGTCTCGAGCCGCTCGACGCCCTCCAGGATGTTGGATACCGTCGCCGCGAAACGCGGAAGGGTCAGATAGCCGAGGTCGTAGGCCGCGAGAGCCGAAAGCAGCCCGAGACCGATATTCGTGGGAGATGTTCGCGGCGCAGCCCTGCCTCCGGGATCCTCCTGGTAGTTGTCGGGCGGAAGCCAGTGGTTTTCGGGGCCGAGGAACCGCTCGAAGTAAGCCCAGGTCCGCCGGGCCAGTTCGCGGTGCGCCCTCGCGTCCGTGACTCGCGGAGCGCGTCGTCGCGGACGCAGGGGAGCGCTGACCCACAAGGCCACGACCGGGGAAAGAAGCCACCCCAGCAGGACTGGTGCGACCACCACCAAGCGCTCCGGAACCAGGAGCGCCACCAGGCCGCCCGCGCCGACCGCGAGTGCCGGCGCCGATGCCATCTGCTTCGCGAAGAACGTGAGCCCACGCTGCCCCGCCATCGCTGTGGACGTGACCGAGGCCGTGGTCCACTCGAGAAGCCGCTTTCGGCTGACGCACAGTCGAAACAGCGTCCGCAGGATGCCGTCGATCTCCATGACCGCCTGATAGGGAAGGAACACCACCCCCAGAGCCCACCGGAAGAGCCCGAGGGGCGCCGACCGGGACAGGAAGGCACCCCGCCGGCCGAATCGGGCTCGTGCGCTCGTGGCGGCCCCGAGGAAGACCGGCGCGCCGAGAACCAGACCCATCGCGACCGTCCCCCACCACCAGTGGACTGCCGCAGACAGCCAGCTCCCCACGAGCAGGAGAGAGAGCGAGCCCATCAGGAGGCTGCGCCTCAGGTTGTCCGCGATCTGCCAGCGGCCAAGAAGCGAGATCGGGTTGCGGATCCGGTCACCCCCTTCCGCCGGAACGCGGGAGAGGAGCCACGGGGAGATCTGCCAGTCGCCCCTCACCCACCGGTGAAGCCGGCGAATGAACGCCAGGACCGACGTGGGAAAGTCCTCGAAGACGGCAATGTCGCTGACGAGAGCCGACCGACCGTGGACGCCCTCGAAGAGGTCGTGGCTGAGCAGCGCGTTGGCGGGCACGCGACCGGCGAGTGTGCGCTGGAATGCTGCGACGTCGTAGACGCCCTTGCCGGCATAGATCCCCATCCGAAACAGGTCCTGATAGACGTCCGAGACGGCGTGGGAGTAGAGATCGAGCCCCTGATCGGCTTCGTAGACCTTCGAGAAGCGACTCGGCGCGTCTCCTCCCGGAAGCGTCTCGATTCGGGGCTGGAGCACGCTATAGCCGCGAACGAGCCGCCCGCTGGAGTCGACGCCGGGAGTGTTCAGCGGGTGGGCCAGCGTGCCTACCAGCCGGGCCGCCGCGCCCTGGGGGAGGAACGTGTCCGCATCCAGCGTGACGACGTACCGGGTCCCTTTCAGATCATCGATGTCGCCGACGGGCGAAATGAAATCGCCGTGGCCCAACCCGAGCGCCAGGCGATTGAGCTCCCAGAGCTTACCGCGCTTCCGCTCCCACCCCATCCAGCAGTTCTCGGACGGATTCCACCTCCGAGGTCGATGCAGGATCATGAAGGCTCCACTACCGTCCCCACCGTAGCGCCGGTTCAGGGCCTCGATTTCGTCTATGGCCACCCGGAGCAGGGCGTCATCGCCCGCCATGACCTGCCGAGGAGCGTCGGTGTGATCCGTCAGGAGCACGAAGCGGACGACCGGGTCCGCGTTTCCTCCGTAGTTCAGCTCGAGTCGCCGTGCCAGGGATCGGATCTCTTCCTCCTCCGTCAGAAGACAGGGCACTACGACCACCGTGGGTCTCGTCTCTGGAATCCCCCTGGAGAAGTCCAACTTGGCGAGCGTACGTGGCCGCACTGCCTGAGCCACGGCCCAATTCACCACGGCGATCGCAACGGTTGTCGAAGGGACGACGGAGAGGAGGGTGAGCAGCGCCGCTGACCAAGGACGGCCTCCGGAGACTACGAGCGGGCCGACGATGGCCAAGAGCGCGCCGGCGCTGAGCGACGCAATGGCGCCGAAGTAGAGCATTGCCGAGTGCGAACGGAGCCACCTTGCTGCCCGGTGCCTCAAGGGCGGCGAGTATCCGAGTCGCGGTTCCAGCAGTGTTCGACCTTCGCCGGCGAGGTAGAATCCTACGTGGCCTCCGGGCACGACGTCGACCGCTGCGGGGCTCTCGTCAGGAGGACGGGCATCGCGGCTGGCCCGGGCCAGCTCCACCGCCTGGAGAGCCACGTGGCCTTCGCTCTGTCCGCTCCCCCGTGCGAGCTCTTCCACGACTTTCCGGTAGCTGTCCCGGGTATCGAAGTCCATCTGGGAGTAGGCCCCAGCGGGGTCCAGGCGGCGCAGCGTGCGTTCCACCCGGCTGACGCTTTCGAAAAAGGCCTTCCAGTCCAGCGTCCCGGCGGCGCGGAGGCTACCGATGGCTCCCGCGATCCGTTCGTCCAGGCTGGCGCCGGCGTCACCGGGTGCTGGAGCGGTTTGAACGGCCTCCGCCGGCTCTCGCTTCTTCCCGGACACGAGCTCGTCCCCGGTATCCGCCAGATCCGAAACCAGCGCGAGCCTCAACATCACGGGAAACGCCCAGAGCTCGGCCATCGTCAGCGGCGACACCGACTGATAGGCCTCGAGGAAGCGGCGGCTGCGCTCAGGATCTACCCGGCCATGGCCCTCTGCCACGAGCGTCACCGCAATGGCATAGACCGGCGTGGGAACATCGAGAGGATTGCCCTCGAGCGTGCGAAGCGCGGCCAGGAATCCGGGGGAAAGATCCCGTTGAACTTGCGTCAGCGCCCCCCTGACGACGTGCTGATTGTCGAGGAGCCATTCTGCCGACGCGGTGCGGCCGGCGGGCGATTCCTGGCCCAGCTCGGCGAAGTGGACGTCGAGGCGCTGCGCCAGCGAGGCGACGTAACGGCGGACCGCACCGCGCCGCGGCTGCCGTGACGACAGCCGGTGTGCGCGGGCCAGCTCGCGGGCGAGCTCCTCGATACCCGCCGCCGATTTGACCGGCGCCTGCGCTATGGACTCCACGCGTAGGAGGCTCGGAGCGCGGCGGTCGAGAAGCTGTGCGCGTTCCCTGGCATCTGGATCCTCCGCGGGGCGTCCTGCAAGATCAAGATGGGAAGGCGGCCGTGCTCGATGAGACTACCTGCGACGCTCCCGTACTGCCAGCCGGTTTCGACGGAATGGCCGTGAGCGCTGATCACGAGCATGGACGCTCGCTCCCGCTCGGCGAGCTCATCCAACGTCTTCGGCACGTTGGAGGCGACCACGACGCGCTTGTGGACCCGCACGTCCGAGTGCGCCATGAGGTCTTCCAGGACATCCAGGTGGCGTTCGGCCTCCTGACGGCCAAGCTCGACCAGGCGGTCGATGACCCGTCGTTCTTCGACTTCCCCCTCTCCCTGGCTCAGGACCTCGGGGAGTGCGATCACGTGAACCAGACAAAGCTCGCTCCCCATGGGCTGAGCGAGAGACGAGGCGAGATGGGCCGCCCAGTCACCTCGGGTCGATCCATCCACCGGCACCATGATGCGCGGGAGCCGAGCCGGCTTGCCCGTTTCGGAGGGAAGCCCTGCCCGCACCAGCAACACGGACGTCTCTGCGGCCAAGGCGACCTTGTGGGCGGTTCCGCTGAGCCCAAAACGTGTGAGACCGCCTTCCCCGTGAGTAGAGAGGAGGACGAGGTCGATGTTGCGCTGACGAGAAAGACGAACGATCTCCTGGGGCGCCGAGCCGGTGGTCACCTCCGTCTCAACCCGAGCCGCTGCCTGAGCAGATCGGAATGATCTCGCGATTCGTTCCAGATACGCGCGCGCCTCCTCCCGACTGAGACGCCATTCTACGCTCTCGAGTTGACCGTCGGTGGCGTGCGGCCCGGGTTCCAGCACGCGGTGCAGCAGCACACTGGACGAAAAGGCCCCCTGGAGGCTCAGACCGAAGGGAATCGTGCACTCGGCAAGCGGAGAACCATCCAGGGGAATGAGCAGCCGCTTCAGCATCGTCCGTCTCCGGTGCCGGCGTTCAGGCAAGTTCCGGTCGTCTTGGTCACGGGAAAGGCAAGACACATGCCATCAATACGCTCCTGTCGCGCTGTGAGAATCGCACCCTAACCACGCGGCCAACCGGCGCCCCGCCGGGGCGAATCCTCCTTCTATCGGACCTCTTGGAGGCGTTTCCTGGGTGAACACCGCCAACACCGCTCGCTCGCTCGGGATCATGGAAGATCAGCCTTCCGGAGCCCGCACGACCAGCACCGTCTGTACCGCTCCCCGCACGACCTTGTCAGCGACGCTCCCCAGCACGGCCCGCCTGAATCCGCCATGGCCGTGACTCGCCAGGGCGATCAAATCCACACGCAACTCGTCCGCATGCTGGATGATCCCTCGGGCCACCGAGTTCACCACCGCCACCTCGGTCTCTACGGCAACGCCGGACTCGCTGAGACGGGTCGCCGCCCGAGACAGGTACTCCTCGGCGGTGGCCGTCCCCTCACGCACGATCTGCTCCACCATTTGCACGGTGTCGGGCAGGTAGGCCGAAACAGCCTGGGTCGGATAGCGGACCAGGCGCAGCAGCGTATACCTGGCATCCCAAGAGCGCCCCAGCGACAGGGCCAGCTCGAGCACGCTCTCCGCCACCGTGGAGCCGTCCAGCGGGATCAATACATGACGCAGCGCCACCTCCGTTCCCAGGTCTGGCGCCTCTTCTCCGTCGGGCCGTACCAGCAGGATCGGGACTCCTGAATCGCGGACCAGCGCGTCGGCGATGCTCCCCAGCCAGGCTCGGCTCATGGGCCCACGACCGTGAGTCGACATGACCACCAAATCGGCTCGCAGCTCCTGCACCACCGCTTGGATGGTCAGGCTGACCGGGCCATCACGGACGGTCGTCTCAGCCTCGACGCCAGTCCGCTCCCGGATTCGACTCCCCACGTCGTCCAGGTAATCCGTAGCCCAGCGTCGAACTGCGGTCCCGACCTCGAAGTGCACGTCCGGAATGGCTACGACCGGCTCCTCTACGGTCACGAGATGAAGTTCGGCGGCCCAACGATTTGCCAGACTCAGCGCCGTGGGTAACGCGTACTCGGCGAAGGCGGATCCGTCGAGCGGTACGATAATCGTCTTCGGCATGAGCTTCTTTCCCCCTTCCGGCCTGGTTTGCTGCGGCAGGCCACTTTCGGTGAAGCCTCCCTCCGGACCACTCAGCACGTGCAGGTGAGGTGCCCGCAGTACACGACCCAGAGCATCACCTGTGCCCGGCGCCGATTACACCGACCCCCGGGAGCGGCGTACCGCCTGACTGAAAGGACAAGGATACTGATGCCGCGGACCGTGCGAGTGACGCCCTCTATGGCCCGGCGCCCGCCCCAAGCGGGTCAACATGTCCCTGACCGGGTTAAATCGTCCCTCCATTGGGTCGCAACGCCTGAGGACAAGCAACTTGCCCCTGGGCGCGGACGGCAAGAACCACCCCTCATCGGTCGACGAACCGGAAGCCGTCGGGGCAGGCGCTGTCACACGCCCCGCGCCTCGTGTCGGGTCGTCCAGAATGGCACTCGTCTTGCCCATTCTGCACAGGGAATTCCGCCGAGCTCCGGAGACAGTACGCGTGAACCGGCCCTCACGGGGTGCGCGGGAGCGACCCGACCGACGCCGCTAGCTGCCGCCGCCGCGGTGTGCGAGGGCTCCGGGTTGGATTGGAGCCCTTCACGAACATCGAGAGCGGGGACATTGTGATGCTCAAGAAGACGACGATCCGGGAAGCTCCGGGAGTAGGCATTGCCGGAGCCGTTGTGCTGGCCGCGCTGATGGCGTGCGGCGATGCCCCGGCGCTCCCAGGCGAGGCTGCAGTCACCCCTGCGACCCGGCCTGTGTTGGGCGGCAGCCCACTCCCTCTGGAGAACGACACCACAATCGCCGCAGCCCTCTCGGCGACGTTCCGGAATGCCGTTGAAGCGACACTCCCGGCCGTTGTCTTCGTCTCCGTGGAACGCGAGTTCAGAGGTCCAGAGCGCTTCCTCCCCATCCCCGAGGAGTGGCGCCGGTTCTTCGGCCTCCCCGACGAAGGCGTCGAGCTGCCTCCGCAACGTGGATCCGGTACCGGGTTCATGATCGAGCACCGGAACAAGGTCGTGATCCTGACCAACAACCATGTCGTGGCCGATGCCGCCCACGTGCGGATCAGGCTCCAAGACGGGCGGGAGTTGGCAGCGTCGGTGGTAGCCGGCGACCCGACGACTGACGTGGCGGTCATGCGGCTCGAGGACGACGTGGGCCGTTTCCCCACGGGCCAGATCGGCAGCTCGGACGCGCTACGTGTGGGCGACTGGGTGCTCGCACTGGGCAACCCCCTGGGACTGGATTTCACCGTCACGGCCGGCATCGTCAGCGCGAAGGGCCGCCAGCTTACGGGGCGGCCCACCGCCCTCGAGTCCTTCATCCAGACCGACGCCGCCATCAACCCCGGCAACTCGGGCGGCCCGCTCATCGACCTGCACGGCCGCATCGTCGGCATCAACTCCGCGATCTCCGGGGGCGCCTATTTCGTGGGATACGGGTTCGCCGTGCCCATCGACCTGGCCATGAGAGTCGTCGACGACCTGATCGAGTATGGACACGTTCGTCGGCCAAGGCTCGGTGTGCGGGTGAGTGATGTCACGGCCGTGGATGCCGCGGCGTACGGGCTCGACGAGGTGGCCGGAGCGGACATCAACACGGTCGAGGAGGGCTCCCCCGCCGACGAGGCGGGACTCGAGATCGGAGACGTGATCGTCGCGTTGGATGGGGAGCCCGTGCCCGATGCCACAGCGCTGACGACCTCGCTGGCGGAGTACGAGCCCGGCGATCGAGTGACGGTCACCGTGGTCCGGGACGGTCGGCGGCGCGACTTCTCCGTGTCATTGGGCGAGTTCCCCCCGCCGGAGGCGGAGGGAGTGTCGGAAACAGAGCCGCCGGAAGCATCCCGCAGCGAGACGGTGCTGGGCTTTCGGGTCGAGGCCCTCACACCACTGATGGCCGACGAGTTGGGACACGACCGTGACGCTGGCGTCGTCGTGTCGGGTGTGGAGCCCTTCAGTGAGGCCGCCCGGGCGGGCATTTCCGTTGGGCAGATGGTCCTTCGCATCAACAACCGCGTCGTGGAGCGTCCGGACGAGGTGGAATCGATCGTGAGCTCTCTCTCGCCCGGGGCCGTCGTCTCCATTCGTGTCCTGGACCCGGGGCTTGGCGAAACGATCATCAACTACCGCACGCGGCCGTGAGGGGGACCGGTCCGGCTGGAGGGACCGGTCGCCTCACGCCATGCGACACAGGAGGACCGGACGCGACTTCGCTCTACACAAATCGCAACTTTCGGGGGGTCTCATGAGCCTGACACTGGAGAGCGGAGGCTTCCGCTACGGAGACATCATCCCAAGGCAATACACGTGCGATGGAGACGACGTGTCTCCGCCCGTCGCGTGGAGCGACCCACCGGACCAGACGAGGACGTTCGCGCTGATCATGGACGATCCCGATGCCCCTGGGGGTCTCTGGGTGCATTGGGTGCTGTTCAACGTTCCGGCGGCCGTAACGGAGCTGCCCGAGAACGGCTCGCGGGCGGAAACTCTGCCATCCGGAGCCACACATGGCACCAACAGCTGGGGGCGAATGGGCTATGGGGGACCGTGCCCGCCGGGAGGCACGCATCGGTACTTCTTCAAGCTCTATGCGCTGGACGTGAAGTTGGATCTGACTTCGGGGTCGACGGCTGAAGGGCTCACCGACGCCATGAGAGGACACGTCCTCGGAGAGGCTACGCTGATGGGCCGCTACTCCAGGTCCTAGGAGACGCTGGCGGACTTCGGCCGCCACGAGGTGGCGCGTAGTGCCCGCAGGTCGAGCGGGCGAACCAACTGAGGCGCGTATCAGCGCTCGAGTCGCTGCTGTTGTTCATAGAGGGGCCCGGGATCGTCCGCGACCGGGCATCATCCGCCGTGGAGCGTCTAGCATTGAGACACAATGTCCCTGCGGCGGCGTCT
>JBDHHQ010000046.1:0-36669 GCA_039589315.1 Gemmatimonadota bacterium
GGCGAGTTCGCGTTCTCCATCTCGTTGGCCCTCTCCATTCTCTACGTCGCTCTGGTCACCCGGGCGATGGTCGCGTCGCGTCGCGGAGGATCCATCATGGCGGCCGTGCTGGCCGCTACCGCGTTGAGCCATGTCCTCACGACGCTGGCGGCGGTGCTCGCTTCCATTCCAGGCGCGCTGTGGCGAAGGTCCCGCCCCGCCGTGCTGACGTCGTGGTGGCTGGGTTTCGCGCTGGCCGGCGTGTGGGCTCTGCCCTTCCTGGTGCGGGCGGGCGAGATGGGACACCTGCCCTGGATCCCCGGGACCTCGCCGTCGTTGCTGGTCCCCGTCGAGCTCTGGTTCGTGCTGCCGGGTGCCGTCCTGGGACTGCACCTGCTCTGGAGGTCCGGCCCAAGGGCCCTGCCCCTGCTGACGTTGATGGGTGCCAGCGGGGTGGTGCTCCTCGTGCCCTCGGGCCTGGAGATGCGGGACCGCCTGCTGCCCTTCTGGTACTTCGGGATCCACCTCCTGGCCGGGCTGGCCGTCGGTCGTGGGATCGAGACGTTTCTGGAGACGCGGTCCGCGAAGGCCCTGGCCACGGCAGTGGGCGTCGGGGGCCTGTTGGCGGCGCTGTTCGTTCTGCGGGACGTCTCGACGGTACGAAGCTTCGCGGCGACGAGCCTCGAGGGCTATGAAGCCCAGGACGCCTGGCCCATGCATGAGCGCCTCATCGAGGCCGTTGCGGATTTGCCACCGGGGCGGGTCCTCTGGCAGAGCGACAGCACCCTCGCCGCCCTCGGCAGCGTGAACGCCCCGGCCCTCCTCCCATACTGGTCGGCCGATCACCCCACCCTCCACGGGCTCTTGGTCGAGTCGAGCCGGTCTGCGCCCTTCACCCTGACCGTCCTGGGTGAGGTCTCGCCGGCTCCCGCCAAGCCCTCTTTCCGGGTGTGGCCGGACGAGGCGAGATACGACCTGGAAGTCGGCGTGGCCCACATGGCGTTCATGGGCGTTCGGTACTACGTGACCTTCACCGATCGGGCCACGGCCACAGCCAATCTGCGACCCGATCTTCGCCCCCTCCGGTCGGATGGGGATTTCGCCGTCTTCGAGGTTGACGCTCGGCCCCTGGTCACGCCCGCTCGGAGCGGCCCGACCGTCCATGCGGGACCCGACTTCGACGTCGTCGCCCGGTCGTGGTTCCATCGCCGGGGGCGGTTGACCGAGTGGCTGGTCGAGTCGGGACCGCCGGACTGGCCGCGTGCGACGGGAGACCCCGTCGATTGGCCCCCGGCTCCCGCAACGGCGTCGCACGGTCTGGTCACCGCCATCGTCGAGGAGGGCGACAGGATCCAATTCCGCACCAGCGCCGTAGGCGTCCCGCACCTCGTGCGCGTCTCCTTCTTTCCGAACTGGCGGGTCCGGGGTGCCGAGGGACCCTACCGGGCCGCACCGTCCTTCATGGTGGTCGTGCCGACGCAGGAGACCGTGACGCTGAGCTTCGAGGACACGTGGGTGGAGTGGACCGGTCGGCTTCTGACGGGGACGGCCCTCGCCTGGCTGTTGATCCAGGCGGTGCGCAGGCGCCGGGCGAGGAACACGGCCTCGGGAAAGGCGGGAGGCGCCTGACTCGTCCCGGCGTCGCGGGCTCCCCTTGTCCATGCGGCGACGAGAGCTCGCGAATTCCACGTGGGGACTACGTCGTCAGTGCGCCGTCGTGTCCGGGAACCTCTGCTCGCCCCAGTTTGGATTGGGGATGAGCGCCGCCAGGGCCTGACACATTCCCAGCGCGTAACTCTCCATCTGCCAGGCATGCAGGTCGGAGGTGTGCACCGTCCCGGCGACCGCGTTCACGAGCGGGCCCGCCAGCGCCTTCCCCACGAAACGCCC
The DNA here is from genome assembly GCA_039589315.1 of Gemmatimonadota bacterium. Lineage (GTDB taxonomy): Bacteria > Gemmatimonadota > Gemmatimonadetes > Longimicrobiales > Gaopeijiaceae > JBDHHQ01. The sequence continues at coordinate 1,870 of JBDHHQ010000046.1, forward strand.
CACGTAGGCCCGCGTGGGTCCGGGTCGGCCCTGCAAGGACCCCCGGAACTGAGCGTCGCGGTAGAGACGATCGCACGTCTTCAACACTGCGGCCATGGCCAGCGGCGGCAGCTTGCGGTACTGCCAGAAGACCTCTTCGAGGGCCACCTCGAAGTCGTGGTGGCCCCGCTCCACGACCTCTTGCGCCGCCGATTCCACCTGGGAGTCGGCAGGCCAGGGCTGGGAGTCGCCCGTGGCGAGCCAGTCGAGGTTCACGCCGAACACGCGGCCCACCCGCACCAGGTAATCGACTGGCGGATCCCGGTCCGAATGGTAGTTGCGCACCGCCTCGTAGCTGATCTCGTAGTCTCCGCCTTCGGTCAGGCGACGCCAGAAGTCCCGGAGTGTCTTGCACTGCACCGCCTGGCGGACGTACTCGAGCCTACGGGCGAATCCGTTGCGGGAACTGGACTTGAGAGAGCTTCGTACGGCCTGGGTGTACAAATGTGCCTCCCGTACCGCGTTTGTGGGCCCTGGGGAAGGGGCGAATCTCCCACCGGAAACATCCGTTTGCAAGTAGACCCACGCTAATACGGTCGTTGGGGGGACGCAAGAACCGTGTGTCGAGGCGTGGTTGTCGGGCAGCAGGCTACTCCGCCTCGGGTCGCCGCGGCGGGACCATCGGGCGGCGTTGACAGATCGGCCCAGACGGTCGACAACTTGGCCTGCATCGCTTCGAGCCTCCCCCCGAGGACTGCATCCGTAACGGCGTGGGCCCGTGGGGCGACGCGGGCCTCGAGAGCCGCAGCGAGCGCGACGCCGAGGAGGAAGCAGGTGCTCATGGACATCTGTCGAGATGGCGACGACCTCGGAGCCGGTGAAAGGCAGCGCCTAGACCCGGTGAGTGTACGGGCCACCTGATCCGTCCATGCGCCTCGCCCACCTGGCCTTCGTTACCTCGATATTCCTGAGCGCCTTCCTGCTGTTTCTGGTTCAGCCCCTGGCGACCCGCCTGTTGTTGCCGGCCTACGGCGGCAGCCCGGCGGTCTGGAACACGGCCTTGGTCTTTTTCCAGACGACGTTGTTGGCCGGATACCTGTACGCCCACTTCCTGTGCCGCCGAGTGTCTCCCCGGGGGCAGGTCATCGCCCACGGGCTAGTCCTGTTTCTGCCGCTACTGCTGCTCCCGCCCCGGCTGCCGGTGGAGCTCGGCGCCGCGGTGGCCTCGGCCGGGTGGCCCGCCGCATCATTGCTGGCCACCCTCGGCCTGCTCGTGGGGGTGCCGTTCTTCGCCCTGTCGACGAACGCCTCTCTGATCCAGTACTGGTGGTCCAGATCCGGCTTCCCCGCAAGCCATGACCCCTACTGGCTCTACGGCGCCTCGAACCTCGGCTCGCTGTTGGCTCTGCTGTCCTATCCCTTCGTTCTGGAGCCAGCCCTGGGCGTGAGCCGGCAGAGCGTGGCCTGGGCGGCGGGGTACGGCCTCTTCGCCGTGCTCACGTTCGGCGTGGCGCTCCGGGCCGCGCGTGCTCCGGGCCCGCCGACTGCGAGCGCGCCTCCTGCGGGAGACGTGGAGATCGACGTCGACGCCGCCACCCGAGGATCGCCGGTGACCGTGGGCCGGAAGCTCCTCTGGGTGGCACGGTCGGCGGTGGGGTCGAGCCTGCTCCTGGCCATCACGATGCAGATCACCACGGATCTGGCGCCGGCCCCCCTACTCTGGGTGATCCCGCTGGGATCGCCTGCCCCGGCGACCGTTGGCCGGCGCGACGGTGGTGGCGGTCTCGGCGTCCGTAGGGCTTCTTCTGGTGCGCGGGCAGTACCCCTTCGAGGTCATGCTGGCATTGGCCCTCGCGACCTTGTTCTTCGGGGCGCTCCTCTGCCACCGGGACCTGGCGGCGGACCGCCCGTCCACGGACGAGCTCACGGGCTTCTACCTGTGGATCTCGTTCGGCGGCGCCCTGGGCGGCGCGCTCAATGCGCTGCTGGCACCGGTGCTGTTCGACTCGATCGCCGAGCTCCCCCTCACGCTCATGGCGCTCAGCGTGTTGCTCTACTTCGCCCCTGCCGCCGGTACCTTGCTCACCCCCTATCGGCCGTCGTGGCGGGTGGGCACGCTGTCGGCCATCGCCCTGATGACTCCCATGTTCGTGGCTCTTCGGAACGCGGAGATCGCCACCGCCGTTCTCGTCCTGGTGTTGGGTCTCGGTGTGGTCTGGGGCGTGGCGACGGCTCGGTACGTGGGACTGGTGGCGGTTTCGGTCTGGCTCTTGTGCGCGCTGTTGCTCACCGGGTTCACCGACGCGGATTCCATGGTCGCCCGGGAACGGAGCTTCTTCGGCGTCGTGCGGATCCTCGACTCCCCGGACGCCATCGAGATGATGCACGGTACCACGGTTCACGGTCGGCAATTCCACGACCCGGAGTTGAGCCGGCTCCCCATCACCTACTACTACCCGGACGGTCCTCTCGGCTCTTTGGTCGCCGAGGCGCCGGACGGGGCACGCATCGGCGTGATCGGCCTCGGTACCGGTGCCCTGGCCGCGGCGGCCCGGGCCGGACAGGAGGTCGTGTTCTACGAGATCGATCCCGTAGTCGTCCGACTCGCGCGGGAGCACTTCAGCTACCTGGACGACTCGGCCGGCGAGGTTCGCGTGGTGCTGGGCGACGGACGGCTGGCCCTCGAAAAGGAACCGGATGCCAGCTTCGACGTCCTCATCGTGGATGCGTTCAGCAGCGACTTTGTTCCCACCCATCTGCTGACTGACGAAGCGCTCCAGCTCTACCTCGCAAAGGTACGCCCGGGCGGCATCGTGGGCCTCCACACTTCCAACCGTCACGCGGACCTCCGCCGCGTGGTACGAGGATTCGGAGAGACCAACGGCACGAGCGTGCTCTTCTCCGACTACTCCCCTACGGCCGAGGCTCGCGAGCGAGGCGCAGTGCGCACGTTGGCGGCGGCCCTGCCTACCGACGCGACGACCCTGGAACGGCTCGCCGGCTCGCCACTCTGGACCCGCTTTGCCGCCGACGTGCCCGCCGTCCACTGGACGGACGACCATGCCGACCTACTGAGCGTCTTGCGTTAGGGCCCGGCCAGGGTCGGCAGCCGCGGCAGCGGTCGCCTCGCGCAGCGTCTTGCTGACGGGCCGGCGCCGCTACATAATGCGGGCGAGCGCAAGGCATTGGCATTGAAAGGAGTGCGCATGACGGACGCCGGAAAGCGGGTCCGGGTGATCCTCCGCTGGGTCCAGGTCAAGGACACCCTCGATCCCTTCTTCAAGGACAAGGGGCAGTTCCGCTTCTGGTCCAAGGTCACCAGCGGGGGCCAGACGCAGGAGTTGAAGTTCCCCGAGAAGGGCCACTACTCCATCTCGGACCACCCCCGCTTCAGCAAGATCGACAAGCTGGACAAGGTGCTCTGGGACGGCGAGGTCGGCGACACCATGAGAGTCGAAGTGTTCGGGGAAGAGGTGGACCGGTGGAGCAAGAACGACCCCCTCGACAACTACAGCCGGCTCTTCGACGGGCCCGTCGAGAGCTGGGTCGGCCGTCATCAGCCCGGCGACGAGGGGTCGGCAGATCCCGAGAACCTGAAGCTCTGGCGCATCGGCTACGACGTGGAGATGGGCTGACGGTCCCGGGGGTCCAGTCAGGGCACGATCCCGGATCCTCACGCAGCCCGCCGTGAACGGAACCGCCCCGGTCGACTCGGTCGACCGGGGCGGTTTCTGATCGAAGGGAGCCATCCCTTCCGCGGAGGTCGCCCTCCGAATTCGCTACTCCACGAGGCGCAGAACCAGGACCAGCTCGCCCTGCGTGGGCCCGAGGCCCTGGGCACCGGCCGGTCCGACGAATCGCGCCAGCACCGAGCCCTTGCCGGCCTGAAGCTCCTCGACGAACATGGTCACGATATTGTTGAACTCGATCGGGAACGCCGCCCCCTGAAGCACCTGGTTGGGTGCGGCCACCGCGACGTTCACGACGCGCGGGCTCTCCATACCATAGGTCGAGACCACTTCCTGGTTGATCGCGTCCCAATACGCGGTCGGATCCAGGTCGATCAGATCTTCGAGACCCTGCTCCGTCGGCCCGATCATCCCCCCCGGCTCGGCCAGGTAGGGGGTGCCGAGCTCGATTGGGCAGGAGTTGCAGGTGGCGATGTTGGACCGATAGAAGTCCCCGCCCTGGCCCGTGTCGGCGCAACCGTCCTCGGGGTTCGGCATCCGCCACGGCAGGTAGATGCCCGGCGTGACCTCGAAAGCGTCCTCGCTCTGGGACGGGTTCGGGAGCTTGAGGGCGATCGTCCGCCCTATGTCACCGTCGTAGGTGTAGCCGGCGGCGTCCAAGTGGCCGTTCCTGAAGGCGCTTCCCCACCCGGTTCCGTTGGTCTGCGTCCCCCCGGGTGCCCCCGAGGCGGTGTACGTCGAGCACATGTGGCCGGTACAGGCACTCGAGGTGCCGTCGGTGTGATAGGGAGCGTACCCGTCCTGCCCGTCCTCGAACGCCCACTCTTCGGCAATGTCTGGGAGGTTGTTGGCGGGACCGGTGTCTTGCCCACCACCGGCCACCTGGTCCATACCCTCGTCCCAGAGGTCGAAGAGCACGAACGGCTTGACGCACGTGGCCTCACCCGCGGCCGTGGCCGCCGCCGCCGCCATGGCCCGGACATGCAGGTCCTTGAACCCCAGAAGCCGAGCAAACCAGGTTCCCAGAGACTGACTCTGCACCCACACGCGGACCTTCCGCTCGGCCTGTATCACCTGGACGGTCACCCGGCTCGGGTCGACCAGGAGGTTGCGCACGACGTTCTGCGACGCGAAGTCCAGAGCTCGAGTCGTTGCAATCCCTACGGTGTCCGCCACGGGAGGGGCCTCCAACCATACGCTCGCGCCGGCCAGCGCCGACGCGTCGGCCACCCGTTGGGCTTCCCCTCTGGCGGTGTACGCCATGGCGAGGTCGATGCACAGCGCCGCGATGGCGAGGAGCACCACCATGATCACGGCAACGAATGCCAAAACGCCGCCTCGCTCGTCGCGGAGCGTTCTCATCCCGTTACCAACCCGGTTCGGTCTCATCATCCTCGTTCTGGCCTCCTTGAAGGACCCCGGCGTCGAGCCGACTGGCCTTCCGTCCGCGCCACGAAAACGGTCGCGACTGGCCGCACTCCACCTTGGCGGGGTATGCCATCTCCTGCAAGGTTCGTGCGCAAAGCGAGTGCCCGAATCAATGGACCCCTCGTCGAATGTTTCCCGCTCTTCGTGCCCGGAACGTGGCGTCGCCGCCACACCTGTAGCCCTCCGTAACGCCCTAGTGGCGGTCGGGCGACCGTGCCCCTGTGCCTTGAAAGGGCACGGCTTCCTGCAGCAGGCCCGCTTCCGCGCCTCTGCGGTAACGCAGCCCGATCCGGCGACGGCACGTCGGTCCGCGTCCCGCGCGACCAGAGGTGCGACTTTCGTGCCGTGCTCCCCACCGCTGTCCCCCGGCGGCGATCCCGGCTTATTCTGACTCAGGCGACCTCCCGGCGGCCGAGCCGCCGTGGCCACCTCCCCACACATTGAGGCGCCGGCCCAACGCCGCTTCAGACGGACCCATGAGATCCAAAGTAATTGTCATCCCCTGCTACGACGAGGCTGCCCGTTTCGTCCAGGACCCGTGGCTCGAGTTCGTCGACGACAACGAGGGCTTCCGTTTGATCTTCGTCGACGACGGCAGCTCAGACGACACGCGTCGCGTACTCGAGCGCCTGTGCGAGCGGCGTCCGGATCGGCTGGCCTGCAAGCCGCTGCCCCGCAACCGGGGGAAGGCCGAAGCGGTGCGGGCAGGCGTGCTCGATGCGTTCGACCAATCGCCCGACGCCGTCGGCTTCTGGGACGCCGATCTGTCCACGCCTCTCGAAACCGCGTCGGACTTCCTCCGCATACTGATAGACAGGCCCGAGGTACAGATTGTCACAGGGGCCCGCGTCCAGCTTCTGGGCCGAACCGTCGAGCGGTCGGCGCTGCGCCACTACGCGGGCCGGATCTTCGCGGCCCTGGCCTCGATGGCACTGGGGCTCCGCGTCTACGACACCCAGTGCGGCGCCAAGCTCTTTCGGGCCACGCCGGAGATGCGGGCCGTCTTCTCGGACCGGTTCGTCTCTCGTTGGGCGTTCGACGTGGAACTGCTCGCTCGGCTCGGCGCGCAGTTGGGCTCCATGGAGGCAGCGGCTGAGACGATCTACGAGCTCCCCCTCGACACCTGGATCCATGCGTCCGGCTCGAAGGTCCGCCCGTTGGACTTCCCCCGGAGCGTGCTGGACCTGTTTCGCATCTCCCGCCGGTACCTGCCCCGGTAGCTGGCACAACGCCGGCTGGAGTGGAGCAGCGTCGCGCCAATCCCTATCCGCCCACCGGACACCCGGGTGGCCATCCTCCCTGGGGGGCAGCTTGGGGCGGTTGGCCCACCGATGCCCGCAGCGTGACCACGGCCGCTGTCGCGTCGCAATACCACACGTCCCACCCACTGCCTTCGGTCAGCGTGTGGACCAGCAGGGCCCTCGGGGGCAACAGGGCCACCGTGATGCCGAGGGAATCGAGAGCGGTCTCCCATCCCGGTCCCAGCTCGGCAATCTTCAGTGCCTCGCCGACCAGGTCCTCGCCGTAGTGATCCGTTCCCCCGTCGATGAAGACCCTCTGCTCGGGCCAGGCCAACAGCATGTAGCCACCCCAGGTGACGTCGTGGAAGACGCGCCCTTCGAGACCGGCCGATCGCGCCTGCTCGACCGCGGCAATCGGAAAGACGCCCGGATCGAACTCGTCGGGCACCACGGCGACGCCGCCCGGCGATCCCCGCGTGACAGCCAGGATGATCAGCACGACCAGGGTCGCGGCCGACCACGGCCCCGGCCGGCTCCGGGCCTGGTCGCGGGAAAAAGCCGCACGTACTCCTCCCCGGTCCGGAAGTCTGCGCCAGAAGGGATCCAGGTGGAGGGCCGCGACGGGATATGCCACGAACCCGAACAGCGCGAGGTTGCGGCGGGCCCGTAGGGCGAAGAGGAGATTCGAAGCGATGGCCAGCGTCCGGGGCCACGTGGGCCGACGCCGGCTCCAGGCGATGGCGGCCAGCACCACGGCGATGCCCGCCAGCATCACCGCGCCGCTGGCCGTGCCGAAGTCGGGCGGCTGAAACTCCTCCGTGACCTCCAGCAGGAGGGTGAGGCCGAAGAAGTCGCGGACGTGCCGGTGGAGCTCGAGGCCAGTGGGGTTGATCACCGTGGCCGCCAGCCCCAGGGCCAGCAGGGCGACGTGGGCCCGGGCCCGGCCGAGCCACTCGGCCCGGTCCTGCGCCGCGACCGCTTCCAGCAGGTCGCCCGCCAGGTAGGTCCCGACCAGGAGCAAGCCGTAGACGAAGCCGCCGTGCATGTTGCACCAGACGGCGAAAAGGGGCACCGCCCACCCGGCCCGCTTGACGCTCGTGCCTTCGAGGAGCGGGAACAGGAGCGCGACGCCGAGCATGGTGAACAGGTGCGGCCGCGCCACCCAGTGGGCCGAGCTCATGACGGCGGCGCCCATGATCGCCAGGTAGGCGAGGACGGGCTCCACGCCACGGGACAGCAGGAAGCGGCACAGCAGGCCGTAGCTCACGGCCAGGATCAGGCCGGCCGCGACGGCCACCCCGGCCAGGCCACCGACGCCGTGGACCAGGGCGAAGAACAACTCGCTCCCCCACTCGAACGCCAGGAACGGCTCTCCCGCTCGCGTCCAGGAGAAGACATCCTGGTGGAGGACGCCCCCCCGCTCGAGCATCAGCTGGCCGAGACGGATATGACGGGCGAGATCGCCGTCGCTGTTCACCAGCCGGCCGGCGAACCCCAGGGGAATGACGAGGGCCCAGAGGACGAACACCAGCTCCGACAGCGACGGGCGGGGCAAGCGCACCGGTCCGTTCACTCCGCTCGGGCCCGGGGGCCCTGGCGTGGCCCAGTGTGGCGTGCGCCACGCCCGGGGGCGGCGCCCTTTCGCCCCGGCGCGCGGCGGTCGACACTAAGCCTGATAGAAACCACCTCGCTCCGAGAGCCGATGGAACACGATCTCTTCCAGCTTCACGCCGATCTCGAAGAATCCCATTGGTGGTTCCTCGGCCGCCGGGACATCATGCATCGCGTGGTGCGCTGGGCCCTCCCGCCGTCGGCCGAGTCCCTGATCCTGGACGTGGGGTGCGGCACCGGCGCCAACATCGGGTCCCTGTCCACCGATTACAAGTGCGTCGGCGTAGACCCGTCGGCCGAGGGCATCCGCCTCGCTATGCAGCGCGTCACGGATGTGACCTTCGTCCGTGGTCAGGCGCCGGACGACGTCGAGCAACACGCCGCAAAGGCAGATCTGTTCATGCTGATGGACGTGCTCGAGCACGTGGCCGACGACTTTCGCTTGCTCTCGTCGCTGTTGGCCGTGGCGAAGCCGGGCGCGCTGGTGCTGATCACCGTTCCTGCCCACCCCTACCTGTGGAGTGAGCACGACGTACGACTGCACCACTACCGGCGTTACGAGCCCCCACGCCTCCGACGGGTATGGGAAGGCCTTCCGGTGGAGGAGTTGCTCTTCTCCCACTTCAACACCCGACTGTATCCCATCGCTCGTGTCGTGCGGGCCGTCAGCCAGCTCCGTGGGCGTTCTGCTGGACTCCGCAACACCGATCTGACCATGCCGCCGGCTCCGGTCAACCGATTCCTCCGCCGCACCTTTGCAGGAGAAGCAGCGCGGCTGTTGGCGGTCGCGAACGGAGGGGCGCGACGACCCTATCCGACAGGGCTCTCGCTCATGGCCCTCCTGCGGCGGGGCGAGGGAACCGTCGAGCCCCGCTTCCGGCCCGCCGCTGTCCCCGCGGACCGGCACCGGCCACCATCGGCGTAGGGATCAGCTCGTCAGATCCTCCCCCGCCGACCGACTCGGGGGTTGTCCCTGTCTGATCGGTAAGCCCCCGACCCACCTACGCCCCGCCGGCACAGCCACGAGCGCCAGTCCCAGCAACGTCAGCAGCAGCCCCGTCCACTCCACCCACGTGGATCGGAACCGGAGGCGAACTTCTTCGGAGGTGGGCACCACCAACATCAGGTTCGGCGCGGCGCGGTAGGGACCCCTGGCTCCCTCGGCGTCCCAATTCGGGAAGTACGACACCCTGATCAGATGAGGGAGGCCGACCGCCGAGGTGGTGAAGCGAACCTGCCGTGGCCCGACCTCGAAGCCGGTGACCGGGTTGGCAGGCCCCGGCGCCCCCGAGGTGGGTCCGGCCCCGAGCTCCCGTGCCGCGCTGTCTCCCAGCTCGAGGCCCGGGTCCCCAGCGACGACCCACCGGTCGAGCGCCTCGGCCTGCTCGAACCAGGCCCGGGCTGCGGCTCCGAGCTCGCTCGTGCTCACGACCCTCGGATCATGGCGGGCCACCTCGACGGTCTGCACGCCGGCGAGCTCGAAGATGGCGTAGCCGGCCCGGTCCACGCGCCGCTCCAGATCCGGGTGGCCGTCCGCCGCATCCCGGACCGCGTCGGTGAAGGCGATGAAGTAGCGCACGCCCAGCATGCGCATGTGCTCCACGCCCCTGGCGAAGTCGAAGGGGTATCGAGCGTCCAAGACCCGGAAGCGGAGGTACGGCTCCGGGCTGGTCTCGCGGAAGACCATGGCGACGTACGGCTCCGTCAGCGACGACTCCCGGAGCAGTCCGGGCAGCGTGGGATGGTCCGGGTCCCAGTAGGGGAGAAGGTCCAGGGCGAACGAGCGGCCGAATCGCACGACCGTGCTGTCGGACTGCCAGTGCACCCGGCCGGGCGGCAGCAGGCGCACGTCTCCCAGTAGCTGTTGGAACTCGTCCGCCGCCGGGGCCGCAGGGTAGCCCTCCAGGACCTCCGTGGCGTACTCCCGCACCGTGCCCGGTCCGCGGAGGACGATGAGTGCTCCGATCAGGAGCACACTCACGCCGAACCCCGCCGCGTCGACGGGCGAACGATCCCGCAGGGTCCGCTCCAGCGACGACGCGACGAAGACCCCCGCCAGCACGTGGACGCCCACAAACCACAGGGGGAGCAGCCTGTCGCCCATCTGCAGCCCGGGAAGCCAGCTGAGCACCGGGCTCAGAGCCGTGAGCGCCAGGAGAGCGAGCCACGTCGCACCCCTCGGCACCAGCCGCGCCGCACCACCCACGGCGAGCGGAAGCACGAACAGGATCTCGAGGGGGAAGACGGCGTTGGCTGCCAGCTCGAGATTCCACTCGGTGCGGGCCAGATAGCCCGATCGAGCCAGGAACGGGAAGGCCCACAACCCAGCCAGACAGAAGCCCAGGATCCAGGAGGTGAGCACGGTCCGACGGGCGCGCCGCCGGGACAGGGCGGCGCAACCCGCCACGACCGCACCGAAAGTCGGAATCACGTGAGACAGGGCCGTGAGCGCCAGTACGACCGATGCCGAGACCGGCCTGGGCGTTCCGTCACGGAGCGTCCGGGTCAAGATGCCGATGTACAGGACGCAGAAGAGCAAGGACCATGCATACGAGAACTCACCCAGCAGCGTCGAATAGAGGTTTCCGCCCAGGTGCCAGTGACTCTCCATGAGCAGGACGCACGACCCGACCAGAGTCGTGACCGCGGCCGAGAGCGAGGACAGCCCACCGGAGCGAGCGAGGAACCACACGGCCCAGGGAAAGCCGACTGCGCTGAGGACCGCCACGACCTTCAGCGCCACGGTGAGCGGAAGCGCGACCGAGAGGCTCGCGACCATGCCGGCGGGCAGCGGGAAGTAGAAGTAGTAGAGCGGGAATCCGCCGAACCAGCCGGGACTCCAACCCAACACCCTCCCCTCCGACAGCCAGTGCTCGACCCAGTAGGAGATGGCGTAGAGGTGGCCGCCGAGGTCGACGCCCGTGGGGACAGCGGGTGTGAGCACCCGGGTGGGGCCGACGAGGAGGAGCACGGCCAGGGACGCCAGGCCGGGTCCCAGGATCGCGTACCGGTATCGGTGGGCGCGGTCGCCCTCGACGGAAGTCGCGGTCATCTCCGCCGGGGCACTGCGGGCACCCAGATCACTCCACCCAGGAGCCGTACTCGGCCCGGACGTCGGCCCGGGAGAGCCAGTAGAGCAGGAAGACGGGGAAAGCCAGGAGGATGCTCAGCGCCACGATTATGCCGAACGTGGCCGAGCCGTACCAGTAGACCGCAGATACGTCCGGGACTCCGCCCACATACCGCTGGACCCACAACAAGCCCACCCCCATCGCCGACACCGACCAGACGATCGCGAGCCACGCCCACAGGCGACACCGGCCGACACCCGCCCTGTGATGACGGCGTAGCGCCAGGGAGCCGGAAAAGAGCAGCAGCGCGAGCGCCAGCTGGATCAGCGCGCTGACGAGCCGCCAGGCAGCGGGAGGTAAGGCCCGGACCACCAGGGCGGCGAGCTCCGCGCCGAGCACGCGGGCCCAGTCGTCTTCGGTCCAGCCCAGCAAGAGCAGGTCGTCCAGCTTGTCGAGAAACATCAAGGCCGCCAGAACGATGCCGACCGTGCTCACGACCGTCGGCCAGCGCGGAGCTTCACCGGACCCGCTCATGCGTACTGCTCGTCGTAGTCGCCCACGCCGGCCAGGACGGCCTGGCCCCGGGGCGAGAGCCGATAGCCTACCCGCAGGCTCTCCGTAAGACCGATCCCCTTGAGCTTGCGAACCCTGGCCTTGAAGTCGGCGCGTTCCATCACGAGGTCCCGGGCCAGGTCCGCAGCGCGCTCCCGGGGCCTATCGCGGAGCAGTGTCAGGACGCGACGGGTCCAGGGACCCGCGGCGGACCGCGCGTCGAGACGCCGGAGGCGCCGCAGAATCTCCTCGAGCTCCTGCCCCTCCGGAATCCGCTCGCGCAGCTCGACGCGCGGATCGGGCCCGGCCAGGGAGAGCCGAATGCGGTAGAGGTCACCGCCCACGCGCCCCGTCAGATGGGATCGCAGCGAAGCCACGTCCTCGAACCCCGCCGCGGCGGCGTCGGATTCAGTGATCCCCTCGAGGGGCACGATGTCCACAGCCTCCACCGCCAACTGGCCGATCGACGTGAGAAGCGTCCCGCCCGCTTTCACGGTTGGACGCCGCCACTGCCGAAAGGCCAGCGTGATCGAGCCGTCGACGATTCCCCTCAGTGTGTCCTGCTTGAGCAGCATCTCATGGCTGATTGAACGGGAGACCGCACCGATTCATGCCTGGGTTCCTCCATCAGCATGCCTGCAGCGAGGCCGACGAGCAAGGTGCGCGCGAAGGCGCCGCGGGCCCCGTGGTGGAAGGCCCGGCGCCAAACCGGACCGCAGCTCCAGGACTCAGCGAGACCCTTCGACGATCGTCGGCGAAGCACCGTACGCCCGGGCCAGCTCCAGGAATTCTCGTTGTGCCTCGACATCAGCGAACAGCGCACCTGACGTCGCCAGGTTCTGGCTGGTCACCGCGACCACGAGGCTGGAGAATGCGGCCACCAGCTCCGGCAGCGTGAACCGGCAGTGGCCGTACTGCTGTGACGGGAGGACCGTGATGCGACTCCCGGATCCAGCCAGGATCACCTTCTCTTCATAGAGAGCCTGGTGCCAGAAGGGCACGATCGGATCACGCGTCGTGTGCATCGCCACCAGTGGGACCCGGAGGCGGCCGCTCGTCTCATACCGGCTCTCGACGTTGGTCAGCGCGGTCGGGTCGGCCGTGAAGCGCTCGACCCCTTCGTTGAGCGCCTCGTCGTCGTCGGATCCGCTGTACGATCGGCCAGTATTCCCGAACGCGTTCCCGCCCAGCACGGCCGTGGCATCGTTCGTCCCGAAGAAGCTGTACCGGAGGACGTCGACGGCCGCGCTCGCCAACGACTCGGAGTCGCCCTCGTCCAACGCGACACCGGTGACGCGGAACAGCTGGTCAGCAGCCTCGGGATCGGCCGCGAGGGCCGCCCGGCTCTCTCCCTGCAGCGCTTCCCAGCGCGCGTCGGTGATCGTCTCCACCGGGTCCGGCACGCCGACGGCGCTCCCCGGCATGACCCCGGGGAAGTAGTAGTCGAACACGACACGGAAGTCTCCCAGGTGTTCGAGCTGCCGGCGGAAGTCCCCCACGGGACCGCACAGGGCCATGCCGCCGTCGTAGGCCTCGACGCTGCGTCCCTCCTCCAGGGCCAGGGCGGTGGACAGACCTCCCTCCGATGCTCCCACGAGATAGCTCACGGCCGGAAGCCGAAGAACCCCGACGAGCCCGCCCACATTCTGGTGGGCGAACCTGGCGAGGTCCTCGAGGTCTTCGGCCGCTTCGGCCGCGACCAGTCCGTTCCTGCGGTAGCTCGTGGTCGCGTATCCGTAGTAGCCGGACACCCCATTCCCGATTCCCCTGGCGATGTCTCTGATCTCCCTCCCGCCGATCTCGTCACTGGGCAACGCCAGGGGCGTGCCGGGAGGCCGGTCAGGGCCCGGATTGGTGTAGCCGTGGGCCCAGGTGATCATCTCGCCATTCCAGAGCGAAGGCAGGCATACCTCGAGGAGGGCTCCATCGCTCGATGCCCCGGTGACGCAATCCTGGAGCGACTGAGGGGGCTCCACCGGGAGCTGGGGAGCGGGCGGGGGCTCAGGCGGAGGTTCGGTCGTCGAGTCACCACAGCCGGCCACGCCCAGCCCCGTCGCCAAAGCCAGAGCCAGGAGGGCCGATGTGCGAATCCCATGCCGTCCGGTCATGCCACTCCTGTCCATGTAGAGGCCTCGTCGCTCGATCCCGCCGGGGCCGTCCCGGGAGAGATTCCGGTCGCCCTCCCGGGCGTCGTTGCCCTGTGCGCTCGAGTGCTGCGCCCGCTCGATACGATCGCGGGACCGGTACAAGATGGTCTGTCGGGAGTTGACCGGACATGGCCTGGGGGAGGTCCAGCCTTGCGGTCCCACCGTGCAACCATATACTACATTGTGAGCATCACATTGTGAGATTGCACGAGTCGTCGGCTCGCGACGACTTCGCCGAGCAGGAACGCGGGAGCGGTAGGCCGGGACGGGGAACGAACACCGGGCTCTGTCCGCTCCGAGCGCCCGGCTGTGACCGCACTGCGAGGAGGGGATGATGGGGATGAGGATGACGTTGGCAGCTGCGCTGCTGCTGCTTGCCGGTGTGTGGCCGGCGTCGGCCCAGAGCGGCGACGAGCCGGTCGAGGTTCCGCTCACCGTCCACGCTGGCCGGTTGGTGGTCCCCGTGGCCGCGCCGGACGGCACCGAGCTGGCCTTCCTCCTGACCACCAGCAGTGGTGTGACCGTGTTCTCCGAGACGGGGGCGGCCCAGGCCGCGGGTCAGTCAGGACTCACCCTGGCAGGCCTCCCGGTTCCCACGGATGAGACGCACACGGTCCCCGATGACGACCTGACCATCGACGGCAAGCGCTTCGACGGCATGATCGGCCCGAACATGCTCAACCAGTTCGACGTGCTCATCGACGCCCCCGGGGAGCGGCTCGTGCTCAAGCCCGTCGGCCGATCCGTCGAGTGGGAGGGCGTGGCGCTGTCGGATCCGGTTCGCCTGCGCGTCTACCACGGCGTGATCCTGGGCCTCGACGTCGAGCTGAACGGCACCGAGTATCCGGCTGCGCTGGACCTGGCGACGCCGACATTGGTGGTCAACGAGGGCGTGCGGACGGACGCGGGCCTCCACGACGAAGACACGGCGACGCTCGGATTGGGAAGCGCGGCCCACCCGGATCTTCCGGTGCGCGTCCTCGACCTGGAGATCTTCCGCAGGTGGTCGCCGAACGGCGAGGGTTTCGTGATGGTGGGGGCAGCTTTGGCGCGCGACTGTGCGATCTCCCTCAGTTGGGTCCACCGGGAAATGAGGACGTGCGTGCGATGAGTCAGGACTACCTGGGCGAATTCGAGCAGATGGTGCTACTGTCGATCATGCGACTCGGCCAACAGGCGTACGGCCTCGCGATCAGGGACGAGCTGGAGAGCGTGGCAGGCAGGAGCCCGTCCAGCGGTGCGCTGTACACGACCCTGGACCGGATGGAGAAGAAGGGCCTGCTGGCCTCCTCCGCGGGTGAGATCACCCAGGAGCGAGGTGGGCGTCCGCGCCGCTATGTGCGGGTGACTTCCGAGGGCCGGGCGTTGCTGGCCCGTTCCCGGAGCACCCTCCTGGCTCTGTGGGACGGGCTGGAAGGGGCGCTGGACCGATGAGCGGCTATCACCCACCCCGCTGGCTCGAACGGGTCCTGGAGTGGGCCCTCCCCGGCGGGCTTTCCGGACAGGGCGCACTCGGGGACCTGGCCGAGGAGTTCGAGCGGCGAGCGCTCGAGTCTCCGAACCGAGCCCGGATCTGGTACGCCGCTCAAACCGCCTCGGTGGTGGTGTATCGCGTCTTCACCGGGAGCGGCGCCGAAGGCTCGGCGACCAACTCCGACTTCCTGATGGACCTGCGCTGGTCCTTCCGTTCCATCCTGAAGCATCCGGGATTCGCTTTCGGCATCGTCGCCGTCCTCGGGTTGGGGCTCGGCGCCAACGCCGCGGTGTTCTCGGTCGTTGACGGGACGCTCCGGAACGCCAGCTGGTGGACCGTCCCGGACGCGACCGTGGCCGTCTGGCCCGGCCGGGAGTTCTCGTACGGCATGATCGAGCTTTACCGGGAAGAGCAGACCGCCTACGAGGCCGTAGGCGGCTACGTGGAGCTCGCCTTCGCCGTGCGAACGCCGGACGGCGAGAGCGAGAGCGTGAACGGGGTGCTCATCACGCCGGAGCTGTTCCGTGAGCTGGCGATTCAGCCGACCTTCGGCCGTGCCCTCGCCGACGACGACGCCCTCTTGAGCGTGGAGCGAGTCGTCGTGATCAGCGAGGCCCTTTGGCGGCGATCGTTCGGAGCGGATCCGGCGATCCTCGGGAGCCGGATCGATATCGGCGGCGCGCCCGTCACGGTGGTGGGGGTGCAGGGCCCCGGGGGGATGGCACCGGGCGGTCGGGCCGAGCTCTGGTTCCCCCTGGTCATGGATCCCCGGGACGACGACTACTGGAAGGCCCAGAGCCACACCATGATCGGCGTTCTCCGCGACGGCGCCCGAATGGACGACGCGTCCAGAGAGCTCACGGCCTTCAACGAGAAGCTCTCGCGGCTGTTCCCCATGTTCTTTCCGCCGGGTTGGGCGGATGGCCTGGCGGGTATCGCCCGTGCCGACGAGACCCAACGCCGCCTGATCTCCACGCCGTTGCTGCTGCTGCTGGGCGGCACGGCGCTGCTCATGTTGGTGACCGCCCTGAACGTCGGGAACCTGTTGCTCGGCCGGGCCGTGAATCGGCGTAAGGAGCTGGCGGTGAGGGCTTCTCTGGGGGCCGCCCGAGGGAGGATCGTGCGACAGCTCCTCGTGGAGGGTTTCGTGCTGACCGTCCTGGCGCTCGGCCTCGGCCTCGCCAGCGGCGCCCTGGGCGGGAGCTGGATTGCCACCCTGTTCGTGGGCGAGGCCGTCGTCGCGAGCAGCTCGGTGCTCTCACCCTCGGTGCTCGCCTTCTCGCTGGCCTGTGCCGCCGTGGCCTGGCTGGTCCTGAACGGCGTCCCCATCGCCCACTTCCTTCGCACTCAGCGCTCCGGGCCGAGCCTCAAGCCGGATTCCGGCACGAGCATGCAGCGCACCCTGGTCGCGGTGCAGGCTGCGCTCGCCACCCTGCTCCTCGTTTCGGCGACGCTGCTCATCGCAACGGTGGACAACCTTCGGCAGGTGCCGCTGGGCTTCGACGCCAGCGGGCTGGTCACCGTGGAGCTGTCCCCGCCCGAGGACCGCGTCGAGTCGACTGCCGTGGCTCGCGAGCTGTACGGCCGCCTGGTGGAAGGGGTCGAAGGGCTGCCGGGTGTCGCGGCCGTGGGCCTCACGGGCTGGCTACCGTTGAGGACGCTGGCTCCACCGACGCCCATCAACCTCCAGGCGGCGCCGGTCGATCCGGCCCAGGCCGTCAAGGCGCCCATGCACATGGTCGACCCCGGGTTCTTCGCGACTCTCGAGGTCGAGCCGTCCGCCGGCCGGCTACTCGGGTCCGAGGACCGGGCCGAGGAGCCGAGCGCGGTGGTCGTCAACGAGACCCTCGCCGAGATGCTCTGGCCCGAGGGCTCCGCCATCGGGCAGATGATCGCCATCGACCCGCACGCCTGGGACACGTGGGTCCCGGTCGTCGGTGTGGTGCCCGACGTGCGCTCGGGTGAGATCACGGGCCCGACCGGACCGGCTCTGTACGTGTCGCTGGCCGAGAGCCCTTCCCGCGACGTGACGCTCCTGGTCCGCACGGCCGGAGCCACGCCGGGGCTGATCCCCATGCTTCGCTCCGCGGTGCGGGACGTGGATCCCCTGGTGCCGATTCGAACGGTCACGGGCATGCGTGATGTCGTACGCGCGGCTTACGCCACGTCGTGGGTGATGATGGGTCTGTTGATCGTGCTCGCCGTGCTCGCTACCGGGCTGGGCACGATCGGCATCTACGCCGTGCTCGCTCATCATGTCGCGCTCAAGAAGAAGGAGATCGGCGTGCGGCTGGCCCTCGGCGCCCAACCGGGCGTCGTGGCGGGAGCGGTGGTCCGCTCCGGGCTCATCCTGGCAGGTATCGGTATCGTCATCGGGAGTCTGGGCGCCGCCCTGTCGACCCGCTTCCTCGAGTCGTTGCTCTTCGAGGTGTCTCCCCTGGCGCCGTGGGCGTTCGTCGCTCCGGCGTTGGCGCTGGCCCTGGCCGCGGCAGTGGCAGCGTGGGTACCGGCCGCCCGTGCCGGGAGACTGCCACCGGCGGAGGTGCTGCGGAGCGAATAGCCGGGGACACCGGCCAGAGCGCGTCTTGGGGCACTCGACAGCTCGGGTCAGTCCGCCCGCATGGCGTCGAGCGGATCGATCCGGGTGGACCGCTGGGCCGGCAGCAACGCTGCCACCCACGCCGCCCCGAGCAGCAGGACGGTGACGGTGACCAGGGTGACCGGGTCCGTCGGGGAGATCCCGTACAGAAGGCTGGTCAGCACCCGAGTAGACGCGACGGCCCCGACCACCCCCACCACCAGACCCACCGCGACCATGCCCATGGCCCCGGCCAGCACCGTTTTCCGTACGGCCCCCGGCTGCGCGCCCAGCGCCAGGCGGATGCCGATCTCCCGGGTGTGTCGGGCCACGGCGTACGACACCACGCCGTAGATGCCTACGAAGGCCAGGAGAAGCGCCACACCGGCGAATGCCCCGAGCAGATAGAGGGTGAAGCGCCGCTCGGCCAGGCTCCCGACCAGGCGGGTCTCCATGGACGAGAACCGGGGCGGGACGTCGGGATCGAGCCTCTGCAGGGCCCGGCGTAACGCAGCGGTCGCCTGGGCCGCGTCACCGGTAGCGGCCCGGACCACCATGTTCGACTCGAATCGGAGTCTGCTGGGGCGCTGGTCCGGCGGGAAGTAGGCCACCGGATCCGCCTCTCGAGCCAGTGAGCGGTAGTGTACATCGCTCACGACGCCGATCACCGTGGCGAACGGGCGCTCCTGCCAGAAGGCGTCCATTCCCCCACCGCTCACTTGCCTGCCGATGGGATCCTCGCCGGGCCAGGCCTGATCGGCAAAGGACTGGCTCACCACCACGACGTGGGCACCGTCCGGTCCGTCCCGCCCGTCGAACAGTCGGCCCCGGATCAGCTGAAGGCCCGCGGCGTCGAAGAACCCAGCGCTCGCCAGCACATAGCCGCCGACCGTGTGCTTGGAGAGGTCGCCGTCGAGGTCGAGGCGTCCGCTCGGCACGCCGGCCAGCGGCACGGCGCTCACGACACCCGCGTGCGAGATCTCGGGCTCGGCCACCAGCGCGGCCTCGAGCTCCTGGTAGAAGCGGGCGTGGTCGGCGGCCTCCTCGTATTTGATCAGGCTCAGATCCACGTCCGCGGTGACCACGCCCTCGATGTCCACGCCGGAGTCCACGTCGAGCAGGGTGGCGAAGCTGCGGACCAGCAGGCCCGAGCCCACCAGGAGCACGAACGCCAGGGCCACTTCAGAGCCCACGAGAGCGGTCCACACCCCGCGGCCACCGCCCAGGGTCCCTCCTCGGGCGCCGGCCTTGAGCGCCGGTGTCACGTCCACACCAGAGAGCCGAAACGCCGGTAGCAACCCGAAGACCAGGGCCGTGACGATGACCACCGCCGCCGTGAAGGCAAGGGCCACGGGGTCGATGGAGATTTCGGCCAGGCGCGGCAGGCTGACCGTCCCGAGGCTCCGCAGCGTGCGGACCAGGACCGCCGCGAGGGCCAGACCGGCGCCGCCGCCCAGCGCGGCCAGCACCAGGCTCTCGGTCAGGAGCTGACGCAGAAGCCTGCCCCGGTCCGCCCCCATGGACGCTCGGATGGCCATCTCCCGTTGGCGGGTCTCGCCGCGGGCGAGGAGGGTGCTGGCCAGGTTGGTGCAGGCGACCAGCAGCACCAGGGCCGCGGCACCGAGGAGCAGCAGCAACGGCCGGCGGGCCGACCCGGCGAGCTGCTCCTTCAGCGGCAGCACCAGGGCGCCTTCGGCCAGGAAGTCGGGATCGGCTGGCTCGTCTGCCACCACGGCCTGTGTGATCGCGTCCAGCTCCTGGTCGGCCATCTCCGGGGTGACTCCCGGCGCGAGCCGTCCGACGACCCGCCAGTTGTGAGCTGTCCGACTCGTGGAGGTGGGAAAGACGGGCCGCCACAACTCGGCGCCGAAGGGGAAGTCCAGAGCGGAAGGAACGACGCCGATCGCCTGAAGCCGCTCCCCCGCGACCTCCAGGACCACCTCGTCCAGGGGGCGAGCCGACAGCTCGTTGCGCCAGAAGTCCTCCCGCAACACGACGACCCCCGGCCCACCCTCCACGTGGTCCGCCGGCACGGTCAGCCTGCCTGTCACGGGACGAAC
Source organism: Gemmatimonadota bacterium (assembly GCA_039589315.1). Classification (GTDB taxonomy): domain Bacteria; phylum Gemmatimonadota; class Gemmatimonadetes; order Longimicrobiales; family Gaopeijiaceae; genus JBDHHQ01. The sequence continues at coordinate 21,700 of JBDHHQ010000046.1, forward strand.
AGGGAATACCTTCCAGAAGTCTTCGGTGATGCCGCCCACCCTCACCCGCAGCGGACGGTCGGCCCCCAGCACTGTCGTGGTCCAGCCGTTGAAGGCGGTGAGTCCGGTGAAGCTCCGGCTCTGCTTCCGCCAGTCCGAGAAGTTGGGCCAGGCGACGGGCAGCGAGCGGGACCGGGTGTCCTGCCACTCGTCGACCCAGACCACCGCGTCGGGCTCGGGATAGGGCAGCGACCGAAGCAGCACGCTGTTCACGACGCTGAAGATCGCCGTGTTGGCGCCCATGCCGAGGGCCAGCGTCAGCACCGCGACGACGGTGAACAAGGGGGACTGAACGAGCGTGCGGGCAGCGAACCGGAGGTCCGTCGCGAGGTTGGACATGAGGATCCTCGTGCCGTGGGCGGTCCGTGATGGGGGGCTCGGCGGCGCGCCCCATCGCTCCCGGAGCGCATGGGTGAGCGTGTCAACGAGTAGCCGGGTCCAGAACCTGAACCGGGACGGGGTACCGGTCCGCTCCCGCTGGGCCCTGAGATGCAGGAACAGCCGCTCCATGTCCGGGCCATTCCTGAGGCGGAAGTCCCGCGGAAAGAGCCGGAGGGCACCGCGATACACGTGGAGCCCGGTGTCCAGCTGGGGGGTCATGTCGCGGCGGCCTTCTTGGCGTCAGCCACCCATCGACCGAGCATCTCGGCCTCCTCGGCGAGGCGGGCGCGGCCCGGCGCGGTGAGTGTGTAGTACTGGCGGCGCTCGTCGTCGGGCGCGCCCGCCGGAGGTTCGATCCTGCACAGCAACCCTTCCCCCTCCAGCGTTTCCAGCGAACGATACAGCATGGCCGGCCACAGGTGCATGTGGCCCTCCGTGCGGCGCAGCACCTCGCTCTGGATGCCGATGCCGTGGAGGTCCTCACCAGCGAGGGCCAGGAGGATCTGGAACCACTGGGGCTTCATCGGTCGTGGGATCATCGACTCGCACCCGCCAAAGTGTAGATCAAGTGATATATGTATCCTTTGATATATGGTTGGGCGCAAAGGTTGGAAAGGGGAGTCCGCGAGTCGGACTCTCCCACGGATATCGCGAAGACGGGTCCGATGAGGAGGAACGGCTCGGAGAGAGGCGAGTCCGCGCACACTGCTCCGCCTGTGGCTCGCGGGGCTCATGGACATTTCACCTGCGGTCGGCCATCGTCCACGCTAGCGCCGCGGGTTTCGTGTCGGAGCGCAGCATCGAAGGCGTAAGGCGCGAAGTCGAAGGGGACGATACAACCGAGGAGTCAATCGTGAACGACGACAGCACCAGCCCGGCGACACCCTCCACCGATTCGACGTACGAGGTCCTCGTCGACGACAATTACCACTACATGGATGAGAAGGAGCGTTACAGCGCAGGAGTGTTTCCGACCTATGGCGAAGCCCTGGCCCACGCCAAGCAGATCGTGGACGAGTCTCTGCGCGAGTTTCTCGAGCCCGGCAACAGCGCCGGCGACCTCATAAGGAGCTACGTCCTTTTCGGAGTAGATCCGTGGATCAGGCCGACGCCCGAAGGAATCGAACGCTTTTCGGCCAGGGACTACGCGAGACAACGCGCAACGGAAATCGCGAGCCCGGACCCGTAGCGAGCCAGCCGGCCAGGAGCGAGATCGCCCTGGGCTGTCCCCCGTTCCGAGTCTAGGTTGTTGTCGGGCCCCCCTACATCGGTCACCCCCGGAAAGCAAGACGGGCGATACAAAACGATGACCAGCCGAAGAGAGTTCCTGGCGGTAGCCGGGGCTAGCGCGCTCGGAGGCCCCGGCCGCACACAAGCCAAACCCACCGGCTGGCTGGACCTGGATCCACCGGCGAATCCACAGCCCGCCAACGACCGCATCGACCCCTGGATCGAGCTGGACCGCGCGGCGTTCCGCACGAATCTCGGGTTCCTCGCCGCGCGCGCGGGGCGTCCCATTCTGGCGGTCGTCAAGTGCAACGGCTATGGCCTGGACCACCGGGTCGTCGGCCCGCTGCTGGACTCTGCGCCAGAAGTCTGGGGACTGGCGGTTGTCAACGCCGAAGAGGCGGTCCAGCTACGTGACAGCGGGGTTCGAAAGCCCGTCCTGCTGATGGGCGACTTCATCGCGTCTGCCGAGGGTGACCTGTCGGAGCGGGATATCACGCTGGCCGTGTACACGGCCGACGCCCCGGATCGGCTGGCAGCCATGGCCCGGAGAACGGGAAGAGCCGTCAAGGTACACCTCTACATCGACACCGGCTTTCACCGGCTCGGCATGGACCACCGGTCAGCGGGGCCCTGGGTCGAGTCATTGGCGAGGAGTGAAGCTGTCGCCATAACCGGCACGATGACGGAGCTCACGCAGAGACACGAGTTCGACCGGCTGCAGATCGCCCGATTCGCGGAGTTCGCCGACGCCATGCAGAGCAAAGGCATCGGACTCGGTCTGCTCCATGCGTCTGCCTCGGATGGAATCATCAATCACCCGGAGGGCCGGTTCGACATGATTCGTCCCGGCAACCTGATCTACGGGATCCCCGCCAGTGCGGCGGACGACGAAGAAGCCGCGCCGGTCCGCGTGGTCTACCGAATGAAGACGCGCGTAATCAGGGTGGTTCAGCTGCAGAAAGGCGAGACCCTGGGCTACGACCAAGCCTTCGCGCCGGAGCGCGAGACCGACGTGGCGATCATCAAGTGCGGCCGCACGGACGGCTACGTCTATCGACAGCTCGGCCAGGGCAGCCACGCACTCATCAAGGGCCGTCCGTATCCGCTGGTCTCAGCCATAAACTCCAGCCACTGCTACGCGGACCTCGGGAAGAACCACGGTATCGAGCGTCTGGACGTGGTTACGATGATCGGGCCCGAGGAAGGCCTGCGGCCTCAGGACCTGGCGGCGATGAACCAGGGTCTGGGTCGCTACGAGGGCTTCAACATCAGCGCGCGGGTACCGAAGTACTTGATGTGAAACGTCGCCGGCCAATCGACCTTCGCTGGTCGCTCCGGCCACGCCGAGTACCATCTCCCCCGCGCCACCACCCCCGAACACCACCCCCGGAGTCGCCCGTCAGCTTCACCCTGGACTACGGCCGCTGTCCCGTGAGACCAGCTCCCTGATGAGAAGATCGGCGAGCTCATCGAAGTGTTTGAGAGGGCACACGCTCAGGTTCTTGATCGCTGAGCCCGTTACGGTCGCGCGCCGCGGTCGCACGACCCGACGACGCTCCCGGCCCTCAGCGCGCGAAGGCCAGAGACCTAGGTGGCCCCTGGCCTGTACACGAAGACGATGGTCGGTGTCCGTCTACGCTACGTCGTGACGACACGATCGGCGGCGGCCACCTTTTCGGCGAGATGCGTCGGCGTCAGATACCCTTCGCCACACCAGGCCGTGACAAGCTCTTCCGCGACCCCACGGGCGCGGCAGCACGCGCCTCACCCATAGACCGGGATCTGGTTGGACCTCATGTACTCCAGCAGTTCCTTGACGCTGGGCAGTCCCACCGGCTGCACGTTGGCCGCGACGGTCTCGTTGAAGAGCACGACGGCGTCTCCCTGCAGAGCGATCTCCACGTCGTGCCCGGCCTCCTTCGCGCCCTTGGCCATGAGCAGGTTCAATCCTGCGCGAGTCGGATCTTCCGATCCGGACGAACCGAGGTAGAGGAACTTCATCGCTGCCCTCCCTGCGAGTGTCGCTGGTTGCCACGCGTACACATTCCAGTCGCCGAACCTGTCCGGGCGACGAGCCATGCGTATCAACTGAAACGTATCACGCCACCACAGAAAAACCTATTCGCTCGACGCCTTGGCGGCACAGTTTCCGGCACAGTGTGGCAGAGTCTTCGGTACCGCCACGGTCCATCCCATCCCGCCGCTGCGGGCCAAGGATAGTCGGCGGGTCCGAGACGTCAGATCGCCAGGGCAGTCAACGGCTTCAGATCCGGCTTGACCCAATGGGACCGGGCCTCCGGGGACCAGAGCACCTCGTCACTGAAGAACTCCGAGGCCAGCCGCCTCTGATCCCAGAACTGTCCCACCAGGGCATTCGCCAACGAGAGCACGTCGCCCTTGTCCGGGCTGAACGACCGTAGAAACATCCGCACGACCGCCAGCCAGAAGACCGTCAGGGTCTCGTGATACCCCCCCCGCGGGGTGGTGGAGATCCCATGGGCATGGTTGTACCGCTGGATGCCCAGGATCATGCGCCGGGTCGCTTCGTGCTCCCTGTAGTGGTACAGGTACCAGAGCGCCACGGACAGGTGTGCCCGATGGTCCCACTCCGCCCTGGGCAGCGCACCCGACTCGAAGTCGTCCACCAACTCGGCGAGCTCTACGCACGTCCTGAAGGGCCGCGGCCCGGCCTGCCTCTTCATGATGCCTCCTCCAGGGCCGTCACGACGTCCTCGTGGCCAGCCCGCAATGCGTCGTCCAGGGGCGTCGCACCCCACCGGTCGAGAGGTGCGGGATCGACGCCGCTACCCAGAAGGTACGACACGACCGCGACCTGTCCCTCCGCAGCGGCCAGGTGCAGCGGAGTGCGTCCGTCGTAGTCGGCGTGGTTGGGGTTCGCGCCCTCGGCGACGAGGACGCGCAAGCCCGGGAGGTCGCCCTCCGACGCGGCCCAGCACAGGTCCACGACGCTCGCCTGGCGGGCCCTCCGGTCCTGGCGGCGGGGGTCCTTCTTCCCATGGGCGCCGCCCACCAGGCTGTCGTAGTTGTGGAAGTTGAATTTCTTTACGAGCCGCTGGCAGAACTCGACCCCCCGCACGCTGTTGCCCAACGCGTCCAGCCGGGGGGACCACACGGCCAGGCCCATGACGTTGGGAACGACCACCACGATCGCTCCGCTCACGCCGCTCTTCGCGGGCAGCCCGACGCTGAACGCCCACTCGCCGCTGAAGTCGTACATGCCGCAGGAGTACATGAGCGACAGGCACTTTTGCACGGTCTCAGGACCGAAGACCACTTCTCCGGTCAACGGGCAGACGCCCCCGTTGGCCAGAGTGGCCGCCACCACGGAGAACGCCCTGGCCGTGATCTGGAGTGAGCAGCACTGGAAGTAGAAGTCCAACACCTCGAGCAGATCCGTGCCCTCGGGAAACGCCCCGTTCTCACGCAGGAAGTACCCCAGCGCGAAGTTCCGGTCGGCGGTCCGCCGCTCGGAGAGGTAGGTGGCGTTGTCGAAGCCGGGCGCTACCCCGCCGGAGAGCCGGGTCCACATGTCCACCACATATTCGAATCGCTCGGCCACCCCGAGGTCGGGTCGGATCAACGCGGCGCTCATGATGGCACCGGCGTTGATCATGGGGTTGTGGGGCAGCCCCTTGCTGTTGAGCGCCAGCTCGTTGAAGCTCTGGCCGCTCGGTTCCCGACCCACGTGCCGATGCACGCCCTCCTCGCCGTGGTGCTCGAGGGCAAGGCTGTAGCTGATGGGCTTGCTCGAAGACTGGACCGAGAAGGGCACGCCGGCGTCGCCCAGCGACAACCGTTGACCGTCGACCGTGCACAGACCCAGTCCGAAGAGATCGGGATCGACCCTGCCCAGCTGGGGGATGTACGACGCCGCTTCCCCGCCCTCATTGGCCCGAGTCGCCTCGAACAACCGCTCGATGTCAGCCGAGAAGCTCGCGAAATCCGGCACCGCGAGGTTCCCGAGTAGGGCCCGCTCGACGAGCAGGCTCGATGGCTGAATCACCCGCCGAAAGGCGTCCCTGTCCAAAGGAATCGGATCGTCGGCCGCCTCGTCCTCCAGCGCCCGGATCAACGAGAGGGTCTTATCCAGCCGAGGGTCCCTCGCCTCGAGCCCGGCGACCTCGAGCTTCCTGATCAGCTTCCGCGGGGATACCTGATCCTGCCCCGGGTCGGCCACCAGGTCGAAGAGCTGGCCATCCCGTCCCCCCGCTCCTTCTCCGGGGCGAGTGTCCCCCGGATCGAAGGAGGACACGCTCACCGCCTCGGCCAACCGGGGCGGGTTCTGCGCTAGCGAGATCATGTCAGCCTCCCTGGGTGACGGCGCGGTTCGAGTCCGCCAAGCCGGTAAGGGTGTGCCGGTCCCGCGCGTAGGCGCGCTCCGCGTGCTCGAACAGATCGATGCCGTACTCTTCCGCGATGCGAGAGGCACGCAGCCCAACCGTGGCCCGGATGGCCGTGAGGATCACGACCGTGCCGCACGCTGCGAAGGTGGCTGCTGCCACCACGCCCACGACCTGTGCCCACATGAGCCCGGGGTCGCCTGCCAACAGGCCGTCCGCTCCACCTGCGTTCACCGCCGTCGTGGCGAACACGCCGGTCAGGATCGATCCCACGATGCCTCCCACCCCGTGGCAGGCGAACACGTCCAGCGTGTCGTCCAGGCGAGTGCGGCTCAGCACTCGCAGGGCCGCGAAGCTGGCACCCGCCGTCACCGCGCCGATGAGCATGGCCGCCATCGGCGTCACGAAGCCTGCCCCCGGTGTGATGGCCACCAGTCCAACAACCGCGGCGATCGACGATCCGGTCGCAGTGGGGCGACCCGACATGAGCCCCTCCAGAGCGATCCACGCCACGACCGCCGCCGCGGCACTCAGCATGGTGGTCACCACCGCGTGGGCAGCCAGCCCGTCGGCGGCAAGCGCTGAACCGGCGTTGAATCCGAACCAACCGAACCAGAGCAGGGACGCGCCCAGCACGACGAACGGCACGTTGTGAGGGGTGGCCTCCGTCTCCGAGTCCGTGGCTCCGTTCCTCGGTCCAAGCATCATTGCCGCCACCAGGGCTGAGACCCCGGCGCTCACATGGACCACGGTTCCGCCGGCAAAGTCCAGCGCACCCATCTCTCCGATCCACCCGCCCGGCCCCCATACCCAGTGTGCCAGCGGATTGTAGACCAGCAGTCCCCAAAACAGGATGAACAGCACGTAGGCGCGGAACTTCATCCGCCCCACGACGGCGCCGGAAATCAGCGCGGGTGTGATGATGGCGAACATCATCTGAAACGCCATGAAGGCCATGTGGGGAATGCCCTCGGCGTACCGCGGCTCGACGGCCGCCGTGACGCCACCGAGGCCGATCCACTCCAGCCCTCCGACCCACGCCGAGCCGGGGGCGAAGGCCATCGAGTACCCGATCAGGGCCCATTCGATGGCGATGATGCCCAGGGCGACGAAGCTCATCTTGATGGTGTTGACCACCTGCTTCTCGCGCACTAGGCCGCAGTAGAAGAACGCCAATCCGGGCGTCATGAGCAGCACCAGGGCGACGCTCACCAGGACCCACGCCGTGCTTCCGGTATCCATGATCTATGTCTCCTCTCCACGCAGTCGTGTATTGCCCGGGAACGGTCCGGGCGCCCACGAGGGGTAGGCGCCCGGACGCGCACCGCGGATGTCAGCCAGCTCCGACGAGGGCAGCAGATGCCCTCGGCGATTCACTCGTGGCCGTCGCGCCGCTCACGCCGCAGATCGTCTCGATGAGGAGGGCGCAAACCCGGTAGGGATCGGAATTGGCTCCGGGCCGGCGGTCTTCCAGGTATCCACGGCCACGCTCCTGGACCTGCCGGGGGACCCGGATCGACGCGCCCCGGTCGGCAACGCCACTCCTGAACTCGTCGATGGAGCAGGTTTCGTGGAGCCCTGTCAGCCGGTCAGCCAAACCGGCGCCGTATTCGGCGATGTGCTCGGCATGACGGGTCTGGAGCGCGAAGATGGCGTCTCGGATCGCGGACATACCGCCGGGCTCACGCATGGCACGGGTCGAGAAGTTCGTGTGGTTCCCGGCGCCGTTCCAATCGCCGGAGACCGGCTTGTTGGAGAAGCTGGCGGAGATTCCGAAGTCCTCTCCGATCCGGTGGAGCAGCCACCGCGCGATCCACAGGTGATCCGAAACGGTCAGTGGATCCGCCGTCTCGCCGGCCACGCCCCGGTAGCCGATTTGGAACTCCCACTGCCCGGCCATGACCTCGGCGTTGACGCCGTAGATCATCAGATCGGCCTCCAGGCAGGCCCGGGTGTGGGCCTCGACCATCTTCCGTCCGAAGGCCCGGCCCGCACCCACACCGCAGTAGTACGGGCCCTGGGGCTCGGGGTAGCCATCCTTGGGGAAGCCCAGGGGCTGCCCGTCGGCGAACAGTGTGTATTCCTGTTCGAACCCGACCCACGGGGCGTGATCGTCACCCGCCTGCTCCAGGACGGCCCGAAGCCGAGCCCGGGTGTTGCTCGCGTGGGGGAGGCCGGCGTCGTCGAAGGTCTCGCACAGAACGAGGTATCCACCCACCCGAAGCGGGTCGGGCACCACCGCGACGGGCCTAAGCGTCACGTCCGAATCGTCTCCGGCAGCCTGGTTGGTCGAGCTGCCGTCGAAGCCCCATTCCGGGAAGGACCAGGGGTCGACCGGCCCACCGTTTAGCTCCACGATCCGGGTCTTGGACCGGATTCGCTGAGTGGGCTGGGCGCCGTCGACCCAGAGGTATTCTGCCGTGGTATGCATATCGCTCTCCGTTTGATTCTGTCTCTGTGGTCTTGCTCGAGGACCGATTCCGATTCCCGACTCAGTGACAGATGCGCGGAGTCGAGGCAGATTGGCTCATGAGGGTCGAAATCTGCCTCCGGGAGCGCCCAGATGACCGACGATCGCGACATAACCCTTCTGCTTCAGGCCGTGGGAGACGGAGATGATCAGGCCTTGGAACGGCTGATCTCGTTGGTTCAGTCGCGTCTCCAGGAGATGGCGGCCTACCGCATGCGGCAGGAGCGGGACGGCCACACCCTTCAACCCACGGCCCTGGTGAACGAGGCGTACATGCGACTGGTCAGGGGCGAGCCACGGTGGGAAAACCGGGCCCACTTCTTCGGCGCCGCCGGCGAGGCCATGCGAAGGGTGCTGGTCGACCACGCTCGGAAGTTCCAGGCCGAAAAGAGGGGGGGCGGAGCTCAGCGGGTGACCTTCAGCGCTTTGGAGGTGGCCGCTCCCGAGCCGAACGTGGACGTGTTGGCGCTGGACCAGGCCTTGCAGGCTTTGGAGGAGCACGATGCACGGCTCGCCCAGGTGGTCCGGCTACGCTACTTCGTGGGGTTGAACATCGAGGAGACCGCGGAAGCGCTCGAGATTTCGGTGGCCACCGTGAAGCGGGACTGGACCTACGCCCGGGCCTGGCTCATCGAGCGGATGGAGGACGACTGAAGGTGGAGAAGGGAGCCGGGCACCTGCCCGACTCCCCTCTCCTGCCTCAGGCCCCAGGCTACCGAGGCCGCTTCACGTCGATGGCGGGAAGCCCCCACCGGTTGCGGGAATTCCACCTCCGGGGACGACCGTAACGCTTATCGTTCGGTCGCTCCCGCCAGACGTATTTGGCAAGCCGGATCATGATTGACTCCTCTCTCTATGTCATCACCGGACGGTTCCGGTGTTCATGGAGAGATGCGCGAAATCCCCCCCGATGGGCTCATCCTCCCAGACGGCCCTGTCCACGGGCCACCAGGGCCTCTTCGAGCCGGTCGCTGCTCTTGACCGAGGCGGGGTCGTCGGGCCCGAGAAGCTCGTTCGACGGCGCGCGGCCGTCGACGTCGGCGGCCAGGTCCGCTGAGGACTTGCCGGCGCCGGAGCGCGGGTACAGAGTCCACCACACAGCGAACAAACTCATCCCGAGGTAGGAAGATGCTCTTCGCCACGACGACCCTGGCAGCGCGGATCGAGCGGGCTGAATGTGGACTCCTGGCCGATTCGGCCCGAGCGGTCGCTGAGGCGCGCCCCGGGGCCAATCCGGTGGTGCGCCCCCTGGCCGGCGGTGTGGCCATCTACGCCGGCGAAGACTCGCCCCTGAACAAGGTCGCGGGGCTCGGTTTCGAGGGGTCCGTGGACGAAGCCGAGCTCCAGCAGATCGAGCACCTCTACGCGGAGCGGAAGGCCCCCGTGCAGGTGGAGCTGTCCTGTCTGGCCGACCCCTCGGTGGGGATCCTGCTCACCGGCCGCGGCTACGCGCTCGTGGGATTCGAGAACGTGCTGGGCCGAACGCTGTCCGCGGACACCCTGCCGTTGCCCTCAGAGGTCCCGGACATCACAGTCGCCGTGAGTGAGGACCAGGACTTCGAGGCCTGGTTGAACACCGTGGTCACGGGCTTTGCCAGCCCCGACGAGCAGGGCGTGCCTTCCCACGAGTCTTTCCCACGGGAGGCCCTGGAGGAAGCCATCAGCGACATGGCCCGCGCCGACGGGCTGGTGCGCTATCTGGCCCTCCGGGAAGGGGCGCTCGCAGGGGGCGGGAGCATGCGTCTCGGCGACGGAATCGCTCAGCTATGCGGCGCCGCGACACTGCCGGCGCATCGACGCCGAGGCGTTCAGACCGCGCTGTTGACTCGTCGTCTCGCCGACGCCGCGAGCGCGGGCTGCGACGTGGCCGTGGTCACCACCCTGCCCGGTTCCAAGTCTCAGGAAAACGTACAGCGAAGGGGGTTCGAAGTGCTGTACACCCGTGCGATCCTGGTACTTGCGGACCCGGGGTCCTGACGGTCCAACAACGAGGCTGGATCCCCAGGGGATCGGCGACCTCCGGTTACCTGCTCCAATGGGCGCTGCTGGACTCGAACCAGCGACCTCCTGCTTGTAAGGCCCACCAGGGAACCGCCCATTTCCACGAGTTTCGTGTAGGCATTGGGCTCCTTTAATCGGTAGCAGGTACCCGGCTCCACGAGGGCGTGAGGGGCGCTCAGCGCTCGAGCGCCATGCGCAGCGTCGCCCAATGACGAAAGACGTTGTGGGCCGCGGTCGCCGGCAGCGGTTCGCGTAGGATCCGGGCCCGCCGCAGTCGGCCTTTCACCCGGCGGACGCCGTTGTGCCACCTGCGACGCAAGGTTGGGATCTGTTGGACCTCGTCTAGAAGGGCGAGGCCGAAGCTCGGTGGGATGAGGTCGTCCAGCCGGCTGGTGGTTGTCATGATCCATCGCTTCAGCACGGCCGGGTGTGCGCGGATCTCCCCTCGCCAGTCGGCACGATAACCCTCCCTCGCTGCCGGGGAGATGGCTGCCATCTCAGGAGCCAGCTCGGCCACGGCTCGACGGTAGAGCTTCTTCCCGGTCAGCAGCCGAGAGGGAACGCGCTTCATGAAGTCCAGGACATCCGCATCGAGCCACGGGTTACGGACGGTTGCATGGGCTCCGATGAAGCGTTCCCGCCAAGGCAGCATCTCGTGGCCGATGCGTTGATCGAAGCCGATCTGGAAGCGGATCGTGTTGAGAACGCGCGATCCCGGCTGACGGTCGATGATGTCCCTGACCTCGTCGTGAATCGACTCGTTGATCCGTCCGAGTAGCCCGCGGGGAAAGCTCCCGGACACGGTAGGCGGAAGACGTAGCTCGCGGAACCTTGCCCGCCGCCATAGGTGCAGCTCCGTCTCTACCACCGTGGAGCCGCTGAAGCCCATGCGCTCTTCGCCCACGAAGACGACCGGCGCGCTCGCGGCGGCAAGCTCCGGACCCAGCTCCTTCCACATGTCCACCTCGTATGCCGCCACCGCGGCCGCCTCACTCATGGTCGCGTTGGCGCGGAGGTGCTCCATCAGGTTTCCGTGATAGCTCTCATACATTCGGTGTGACAGGCCCAGCGTCGCCGCGACCGTGCGCGCCACGTAGGCATCCCCACCAGGTTCAGCGTCGCCGTGGACGTAGGAAAACGTACGTACGTCACTCCGCCCGAGCGTTTTACTCAGAACCGACGCGATCCCGATGGAGTCGAATCCGCCGCTGAGCGACACGTAGAGATCCCGCCCCGGTTCCGCTCGTCGTCGCACGGCCTGAACCATGAGCTCCTTCAGATCGGCCACGAGGTTCGACTCGTCTACCTCGCCTTCCGGTTCCCGCAGGCCGTGCGACCAGTACTCCCGGGAAGCCATGCCTCCGGCCCGCAGCTCGTGGACGTGGGCGCGAGGCAGGACGCGGATTCCGTCGTAGGGGGTGCGCCCGTTGAACGGAATGCCAGCTGCCAGCAACCACCCGATCCCCAGGACGTCCAGTCCATGCTGGTCGGTCGGCTGGGCACCTAGATTACTGGTAACATAATGGCCGGTAGCGTCTTCGCTGTGGAACAGACGGCGGGACCCACTTCGATCGGGGATGACCAGCAAGCGGTCCTCGGCGCGGTCGATGACGATCAGCGCGAACGATCCCCGAAGATCCGGGACCAAAGACTCACCCCTTCGTCGGAACTCCTCCGCGACCCAAGCAGCAGACTTGCCTTGGTCGTTGAGAAGCTCCCCGTGCAGGACCACGGCAACACGGCCACTCGCATCCTCGCCGAGCTCCGCCTCAGAGCTGAGGCCCAGGTGTAGCGTCCATGCGGTAGACTCGAACGTCACATCCGGGTCTCGCCCGTAGCATCTCCGAAACCCTCGGTGTGCAGCTTCCGGGTCCGCGGTCGAGCGGCGCGCGCAGAATGCTTCGACCCTGGACCTGAAAGCCTCGCGTATCGGGACAGCCGAAGGGTGCGACATCGCGGATCGTGACGTCAAGCTCAATGCCGGCTCCATCTTGGGGCGTCTCTCATAGGGCTGTGCCGGGCACAGCGCCGCAAAAACCGGGCCGGTGCGCCTGCATCGCGGCCCCGAGGTCACTCCCTTTGCCGCTCAGCCCCGATCGAGGCGTCGCCACCGGAAGGACCCGCCCCACCGCACGCAGCGGAGTCACCCGCTCCTACCCTCCAGACCCTCCTCCTCGCGCTGCGCTGCCCTGATGGCCCGCATCTATGAAGTCTTCCCGCTGCTCCGTCCCTCGTGCGGGGGATCCATGCGCATCCTCGCCTTCGTCCCCCGAAAGGTCTTTTGAAATCCCTTTCCGTGGTCAACGAAGCCAACTCGGCCGTCGTGGCCATCAGGCGCGCCGCGCAGTTACTGGAGAGCTCGGGTGACCAGACCCTGCATGAGTCTTCGAGCCGCTGGATGCATGCGACGAGATGACGGAGCTCGTGGCGCCGGAAGGGTAGAGGAGCTTGACGATGGGTTCGACCTGTAGCGATGCCACACGCCTGGCCTGTTACTTGCTTCCTTAGTGGGGGCGAGCGCGGCGCTCCGACCCCACTGGCTCGGACGACGCGACATTCGCCTGCAGGTAGGGGGCCGCTTGGAACCAACCGCGTTGCGGCAGCGCGTCGCTGTGGTGCGCAGGGCTCGGTCAGGGGAGTGGGGCCGTATCCTCGAGATCCTCGAGACCGCCAACTTTCACCGCATCGGCGGGCTGGAAATGCCCGAGTTTCCCCTGAGTGATTGCTTCGTCGCGGAGGTCGACGGGCTGGTAGTCGGCGTCGCAGGGTACCGGATCTTGGGTCCCACCTTGGCCAAGACCACGCTCCTGGCCGTGCATCCAGATTTCAGGCAGGGTCGAAGCATCGGCGCCGATCTGCAGCGGGCCAGAATGGACCACGTCAAGACCCTCGGAATCCGCATGCTGCGGACAAATGTCGACGATCCTCGCGTCGTGCAGTGGTACGAGCGACGATTCGGTTACCGTCGAACGGGCGCTACAGTACCCAAGACCGAGCCATTCGGTCGCGATGACATCGATCACTGGACCACACTCGAAGTGGACCTGTAGTCCTTACACGGGTCGCCCCCGGCATTCTCCACGCGACCGTGAACAAAGAGAAAGATCGGGTCCCCGCACGATGGCGAGCCCGATCTCGTAGCTGTCTGCGCTACTGTTTGCCTACCCTAACCTCGGCGGCCGCCGATGCCGTCTCACGAGCATGGCTTCCAATCATCCGGCGCCGCGCTCGCGGCCTTGCCACCGCGGTTCCACGACAACCCGCGGGGGCCGGGGTCACGGAGCCGGGTGCGGCAGCGGCTGGATCTTCGGGATGGCCACCATCGTCGTGGTAATGCGCTCGCCGATCGACGCTCGGTGCGGTGCTGGTCGTTCTAGGGCCCTACCGACTTCGGCTAACACGGTACCCACTGGACACAAGCAGGGTCGCTATCAGGACACTGCGCATGGGCACGTCTCGCCAGGGTGAGAAGACACCCATGTAGTGTAGCGCCGTGATGGTAAGGGAGCCTGAACGAATCGTCATGTGCCCGAGAGACGGATCGGGCGGCTCCGGGCGCCGCCCTAGAATCGAAACGACACGCCGACCCCACCGAATGGGCGGCTCACTCGACTGATTCCAATCTCACCCGACAAGCGCAGTTGGCTCACGATGCGCACCCTGACGCCCGCCGAGCCCCGCAAATAAACACCTTCACTGCAGATGTCGCCCTCACAGGGCACCCGCCCGGCCCCGACCCCTCCCCGAACGAATGGTGCCACCACATCCATAGGAAACTCGTAGCTCGACGACACATAGATCGCCCATGCGAGATGATCGCTCGTCGTGATCGCTGCACCTTCGAATTGGTGATCGGTCCCGATCCCCAAACCGAGCCCGGACGGAAACATCCACTCGACAGTTCCGTTCAACCAGCCGTCGAGCTCTGACTCGTCGGATTCGACGTTGCGGTCGGCGCCGTAAGCAACCTCCACCGCGACCTGCGCTGCGGATTCGGCCGCGCTAAGGGCACACGTCAATACGACGGCGATTGATCTCAACATCGTGTCTCGGAACGCCCGCGTCAGGAAGCCGCTTCGACAGGACCCTAAGGACGTACGATCAGCCGACGTTGCGCGTGACGGACAGGCCGGTGTGAGGGGACCGCAGGGGCCTCGTGGAGTCCGCGACCGGGGACAGCGAGCGCCCGCGGCCTACCCAGTCGCGCGAGGTCCTGAAGAAGTGCGGGATTCAGGACTCCAAGCAGAAAGCTCCTAGAACGGCGAAGGCGAAGCAGCTGCCGCCCGCACCGCACCTCCCGCGCTCCCTTCGCATCGGTCCGCTGCGCCCGGACGGCAGGATGTTACCATTCTGCCGGACGATTGGGAGCTTGTTCGGGAAGGCGCGGCAGGGGAACAAGGGGGACCAGGTCGATGCCGACCAGCTGTCGGAGTTGCTCCGGCGCGGCGGCCTCCGAGCGGTCTACCACGGGAGCGCGCACGGAGCCAC
>JBDHHQ010000047.1:0-51507 GCA_039589315.1 Gemmatimonadota bacterium
CCTCCAGGAGATCCACGACCGGTCGCTGTGGCAGGTGCTGGGCATCTACCTCGCCGGCTCGTGGCTCGTGCTCCAAGTCGTGGACACGCTGAACTCCACCGTCGGGATGCCCGAGTGGGTGATTGTCCCGCAAGCTCCGGGAGCGCATCGGTGAGTCGCTGCGAGATATCGGTGCCAGCCCTCCTCTGGCGCGGGTCACCACGGATAACCTCGCGGCACTGCGCAAGTTCTCGCAGGGCATCCGGCTCAGCCATGCACTCGGACCGAACGACCGGTCGCGGGCGTTCTTCGAAGAGGCGGTCGCCATCGATACGGGATTCGCCAGCGCCTGGCGGGCCATCGGCATCGATCTCCGTAACACCAACCAGGAGCCTGCCCGCATGGTCGATGCCCTCGCTCGCGCGGTGGCGCACGAAGACCGGTTGACGGAGGCCGAGCGGTATGGGGTGCGGGGCATCTACTTCGATATCGAAGCGACCCGCGCTGGTGCGGCCCTACCCTCATGATCCCCTGGTGAGGGACGTCCTCCTCCGAGGAGTCACCGCGTGACCCATCTGCACCAGCTGACAGCCACCCTGGTGATGCTGGCCCTGGTGGCCTGCAACTCGCCCGAGGCCGACTCGGACCGCACGGCGTCCGACGCCTACGAGTTCGGCTCGTGCGGATCGCCTTTCGAGGGTCCCTACGGCACGTCGGACGTCAAGTCCGTCTACGTGCCGATGCGGGACGGCGTGCGGATTGCCCTCGACGTGGTGTTGCCCGACGGCGTTCCCTCGGGGGAGCGCGTGCCCACCATCCTCACGATGACGCGCTATTGGCGCTCGTGGGAGGGTGACGGACCCAACGATCTGCAGCGCTTCTTCACGAGCCACGGCTACGCGGTCGTATGGGGTGACTCCCGGGGCACGGGCGCCTCGTTCGGTGTTTGGCCCCATCACCGGTCCAGGGAAGAGACACTCGATTTCCGGGAGATCATGGATTGGATCGTGGCCCAGCCCTGGTCGGACGGGACCGTCGGGGGCTGGGGCAACTCCTACACGGCCAATACCAACGACTGGTTCGCGGAAGTGGGACACCCGTCGTTCAAGGCGGGAATCTCCCGCTTTCCCGACTTCGATCCCTACACGGATCTCTACTTCCCCGGCGGAGTCCCCAACGCCTACATGGGCTCGAAATGGGGACTCAGGGTCAAGGAGATGGACCTGAACACGCCCCGCTCGAGCGAGGGTAGGATGGTGGGCGTGAAGCCGGTCGACGAGGACACGGACGGGAGCCTGCTCGCGGCAGCGGTGGAGGCGCGGAGCGACGTCCCCTCGGTCTGGGAGTCGTTCCGGGTCCTGGTCTACAAGGACGAGCCCATGCCCCTCTGGAACGGGGTCTCGATGGACTGGTGGGGCATTCACTCGCACACGCCTGCCGTCGAGCGCTCCGGCTCCGCCGTGTATTCCTGGGCGAGCTGGATCGACGCTGGAACCGCGCAGGGGGTGCTTCACCGCTTCATGACGCTCTCGAACCCCCAGAGGGCCGTCATCGCGGCCTGGAGCCACGGGGCGCGGGAGGACGCGAGCCCCTACAATCCTCCGGACCATCCGCTCGAGCCGCCCATCGAGGCCCAACGTCTGGAGGATCTCTGCTTCTACGAGCAGTATGTGAGGGGCGACGGGGGCGCGCAGCACGAGCTCGTGTACCGCACGATGGGGGAGGACGGCTGGAAGCGGACCACCGACTGGCCGCTCGCCGAGACCGAGCACCAGGACTGGTATCTCAGGGAGGGTGGTCGTCTCTCACGGTCCGGCCCCTCGGCGGCGGGAACCGACGAGCACCGGGTGGACTTCACGCACACGACTGGCTCGCGAAACCGCTGGGCCACCAACAACGGCGCGGGAGACGTGGTCTATCCGGACCGCGCTTCGGCCGACGCGAAGCTCCTCACCTACACCTCGGAGCCGCTCGAACGGGACCTGGAGGTCACGGGACATCCTGTGGTGACGCTCCACATGCGCTCGAGCCACGAGGACGGTGCCGTCTTTGTCTACCTCGAGGACGTCACGCCGGAGGGGCGCGTGCTCTACGTCGGAGAGGGACAGCTTCGCTTGATCCATCGCAGGGTTTCGGACGAGGAGCCGCCTTTCACCGCCGCGGGCCCGTACCACTCGTACAAACGAGCCGACGCCGAGCCGATGCCGCCGGGAGAGGTCGAGGAGGTCGCGTTCGCGCTCTTGCCGACGTCCGTCCTTTTCCGAGCAGGTCACCGGATCCGCATCGCCATCGGCGGAGGGGACGCTGATACGTTCGCGAGGATCCCGGCCGAGGGCACGCCCGTCTACACCGTGGAGAGAGGGCCGGACCGTCCCAGTCGCATCACCCTGCCGGTGATCCCGCGGTAGCGCTTCTCGGGCGCTTCCCGCCGAGCCTTCTCCACTCGGCTGATCGCCCCTTCCCCCACCCGGAGCTCGAGATGAACTCGACTACCGTGGGGTCCAGCAGCCTTCTCCTACTCGCGATCCCGATCCAGGCTCAGAAGCTGGCCTACCCCGGTCCGGTTCCCGGCGGATACCCCTCGATGGACCGCATCACCGGCTGTGGCCTGATTGCGTTAAGCATTCTTGACCCCGGGGCGGCTCCCGCATATGTTGATGAAAAATTTATTTCAAGAAGTGCCACGGCGCTGTTAAGAGGGTGAGATGGGGGTGGAGAGCAGGAGCTTGGGACCGGGGGCCGCTGGCGCGGTCCTGCTGATAGCGCTGCTGGGGATCGGGGTGGCGGCAGGCCGGAACGCGCGCGACGCCACCGCCTGGGCAGGGACCGACCCGTGGGCCGTCACGGCAGGCGTGGTCTCCCCCTCCGGTCACGTCGAGGTCCGTGGCCTCCCGCCTCGCACAGTGGCACGGCTGGTCCGCGCCGCCGCGGACCGGCCGGAGCGTCCTCCGCTCCGGCTTTATTCCGACCAGGCCGCGGTCTCCGACCCGGACTTCCCCCATGCCAGGGGCAGTGTGACCGCAGCGGAGGGGGTGCTGGTCTTCGAGCCCCACTATCCGCTGGCGCCCGGTGCCACGTATCAGGTGGTCCTGGATCCGTTGGACGCGCCCTCGGTCGGACGCCCGCTGGTGTTGCGGGTCGAAGTGCCCACCCCGAGCGGCGCCGAGCCGGCCTCCGTGGTGGCGATCTTCCCCAGCGCCGCCGAGCTGCCGGCCAATCAGCTCAAGCTGTATGCGCACTTCTCCCGGCCCATGAGGCGCTGGGACCCCTACGCGTTCATCCGTCTGGTCGACGAGGACACCGGTGAAGTCGTGGCCGACGCATTCCACGCAATGCGGGGAGGCCTGTGGGATGCATCGGGCACCCGGCTCACCGTGGTTTTCGATCCGGGGCGCGTCAAGCGCGGCCTCGCCAACAACCTCGCCCTGGGCCCGCCACTGACGGCGGGTGGGCGCTACCGGCTCGTCGTCGACGCCGACTGGCTCGACGCGTCCGGGCAGCCGATGGAGGCATCGTTCGAAAAGCGCTTCCGGGTGACCCATGCAGATCGTGCGGCCCCGGATCCACTCTCGTGGCGCATCGAGGCGCCGCGTCCCGGAACATCGACACCGCTGATCGTGCGATTCCCGGAGCCCATGGATCACGCGCTGGTGGAGACCTCCTTCACCGTCTACGACCCCACAGGACGGTCGATGATCGGCCGAGGCGAGGCCATCGCCGAGGAACGGGCCTGGCAGTTCAGACCTGCCGAGCCCTGGTCGGAAGGCGCGTACGAATTGAGGGTGGACCCCGAGATCGAGGACCTGGCCGGGAACAACGTGCGCCGTCTCTTCGACGTCGACCTGGATCAGGCAGAGCCGGCCACGCTGGAGCCGGGTGTAGCGGAGCAAGACGGAATCCGAATCCCCTTCGCGGTCGAGGGCCCACGGGCCCCGGCCGCGTCCTGATCGACTCGTTCCCACGAGCCGATGGCGCAGACCCGAGAGATGGGAGGATGAGATGAAGAGGCTCGGTATGGTGGTGGCGGCCCTTGCCGCCACGATCCTCACGGGCGGATGGGTCCTGGCCCTGGACGCCGGCCCTCCGGGAATGGTGCGCGGCGTGGTGGAGCTGACTTCCATCGGCGCCCTGACGTTCAGCCCGGGCGGCACCCTGTTCATGGGCGATTCGTACGGCGGGGCCGTGTACGCGGTGGAGCTCGAGGAGGAGCGGTCCGCTGCGCCCGTGGCCGGAGTGTCGGAGCTGAATGAGCGCGTTGCGAGCCTCCTGGGCACCAGTCGGGAACAGATCCGGGTCCACGACCTTGCGGTGAGCCCGGTTTCGCGGGCCGTCTACCTTTCGGTATCCAGGGGCGATCCCACCGACGATCTGCGCCTTCGGACGCGTCCGGTGGCGGGCGCTACGCCGCACCTGATTCGGCTATCCTCGGATGGTGAGCTGGAAGAGGTGGATCTGAATGACGTGCATCATGCCCGGGCCGAGCTGCATGACGTTCGACCCGCGGAGACGGATCGGCGCGGCTGGGACCGGCGCGCCTGGAACGTCCTGGATATGTCGTTCGTCGACGACGTGCTCTACGTCTCCGGCATCTCCAACGAAGAGTGGAGCTCGAAGCTGCGCAGGCTTCCCTATCCGTTCGTCGGTGAGGCCCGGTCGAACGCGCTCCGGATCTTCCACACCGCACACGGACGGTACGAGACCTACGCGCCGGCCCGGGTGTTCGTCCCCTACGAGCACGACGGCGAGATCCGGGTGTTCGCGGGGTTCTCGTGCACGCCCCTGGTAGACTTCTCCATCGAGGAGATGAACGAGAGCGAGCGGGTGGAGGGGCGTACCATCGCCGAGCTCGGACCCGGGAACCACGTGCTGGACATGATCCAGGTCCGCCACGACGGCGACACCCACTTCCTGCTGGCCAACCACCTGCACCCGTTCATGCGCCTGGCCCTCTCGGACTTCGACGGCGCACAGGCCCTGACCCAGCCCACGACCCGGGCGGGCATCGAGCGGTCCGCCTTTGAGCCCGACGGAATCATCCGCCTGGCCAACGACCGCGACGAGCAGGTCGTGATGCTTCAGGAGCGGGGCGAGGACAGGCTGGATCTTCGCGTGGTGGAGGTCGCGGATCTGCTGGACTGAGCACGGGTGCGTGGAAGGTCGCGCTCCGACATTCGTGAAGCCCGGGGGTGGCGGCGGAAGACCCGCCCCACCCCCGTCGCGTTTCGTGGGTGGGCGGTACGGGCATGAAGCCGGTCGACCGGTCATCCGCAGTCACGGCGGTCGTGCTTGGAGTGCTGATTGTCGGGATGACGGCGTGCATGGTGCCGACGCACCGGGGCCTCGGGATTCGGCCGGTGGAGGCGCTGAAGGGAGGGGTAGCGGGGTAGGAGGTTTCAAGAGCTTCCCATTTCGATTGGGCGCTCGTCTACACGAACGCTGGCCCCCGCGATCCTTTTCTCGCCGTCTGAAGGGCGATGCTCAATTCCAGCACATGATGAAGGAGGTGCGGGGCAACGTATGGCGGGGCCGGCCCAGTCGAGGCTCCCTCAACCCGGCCACAGGACCCCTTCCCGCGAGGCGTGGTCAGCCTCCCCAACTGCCCCGTTTCGGGGTATCGCTGGAGGAGTTCCTGTGCTCCGGCGGATTCCCGGGCGCGGCTCCGTTGACGAGTGACGTGGATCGCTGGGCGGCCCATATCGTGACTCTCTGATCGAAACAACGATTCTGCGGGACGTGCTATTTCTCACTAGCATCGATCGCTTGACGCATGCCGAAGTGGGGCAACCCCTGACGCCGATTTCATCCCGTTCCCCACGCCGCAGAGGGGCGGGGGGGACTACCTTCAAACTGGAGAGAGTAGCATGGCGGCGGCGGGCTGATGAGCGAACACGTCAGCGAGGTTCTTGCGAGCAGTAGGGCCGTCAGGCAGATGAAGACATGCAAGATCTGCGATGCCGGGCTGAACACCTGCATCATCGACTACGGCTGCACTCCGCTTGCGAACAACTTCCTTCGCAAGGAGCAACTGTCACAGCTGGAACCGGTTCATCCTCTCAACCTGTATCTCTGCACAGCTTGTGGTCAGGTGCAGTTGGGTGACGTAGTTCCCGCATCGCAATTGTTTGATAGCTATCTTTATCTGTCCTCCACGCAACAGTTTCTCCCCGCTCATTTCAAAGACCTGGCGGAACAGATCAAGACCGAGCTCGCCGAGCCGTCATTCATTGTCGAAGTGGGAAGCAATGACGGCGTCTTCTTGAAGAATCTTGTCGGAACCGATCACAAGATTCTCGGTGTTGAGCCTGCAGCAAATGTAGCCGCAATTGCAAGGACAATTGGCGTGCCGTCCGTCGTCGCGTATTTCGACAGTCATACAGCTGCGACAATCAAAGCCGAACACGGAGCAGCTGATGTCATTGTAGGCGCCAATGTCATTGCCCACGTTTCTGACATCAGGGATTTCGTGAAGGGCGTGAATATGCTGCTCTCGCCAGACGGCACAGCAGTCTTTGAGAGTCCTTACCTCGTCGATCTCCTTGAGGGCACATTGTTCGATACGGTGTATCACGAGCACGTTCTGTATTTGAGCTTGAAGCCATTGATGACGCTGTTTGCACGTAGCGACATGGCAATCATCGACGCAGAACGCACTAAGATGCACGGTGGAGCGATCCGATTCTCTGTGATGCATGAAGGAGTGCAAGTGCCTTCTGAGGGCGTAAGAGAACTACTCGATCTCGAGGCGTCGTTGAAACTGGGGAAGGAAGACGGCTGGCGTGACTTCTCGACCAAGGTGCGTCGAATCAAGAATGATCTGCTCTCCCTGATCAGGAAGATCGAAACGGAGGACGGCACTATCGCCGGATATGGAGCAACGGCGAAGGGAAACACGCTCTGCAATTACTTCGACATTGGGCCTGAAGAGATCGTTTGCATCGGTGACATGAATCCGTTGAAGCAGAACCGGTACACGCCTGGGAAGCATATTCCTGTCGTCTCGCCAGAGGCCATGGCGGAGATGAAACCGGACTACGTCCTCATTCTGGCATGGAACATCGCCGATGAGATCATGGAGCAATTGCACGACTTCAAGGAAGAAGGAGGGCGTTTCATTATCCCGCTGCCCAAGCTGAGAGTCGTCTGATTCGACGGTCACTCTCCCAGCAAGCACCGCACCGGATCCACCTGCGTAGTTCGCCGAGCCGGCAACCGGCTCGCCGCGACGGTTCACGCGTGCTCAGGGGGCAGCGGCCACTGACACGGAGAAGGTGAGTACGCCCCTCAGCCTTGCCAGCGCTTCCCGTGTTCTCGCCTCGGCCTTCCAGCCTCTTCAGCGCCTCGTTGGCCTCCACGATCTCCGGGAGGTCCTGATCGCCCTCCTGGGTGATGGTCAGGAGGCTGCGGTAGTAGGGGCGGGCCTGATCCGAGTCACCCCGGTCGTCGTGGATGCGGGCCAACTCGAGCAAAGCCTGGGAGCGGCCGTAGTTGGAGAGGTGTTCGGAGTGGTGGTGAATGGTTTCCGCCACGTTCTCCTTCGCCAGCTCCACCGCGGCGAGGGCCGTGCGTGCCAATGGCTTCTGGTTCCCGGTCCCGGCGGCCACGGGGCTTAGGAGGCGACGCGCGTCGGCCACCCTCGCCTCCTCGGCAGCAATGGTGCCCTCGACCGCGTCACCGAAGCTCGTCTGGATCTCGGCGGTGGGTCCCTCTGCCTCCGCCGCCCACCTCCGGATCTTGCCCAGCGTCTCCCGGGCACCGCCAACCTCTCCGCTGCGGGCCAGCCCCCAGCCGACGAAGAGCAGGCACTGTGTGCTCAGGGCCGGCCGTTCACAGGCGCTGGGCCGCGCATGCGGTGTCAGGCCCGCCACCCCGGCTGTCGACCACTTCCCGAGCATCCAGCCGGCTCCCAGGCCTCTGATGGAGACCTGAAGGTCCAGCGAGTCGGCAACGCGCGCGGCCCGATCCAGAGCGCCCTGGGCATCGAGGCTGTAGAAGATCCACTGCTGGTCCGCGCCGGCCCGGTCGCGATTGGCCCAGAGAGGGTCGAGGAGGCGGTCGTATCGGTCCTGGCGGTTCGTGAGGGAGATCCGGATTCGATCGAGGACACCGATGTCCACGTCACGTGACGCCGCCACCGCCTCTGCGGCCTCTTCGTCACTCCCGAGCAGGAGGGGAAGGGCCAGGGAGAACTCCGCGACGTTGCGTACGTCCTCCGTGGAGGTCCGGTTCTGCTCCAGATCGGTTTCTGCGGCGGCGCATCCCCGCTGGCGATGGTGAGCTCCGGGGCGTGCACTCGATAGGGGTCTGCCATTCTCGAGCGCCAGAGGCGACGACTCGACGGACTGCCGATCTCGGTCTGGCGAGCTCGCCCCTGAGGCCGTGTGCTCCCACTCCGGGTGCAATCGAGCGGCCCGTCCGTGCCGCCCGCTCCCGCCACCACTACCTTCCCGGGCATGGCGCCTGCTCCTGTCTACTACTACCGAAGCGGCCTCGCGGTGCTCAGGCACGTCCGGGAGGCACCCGAGTGGATGGCCTACGATCCCCGGGTCGACGGTTGGGTGGCTCCGGGCCATCGCCTTCCCGAGCTCCGGGATTGGGCCCGGGGAACCGATGCGGTCGAGACCGGCCCGGGGCCCGAGGCCCTGGACGCGCCCCTCTTCGATCCCCGGAGTCCCCGGGACTACCAGGCCGAGGCGCTCGACCGTTGGTTCGGCGCCGGAGGCCGGGGCTCGGTCGTGCTCCCCACCGGGGCGGGGAAGAGCTTCGTGGCAGTGCTGGCCATCGACCGGGTGGGTGCGGGTGCGTGCGTGGTGGCGCCGACCCGGGCTCTCCTGGGACAGTGGTTCGGCCAGTTGGCCGACGCGTTCGGCGCCGAGCGGGTAGGCGCGTTCTACGGAGACGAGAAGTCGCCCCGGCCCATCACCGTCACCACGTATCACTCCGCGTTCGCCCTGCTCGAGCGTTACGGAGAGCGCTTCGACCTGCTGGTCCTGGACGAGGTCCATCACCTGGCCGACGACGCCGAGGGCGGAGCGCGGAGCTGGCACGACGCCCTGGCCATCGCGCCCGCGACCCGGCGGCTGGGACTCACGGCCACCTACCCGGACGGTCGCGACGCGGAGCTCGAGCGCCTGGTTGGCCCCGTGGTCTACCGCCGTCGCGTCGGCGAGATGATCGATGCCACACTGGCCGACTTCGCCGTGGAGCGCCGCTTCGTGCCCTTGACCCCCGACGAGCGCGGGCGCTACGACCGGGCCACCGAGCTGTATGAGGGGTTCCAGGCCCACCGCGCCTACAAGGAGCGGTACCCCGAACCGGGCGACGCCTGGCGCGTGTTCATGGCCGAGACGCGGACCTCGCCGCCGGCGCGCCGGGCGTTTCGGGCCTTCCTGGAGCGCGAGCGCATCGTGGCCATGTCCCGGTGGAAGATCGCCGAGGCGGGACGGCTCCTCCGCCTATTCCCGGCAGAGTCAACCATCCTCTTCGCCGGAAGCTCCGAGGCGGCCGAGACGCTGTCCCGGAGGTTCGCGGTGCCGCTGGTACGTGCCGGTACCCCGGCCTCCGAGCGCCGGAACATCCTGAAGTGGGTTGAAGAGGGCCACGTCCGCGCCGTGTCCACGGTGCGGGTGCTCGACGAGGGCTGGGACGTGCCGGGGGCCAAGCTCGGCATCGTCCTTGGAGACACGACGCGGGGCGGCCGCCGGCAGCATGCCCAGCGGCTGGGCCGGCTGCTCCGGAAGCAGGGCGACCAGATCGCTTCGCTGTTCGAGATCGTGGTCAGCGACACCCATGAGTTCTTCGCCTCGCAGAAGCGGAGGGCGGGTCTGCGGCAGTCCCGGGACCGACAGCTGGGGCTCGGGATTTAGCCGTGGTGGTCTGCGGTCCTCGGGGAGCACGAGGGCGACCAGCCGACCCGATTCCTCTTCGAGGCTCGGTCAGCGGCCTACGCCGCCCCCTTCGGTCCGGCCGCTAGCCGTGCTCCGTCGCACGCACGTCGCGCCCTTCGTGCGAACGGCCGGCGGCACTGTGGAGGTGGACTACCTCCGGGACCCGGACGGGCGAGTCGCCGCCCTTCTGGACCGGCTGGCGCGGCTGGTTCGCCGGCTGGAGGGGTGTCCGCGCCCGGTGGTCTCGGAGTCGCTGAGGCGGCAGGAGCGGCGGGTCCGGGATTCCCGGCGCCTGGCCGGGGTGTCGAAGACCCTGCTGGACCTGTGCCGCTTCCGTCCGCCGGACGGATGGGGGCAGGCGCCGGAGGTGCGCGAGGCCCTGTTTCGGGCCAGGGGGGAGATGTGGCCGCCCGTCCCCGGCGACGAACGGCTCCCCTACCGGCGGGTGGACGAGGCCCTGGGCCTGGCCGAGGAAGACGTCGACCGGCTGCTCTACGCGGACGATCCCGGCGCCGTGCTCCTCGAACGGGCTCCACGTGTGAGCGGAGCGGAGCTGCTCGACCGCTACAACCTAGAGCTCGCCCGGGCCGTGCTGCTGGATGCCGAGCGCGTGGAGATCACCGCCCGGGGCGGCTGGCGTGGGATCTTCCGCGCGGTCAAGCTCGCGGGCCTCATGTACGAGGTCGAGCGTGTGTCGGCCCGGAGGTACCGGGTCACGCTGACCGGACCGGCGGCGGACTTCGTGACGCATCCCCGGCGCTACGGAGCGCGCTTCGCCCGGGTACTGCCGGCGGTCGTCCGAGCTCCGGGCTGGCGCGTCGAGGCGCGGGTCCTGACCCACGGGAAGCCTCACCGCTACGTGCTCGACGCCTCGCGACTGCCCGCCCCGCCGAAGCGGAGGCGGTCCCGGCGCTACGATTCGACCTGGGAACGGAGCCTGGCCGATCAGTTCGCCGCACGCGTGGGCCCGAAGCGGGGGGGATGGACGTTGATCCGGGAGGAGACGCCCGTCGCCCTTGGCGAGAGCGTGTTCCTGCCCGACTTCACCCTACGCCACCGGGACGGCCGGGAGGCCCTGGTGGAGGTGGTCGGTTTCTGGACCCCGGAGTACCTCGACGCAAAGGTCGCCAAGGTCCGCGAGGCGGACCTCGAGCACCTGATCCTGGTGGTGTCAGGGACCCTGGCCGCCGGCGAGCTGACCGAGGCGTCCCGGGGTCCGGTTCTCTGGTTCAAGGGGAAGCCGAAGATCGCCGAGGTGCTGGAGGCTGCGGAGAAGGTGGCGCGGCGGGATCCGGGCATTCGGTCCGGAGGGTCGTGAGGGGGGGTGGGACTGGGCGTCCGTCCCAGGCGTTGGGCTCGCCGTCTCCCCCCCCTCTCACCGAAGGCCGAGGATGCGGGCGAGCGCTGCGGGTCCGACCCCGACGGTGGCGCGGAAGCGGCGCTCGAGGGTGCGGCGGCTCATGCCCATGCGGTCGGCGATCGTGCCGCTGCCCGGCGAGCCCTGGGTCTCTCTGATGCTCGCGATGGCGCGGGCCACGAAACGGTCGGGTGCGAACCGCGACAGACGTGCGATGAGGATCCGGTCCGCGAGCCGAGGACGGTCTCCGACCGGCACCTCGTCCAGTGGACGGAACGCCGCGAGATCGGTGTGCTTCGCGACGTCAGCCATCAACCTCAGGGCGCAGGAAACAAAAGACCGCTCGACTGGTCTCGGGAACCCCTCACCACTTGTGCGCATTCATTCTACAAATGACATTGATAGAATGATAGTGGATCCCTCGACGCGCCCAGGCTCCTCGGACCCCGAGCGACTCGGGTCACTGGCTGTCCGCGTGTACCGGCTGTGCCTGTTCGCGTTTCCGCGCGGTGTTCGCCGTGTTCGAGGCGCTCGTGGCGAGGCGACGCCGGAAGGCCGGCGCGTTCCGGGCCGCTTTCTTCGCGATCCGCATGTGGATCGATGCCCTGAGCGAGGGCTGGGTGGCCCGGATACGACTACGGGACGACGGGAGGAGGGGAAGGATGCTCGACGATCTATGGACCGACCTGAGGCACTCCATACGCGCCTTGGCCAAGTCTCCGGTGCACGCGTTCGTTCTGGTTGTGACGCTTGCACTCGGGGTCGGAGCCACCACCGCGATCTTTTCGTTGTTGTACGGCGTTCTGTACACGCCCCTGCCGTACGACGACCCGGGCGAGCTCGTCTCGGTGGTACACCGCGCCACGAACGTGGAGGGTGTTGCCCCGCGTGGTCCCGGCGGGACCGACCTGGTCGATTACATGGACGGCGTGCCGTCCATCGACGGCCTGGGCGGGGTGCAAACCCTCGAAACCAACCTCAATGACGACGACGGCGCTGCCCGCGTCGTCATGGGCTGGACCACGCCGGACTTCTTTCAGGTGATCGGCGTCCAAGCCTCGCTGGGTCGTGTGCTGCGAGCCGACGACTGGGCCGGTGCGGACCGGGCCCGAATGGAGGATCCGGACTTCACGCCTCCGCCGATGGCGGTCCTGCTGAGTCACGGGCTCTGGGCTCGTCGCTTCGGCGAGGACCCGGACGTGCTCGGCCGCACGCTACGGCTCAACGGGCAGGCGATGAACGTGGTGGGAGTGCTGCCGCCGAGCTTTCGGTTGCACATGAGGGCCGACGCGGAGATCTCGCCTGACGTAGACGCGTGGGCGCTGATGCCCGTGCCCTTGATCGATGCCGGGCGGGGCCTCAGCGGACTCACCGTGATCGGTCGGCTGGCCGATGGGGCGACTCTCGATCGAGCCCGAGCCGAGATGGAGGGCTTGCTGGAGGAGCTGACCGCGGCGCATGAGGTGCACGCTCGGCTGGGGACCGTCGTAGAGGTCGATCCACTTCACGACCAGGTGGTCGGTCCCGCGAAAGCCCTGTTGTGGCCCCTGTTCGGAGCGGTGAGCCTGCTCCTCCTGATCGCTTGTGTCAACGTGGCCAACCTCCTTCTCGTACGGGCGTCGGCTCGGGAGCGCGAGTTCGCGGTTCGCGCGGCGCTCGGCGTAGGGCGTGCCCGCGTTGTGCGCCAGCTACTCACGGAGAGCCTGGTAGTAGCGCTCCTGGGGACGGGCGCAGGCGTCGTGCTCGCGCTGTTGGCCGTCGAGGGTCTGGTCGGGCTGGGACCGGCCAACCTGCCCCGGCTCGAGGCGGTCTCCCTGGAGGGTAGCGTGCTCTGGATCAGTGTGGTCGCGAGCGTGATGGTGGCCGTGACGTTCGGGCTCGCCCCGGCGCTGACGTCGGCGCGCGTCTCCGGCCAGTCACTCCTGTCCACGCGGGGAGTCGGCACGGTGGGGCCAGCGGGAGTCCAGCTGCGGCGCTGGCTCATCGTGGGCGAGCTCGCCGTCTCGGTGGTCCTGGTCGCCGGCGCCGGCTTGCTGGTCAGGAGCTTCGCGCAGCTTCGCGCGGTCGACCTGGGCGTCGACCCTGAATCGGTCGTCGCCGTCGACGTTGCCGTCCCCTTCTTCAGCTATCGTGACGACGCGACCCGGTCGGCGTTTTTCGTCCAACTGGCCGAGCGAGCGCAGACGATCTCCGGCGTGAAGGCCGCGGGGGTCACGGCCCGATTGCCCCTCGAGCCGGGGAGCGGCGGTACGTGGAACGCCCCCTACGCGCCCGTCGGCGAGGTCATAGAGGCCGAGGACGCACCGCGTGCCCGGTACCGCTCGATGACGCCGGGCGCCATGGAAGCCCTCGGTCTCCGTTTCCGCGAGGGCCGTGGCTTCGTGGCCGCGGACGAGCAGCCAGGTGACCTGGTGAGCGTGGTCGTGGACTCGGGGCTGGCGGGCCGGTATTGGCCAGACGGCGCGGTCGGTCAGTCGCTGGAGATTCGTGTGGCCGGCTACACCGGGCAGCCATCCACCGTCCAGGCCCGCGTGGTGGGCGTTACGGAGCCAGCACGGTTCACGTCCGTCGCGGAAGCGGACGAGCCCACGATCTACGTACCTTACCACCAGTTCACCCCGGTCGACGGTACGCTCGTCCTCCGCTCCGATCGAGATGCCGCCGAGATCGCCGCTGAGGTGCGCTCGATCGTCGGTTCACTGGACGGAAGCGTTCCGGTCTTCTCGGTACGCACCTTCGGCGCGGTGGTCGACGGAGCAACCGCGGAGGCCCGCCACGCTCTCTGGCTCATGGGGGCTTTCGCGGTCACCGCGCTGATTCTCGCAGCCGTGGGTCTGTACGGCGTAATCTCGACGCTGGCGCTTCAGCGCACCCGTGAGATCGGTGTGCGGCTCGCGCTGGGCGCGGTCGGCGGCGACATCGCCCGGATGATCGGGGTCGACGGAGTCAGGTTGGTCGTGCCGGGCCTGCTCGCAGGGCTGGTGCTGGCGTTCCTGGCCAGCCCGCTCCTGCGCGCGTTGCTCTACCAGGTCGAGCCCGTCGATCCCGCGACCCTTGGCGTCACCGTGATCGTATTGGGAACGGTCGGATTGGTGGCGAGCTTGCTCCCGGCGGCCCGTGCCGCCCGAATGGACCCGGTGGAGGCGCTCCGTGAAGAGTGATCCATGAACGACCCGGTGGAGGCGCTCCGTGAGGACTGATCCATGAGCGACGCGAGTCCCGAGTCCTTCTTGCCACTCAGCGCGCCTGTGTACGGCGTGCTGCTGACACTGGGTGAGCAGGCAATGCACGGTTATGGCATCATCGTCGAGTTCGAGGCGCGGACCGGGCAGGAGGGAGCGCTCCTGCCCGGGTCCCTGTACAACACGCTGGCCCGCATGCTTTCACAGGGTCTCGTGGAGGAGGTCCCGCCCCCGGAGCCCGGCCGGGACCCCAGAAAGCGGTATTACCGAGCCACGGATCTGGGTAGGAACGTCGCGAAGGCCGAATCGGAACGACTACGGTCGTTGTTGCGGTTGGCGGAGGAGCGAAATCTGGGCGGGCAGCCGTCGACGGCGTAGCGCCCTTCAGCGTCCCTACCGGACGGAGCACGAGCTCGGTCCTCAGGGAGGATGGCTAGGTCCCAAGCTGACCGAGGACGAGCTCCCGACCTCCGTCGGACCCGGACGGGCCGCAACGCTGCCGGGACGGGTCCCCTACTCCACGGACATCGCCCGCACCGGATCCACCCGCGTAGCCCGGCGGGCCGGGAGGTACGCAGCCACGGCCGCAACCGCCAGCAGAAAGGCAGAGACGCCCACCAGCACGACGGGGTCCGTCGGAGATACCCCGAACAGGAGGCTTGCCAACGCACGGGTCCCCGCGAGCGAGGCCAGAAGGCCCAGGACGAGCCCCACACCCGTGAGGGCGAGCCCCCGGCCCACCACCAGGCGCAGCACCGAGCGCTTGTCGGCCCCCAGCGCCATGCGGATGCCGATCTCCCGGCTCCGCCGACCCACGAGCTGCGAGAGCACGCCCTGAATGCCCACCGCGGCCAGCAAGAGGGCGAACCCGGCGAAGGTCACCAGGAGCAGCGCGTTGAAGCGGGGCTGTGCCAGCGAGGCGGAGATCACATCCTCCATCGGCTGGATCTGATACAGGGGCTGATCGGGGTTGATGCGGCTGACCGTGGTCCGGAGGGTTGCCGCCAGGGCCGCGAAATCGTTGGCGGTCCGGACCAGTACCGCCATGTCCCTCGGTGTGAGTTGTCCGACGGGGAGGTACATGTGGGCCTGGGTCTCGCGGTCCAGCCCTCCGTGCTTTACGCTCCCGACAACGCCGATGATGCGGCGGGACCCGGCCCGGTCCACCCGTTGACCGATGGGATCCTCGCCGGGCCAGAACCGGCGGGCGGCCTCCTCGTCGATGACCGCCACGGGCTCGCCGTCGACGTTGTCGGTGGCGTCGAAGTCGCGGCCCCGGAGCAGCGGAATCCGGGCGGTCTGGAAGTAGTCGCCCGCCACGTAGCGCATGTTGGCCAGGTAGTCCTCCCCCGTTTCGCGCCCCTCGATCGTGAAGGATGCCGTGTTGTTGCCCGCGGCCAGGGGCAGCCGGTTCACGGCGCCGACGCTGCTGACCCCCGGGAGCCCGGCGATCCGGTCCAGGAGCTCGGCGTAGAACACCCGAACGTCCTCGGTCTCGGGGTAGCGGATCTCGAGGGGCGCCACCCGGAAGCTCACGGTGTTGGCCGGATCGAAGCCGGGAGCGACGTCGACGATGCGGCCGAAGCTCCGGAGCATCAGTCCCGAGCCGACCAGCAGCAGAAGCGCCAGTGCGATCTCGGCGACGACGAGCCCGTCCTTGAGCCGATGGCCCCGGCGGCTGGAGGCGCCCCGGCCGCCGCCTTCCTTCAGCGTCGCCTGGAGGTCCGCGGCGGACGCCTGGAGCGCGGGAAGGGTCGCGAACAACACACCGGCCAGGACCGAAAGGGCTGCGGTGAAGGCCAGCACCCGCCCATCCAGAGCCACCGCGTCGAGACGAGGGATGTCCGCCGGTCCGAGGCGCACCAGTACGCGGTTCAGGCTCCCGCCCAGGGCCAGGCCGAGCGCTCCGCCGGCCAGAGAGAGCATGACCCCTTCGGTGACCAGCTGCGAGCTGATGCGTCCCCGGCTCGCACCCATCGACATGCGGACCGCGATCTCGCGCTCCCGGCCGAGGGACCGGGCCAGGAACAGGTTGGAGACGTTCGCACACGCGATCAGGAAGACCAGGCCCACGGCGCCCAGCAGGACCAGGAGCGCCGTCTCGACATCCCCCACCATCTCGTCCCGGGCCGAGAAGACCCCGACGTTCCATCCCGAGTCGTCCAGGAAGGTGGTCTGCTCTCGGGCCATCTCCCGGACGTTCCCGGCAAGCACGTCGGCGTTGGCCTGCGCGGCGTCGAACGAAACCCCGTCGGTGAGTCGCCCGATCACCTGCAGGTACTCGTTGGTCCACCGATTCGGGTCCAGCTCCTCGGGGGTGAAGGAGAGGGGCACCAGGAGCTCGGCCTGGCTCTCGAGGTCCTCGGGCACGACGCCCACGACCGTGTACGCCTCACCGCCCATCCGCATCGAGGTGCCCACGACCCCGGGATCCGCACCGAACCGGCGCTGCCACAGCTCGTGGCTCAGCACCACGACCCGGTCGTTGCCGGGCTCCGCTTCCTCCTCGAGGAACGTCCGGCCGATCTCTGCGTCGATTCGGAGGACCTGGAAGTAGCCCGGCGTGACGGCGGCGCCCAGAATGCGCTCCGGACCCTCGTCCCCGCTCACGTCGTAGCGGCCGAAGTCGATGGCGGCGAGCTCCTCGAAGACCTCGTTCTTCTCGCGATAGTCGACGAAGCCCGGGGCCGAGACGGAGGCGATGAGATCGAACTTCTCGTACGTATGGTGCAGGGTCGCGAGCCGGTCCGACTCGGGATAGGGAAGCGCGTTCAACAGGACCGAGTTGACCACGCTGAACATCGACGTGTTGGCACCGATCCCAACGGCCAGCGTCAGGACCACCACGAAGGCGAATGCCGGGTGATGCATCAGATGTCGCCAGGCGTAGCGCGCGTCGGCAAGTAGATTCTGGAACACGGTCGTCCTCCCTCTCCCCCTCATCGATGACGGTGGCTCCGGACCCGCCGAACCCGGAGGTCCGGAGCGTTCACTGCGGCCTGTCCCGCCCCCACGAATCCGCTCGGTGAATGCCGTGGCCACGAGATCCGTCCCACCGCGAAGCCACGCCCGGGGCCATCCGGCGAGCCGTCTCCGGGTCGTCTCGTCCCGGAGCAGGTCCCGGAAGTCCTCGGCCATCTGGTTCCGATAGGCCGCGCGGAACGGGCGAGGCAGCAGCACCAGCAGCGTGCGATAGACCGCGACCGATGCGCGCTCGACGACGGATCCCACGTGGTGGGTCATCCCTCGGGTACCAGGTCCTTGGCACGCGCCAGGTCAGCCAGGTACGCCAGGCGCCCCCCTTCGGCCGTGAGCACCTGCTGGCCCAGCTCGGTGATCTCGAACAGCTGACGGGGATGACGCCCCCGCTCGGCCTCGCGCTCCTCACCCTCCCGGACCAGCCCCTCCTGGGCCAGGCGCCGGAGTGCGCCGTACACGGTGCCGGGCCCCACCGCCTTCCCGGAGGACGCTTCCAGCTGCTTCATGATGCCGTAGCCGTGGCGCGGCTCGTCCACCAACGCCAGCAGCACGTGAAACGTGGTGGCGGTCAGAGGAAGGAACGCGTCCAGCGAGCGTTCGGATCGTGCTGGCATGGGTGTGGCCTCGTCGGTCGTGGCTGGGGTGGCCCCCGTGATTATTACGTCGTGCTGAATATTACGTGCCACATAGCAATAGACAAGGCGATGGCGCTGAGGGTTGGAATGGTGGGCCGGGGTGGTGTGCGACAGGAGCTCGTCGAAGAGCCGTGGGGGCCCGAGATCAGGCACTCGGGGCGGCGCCCGGGGCCCAGTCGGACCCCGGGGCTGCTCTCACTCCCCTTTCAGAGACGCCACCGGATCCACCCGTGCCGTTCGGCGCGCCGGCAGGTAGGTCGACGCCATGGCAGCCAGCGCCAGCACTCCACCCGCGGCAAGGAACGCCAGCGGATCCCTGGCTTGGACATCGTAGAGCATGGAGCCCAGGAGCCCGACGGCCCAGAACGCGATGCCGATTCCGGCCGCCATCCCCAGCAGCACGGGGGCGAGTCCCTCTTGGACGAACATGCGCGACAGCGCCGCGCTGCTCGCGCCGACCGCCATGCGGATCCCGATCTCCTTCCTCCGCAGCACAACCGAGTACGCCACGACGCCGTACACGCCGAGGATCGACAGAAGCAACGCCGCGAGGGCGAATCCGCCGAGAACGTGTGCGCTGACTCGCTCGGTGGCGATGGCCACCCGGCGGTCCTCGAGGGCGGGACCGATGTCGTACAGCGGCTGATTGGGGTCGAGCTCGGCCAGGGCCGTGCGCACCGGGCCCACCTGGTCGTCGGACGCCGCCGTGCGAAGCAGGAAGACCTGCCCGAGCCACGGCTCCTGGGCCATGGGCGAGAAGACAGCCAGGAGGGGAGGCCCCGGTTCGATCCCCACACCCTGGAGATCCTCGACCACGCCCACCACCTCACGCAGAACCGGATCAGTGCTCACGCCGGTTCGAATGAAACGACGCCACGAACCCGTGCTGATCCGCTTCCCGATCGCGCTCTCGCCCGGCCATGCCCGCTCCGCGAGGGCCCGGGTCATGATCACGACCGGCGTCGAGCCTGCCACGTCCTGCTCCGTGAAGCCCCGGCCCTCGATCACCTCGATTCCCATCACGTCGAAGTAGTCCGGGGATACGGCGTTCTCGGTGGCGGCACTCCGGTATTCTTCGCCCTCGAGCCCATCGATCTGGAATAGCTTTCGCGGCCCGACCGTGGGGTTGGGCATCGCGGCCACCGCCGCCTTCTCCACGCCTGGAAGGCCGCGCAGCCGATCCAGCGCGGACGCGGAGAACTGCGCGATCTCGACGTCGAAGGAATACCGGTCGTCATCCAGCTCGGTCTGGGCCCGTAGCACTCCGCTCAGCGAATAGCCGGGGTCCCGATCCAGCAGGTTACCGAGACTGCGGAGCAGCACGCCGCTTCCAGCGAGGAGCACGATGGCCATGGTGACCTCGGCGGCCACGAGGCCCCTGAGGAGCCGCCTGCCCCGGGCGGTCAGCGTCTGGCGACTGGTGGCCAACGCGGCGGCCGGCGGCCGGCTGGCCGCCGCGTGGGCGGGCAGCAGTCCGAACAGAATCGTCGCTCCGACGGCCAGGCCGGCCGAGAACAGGATCGTGATGGCGTCGACCGACAGCTCTTCGACCCGGGGCAGGGTGCTCCCGGCCCCCCTTTGGAGCACTTCGACCCCGCCGTAGGCCAGGACCAGGCCCACGAGTCCGCCAGTGCCCGAGAGCAAGAGCCCTTCGGTCAGGAGCTGGCGCGTGATCCGCAGGCGGCTCGCGCCCAAAGCTTTTCGGGCGGCCCACTCTCCGGACCGGCCGACGCTCCGGACGAGCTGCAGTCCGGAGAGGTTCACGCACACCATGACCAGCAGCAGCCCTGAGGCGCCCAGCAGAATCCACAGCGGACGGCGGACCGAGCCCACCAGCCGGGTGCGGAGGTCGTACGCCCGGGTGATCCATCCTTCACTGCCGCGAGATTCCAGGAACTCCGTGAGAACGCCCTCGGCTTCGGCCCGAGCCTGTTCCAGCGATGTCCCGGGAGCCAGCCGCCCGATCATCCGAAGGGTCGAGACGAGGTCGCCCTGCAGCGATGCGAACGCTTCCAGGGGAAGGTATATATCGACCGGCCGGTCGCCGGCTCCGCTTCGGGCGTCGAGCTCTTGAACGAGGCGGACCTCGGGAGGCATTACCCCGATCACCTCGTAGCTCTCACCCCCCAACGTCAGCGTCCGGCCCAGGGCGGCCGTAGGGCCTGACAGGTGCTGGTCGGCGAACTCGTGACTCAGGACCGCCACCCGGGCACCCGCGGCCTCTTCCGCTCGGTTGAAGACTCGGCCCACGACCGGCTGCAGACCCGTGATGGGAAAGAACGTGTCGCTCGTGCGCGTGGCCGTGACCCGGACCGCCCGGTCCGCCGTAGCCAGGTTGAATGCCGTCGTCGAAAACACCGCCAAGTCCACGGACCGCAGCCGCTGGCCCAGCTCGCGGAACTGGGCGTAGGAGTACTGCCAGTCCTGGATGGACCGCTCGGGCATCTCCTGGCTGAAGTAGACGAGTCCCTCGGGCTCGGGAAGCGGCAGCTGCCGAAGCACGACTCCGTTCACGACGCTGAACAGCGCCGCATTCACCCCGATTCCGAGCCCCAGCGTCACGACCATAACGGCCGTGAGTCCTGGCGATCTGGCCAACGTGCGCACGGCCGCTCGCAGATCCCCGTTCCATCCGTTCATCATCCCCTCCCGTCGCCACAGCCAAACCGCATCGATGAAGCACGTGCATGTCCTGAACAGCATTCCTGGACCCGATCGGCCGGACCGGATCGCGAATCCCACCTCACCCTCCCACTCCCGTCGCCAGTCCTCACGGGCGCCGGGCGGCGCCAGGCGCGAGGCCACGTCGAACAGCCACCGGTAGGGGTAGGGTAGGGGGGACATCAGAACGCCGCGTCTCCTGCCAGGTCGGTGGCTCGACCGAGAGCAGGGAACCGACGCAAGGCCTCCAGGGCCGCGTCCGCGCCCAGAGGAGTGAGCTCGTAGTACCGGCGTGGAGGCCGGCGGTCGGCCCGAGCCGTCTCGTCGGCCTCCCATCGGCCTTTCAGCGCACCGCGGTCCTCGAGCCGTCGGAGGATCGGATAGACGGTGCCGTCCGGAAGCCCGGTCACGTCCATGATGTCGAAGCCGTACCGATGGCCCGCGCGCACGGCGAGCAGGACTGCAGCGGTCGGGAGCGTCATTCGAAAGGGCGTGGCCACCGGGCCTCCTCGGGCTTGATGGAGCTCGCTGTTGAGCTGAAGCGTCCGCCCCATGGACCGGCGCGACTCCATAGTTGGGCTGACACGTCCATGCCGTGCCGACGGGTCAAATTATGGGTGCGCGTCAGGTTATGAGTCGGCGCGACTCTCTATCTATAACTCTAGGTAGCTATCTAATACTCTAGGTAGCGGATTGGGTTCCCGCAAGGCTCTTTAGCCCTCGGGTCTTCGCCCGCGCGCCGGTCCACGGTGCTGGCTGGCACATGGCGCTGACATGTCTTCACGCGCCGTCTCATTCCCGGCTCGCGAGTCGTTTCATTGCCGAAGACTCGCGCACACAGGTCATCCCACCGCCACTGGGAGCCATGGGGACGACTCGACGGGCGACCCTCACCCTGGTCCTTGGCTGGACATCGGCAGCGGCCTGCGGCGAGGGCGTCAGTGATCCGGAGTGCAATCTCGTCGATCCCTTCCCGTACGCGATCCTGGTGGACGTCCGATCGCGGGTTACGGACGAGCGGATCACGGAAGGCGTGGAGGTCCGGTTGGTAGGTGGGTCGATGGAAGTACTCCTGACGCCGTTGGTGACCGGAAAGTGGTCTGCCATGGTGCCGGCGGGAACCTACGACGTCTTCGTCCAGGCCGAGGGATTCCGTCCCTGGGAGGCTCGCGGCGTGGAGACGCGGTGGGGCGCATGCGGTGGCTTCGATCCCGTCGAGCTCGAGGCGCGCCTGGACCATGCCCCGCGACAGCGGAGTGCGGTTCCTGAGCGCTCGCAGCGACTCCCGCCTCGGCCCTCATGTACCGCTCGGCCGATCTGAAAGCTCCGCGCATCCACGGGACCTAGGTCGGCTCGTGTCAGGTCCTGTGCGTTTCGATCGTTCTTCCGGACGGCAGAGTGCCGCCATCGAGGACGGGGGTTGTGAGAA
This sequence comes from Gemmatimonadota bacterium, assembly GCA_039589315.1. Lineage (GTDB taxonomy): Bacteria > Gemmatimonadota > Gemmatimonadetes > Longimicrobiales > Gaopeijiaceae > JBDHHQ01. The sequence continues at coordinate 22,107 of JBDHHQ010000047.1, forward strand.
CGCGGCGTGTGTTTCGAGGAGCCCTGGGGACGGTCCCGGTGGCGGCTGCGCAGGACGTCGAGGTCGTAGCAGGCGTCTACACCGAGGTCGTCGTGACCTTCGAGACGGGGATAGCGTGGCGCGACCCCGGGCGGCCGTTCCCGGTCATTAGATGGACTCCGTGCCCCGAAGAGCACGGTCCGTGCGCAGGAGCCCCGCGATGAACGTTCGAGAAGCTGTCCGACGCCTCAGGCCGTTCGACCTTTCGTGGATGGCCACCGTCTGGCTCGGCATCGGGTTGATCGGGTGCGGCGACCCGGCCGGGCCGGAGCCTCCCGGAGGGCCCGTAGAGCCGATCACCGTGTTGCCGCGGGCTCTCACGGCATCGGAGACCGAAGTCATCGGTCGGTCCAACGCCTTCGGCTTCGAGCTCGCCCGACAGCTCGCCGAAAGGGACGATCGACCCAACGTCGTGCTGTCACCCCTGAGCGCCGCCATGGCGCTGGGCATGACCTTGAACGGAGCCGCGGGCTCCACCTTCGCTGACATGCGCTCGGCGCTGGCTCTCGACGGGCTGAGCCAGGAGGAGATCAACGAGGCGTATCGTGGTCTTCTCGACCTGCTCACGTCGCTGGACGGGACCGTCGATCTCTCCATCGCCAACGCGGTCTGGTCCAACCAGGAGGTGGAGTTCCACGCGGCATTCTTCGAGGCCGTCCAGACGGCGTTTGCCGCGACCGCGGAGTCAAGCGACTTCGCGGATCCTGGGACGCTCGACGAGATCAACCGCTGGGCCGCCGAGCAGACGCACGGCAAGATCGAGAAGATCCTGGATTCGCTGGACCCGGATCTTGTGATGCTCCTGCTGAACGCCATCTGGTTCGACGGGCAATGGACGACTCGCTTCGATCCCGCCGATACCCGCCGCGCCCCGTTCCTACGTGCAGACGGATCGACCGTCGACGTCGACATGATGAACCTCGACACCGGAGAGTTCCCGCTGGCTTTCGGGGCCGATTGGAGCGCCGCCGAGCTCCCGTATGGCGGCGGGGCATGGTCGATGGTCGTGGTCGTTCCAGTGGGTCAACGCTCCGCCCGGGAGCTGTTCGGGCAGCTCGACGGGGAGGCGTGGAACGAGATCGTCGGCCGTCTCACGCCCCTCGAGGTGGATCGGCTTTCGCTGCCCAGGTTCGCCCTCGAGTACGATGCCTTTCTGAACGAGGCACTCGACGCCATGGGCATGGGAGTCGCCTTCGGCCCGGCGGCCGACTTCACTCGGCTCTCCCCCATCGGTGACCGCCTGTGCATCGATTTCGTCCGGCAGAAGACGTTCATCGAGGTCGATGAAGCGGGCACACGAGCGGCGGCGGTGACGGCGGTCGGCATCGGACTCGAGTCGTTCATCGGGCTGGTGGTTGACCGCCCGTTCGTTTTCGCCCTCAGGGAGCGACTGTCCGGGACCATCCTGTTCATCGGACTGGTAGAGGACCCCACGTTCGGGGGGGAGCCCGCGGAGCCCTTCGTGGGACAGTGCCATGGGTGAGCCGGGGGACTCTCGGCGTCGATTCTGTCGGGCCTGCCACGTCGATCGCCCATGCGAGGCATGGCTTCGCCGGTCCTGCGAGAGCTCGGCCCCGTGAGACCGGCCTACTCTTCCCGGAGCACCGCCATGGGATCGGTCCGTGCGGCTCGGCGAGCCGGAATCCAACAGGCCGCCCAACCGACGAGGCTCAGCAGGATGGCCACGGCTCCGAAGGTCGCCGGGTCCGTGGCCGGGACGCCGAAGAGCAGGCTCTCCAGAAGTCGTGTGGCGCCCAGCGCACCGACGCCCCCCAGCACGAGCCCTATCAGCACGAACCGCAGCCCCTGACCCAGCACCAGGCCCGACACGTCGCCGGAGCGGGCGCCCAACGCCATGCGCACGCCGATCTCGCGCCGTCTCCGTCCCACCACGAACGCCAGCACGCCGTAGATGCCACCGACCGTGAGGGCCAGTGCCACCGTACCGAACACCGCGAACAGCATCATCGTGAACCGACGGCCGGCCAGGGCCAGGTCGACCAGGCCGTTCAGCGTGCCCACGTCGTACACGGGCACGAGGGGGTCCAGAGACCGGACCACGTTGCGGGCTGGGTCGACGATGGCCAACGGATCGCCGTCGGTCCGGACAACCACGGCCATCTGCCGGACGGCAGACTGAGGGTGGGCCTGGTAGAGCTGCGGATCGGGGACGGCCTCGACCTCGGTGTAGCGGACATCTCCGACGACGCCCACCACTGTCATCCAGTCGTCCTCGTCGGGAGCGCTGCCCCATCCGATCCGCTGGCCCACGGCTTCGCCGTCGGGAAACAACGTTCGCGCCAGCGATGCGCTGATGATGGCAGTGGTTTCACCATCGGCCCGGTCGCGGCCGTCGAACTCACGGCCCGAGAGCAACGGGGTCCCCAGGGCCCCGAAGAAGCCGGCGGTGGCCCGGCGCTGGAGCACGGTCACCGCTTCGTCGACGCTCGCCTCGACACGGGCCGCGGTCGTGACGGACGCCACGGCGCCCTCACCCGACACCGGCAAGTCGGATCCCGCCCCCACCGCCGTCACCCCGGGCAGGGACATGAGCTCGGCCCGCAGGCGCGTGTAGAAGTCGTGAGTGTCCGCGGAAGTGGGGTAGCGGCTGGACGGAACCGACACCCGGAACGTGGCCGCCCCTCCGCGCTGGAAGCCCAGCTCCTGACGGTCGAGCTCGGCGAGCGTGCGGACCATCAGGCCGGTGCTCACCAGCAGCATCAGCGCCAGGGCCACTTCGGACACGACCAGCCCGCCCAGGAGTCCCCCGCGAGAGGGGGAGCCCCCGTCGCCCCGCCGGGCGAGTCCGGGATGCATGGCACCCCGGCCGGCCTGGAGCATGGGCGCGAGCCCGAACAGCACGGCCGTGGACAGCGTCACCGTGGCCGAGAACCCGAGCACGAGCGGGTCCAGGGCCACGTCGGCGATCCTCGGGATGGAGGGTGGCGCTGCGGCCACCACGGCCCGGAGGCCCACCATGGCCACGCCCAGACCCAGCACGCCGCCCACTGAGGCCACGGCCAGGTTCTCGACCAGGAGCTGCCGCGCCAAGCGCCCGCGCCCGGCCCCCAGGGCCCGCCGGACCGACAGCTCCTCGGTACGGGTGGTGGACCGGGCCAGCGTCAGGTTGGCCACATTCACGCAGGCGATCAGGAGCACCAGCCCGACCATGGCGAAGGTGGCCCAGATCGCGGGTCGCACGTCGCCCACGACCATCTCGTGGAGCTCCTCCACGGTGGCGTGCCAGCCCGCGCTCCGGCGATCGGTCTCGCCGATGGCGTCGAGCACCGCGTTGATCTCGCCTTGGGCCCGGTCGGCCGCCACCCCCGGCTGGAGCCGCACGAACAGATCGAGCCAGTGGGCGATCCAACCCGAGGTTCCCAGGGTGAACGGGATGAAGATCTGGGCGTCGGTACCGCTGATGTGGGCGTACGATTCGGGGAGCACGCCCACCACGGTGAACGGGTTGCCGTTGATGTCGATGGTGCTCCCGAGGGCGGCCGGGTCCCCACCCAGGAACCGGGTCCAGAAGCCGTGGGTGACGACCGCCACCACCCGGTCGCCGGCGGCGATCTCGTCCGGCGAGAACATGGTGCCGAGCTCCGGCACCGTCCCGAAGACGTCGAAGAAGTCGCCGGTGATCATTCGACCCTGGACCTGGTGGGCTTCCTGACGGTCGATCAGCACGGTGAAGCTTGCAGGGAACTCGGCGCCCACCGCCTCGAATACGTCGCTTCGGCCTCGCAGCTGCTCGTATTCCACTACCCGGAAGCTGAAGTCCGTGATGTCGCCGTCATCGGTGTGGGCCCAGGCCCTCACGATCCGTTCCGGATGGTCGTACGGAAGGGCGTCCAGCAACACCGTTCGAACCACGGAGAAGATGGCTGTGGTAGCCCCGATGCCCAGGGCCAACGTGAGCGCTGCGGTCAACGTGAAGGTGGGTGACCTTCGGAGCTGCCGGAACGCGTACCCGACGTCGCGTGCGAGCGATTCGATGCCCATGCTTCCTCCCGTAACTCCCCCTCCACCCTGGGCCTTGAACCCCCGGGTCCGGGTAGCACTCGTGCGGCGGAGAACCCATACCGAGGTCAGGACCTGCCGGAGGTACCACACGTCGGCCGCCAACCAGAGTCGGTGGGGCCTCTGGAACTCGGCGTATTCGTCCGCGAGATCATCCAGCAGGCGCCTGGCGTCGTCGGCCTCCAACAGCAGACCGGCGATCCAGTCGGCCACCCGGGGCGGCGTGGCCCTGCGGGTCACGCCTCGCCCCCTTCCGGCTCCGGCAGCTCGATCCCCGTCCACATCGTGTCGCGGATTCGCCGCGTCCGATGCAGCTCGGCGGCGCCGGTCGGCGACAGCTCGTAGTACCGGCGGGGCCGGCCACGACGGGCCGCTGTGCGGTCGCCCGAGCGCGACCTGATGAGACCCTTGTCCTCCAGACGGTCGAGGGTGGCGTAGACGGCCCCCATGGAAACCTGGGCGCCCGAGCGTGCCTCGAGCTCCCTTCGAATCGGGACGCTGTATGCGTCAGGACCCTGGTGCAGCAACGCGAGCAGCACCAACTCCTCGAACGAACCCAGGACTCCGGTCTTGCCCATCCACGTCCCTCCGTGCACCTAATGGGTCGTCCCCGCCGACCTCGCGGATTAAAACTATTTAGTAGAGAAACTGTTCCGTGCGCAAGGTCACGAGTGCGCCTCGCCGCTTCACCCCTCCCGGGCTCCCTCTCACCGTCCCCATGGTGCTCGGGACGTGCGCATTCTGTGTGGGCGGCCCGGCCGCCGCGCAGAATGGCCATCCCGAGTGGTCGCCCGACGGGAGCTGGGTGGCGTTCCGGTCCGACGTGTCGGGAGACAGCCAGATCTGGATCATGCGGGCCGACGGAACCCGTGTCCGGATGCTCACCCGTCCCTGAGCCGGGCTCAACCTTCCACTGAAGCGGCCAACCCCACGATCGATCCGCACGGCGCGCGGACGAACACTTCGTCCATGCCGTAGAAGGTCTGTCTCCTCGGTACCAGCACGTCTGCGGTGAGCGTCTGCAGGTAGGGCTCGAGCGACTCCACCTCGATGAACAGCGTGGTGGCGCCGTGGGAGACGTCATCCAGGAGCGCGGGGACGTCGTCGGCCACGCTCTGGCGCGTCTGGTACATGAGCTCAATGGGCCCGCGCTGCAGGATCGCGAAATCCAGCCGGTCGTCCCGGGGCACGGTCACGGTGACCTCGAAGCCCAACCAGTCAGTCCAGAACGGCAGGCAGGGCTCGATGGCCTCCACGAACAGGATCGGGGTCATCTTCTTCACGCTCGGTGCCTCCTCAAGGGGCACGGCCGCCATCACGATCACGGCCAGGGCGACGAATGCGGTCTTCGGCATGCAACCTCCACTGCCTTGGGGTCAGGCGACGAAGATCGCGCTCGATGATCGGAAGCGATTGAACGAATGCGTCACGGGTGGGGACGCGTCGGCAGGGAGTGTGGGTCAGGAGTCCCAGTACAGCCGGCGCAGCTGTCCGGGCGTCACTCCGGCCAGGTCCCGCACGTCGCGCGTGAAGTGGGATTGGTCGGCGTATCCCGCCTCCTGCGCGATCCGGCCCAGCTCCAGGTCAGGCCGCGTGGCCATCCGGTTCGAGGCCCGCCGAAAGCGGAGGATCCGTGCGAGCGCCCCCGGTCCGATCCCGACGGTGGCGCGGAAGCGGCGCTCGAGCGTGCGGCGGCTCATGCCCAGCCGGTTGGCGATCATGCCGGCGCCCGGCGCGCCCTGGGCCTCTCGTATGCTGGCGAGCGCGCGGGCCACGAAACGGTCGGGTGCGAACCGCGACAGGCGTGTGATGAGGATCCGGTCCGCGAGCCGAGGACGGTCTCCGAGGGGCACCTCGGCCAGGGGACGAAGATCCGCGAGGTCGTCGTGTCCCGCGACGTCCGCCAACTCCGGGGCCTCGTCGACCAGCTCGCCAGCGTAGACCGGCAGGAACGCCGGCAGTCCGGCCGGCCGGAAGCGGATCCCGAACGCCGCCACCGGGCCTGCGAGCGTGATCGGCGCCGCGTGCCGCTGCGTCCCGATCACGCGCGCGCACGTATGGCCCCCGGGACCGTCCGAGACCAGGAGGTCCATGCAGCCGTCAGGAAGCACCGGCCGAACCGTGGGCGCCGGCACGAAGCCCTCGACCGACCAGTAACACTCGACCCAGGGCCGGAGCGGCGGGGCGGGCCGGGTTTCGCGGTAGTCGAGGGGCAGGGGACTCATGCTGGGAATGTCTGCCGGTGGGTCCGGCCACACCAGGGTCGGGGTGCCGGCTCCTCGCGCAAACCGCCCGGAACCTGTCGCGATGATCCTGCCCGAGGTGAACTTGCTCTTGCACGCGGACCGCGCGGCATCCACCTGGCACGCGCCTGCGAGTCGTGGTGGGAGGGAGCCCTGCCCCTCAGGCTCGCTCGCTGCCGGGGCGCCAGCCGTCTCCTCAATCCCGCAACGATACGGTAGCGTCCACCCGCCCCGCCCGCCGAGCCGGCATCCACGCCGCGACGCTCGCCGTTCCCAGCAACACGACAGATGCCAGGGCCAGCGCCCACGGATCGTGGGGCGCCACATCGAACAACAGCCCCTGGATCGCATGCCCGAGTCCCAAGGAGAAGACGACTCCAGCTCCGATCCCGAGAAGCGCGATGCCGAGACCACGGCCCAGAATCAGCCGCCTGAGCGACTGCGGGCGCGCGCCCAGGGCGATGCGGATGCCCATTTCGCGCGTTCGCTCCGACGCCCCGAACGACACCAGGCCGTACAGGCCCACGGCCGCCAGCACCAGGGCCAGGAGCGCGAAGGCCCCGACCAGGTAGCCGATGGTGCGGGTCTCGCCCATCGATGCGGCCACACCCTGTCTCAGGTCGCTGATCCTGAGCGGGATGCCCGGGTCGGCCCCGGCCACCGCCGCCCGAATCGCTTCGCCGTCCGGGGTCCGGCCTCCCTGGCCCCGGGCGTGAAGGACCATCGACGCCGAGGCGTGCTCTGCCGGAAAGTAGACGCCGGGCTGGGCGGGTGAGCGCAGCGACCGCATCTGGACGTCGCCAACCACGCCCACGACGGTCCAGGGCGGGTTGCCGGCCAGCTGCTGGCCGATCGGGTCCTCACCCGGCCAGAACAACTTCGCCAGCGACTCGTTTACCGCGACCACCCGAACCGGCTCATCGTGGATGCCCGCGAGCGTCCGCCCCCGGAGAATCGGAATCCCGAGCGTCTCGAAGTACCCGGGCCCCACGATGTTGTACTCGGTCTCGAGCTCCACGTCTTCCCGACCCAGGGGCTGCATCGTTGCCCGCGCATGCCCCCCGACGATCGGCGTCGAGTTGGCAACGGTGGCGTGACGCACGCCGGGCACCTGTTCGACGGCACGGACGACCCGGTCCAGAAGGTCAAGGCTGGTCTCGTCGTCGTAGCGCCTGGTGGATTCGATGTCGAGCACGCCGATCGCCAGGCCGGTGGGATCGAATCCCGGATTGGCCGACGTGGCGTTCATGAGGCTCCGACCCAGAAGGGCTGCGCTCGCCACCAGCGCGACGGACAGGGCGAGCTGTGACGCAACGAGCACGTCGCGGAGCCGCGTGCGCGTTCGCCCGCCCGTGGTCCCCCCTTCCTTGAGCGCTCCCAGGACGTCGCTCCGGGCTGCCGTCCAGGCGGGCGCGGCCCCGAAGAGCAGCCCGGCTACGATCCCGACCGCGGCCAGGAACAGCAAGACCCGACCGTCCGCGCCGACCGGGACCGACAGGGTGTAGGGGAACAGCATCGGCAGGAACCGGTCCGCCGAGAGAACGACCGGCACGGCGATCAGCGAGGCGAAGCCGGCCAGCACCAGGCTTTCGGCCATGAGCTGCTGAATGAGCCGGCGCCGTCCGGCTCCGAGCGCCCGGCGGACGCCGATCTCGGTACGGCGGCCCGCTGCCCGGGCAAGACAGAGGTTGGCCACGTTCGTACAGGTCAGCAGCAGCACGACGCCCACGACGAGGGCGAGGATTCCGGCCAGCGTCCGAGCCTCCCGCCGGCCCTCGGGATCGAGTCCGACGCCCTGGGTCAGGCGGATCAGGATCTGCTCGTTGACCGGGTCCGCGTCGCGGAGCCGCGCCGTCACCACGTCCATCGAAGCCAGAGCTTCGTCGAACGTGACTCCGTCCTTCATGCGGCCAAACGCCTGGATCCAACTCCATCCCCACTGCGCAAAGGGAAGGTCTCCGTGGAACCCCGGGTTCTGCATCGCGGGCACCCAGAGGGCCGGGGGAGTGCCGATCGCTTCAACCCCGGCGAAGCCCTCGGGCGCGACGCCGACGATCTCGTACGGTGCGCTTCCGATCGGGATCGTCTGGCCCACGACCGAGGGGTCACCGCCGTACAACCGAGTCCAGAGCGCGTGGCTCAAAACCGTGACGCGGTGCGCGCCGGGCTCGACGTCGTCGGTGGGGTGAAGCAGCCGTCCGACCAGAGGGCGCACGCCCAGCACCTCGAAGTAATCGCCCGTCACCTCCTCGCCGAGCACGCGCTCGGTGTCGGCGCCGGTTCCCAGCGTGAACGACTGCGCCGTGTAGCCGGCGACGCCGGTGAAGGCCTCCGCCTGGTCCCGGATCAGTCCGAGGGCTGGCCAGGACCAGTTGTCCCAGCGCGGATCGGTCTCGTACGAGCGTGCGATCTGGATCAGTCGCTCAGGGGCGTGAATGGCGGCGGGGGACCGCAGCAGCAGACCGTTCACCAGCGAGAAGATCGACGCGTTCGCGCCGATCCCGAGCGCCAGCGTCAGCGCTGCGACCAGCGTGAATCCGGGGCTCAGCCCGAGCACGCGCACCGAGTACTTCACGTCCTGCAGCAACCCGTCCAACGTCCACCCCTCCGTCCTCGTCCACACCGCGTGCGGTAACGCGCCCACAGCGAACGACAGCTGTCCCGGCACGTCTCGGGCGCCGGCCGCCCGCGCTCGGTCCAGGGCCGCCAGCTCCGACTCCCACTCCTCGAGCCATTCCTGACGCCGAGACGGGGGTACGAGGGCAGCTGCGGCGCGAATGAGCAGTCGCTCGAGCTTCATGGCGTCCGCGCCCTCACGGTGGTCGAACGGGTGCGGGCTGCCTCGTGGGTCCGCGGAGCTCGTGGCCCGGTGCTCCCGACGTTCATCGCGCGCCTTCCACGCGTAGCCCGAGCGATTCGGCCAGACCGGCGACGCGTCCCGCTCCGGCCTCGAGCGCCTTCACCCCGTCTCCGGTCAGCTCGTAGTACTTTCGCCGTGGCCGACCCTCGCGATCGGCGGCGCGCTGGTCCTCCCACCGGGAACGCACGAGGCCGCTCCGTTTGAGCCGCCCGAGAGTGGGGTACACGGTCCCCGACGGCAGACCGGTGCGCGTCACGATGTCCAGGCCGTAGGCGTCGCCGGCCCGGACTGCTGCGAGGATCTGGAGCGAGGTGATGCCGAGGGATCGAGGCATGAGGGCGTGGTCACCAGTTGGGTTGATAGAAGTGTAAGGTATATAGTATTCAACCTTCACGCTGGTGACAAGGATCCCCCGATGGCCATTCCACTGCCCGAGAGGGCACACGAGGATGAGGGAGCTCAGATCGCGGATGTCGGCGGGCGTGCGGCGAGGATCACGCTCGCGCGCATCCACTCCCGCCGGAGCACCGATGCCGGATCCGTCCGCGCCGCTCTACGCACGGCCGGATAGGCCGCCACAAGGGCGATCCCACCCACAAGGGCGCCGCTCTCTGCGCAAGAAGACGCCGCCGATTTCGAGGAGCGGTCGAACCCTGCTGCTGGCCTACAATCCCTCGGCGACCCGCTTGAGCTCACCCATGAAGTGCGCCCAGCCGAAGGGGAAGTCGCTCACGTCCACGGCCCGGATGAACCCGGAGTGGACGAGCGTCACCCGAGTCCCGTCTCCATCGGGCTCCAGCATCCAGGTCACCGACTGGGTAGGCACCGAGGTGTCCCCTCGCCAGTCCGGCCACGAGATCGTGAGCTTGCTGTTGGGCTCGAGCTCCAGGATCTCCATCGCCGGACCCTGGTGCTCGATCTCGTCAGGAGCCTGCCAGCCCAGGTCGAAGGTGCCTCCGACGCGAAGGTCGACAGTGGCGTCCCTGGCCATCCACTGGTTCAGCGCCTCAGGCTCGGTCAACGCCCGGAACACCTTCTCGGGTGGCGCGTCGATTTCGATGGAAAGCGTCACCTCGGGACTCGGATCGGCGAAGTCGGGGCGCATGATCTGGCCATGGCCGGCCGTGTGGGCCGTCAGGTTGCCCAGCGTGAACCGCCACCAGTCGTCCACGAGCTCTTTGGGGCGCGGGCCGTCGATGACCCGGTCGAACGTGTGCTCGACCGCGACCCTGGTCGCCGAGCCGTGGTCGATCTCCTCGGGCGTGAGCGTGATTCCCACCCGTGTGGGCACGCCGAACATGGTCCAGTCGAACGCCAGCCGCGCGTCGGGCTCGATGTCCACGACGGATCCCATGGCATCGGACTCGTCGGGCGTCCCGACCGTGTGACGTCCCCAGAACCGGAACGCGCCGCCCGGCCTGGCCTCGACGCGGGCGTGCTCCGCGAACCACTGCTCGAGCTCGGCGTCCTTGGTGAGCGCCCGGAAGATCCGGTCCGCCGGGGCAGGGATGGGGAACGAGTACTCGTACGTCCAGCCGTCAGTCATCGGAGCTCTCCACGAAGCGTTTGAGGTTCTGCAGGCGCGCCGCCCAGAAGACGCGGTAGGCGTCCAGCCACCGATCGATCTCGCGCAGGGCCTCCGGGTTCAGCCGGTAGACGCGCCACTGCGCCTCCTTCCGCTGCTGCACGAGCCCGGCGTCCCGGAGCACCTTGAGGTGCCGGGAGATCGCGGGCCGGCTGACGGGGAATCGATCTGCCAGGTCGCCGGCCGAATGCTCGCCGTGCGCGAGAAGGTCGAGGATCTCGCGACGGGTCCCATCAGCCAGGGCATCGAACAGGGCTTCTCGGTTGTATGTAACCATTTGGTTAAATACTATGCAAGGGTGTCACATAACGCAATCCCCCAGAGGGAGGCCGATGGACCTTCCCGGCCTTGGCCGTCTCGCCCGCCCACTACCTCGGGGCCTGACGGGGCAACCTGGCCTCCAGAAGGAAGAGGCCGGACGACCCGTGGGGATCGCCCGGCCTCGGCACACGTGGCGGATGGCCTAGCGCCGATCCGCGAGACGCGCGCGGACGTTGAGGTCCGTTACCTCTCCGTGTCGTCCGCCACCGGCTGGGTGAGCTGTCGCAATCGGTCGAGCACGTCATCGAGCTGCTCGCGCAGCTCGTCGTACCGGACGTGCGCGTCCCGGTTCGGACGGCTGTCGGCCTTGGTCACCATGCCGTAGAGGTAGTCCACCTGGTCGAGGAGCATGGGCGGCGGGTAGCTCCCGGTCCGCCGAGTGACCAGCTCGGCCCAGAGCTGACCCGCCTGCTCGGCCGCCTCGCTGTCCGGCGCGACCTGCTCCCGGAGCGCCTCCAGCTCACTCACCGCCTGACTGCCCTCGGCAAGCGCGTCCCGGATCCGGAGCGACAGCTCCTCCTGCTGCTGGAGGTCAGCGAGTGTGGTGCCGTCCGCGGCCACGCGCGGATCGATCAGGACCTCCAGGTCACGGGTCTGGCTCCAGTCGCCCATGGTGAGTCGGACCTGGTACCGTCCCGGGGCCACCAGCGGCCCGTCACTGCCCGGTCGGCCGTAGAGACCGGTGGCCATGACCGGAGCGCGCACGCCCGGATGACGCAGGTCCCAGGTGAAGCGGTGGTGTCCCACCCCCGCTTCGAGCCTCGGCTCGCCCTGGCGAGTCGGATAGGGGGCCCTCATCTGCTGGTCCTCGCTGTACGTGTACCCCTCCGACGCGCTCGTGAAGCCCCGGATCACCCGACCGGATCCGTCCAGGATCTCCAGCGTGAGCTCGCCGGAGGCGGGCCGGGCGAGTCGGTAGTCGATCATGGCCCCCGGCTCGGGGAACTCCGGGTCGTGCGAGCGCACGCCCTCGCGCAGCATGGTGGATTCGTACCGCATGCGGTACGCGGCCCGGGGCTCGAACAGGTGGGCGTCGGCGGTCATGGCGGCGCCCTCGAGTTGTTGGAGAAGCGTCACGTTGTCGAGGATCCAGAAGCCCCGGCCCATGGTGGAGAATGCGAGGTCGTTTTGGACCCATTCGATGTCGGTGATGGGTGTCCTGGGCAGGTCGAGCTGGAGCTCCTGCCAGCTCTGCCCGTCATCGAACGACACGAACATGCCGTACTCGGTCCCCGCGTAGAGTAGTCCCGGCCTCACTTCGTCCTCGCGCACCACTCGCACGGGGAAGTCCTCCGGAATGCCGTTGGTGCCGTCGGTGAGCCGCGTCCAGGTCTGCCCGTAGTCGGTCGTCTTGAAGACGTAGGGGCTGAAGTCGTTCAGCCGGAAGCGGTACCCGGTCACGTAGGCCGTGCCCGCCGCGTGAGGAGACGGGTCGATGGCGTTGATGCGACCCTCGGCCGGCCACGGGGGCGTGACGTCGGTCCAGCTGGCGCCGTTGTCGCGGGTGACGTGCACCGGGCCGTCGTTGGACCCGGACCAGATCACGCCCGGCTCCACCGGAGACTCCTCGATCACGTAGATGACGCTGAAGTGCTCCTCACCGGTGATGTCGTTGGTGATGGGCTCGCCGGAGCGGATCTGCCGCTCGGGGAGGTTGGCGGTCAGATCGGGCGAGATCTCGTCCCAGGTGAGCCCGCCGTCCGTCGTCCGATGCACGAACTGCGAGCCGTGATAGACCACGTCGGGGTCGTGTGGCGAGACCTCGACCGGGGTCGTGCGCTGGAAGCGGTACTTCAGCTTCGCGGGGTTCACCCCGTACAGGTGCTGGGCACCCACGTAGCGGCCCTGGGCCTGGCCCGTGACGAAGCTGAACCGATCGAAGGTGCCCTTGCAGGGCGCGTACACCACCTCCGAGCCGGGCTTGGGCACGGCCGGGCCCGTCTCGCAGCCGCCGATGGCCTTCCACCATGCGGTGGGCCCTCCAGGCGCGGGCTGGGCCGGGGGCAGGCTGGGCACGCCGATGGTCGTGTTGTCCTGCTGTCCCGCGTAGAGCCAGTAGGGGAAGCGGTCGTCCACGTCGACCTGATACAGCTCGGCGGTGGCCTGGTTGTGCTGCGAGGACCAGCTCTTACCGCCGTCCTGCGTGACGTTGGCGCCGCCGTCGTTCGACTGGATGAAGATGTCCGGATTCTCCGGGTTGATCCACATGTCGTGGTTATCGCCGTGAGGCGTCGAGACGATCTCCCAGGTGCGTCCGCCGTCGACCGACTTGAAGAAGCGCTCGTTGTTGACCCAGACGACGTCGGCGTTCGTGGGGTCGGCATCGACGTTCGTGTAGTAGAAAGGCCGTTCCGTGAGCTCGACGAGGCCGCCCGGATCGTCTTCCGGATAGCGGCCGCCGCTCATGCGCTGCCACGTCTCGCCCCGATCGTCGGAGCGGTAGAGCCCCTCTTCCGGCTCCGGCGCCTCCACCAGCGCGTAGACGCGGTCCGGATCCGCCGCCGAGACCGCCAGGTCGATCTTCCCGATCAGGCCGGGCGGGAGCCCCTCTGTCACCTGGCGCCACGAGTCACCTCCGTCGGTGCTCTTCCAGATGCCGTCACCGCAGTCGGGACCGCAGCCGCTGATGATCGTCCATGGCTTGCGCTCACCCCGCCACATGGCGGCGTAGATGACGGTGGGGTCGGCGGGGTGCAGCTCCAGGTCGATGGCGCCCACGGAGTCGGAGACGAAGTGCACGTTCTCCCACGTCGTGCCGCCATCGGTGGAGCGATAGAGACCGCGTTCGTCGTTCCGCCCGAACGGCGAGCCCAGGGCCGCGACGAAGACGTGGTTCGCATCGTCGGGGTGCACCTCGACCGCCCCGATCTGCCCCGTGTTCTCGAGGCCAAGGAAGTCCCACGTCTCACCGGCGTCCGTGGAGCGGTAGATGCCCCGGCCGCCGATCACGTTGCTCCGTATGCCGTCGGTGCCGGTGCCGGCGTAGACGACGTCGGGGTCGGAAGGTGCCACGCGCACCGCGCCCATGGTGGACGAGGTCCTGATGAAGCCGTCGGTGGTCGGAAACCAGGTGATCCCGTAGTTCTCGGTCTTCCACACCCCGCCGCCGCCTCGAACGCCGAGGTAGAAGGTGCCCGGAGTGGCGGGATGCCCCGCCACCGTCGTCGAGGCCCCGCCCCTCGACGGCCCCACCTGGCGGTAGGACAGGTCCTGGAAGAGAGAGGGGTCGACGGTCCCGCTCGTGTCCTGAGCCGCCACGAGGCCGGGGATGGTGCTGAGGCTCATCCAGGCGAACGCCAGGCCGGAAAGGAGCGAGCGCACCGTTCGTGGCCTCTCGGGCTGGGGCGTGCGGGGCGCCGTTGGCCGTGACGTGCTTGGCCCGGCCAGCCGGGGCGCGCAGGGCGACGTCCGCACGAATAGACGCGACCGGCGCGTGGAGACGTGTTGAGGAGTGGTCTGGGTCGTGTGATGCGTTTCCGTGCTCATGGCACCCCCGTGGGTCCGAGATCCGTCACCCTGCCGACCTACCGAGAGCGTTGCTAGCGGAGGGAAGTCCCGAGGCTCGTTGTCGAGTCCGGCAGCTCTGCGTCCAGCGAGCCGAGGTGGCATCGCCGCCGCATCGGCCTCGCCATCGTCACGTCCGCCAAGTTGGACTCGGGTGCCGGGTCCCGGCAAGGCGAGGGGAGAGTAGACGGGTGCATGGCCAAGTCCCGGCCGCCCCAGCCCCGGCGCGGCATGACCGTCCCAGACCGCGGAATCGGCCGGGGCTGCTCAAGCAGGAAGGATCGTCCGCGGATCGATCTCGGCGGCTCGGCGCGACGGGAGATAGGTGGCGCACATCCCGACCAGAAGGAGGAAGGCTCCCACCGCCACATACGTCCCGGGGTCGGTCGGCTCCGTTTTGAACAGCAGGGCAGACAGCACGCGTGACGCCGCCAGCGCCACCGCCGTCCCGAGCAGAACACCCGTAATCACCAGCCGGGCACCGTGCTTGACCAGCATGAGGACGATGGAGTTTGGTCTGCCACCCAACGCGAGGCGGATCCCGATCTCGTGGCCACGTCGCCTCACGGTGAACGACACCAGCCCGTAGACCCCGAAGGCGGCCAGCATCACCGCGACCGCCGCCACGACGGTGAGGAAGGTCGGCAGGAAGCGGTCGAGCACTACGACGTCGGAATAGCGCTCGTCGACTGCGCGGAGCTGGGACAGGGTCGCTTCGGCGTCGATCTTCCTGATTTCGCGCCGAACGGATGCGGCCAGATCGGAGGGCAGCGAGTCGCAGCGCAGAAGGAGCGTCATGCCTCGGGCAGGGACGTTCCGGTGCCACACGTAGACGCTCGCGACCTGTGGAAGCACAGGGTGCACGTCGGACACGTCGCCCACGACACCGATCACACGGCTCGAGGGTCCGCTCGGCCCCTCCCAGCGAAGGAGCTGTCCCACGGCTCCTTCTCCAGGCCAGAGGCGGCGCGCGAGGGTCTCCCCCACGACGACCTCCGTCTGCCCCACGACGACTTCCGCCTCATCCGCTACCACCGCCGCCTGAGCCGCGGTACGTCCGGTTTCACCGAAGACCGTCCCCGCGAGTACCGGCACCTCCGTGGTCCGGAAGTAGTCATCCGTAACGACGCGCCAGTCGGCGGTGACGTACTCCTCGATCGCCGCGTCCAGGCGACCCAGCTCCGTGAACTTCCTCGGGGAAAGGTCGAAGAACCGCATGTCGGTCGCGGCGACGCCCGTAATGCCCGGGATGCCCCGCAGTCCCTCCACCACCTCTCGGTACCGCGTCGGCACCTCTGCGCCGGCGTGCCGTGTGGAGAGCTGGACTTCCACTGCCATCAGCCCCTCTGTCCTGAACCCCGAGTCCACGCTTTGGAGCTGCTGGAAGGATCTGGCGAGCAGCCCCGCCACCACCAGGAGCGTCATGGCCATGGCCACCTGCCCGACGACCAGCCCGTCCCGGATCCGACGGCCCGACCTCGAGGTCCCCCCACCGGTCTCCGAAAGGGCCCGCTGGAGCCTGAGGCGGGCCGCCTGTAGGGCAGAACCGAGCCCGACCCCGAGTCCCTCGAGCGCCGATGCGAGCAGCGCGAAGGAAAGGACGCTCCAATCCAGGGTGACTTCGCTCATCCGCGGCACGAGCTCCGGCTGGGCGGCAACGATGGGGATCAGCACGTAGGCGGCCGCGATCCCCACGACGGCTCCGCCGAGGCCGACGATCGCGCTCTCCGAGAGCAGCTGCCGGACGACGCCCCACCTGCCGGCGCCGAGGGCTGAGCGCACCCCGATCTCCGTTTGCCGCGCGGTGGTCCGCGCCATCAGGAGATTCGAGATGTTGGCCCCGATGAGCAGGAGCAGAAGGCCCAGGGAAGAAACCAAGGTGACTGCGACCAGCCTGACCTGAGGCCCTACCAGGTAGTCGGTCAGGGGGATCAGATGCGCGCTCCAGCCTGCGTTCGAGGCCGGGTAGCGCTGCGAGAGGTCGGCTGCGATCCGCTGGACTTCGTCCAGGGCCTCGGGCAGTGCGACCCCGGGACGGAGTCGCCCGTACACCTGGAGCCTGTGGTCCTCGCGCGGCACATTGGGATCCGGTGCCCTCGGTAGCCAGACATCCACTCCCTGGAGCACCGAGAGCTCCTCGGGTGCGACGCCGACGATGACGAATGAGCCTTCATCGAGGCGTAGCGTCCGCCCCACGACTTGCGGATCCGCGCCGAATCGCCGTGCCCAGAGCTCGTGGCTCAGGACGGCGGTGGGCGCAGCCTGCCCCGGAAGCCCCTCTCCCGGAAGGAACAGCCGGCCGTGCGCTGGAGCCACCCGCAGCACCCGGAACAGGGACGACGTGACGAAACCGGCGGCCAGCGACTCCGCGTCGTCCTCGCTCAGGAACGTGACCTCTTCCTGGTGCACGGCGGCAAGGTCGAGAACGCCCTGGCCTCGGTCCCGGAAATCGATGAAGTCGGGCTGCGAAGCGTGGAAGTCCACTCCCTGTGGATTGATCTCGGAGAGCCGGACCAATCGGCCGGGCTCGGGGAAGGGGATCGGCCGAAGGACGACGGCGTTGAAGGCGCTGAAGATCGTGGTGCTGGCTCCGATGCCCACCCCGAGGGCAATCATCAACGCGATCGTGAAGACGGGGCTCCGCGTCAGCGTCGTGTAGGCGTACTCCAGGTCGCGAGCCACGGCGCGCCCTACGGCGAGCCCGCGAAGTTGGGGAAGGTCCTGCGTGTAGTCGGAGGACTGAGGTGGTCCCAGGCGTGCGGCCACGTATCGCAGGGCGATCCGCATCACGCACCACCAATACCATCCGGTCGCGTAGCTGTGGGAGCGCGCCTCGGCGGTCTCGTGGTACTCCTCCCACAGATCGCCGAGGATCCCTTCTCGCGCTGTCGGGTCCGCCAGGACCAGGCTCAGGAGGCGCTCGGCCAGCTCGGGCGGGCCGCGGCCTCCCCCCAACCATGGGCTCATGCTTCGTCCAGAATCGCCTCGAGGCCGTCCCAGAGGTTCTGCAGCGCCGCCCGGGACTCCCTCAGCGCCGTCACTCCCGCGGGAGTGACCTTGAAGTACCGCCTGGCCCGCCCGCCTCGATCGGGCCCCGCCTCCCGAAGCTCGGACTCGAGAAGCCCCTTGGAAACCATGCGATCCAGCGTGATGTACGAGGCCCCGTGAGTCACCGTCCGGTTGGCCCGTTTCTGCAGCTCCCCCCGGATCGCACGCCCGTACGCCCCGTCACCGAGGCGCAGGATCGCGAGCAGCACCATCTGCTCGAATTCGCCGAGAAAGCCGTTGCCCATGTTTCGTCCTATGGTCCACAGGATCTGCGGGACGGCTCCGTCCGGTAGCCGTCCCCCACAATCATGATTGTTACATAGTAGCACCGCAACCGGGAGTCAACGCCACGCCGGGGCGACTCGTGATCGCGTGGGTCGCGACTCGCTCTTACGTCGAGAGCACCTCGGCCGAAAGACGGTGGCGCAACGTCAGCCAGGAAGACGTTGCGTTACCGTCCACCTCTCATTCCAGGAAAGCCCGAATCCGCTCCCAGAACTCCTCCTCGTACCGCTGCAGGCTCAAGCCGAACCGTTCCTCGAACAACGTCTCGAACCGGGCGCCGTTCCGGACGTCGAGGTAGATATCCCGAATCGCGGACTCGGGCCGGCCCAGACCGTCGGGATCCAACAGGTACTTCGTCGCCAGCTCGAACATGGCGTACAGGTACTTGTACCCGAGGTTCTCCACGTCCGGGTAGTCCTCGTACCGGTGCATGGCAACAGGATTGACACCACCATACGTGGCCACGAGCGAGTCCAGCGTCGCGAGAGACGTGATGCTCCCGGAGCTGCTCGTGCCTCCGGCCACGTACTCGGCGATTCCCTCCGTCAGCCAGACGTCCACCAGTCGCGGATTGTCCGTCCCCTTCAACAACCCCTCGGTGGCGTGCATGAGCTCATGGGTCACGACCCTGGTGTAGTTGCCCAGCTCGGTGCTCCGAATCGGATGATCCAACGAGTAGATCATCAAGCCGCCGTAGTAGCCCCATCCGCCCCACGACTGTTCGTAACGGTCCCTGTACGTGTAGATGTGGAGCTTCGATTGACTCGGGGGCCATCTGAACATGGTCGCGGGATCGATCTCGAAGTCGTCGATGAGCTCGACCATGAGGCTCTCGCCGATCTCCGACAGCTTCTCGCGTGCCTCGAAGCTCGCCGCGTCGCTGTACACGATGAAGTTGGCGCTCTCGTACGGTGCGCCATCGTGAGGCCACCGGAACCCGGTTCGGTACCAGGAGCCGCTGTCCACCATCCCGTCCTGGTCCGTGGGCGAGTCGCCACATGCGGCACCGGAAAAAAGGACGAGCGCGAAGACCAGGACGTGCGGCGCCGCGCCATCAGTCTGCCGTCTCATGCCCATGCCTCCTTCTCATCCGTTCCCGCTGATGGTGATGTCGCCGGCCGCCGTGTGGACACGAATGGTCCCGTCGCCGTCCCCCAGCGTGCCACGGACGGCCGAAGTCCGGGGATCCAGGTCGTTCACGGTGAGGTCGACGACGTTCACCCGGCCCGCGGCGGAAGTCGCCTCCAACCACGCCGAAGTGCCCCGCGGGATGCTCAGCCGGATCTCACCCGCGCCTGTGCCCAGGTCGACGATGCCACTGGGTTGCACCTCGGTGGAGACCGCGATTGCGCCCGCAGCCACGGCGACGCGCACGTTCCCGTGCAGGTCTTCGAGGGTGACGGAGCCCGCGGCGATTTGCACTTCGACGTCCGCTCGAACAAAGCGCACTTCGACCGGGCCGGCTCCCTGCTCGAGCGTCAGGGCCACGCCATCCGGAACGGTCATGCGGTAGTCGACTTGATAGGTCCGGCCCTGGCCACGACTCGGCTGCACGGTCTCGAGAAAGAGCGTCTGGCCGGACTCCCGCACCTCGACCCGTAGCTCGGCGAGGGCGCTCGTCGCGTCCTCGACACTGTGAGAGCGGACCCGGCGGGTGCCCTCCACCACGACCTCGGTGGCCGATAAGATTCCGACGATCTCGACGGAACCAGCCACGCCCACCAAAGCGAGCTCGGGCAGGGCCACTGCCCGGAGCTCGAACGACTCCTGCGCCTGATACGCCGGGGTCGAGGGCTCGCAGAAGCCATCGCTCCCGCACAAATCAGGTCCTTCGATGGTCACGTCGCCGCAGCCTGCCAGCGCCATGCACCCTGCTACCAGGGCCACGTAAACAGGATTGCGAAGCCCGCTCATGCGGATCCGCTTCGTTGCATCGGTCATTTGTCTTCACCTCCCGTCGGTCACCACTCCACACCGCCGTGCGGCATCGCCTCGGGAGCTGATACCGCCGGACGGTGTTAGCTACATTGTAGTATGTTACAATGTAGTCAGTTTTGGAAGGACGTCAAGCCCGGTCAATCGGGTGGTGGCGGGACGACTTCCACGCCGGTCCGTATCGCCGCTCGCACGCCTCAGAGGTGCGGTGTGCTCTCGCGTTGGTTCTTCGGTGTTCTCGACGACCGAGGTGACGCCGACAACGCCCGGTGACGATCGTTGGGCAGAGGGCGTGGCTCAGTCGTCGGAGGCGAGAAAGTCCTGCAGGCGTTGGCCTACGACGCCTTCCGGCTCGGCGAAGTACACGTGCCCGGCCCTCGGAACGACGATCGCTTCGCGCAGGCTGGGGATCACGGCCTGGGCGCGGCGGGCCACTCGGTCGCCGGGGAACAGCACGTCCTTCTGGCCTGCCACGACCAGAACCGGCGCCCGGAGCTCGCGCAGCTCTTCGGCCTGGAGGAGCGGAGCGGGTTTGGGAGGTCCCGTCACGTATCTCATGTAATGCGTCATCTGCTCCAGGAATGCTTCGGGGATGGCCGCGTCGTCACCGCTCAACGCGCGAACGAACCGGTGAGCGTTGGCCTCTGACCGGGAGATCAGGTAGCGAATTGCCGGCCACGTCACGGACCGGACGAACGGGATCATGCGTGGCTTGGCCAATCCCTCGGGTACGAGCAGCGTCATTCGCGCGATTCGGTCGGGCATTGCTGCCGCGGCCTTCAGGGCGACGAACCCCCCCAGCGACAGTCCGAACAACCGGACCCGGTCCAGACCGAGTGCGTCCAGCGCGTCCCACATCCAGTGACCGTATCCGGGTCCAGTCTTGTCCGGGCGGGCCTCGGAGCTGCGACCCGGCTCTCCCGGGAGATCGAGGAAGTAGCGGCGAAACCCCAGCCCGACCCAACCGAAGGTGTCTGCGAGGTCCGGAGCGCTGCTGGCCGCGCCATGGAGGAGGACCAGAGGCGGACCTTCACCAGCTACCAGGGCGTGAGCCCGGCCGAAACGGGTCGTCACCCAGCGTGACTCATACGCGGGGCCCAGGCGTGCGAGCCGGCGAGAGTACAACTCCGCCAGTGCCTTTCGGCCTTCGGGGGACCGGTAGATGGATGGCGTCGAGGCGGTCACGGGGCGCGATGGCTGAGGTGAACAGCTGTGTATAGTATTCACCTTCCCGATGCGGATTCGCCCCCTCTTTCTGGAGAGACCCCATGAGCGAGATCCAAGTGACCGCCCGGCTGAGGATCCACGATGGGAAGCTCGAGGAGTTCAAGGATGTGGCGGAGAAATGCATGGAGTCCGTCCGTACCAAGGATACGGGCACGCTCCAGTACGATTGGTTCTTCAACGCGGATCACACCGAGTGCGTGGTGCGGGAGACGTACCGCGACTCCGAGGCCGTCCTCGAACACATGGCCAACCTCGGCGGTGAGCTGATGGAGGCGCTCTTGGGGGTTTGCGACTTGGAGGTCGAGTTCTTTGGCGCTCCGAGCGAGGAGCTACTCGAGGCCTTGTCCGGCTTCGGCCCCGGCGTCTATTCCGCGTACCAGTCGATCTAGGACGATGCGCGGCTTGAAAGGCAAGAACGTAGTGGTGACCGGTGGGGCCAGTGGCATCGGCCAGGCCACCGCGACGCGCTTTCTGGAAGAGGGTTGCAGCGTCTGCGTTCTGGACCGCAGCGACGAGGCGTTGGCCAGGGTCTCCGCCGAGCTGCCCGACCTGGCCGCGGCGATCAGGGCGGACGTTTCGAACCTCGAGCGGGTACGAGCGGCATTCACCGAAGCGATCGACCACATGGGTTCCGTCGACGTGCTGATCAACAACGCCGGTATCAGCATCCGCCACGACTTCCTCGACATCACGCCGGAGGAATGGGACGAGGTGCTGAACGTGAACCTCAAGGGCGTCTTCCATGCGGCGCAGACCGCCGCACGACACATGATGGCCAAGGGCTCCGGCGTGATTCTCAACACCGCCTCCACCGCGGGATCCACGGGGTACCCGCACTACGCCGACTACAGTGCCAGCAAGGGGGGTGTGATCGCGCTGACTCTCGCCATGGCGCTGGAGCTGGCACCCGTCGTCCGTGTAAACGCGATCTCCCCCGGATACGTGCTCACCCCGATGCAGCGCGCCGAGTACACGGACGAGATGCTGGACGCGGTGAACCGCAAGATTCCGCTTGGACGGCACGCGAAGCCCGCAGAGATCGCCGCGCTATTCGCGTTCCTGGCGTCCGAGGATGCCGCGTTCGCCACCGGGCAGGTCTATGTCATGGATGGTGGGGAGACGACGGGGGGGTTGTGCAGCCAGTGGACGCATGAGTAGTCGGGTGGGCGCTGTTCACGATACGGACAAGGACCTGGGGAGGAACGAGCGGACGATGGAGGTGGGGCGGTTGGGGTGGGGGGATGCTGTAACCGACCCGTGTTGCCCCCGGATACGCGGATCTCGGCATCGGTGAAGTGGTGGAGCTGGGAACCCGTAACCGCGCGGAAGCGAGGAGGCTGGTCCGATCAGAATCGCACTGATGCTGCTGAACGCCGGGCGCGGCAGCGGCGAAGTCGCTCGTCAACAGGCGCGCGAGCTCATAGATCGCGGGAACGAGATCGTCTTCATGCACCCGGGGGTGGGCGACGGAGTGGCGGGCGCTCTCAACGTGGGTGTCTCCCTTCCTGGAGACATCACGCCGGTCCACGAATACCTGCCGTGGGCCGAGGAAGCCCAGAAGGCCGTCTCGGCCATGACGTACGAGGAGGCGCTCGCCTACGTCCCCCACCCATGACGTACGAGGAGGCGCTCGCCTACGTCCCCCACTACGAGCGTGCGCTCGAGGGGGTGATCGAGGACGTGGACATCGTGATCGGCCACCATGGCAACCTCGTTGCGATTGCCGTGGCCGAGACCTGTCGTCGCGTCGGAAAGCCCTTCGCCCTGTTCCTGCACGGGACCGGCGTCGAGCCCAGACACCACGGCGGATACGACGATCGGCTCTGGGAGAGGATCGAAGCGGCCATCCGGGACGCTGCCGGGTTGTTGGTGACCACGGACTACGTCCGCGACTCCCTCGTGCGGCCCCTGGTCGACGTGGATGCCGAGCGATTCCTGGTGCTTCCCTGCGGTATCGACCTGGAGGAGTTCTCTCCCGCGCGGCTCCCCACCGCCACGCGGCGTTACGATCTGCCGGACCGGTACGTGATCTGCCCCGGCGCGCTGACGGCAGCGAAGGGGCCTCAGAACGTGGTCGCCGCGTCGGAGGAATATGCCGATCTGGCTCCCACCATCTTCATCGGATCCGGGGAGCTGCGGCCCCGGTTGGAGCGGGAGCTCGAGGACCGGGGCCGCTTCCTGGGCTTCGTGTCCTCGGCAGACAAGGCCGATCTGATTTGTGGCGCGACGCTCCTCGTGGCCGCTCCCGAGAAGAACGAGCACTTCGGGATCATCTACGCCGAGGCACTGGCCGGAGGAACCCCGTGCGTCGCCTATCAAGGCGGTGGTGTCGACACCATCGTGACCCCGGACGTGGGAATCCTGACTTCCCGCGATCCTGCCGTTCTGGGACAAGCGACTCGCCGGCTACTGCAAGATGAACCGAGGCGCGAGCGGATGGCGGAGATGGCTCGCCGTAGGGCCGAAGAGAAGTTCGACAGCGTCAAGCTCGCGAGCCGGCTCGAGGCCTGGCTGGAGCAGCTCTGCACGGAGCACGCTCGAGTCTAGCGCACCTGGCACGGTTTGGACGCTTCGGGGGGCGACGCCGGTCGCTGCCCCCCTTCTGCCGGTTCCTCCGTGCCCTCAGGATCGCCGGGGCCCCGTCCGTCGTCGGATGAAGGGCAGTCTGGACGCGGTCCAGGTGTCTTCGTCCGCGCTACGGCCCACATCCTCTTCCGGGAACCCCGACAGGTGCACCATCCGCCCCTCGTGAACCAGTTCCGCCCCGGTTGCGCCGCTGGAGAGAACGGAGTATTCGCCCAGTCGGAGGCCGTGCCCTCGGTCGGAAAGGCCGGCGTGCTGATGCCCGAATGTGCTGACAATGCCCTGCAGAGGGAACTCTCTGGCAATCCAAGCGACCGATTCCCGAGCGTCGTGGCGTTCGTCCGGGCGTTGCAGAGCGGCGCGGACCTACGGGTGGCCGGGGGGCTTTCGGCCCGTGCGTCGTCGCCCTTGCAGTCTGACTCCGACGCAGGCGGAGCCGCCGCACAGTCACGGGCGCCGGGTGTCCGCTCACTCGCTGTAGGAGGCTCGGCGTCCCCGGTGTCGATGGCGGCACACAGCGGTGATCGCTCCCATTCCATAAGGTTGGCTGTTAGGCGACGACGTGGGAAGCTCGAGTCGGATATCTGGTAGTGTCGTCGGTCAGTGGCAGTCGTCCCGAGGGGGGTACCAGCGCGCCGGTATAGGCTAGACGCGTTGGCGACCGTTCAGCGCACAAGAAACTCCTTGACTCCCGATCCATTGCAGTGAAAGCGTGTTAGGCCAACCCGAGCGCGGCCCCGGATCCCGCCGGAACCTCGGTATCAGCCCTCCCGCACGGAGCTTACCATGGGACTCATCGAGGAGTTGTCAGTCTCAGTCACGCCCGAACAAGAAGCCGCGATTCAGGCTATCGACGATCTGGATCTGGGCGAAGCGAAGGAAGCCTTGGTGCGGAGTGGGGAGGTCGATGAGGACGACGTGGACGCCGTGGAGCAGGAGTTCAAGCGGTTCTTCACGATGAAGGTCCTCTATCGGGGCACGGAGCACGAAGGGAGCTTCGGTCCCTCAAAGCCCATCGATGACCTCTGGCATAACTTCATTCTGGAGACCGAACGATATATGCCTTTCTGCGAGCAAAACCTCGGATTCCAGGTTCATCATCGGCCTTATACTCCGGCTAGGAGTCGCTCCGAGACCATAGAGCTCCTCGAAGACACGTGGACGACCTTCGACGAACACACTTGGGAGGGTCCCCTGCGAGACTGCATCGCTCCGGTAGTCGACCAGTCGTGATCGGTGGGAGACGAGTGACGGCAGGGCCCGTAAAGCAACGCCTCAATCAGGGTCGCCGAGCGTTCGACGCGCTTCCACCATGGGCCACCCGGCGGTGAGGTCCGCATCGGCCTTCCCCCAAAGCCGGACTACCTGTCCGTAGGCCACGGCGGCCTCGTCGACGCGGTCCTGGTGTACGAGAGCGCCGCCCAGCAGCCCGAAAGACTGCGCCAGGTACTCGTAGTCCGGAAGTGAGGTCTGCAAGAGACGGAGGCCCTCCGCCCTCGTTTCCTCCTCGCTCACGAGGGCGAGCGCAAGCCGGTACCGGAGAGGGCCCGTGCTTATTCGATGCCCCGCCTCGACGAGGCCCGCCCGATTACCGGCCTCGAGGAGGCCAGTCTGCAGTTCGACCGCAGCCGCAGCGGTGTCCCCAAGTAGCATGATCCGCCATCCCTCCAGCGCGCGGGCCAGACTCGCGTAGAGGTCCGCTCCCTCGGGGGCGTCGGTACTGTCTGTGGCGTCGCCAACAGACAGCGCCTCGACCTTTCCACTGGCCAGAGCGTAGAGATCGGCCCAATACGCACCGACGAACGGCTGAGTGCGAGTCGAGATGACCTGGAGCGCTTCCAGGTCATCGGGTCGTGGACCCCTCATCTCTGCGATGACTGGTTTGAGGTACATGGTGGCGGCGAGAAGAGGGTGCTCGAACTTGAGGGCTTCGATGACCCCATCGGCCTCGTCCAGCCTTCCCAGGGCCTGCAGCACGGAGACCCTCAGGCTGTCGATGCGGCGTTGGGCCGGGTCTTGGGCTTGATATGTCGCAGAAGCGGTCTCCAACGCGGCGAGGATGACGCTCGGGTCTACAGCTGATGCAAACAGCACCCCCACGATGGGAGGCATCCACGAGCGTGGTGATGCTTCACGAAGAGCAGCCACGAGAGCTTCCTCTGCTCGGTCTCCATCTCCCCAAATCGTTTCCCGCCAGTTCCAGTACCGCTGGCCCCGCTCGCCAAGGGCCTCCAGCTGGTCGAGGTAGCCCGCGAAGCGCAGGCTGTCCCCGAACATGGCCGTCATTTCAAGGGGGTGAATCAGAACAGTTGGAATCCGGGGTTCGATGGTGAGTGCTCGATCGAACGGTCTGAGTAATTCGGGGAGGGTGATACCGAGGAGACGCCAACCGTGAAACTGCACATCGCCAAGGTAGTACCAACCCTCCGGGTCGTCCGGATATCGGCCGACGTAGGCTGTCATGGTGTCGATCGATGCCAGGTTGCCTTGCCGGTCCAGCAACTTGGCGCGCACGATCGTGCGATCCCGCATAGGAAGGCGCTCGATATTCTGGAACGCCCGACGCTCCGCCTCGACTGCGGCGGCCGACCCCAACAGATCTCTCCAGTTCAGGGCTTCCGAGAGTCGATGATAGGCCAGGGCGAAGGTGGTATCGTGCGCAGTGGCTTCTTCCAGAGCCGCAACGGCAGAATCCCAGCGTAGTCCGCGGTAGTGCCGCTCCCCACGGAGGTAGGCGCCGGCAGCCGGGAGGGACCTGGTCGTGATGGCGGCGACCCGGAGCCTCGGCATAGGCTCCTGAGCCGACCAGGCTTCTCTGATCAGCTGGAGCGCGAGAGAGTCGACGAGCGGGAGTAGCTCCGGCCTTGGTCCGGTGACCGAGGCCTCGGCCATACGAATGCCATCGACACTCGTTATCTGCGCTCGGAGCCAAACGTCGGGGCCCGTCGAAACGACACTGCCCGTGAGCGCAAGCCCTGCGCCCAAACCTCTCGCGAGGTCGAGAGAGCCAGCGAACGCCACGCCCTGCTCCGAGACCTCGGTCCGCCACCTGTAATGGACCGATCGCGGAGGTACGATGACGATCTCTCCCATCCCGTCCAGCTTCGCCGAAAGGAGATCGACCATTCCGTCACCGAACTCATCGATGCCCACGCCGGAGCTCTCGAAGGGAAGGACGGCGAGCACCGAAGGAGCGGGTCCAGGCGGCGCAGGGTCTCGACCGCCAAAGGCTGCCCAGGACAATAAGCCTAGCGCAGAGATGGCGACGACAACGCCGGCAGAGACGCCTGTGCGCCTTCGTGTAGAATGGGCCTCTACACTTTCCGGCCCTCGCTCAGCGAGCGCGTCGAGCAACTCGGCGGCCGATTGGTACCGGTCCTTCGGCTGTTTCTCCAGGGAGCGGTCGATCACCTCTTCCAGCCAATGTGGAATGGCTGGAACGGACTCCCGTGCAGATGTGTGGCGGGCGGTAAGGTGCTGTGACAGCACCGCTTGTACGGAGGGTCCGGTGAACGGGGGAGCACCCACCAACATCTCGTAGAGAACACAGCCGACGGCGTAGACGTCAGATCGGCCATCAACCTCGCCCTTTCCTACCACCTGCTCGGGACTCATGTACTGGGGGGTCCCGATGGACAGGCCTTCAGCGGTTAGTTCCCTGGTTCCTGCCTCCGAAGCGGCGAGAGCCACGCCGAAGTCAGCGATCACGGCATGTCCGGCCTCGAGGAGGATGTTCTCCGGCTTGATGTCACGGTGGACGACCCCAGCTTCATGAGCGTGAACGAGCCCGTCGGCGATCTCCGTCGAGATCTTGACCGAATCCTCCACGCCGAGCCGCTGGTCTCGGGCGATGCGGTCTCGGAGACTCTCGCCCTCCGCGTAGGGCATCACGTAATAGAGGAGCTCGTCTACCTCGCCCGAGTCATAGAGGGGGAGGATATTCGGATGGGTGAGCCGAGCCGCAATCCCGATCTCTCTGAGGAACCTCTGACGTCGGACGGTAAGGGCGAACTCACGGCGGAAGACCTTGATCGCGACCCTGCGACCGTGTTTGAGATCTTCCGCCAGATAGACCGTCGCCATCATACCTGCGCCCAACTCGCGATCGATCGTGTAGCGGCCTTCGAAGGCGGTGTTCAGAAGGTCTGCAGGGTCGGCCATGGGGCAAAGATCCCACCCGCCTGACTCGGGACGCAAGAAAACCGATGAGGGTGCGTAGCCGCTCCGTGTCACAGTCACACTCAAGCCTGCGACGGTTGATCTGACTTCTGGAGCTGCCGGAGGCGGAGTCGAGTGCCTCCCGTCGCACTCAGAGCAGAGCGAGCCGCATGATGATGCGTCAGATGGCAGTTCCCACTGAGACAGGGACCCCCAACATGAAAGTCTGCATCGTCGGAGCCTCCGGTAAGCTCGGCAAATACATGGTGCAGCACGCCCTCGACCGGGGATACGGGGTGGTCGGCGTGTGCCGGGAGCGGAGTGTCCAGAAGCTC
Organism: Gemmatimonadota bacterium; assembly: GCA_039589315.1. Taxonomy (GTDB): domain Bacteria; phylum Gemmatimonadota; class Gemmatimonadetes; order Longimicrobiales; family Gaopeijiaceae; genus JBDHHQ01. Next base: position 50,250 of record JBDHHQ010000047.1, read on the forward strand.
GACGAGTTCGAGGGGCGCATCACGATGATCCCGGGAGCCACGAACGACCGCGAGGCCATCAACAAGGCGGTTGCGGGGTGCGACGGGGTTCTGACCGTCCTGGTCCCGTGGGGCGTCCAGGGGTACTCGTGACACGCTATGGACGGTCGTGCGCGGAAGCGATCTCGAAGAGGGCGAGAGCCAGGGCCTTCCCGTGTGGTGCCGGCACGTGGGTGACCCCATCCTCGAGAGCAATCTCACCCGCCGCGTGGACTTCGCCCCGTTCATGGTCGAAGCACTCGAGAACGACGAGCTGATCCACGAGGCGCCAGCGATCGTCGGACGCGAGACTCCGTCGGCGCTTGCGCATGCTAATGATTCCGGGAGACTGATGGACCGATGACACGTGGCGGAAGTCGAGGAGGCACCTCATGGGAGTTGCCACGGGATCTGGCTCATCCGAGACCCCACCTCCCATCCCACCGCCCGGCAGCTTCGTCGAGGTTGGAGCGAACGCCTCGCTCCAGGAGCCTCGACTGCCCACCATTCTCCAGACCGGTCCGTACCGCTTCTTCTTCTACTCGTCCGACGGTGACGAACCTCCGCACGTCCATGTCGAACGTGACAACAAGCGAGCGAAGATCTGGCTGGCGGCAGCGGCCATCGCTCGTCCGGGTGGCTTCAAAGGCAGGGAACTCAGGAGGATTCAGCGCATAGTTGAAGACAACCATGACCCTCTCATCAGCCGATGGAATGAGTACTTCCTCCGAAGATGATCCTCGGAATCTGGCCCGAACGGTCCGGTTCACCGAAGACCAGATGAGCGTCGAGCTCGCCGACGGCCGCACGATAACGATCCCGCTGGAGTGGTATCCTCGGCTCCTCGAGGCTTCTCCGGAGCAACGGAGTCACTGGCGGCTGATCGGTGGCGGCCATGGAATCCACTGGCCCGACGTGGACGAGGACATCCGCACCATGGCATTGATCGAAGGCAAGCCGTCCTGGGAGTATGTGCTGGCGCACGCATCCAAGGGGCCCAGGGGCTGAGGTCGCGCCAGTTTCGCTGACCCTCCAAGCGCCGCGATCCCCCCCGTCGCAACCTCTCCCCCTTTCCACCCGTCCAATCCTACGGAGTCGCTGACGTGGCGGCACGCCGGGAGGCAACGACCGTTCGAGGAGGGGGCATGCTGGGGATGATCGAGGACGTCAAGGTCGCGACACGCTCCCTCATCAAGCGGCCGGGCTTCGCCGCCGCGGTTCTCCTGACGCTGGCACTGGG
>JBDHHQ010000048.1:0-39545 GCA_039589315.1 Gemmatimonadota bacterium
GACCTCAGGGACGAGGACGTCTCGGTCCTGATCGTCTTCGGCGGAGTCGACAAGGGCGGCAAGGGCGAGACCGCCAACCGGCTCAGCTACTTCATGGATCCACGCAGGATCATCACCCATGCCTACGACCGACCCAGTCAGGAGGAGGACGAGCGTCCCGAGTACTGGCGCTTCTGGAGGGACCTCCCTTCGAATGGCCACATCGGCATCTTCCTGAGGGCGTGGTACTCGAAGCCGTTGCTGCAAAGAGCCTTCGGCCAGATCGACATGAACGAGTACGATCACCGTCTGGACCGCATCGTCGCGTACGAGCGAACGCTCAGCGAGAATCACACGCTGATCCTGAAGTTCTGGATGCACCTCGGCAAGGAGCAGCAAGCCGCCCGCTTCCGCGAGTTGGAGCAGGACCCCCGGCAAGCCTGGCGGATGACAGACAAGGACTGGCGCCATTGGAGGATGTACGACGACTTCGCTTCCGCGGCCGAACACCTGATCGTGCGCACGTCCCGGGGTCATGCCCAGTGGACGATCGTGGAGGCCACGGACCCTAACTACCGGAACCTGGAAGTCGCAGAGGCCGTGGCCGACGGGATCGAGCGGGCCATCGTCAACCGCCGTCGCGACCGCGCCCTGTCCGTGTCCAGGGTCGAGCTCGACGAGGAAGCCGAGCTCGACGACGTGACCGAGCCCGAAGGTGGGGCCAAGACCAGAGGCGACGCCGGGACCGACGACGGGACGGCCGCGAGCCCAACCATCGTACGGGCGCCCACCGTGTTGTCGACCCTCGATCTCAGCAAGAGCCTGACCAAGGCCGAGTATCGCAACGCGCGGGACGAGCTCCAGGGGAGGCTCAACCTGCTCCAGCGGCACGCTAGGGAACAGGAGCGGTCACTCATCCTCGTCTTCGAGGGCTGGGACGCGGGCGGGAAGGGTGGCGCGATCCGCACGCTGACCGGGGCGTTGGACGCGCGGAACTACAAGGTGACGCAGGTCGCGGCGCCAACGGACGAGGAGGCGGCTCACCACTACATGTGGCGGTTCTGGCGCACGCTCCCGAGAGCCGGCAAAGTGTCCATCTTTGACCGCAGCTGGTACGGGCGGGTCCTGGTGGAGCGGGTTGAGGGATTCGCGTCCGAGGAAGAATGGCGCCGTGCCTACGGCGAGATCAACGAGTTCGAGCTCGAGCTCGTGGACCACGGCATGATCGTCGTGAAGTTCTGGCTCCACGTGTCTCTCGAGGAGCAAGCCCGTCGCTTCGAAGCCCGGCGTGAGGTCCCCTACAAGCGGTGGAAGCTGACGGAAGAGGACCTGCGCAACAGGGACAAGTGGCCGCTGTACGAAGCGGCGGTCCACGAGATGGTGCAGCGGACGAGCACGCCCTTCGCCCCCTGGCACCTCGTGGAGGGCGACGACAAGCGGTTCGCCCGCGTCAAGGTCCTGCAGACGGTCTGCTCGGCGCTCGATGCGGCGCTGGGGAGCGTCCCCGAGGGGGCCGATCTCGGCAGCGTCCCCGAGGCCGCCGATCTCGGCAGCGCGACAGCCGGGATTCCCAGCCGCTCGATCAAGGCGTTGAACTCCGCCACGTCGGTGTCGAAGATCACCTGAAGCCGCTGGCGCAGTTCGCCCCACACCGCGTTCAGGTGCTCCAGCCTTCGCATGGCACCGGCCGTGGGGGCGCCCTCGGGTCCACCCGCGATGTAGCCGTCCGTCCCCGTCACGTTGCCATACAGCTCGGCATATTGGTTGTCCAACATCCCCGGGAACCGGATCGGATCCTGACCGCTCTCGCTCCTCAGCTGGATCAGCAGCTCCTCGACTCCGGTCAAGCTGGACGCCACCGAGTCGCCTGCCGCTGCGACCTCCTCGCCGTGCCCCAGCTGCTCGGCCCGCTCCATGGTCTCGTCGATCTGAACCTTGGCGGACCGGATGCTCTGGATGGCCGCATGTACCGCCGTCAGTGAGTCTCGTACGGCCATCGCTACGCGGAACTGCTCGTCGTATTCCGCCTGGGTCACCTCGGGGATGCGTGGATCCGGCAGGAGCTGGAAGTCGCGCACATGGGTCTGCTCCCCAGCGTCGAGCTGGACCTGATAGGTGCTCGGGGGAGCCTTCACTCCACCGCTATAGCCCCACACGACCGAGCCTTCGGTCAGGTCGGGGCCCGGGTACATGAGGTCCCAGACGAGCTGGTTCATTCCGGGTTCCACCGGTAGCGGATCGGTGCCCGCCGCCTCCGCTGCGGCAGAGTCGCTCGAGAACGTGCGGACCGTCTCGCCCAGAAAATCCTGGAGCTCCAGCGTGATGGGCTCCCTCGGCTCCTCGGCGAGGTAGTACCGGATCAGCGCTCCACCAGGGTGGGGTTCCGGCGCCAGCCCGCCGAGGCCGCCCCCCCCGCTCACGTCGGCCCGATAGGCGTCCTTCGTGCCGAACAGGTGGCTCACGCCCGTCACCGTGCCGTCGAAGACGTCGAAGAGGGGAGTCCGGTCATCGAGGATCCAGAACGACCGTCCCTGCGTCGAGACGATGATGTCGCCGTGAGCCACCCGCATGCCGGTGACCGGTGTCACGGGCAGGTCGAGCTGCAGGGACTGCCAGCGAGCTCCGTCGTCGAACGATACGAAGAAGCCGAACTCGGTGCCCGCGTACAGGAGGCCTCGGCGCTCCGGGTCCTCCCGGACCGTCCGCACCGGATGGTCGGCCGGAATCCCGTTGGCGCCCGTCGTGGCCAGGCGCCAGGTGGTGCCGAAGTCGTCAGTGATGAACACGTAGGGTCGGAAGTCGTCCATGCGGTACGCATGTACCGCCATGACAGCTCGGCCCTGCTGTTGCGTAGAGAGATCGATCTCGTCCACCGTCCCGAGCGACGGCATCTGCGCGGGCGTGATCTCCGTCCAGGTGGCCCCGCCGTCACGAGTGATGTGCACACGGCCGTCGTCGGTCCCCGCCCAGAGCTCGTCCGCCGCGTGCGGGGATACCGCCACGCTGAAGATGGTGTTGTAGATCTCCACGCCGGTGATATCGGCGTTGATGGGCCCGCCGCTGAAGTCCTGGTGCTCCGGCGTGTTCGTGGTCAGGTCGTCGGAGATCGTCTCCCAGGTCATGCCGCCGTCGGTGGTCCGATGGAGCCGCTGGGAGGCGTGGTAGACCACATCGGGGTCGTGGGGCGAGACGACGATGGGCGCCACCCATTGGAAGCGCTCCTCCAGGTCGCGGGCGGCCTGCCCCAGCTGGAGCTGGGGGTAGTTGATCACATTGCGGCGTTGGTCCTTCGCGATGTCCATGCGGTTGATGGATCCGCCGTAGCATCCGCCCCAGACGATGTTGGGGTCGTCCGGATGAAAGGCGACGGGGCCGGTCTCGCATGCCGCCGGATAGCGCCAGTGGGACTTGGCGTGGAGGGAGCTGGCTGAGGTCCAGGCGGGCACGCTGATGGCGGTGTTGTCCTGCTGGGCCCCGTAGAGACGGTACGGGAAGTCGTTGTCCACGATGACGTCGTAGAGCTCGGCCGTGGGCTGGTTCAAGTAGGTGGACCAGGTCTCTCCCCCATTCACGGTCACCTGGCCGCCCCCGTCGTCGGCGACGATCATGAGGTTCGGATCGGTCGGATTGATCCAGAGATCGTGTACGTCGCCGTGGGGGACCGGTACCGCCTCGAAGGTCACACCGGCGTCGACGGACCTGTAGAGACTGGTGTTCAGGGCCCAGACCGTATTCTCGTCCTGCGGATCGGCCTGCACGTGGGTGTAGTACCAGGCCCGCTGCCGCAGGTTGTTCTCGTCATTGGTTCGCTCCCACTCGTCGCCCCCGTCGTCGGAGCGGTAGACGCCCCCGTCGGGCTCGGCCTCGATTATGGCCCACACGCGGTCCGGGTGGGCCGGCGAGGCGCTGACGCCCACTTTGCCCACCAGCCCCTCCGGCAGGCCCCCACTCAGCTTCTCCCAGCTGTCGCCCCCGTCCCTTGAGCGGTAGACGCCGCCCTCTTCCCCACCGCTGATCAGCCTCCAGGGCTTCCGCTCGCCCCGCCACATGCCGGCGAAGAGGACTCGGGGATTGTGGCGACTCATGGTCAGGTCGCTTGCGCCGGTCGAGTCGCTCAGCGCGAGGACGTGCTCCCACGTCTCGCCCCCGTTGGCAGAACGGAAGATCCCACGCTCCGGGTTCTTGCCGAACGGGTGGCCGAGCGCGGCCACGTAGACCAGGTCGGGGTTGTCGGGGTGGACCTCGATCCGGCCGATCTGTCCGGCCTCGGGCAGGCCGACGAAGGACCAGGTCTTTCCCGCATCGGTAGAGCGGTACACACCCCGCCCCGTGGACGTATTGCCACGGATATCGACGGAGCCGGTGCCCACGTAGATGACGTTGGGGTCGGAATCCGCCACGTCCACGGCCCCGATGGAGGCCACGTCGAAGAAACCGTCGGAGATGTTCTCCCACGTGTGGCCGAAGTCGCGGGTGACCCACATGCCCCCACCCGTCGTGCCCATGAAGAACGTCTCGGGCTGGCCCGCGATGCCGGTCACCGCGGTGGAGCGGCCCCCGCGGAAGGGACCCACCATCCGCCATTTCAGTCCGTCGAACGTCTCCGGATTCCTGGCCTGGTTCGCGTCCGGAGCCGGGTCCTGGGCTGCGGCGCCGGTGGTGGAGCCTGCGGCGCAGGAAGCCAGGAATACGGCCAGGGACAGGGTCGTGAGTCGTGCGATCGTGCTGCGCATTGCCGGAATCCCTCGATATGCCGGTGTGGTTGGAGCGGATAACCTGGCGAGACGAATCGGCCATTGCCAGGGGCGGGGCTCCGCTGACGTTGGCTCTCTGGCTCCGTGGTGCGACCCTCTCCTAACTTGTCCCTCGCTTCGCGACCTGCCCTCACCACCCAACACGAGACGGTCTTCCCATGTGTCGAAAGATCCAACTGCTTCCGGTCGTCGTCCCTCTGCTCGCGTGTCTCGGCTGTGGCGATGGGCAGCAAGGCGCACCGGCCCGTCCGACGGGCCAGGGGGCCGGGGCCCTGGGTGCCGAGACCCTGGCCGAATGGACGCGTATGCTCGCTTCCGACGAGTTCGGCGGCCGAGGCCCTTCGTCGCCGGGCGAGGAGCGTACGGTGTCCTACCTGCGCGACGAGTTTCAGAAGCTGGGGCTCGAGCCCGGGAATGACGGATCCTGGTACCAGGACGTGCCACTCGTGGAGATCACCGTGCTGGGAGCTCCGACGTTGACCGTGAGCGGGCCGGGTGGGGACCGGTCGCTCGTGTGGGCCGACGACTACGTCGGCTGGACCAAGCGGGTGTTGGAGCAAACCGGGCTGGACGGCTCCGAGCTCGTCTTCGTGGGCTACGGCATCGTCGCGCCCGAGTTCGGATGGAATGACTACGCCGGGGTCGACGTCACCGGCAAGACCGTGGTCATCCTCGTGAACGACCCAGGGTTCGCCACTCAGGATCCAGACGTCTTCCGCGGTAACGCCATGACCTACTACGGACGGTGGACTTACAAGTTCGAGGAGGCGACGAGACAGGGAGCCGTGGGGGCGCTCATCGTTCACCACGCCGCGCCGGCCGGCTACGGGTGGGAGGTCGTGACGGGGTCTTGGACGGGCCCCCAGTTCGACCTGGTGCGCGACGGCGGGAACATGGGCCGCGTGGCGGTGGAGGCCTGGATCCACGGCGACGCCGCGGCCGAGCTGTTCGCCGCCGGTGGGCACGACCTGGCAGCGCTCGAAGCCGCTGCGGCCCAGCCTGGGTTCCAGGCAGTTCCCCTCGGGCTCACAGCATCGGTGGACATCGCCAACAGCGTGCGGGAATCCACCTCCCGGAACGTGCTCGCCGTGCTGCCCGGGACGGAGCGTGCCGACGAGTACGTGGTCTACATGGCCCACTGGGATCACTTCGGCACCTCCGACGATCCGTCCCTGGCGGATCCCATCTTCAACGGTGCGAAGGACAACGCCACCGGGACCGCCGGCCTCCTGGAGATGGCCAGGACGTTCGCGAGCCTCGAGGAGCGGCCGGCCCGCTCGCTGCTGTTCCTGGCGGTGACGGCCGAGGAGCAGGGGCTGCTGGGCTCGGCGTACTACGGGTCCTACCCGGTCTATCCAGTCGAGAAGACGGTGGCGGCGATCAACATGGACGTCCTCAACGTGGAGGGGCCCATGAACGACATAACCGTCATCGGATTCGGTAACTCCGAGCTGGACGAGTATCTGGTGCGGTTCGCGGCAGCGCAGGGACGGACGGTCGAGCCGGACCCCGAGCCGGAGAAGGGATTCTACTACCGATCAGACCACTTCAGCTTCGCGAAGGTCGGTATTCCCGCCCTGTACACGGATCCAGGCATCGACCACGTGGAGCACGGCGAGGACTGGACCATGGAGCAGCGGGACGACTATACCACGAATCGGTACCACAAGCCGTCCGACGAGTTCGACGAGAGCTGGGATTGGCGCGGCGCCATCCAGGACCTGGAGCTCCTGTACGCAGTAGGCCACGACCTCGCCACGTCGTCGGCCTTTCCGAATTGGCGCGAGGGCACGGAATTCAGAACGATTCGGGACGCCGCCATGGCGGGCGCGCGGTAAGGTCGGGACAGAGGTCCGATTTCCGCCGCCGGTCCGCGGCGGGAGCGAGCGCTCCGGCCGCGGTGCGTTCGATGGCCCGGCCAGACACGCCGCCTCCGCTCAGGCTACCACTGGAGGGCGGGCCAGGCCTCAGGGGAGAGGAGCGCGCGTCATGGGGTTCGAGTGGCGCCACATGCGGGTGACGTTTCCGGCCTGATCCGACTCGAAGACGACCTCCTCACCCAGGCTGCCGTCATCCCGGATCCTCCGAAAGACCCCTCCTTCGACGTACTTCAGCTCCGTCAGGCTCTCCATCGGGTCGTCCGTGGGGAGCGACAGCACGGCGAGGCTCCCCTTCCAGGGCAGCACGACCGATTCGCCTGCGAGCCAGTTGGTGTAGCGGCCTGCGTACCGCTCGAGCTCGGGGTCCGCCCACTTCGCCTCGCCGTCACTTTTCAGCGCCTCCGCGACGGCGGGCGCCACGATCTCGTACGCCGTCTGGGTGAAGCTACGGCTGCTCACACCGTTCGTGTTGGTCATGAAGACCGTCGCCACCCGGTCTCCGGCGTTCAGGAGCAGGTGCGACTGATAGCCCGGGCAATAGCCGCCGTGGCCCACGAACGTTTCCTCCTCAGCTTCGTCCCGCCACACGCTGAACCCGAGGCCTCGAGTCGTTTCCCAGTCAGGATCCACCCAGTGCACGCGATGCATCTCCCGGAGCGTGTTCCGAGAGAGGATGCTTTCGTCGTGGCCCTCGAGGACGCGGAACTGCCAGGACGCGAACCGCGCGATATCCTCCACCGTCGACACGAAGCCGGCCGCGGGAGCGATCCCCCGGACCGAGTAGGGCGGCACGACGTCGCGGCTGCCGTCACGGCGAATGGCCGAGTACCCCGTGGCGAAGCGCCCGCCCCTGTGCTGCTCCGGATGGTCGGCGTAGGTGTCGTCCAGACCCAGGGGCTCCAGGACGTGGCTCTGGACGTAGTCGCCGAACGGGATGCCGGCGGCGGCGGCCACGATCTCGCCGGCCAGGGTCAGGCCGAGGTTCGAGTACTGGTAGTAGGTGTCGGCGGCGTAGAGCATCTCCTGCATGGTCAGTCGCTCGACGACGGCTTCACGGGGGGGGAACGGGTAATCGGGTCCGGTCCAGTACGGGTGATCCGACTCCCGCGGCAGACCGGACGAGTGGGTCAGGATGCCGCGGACCGTCACGGGCCCGCCACGCTCGTGGGGGTCGTCGATCTGGAACCAGTCGAGGTGCTCCGCGACGGGGTCCTCCAGGTGGACCTTGCCGGCATCCCTGAGCTGCATCAGGCTGATGCTGGTGAACAGCTTCGATATGGAGCAAATGGAGTACATGGTGCCGGGCGCAGCCGGGGCCTTCGTCTCCACGTGGGCGTATCCGAACCCCTCGCTCCACACGACGTCCTGGTCGTGCACCACCGCCATCGAAACACCGGGGAGTCGATCGAAGTCCCGCTTGGCGGAGACCCAGGCCTCGAGCACGCCCAGGGCCTCGCGCACTCGGGGATGCTCTTCCACCGACTGACTCGAAGCCGGGGCGCCTGGAGCGAGAGCCGGCAGAAGGGCCAACAGTACGAGGTGCGCTCTCATCTCCACGTGCCTCCCCGATCGGTCGTTGTGGAAATCCCCGATGGTGGACGTGGTCCACTCGTCGCCCGGGGGTCCGTCCCCTTCTTGTCCCGCGGGGCCGTGTCGCACACGATATCGCGTCCGTTGGAGCCCACGACGCCGAGCTCGTGGGCGGGAGCAGCCTGATGGCTGTCCGCGTTCGGGCCTCCAGCGGTGGGATGGGGTCATGGTCATGGCGGGGTCCCGAGCTCGCTCGCATGGCTCGACCTCGCCCCTGCGGGGATAGTAGGGCGAGCGGGCGACTGTATCCAGTCCGGGTCAGGACGAGCGCGCTTCATCCGGACGAACGTCCGCGAGCGACAGGACGAGATGATAGAACAGATTCGCAAGGCCGAGGCCGTGAGCCGTCAGCTCGAGCCGGATGCGGCAGCCCGCGAGGAGCTGCGAGACCGCGTCGTGGCCTACACCGAGGGGTTTCTCGAAGGGCTCCCCGAGTCCAAGACCTACGAGGTGGAGGCGAGCGGCGCTGCCGAGATCCGGGCGTGGCCCATCGGAGAGGAGCCCACCTCGCTTGACGAGCTGCTCGGCCTCTTCGGCAGGGCGGTCGACACCGGCGGCATCAATCCGGCGTCGGGAGGGCACTTCGGCTATATCCCGGGCGGCGGTGTCTATGCCGCTTCGCTGGGCGACTATCTGGCGGCTGTCACCAACCGGTATGTGGGGGTGCGGTATGCCAGCCCCGGAGCAGTCGAGCTCGAAGAATCCGCGCTGTCGTGGATGGCCGATCTGGTGGGGCTTCCCGCGGGGTGGGGGGGCGTGCTCACCTCCGGAGGCAGCGTCGCCAACCTCATCGGCGTGGTCACCGCCCGGGAGGCCCACGGCCTTCGCTCCCGGGACTACGAGCGAGCGGTGGTCTACACCACGGATCAAATCCATCACTGCGTGGACAAAGCACTGCGCATCGCCGGACTCGATGACTGCGTCCGGCGCACGGTGTCCATGGACGACCGGTTCCGTATGCAACCATCCAGTCTCGCCACTCAGGTGGACGCGGACCAGGCCGACGGTCTGATCCCATGGCTCGTGGTCGCTTCGGCCGGCACCACCGACGTGGGCGCCATCGACCCGCTGGAAGAGGTGGGTCGCATCGCCCGCGACAAGGGGCTCTGGTATCATGTGGACGCAGCCTACGGCGGCTTCTTCGTCCTATGCGACGAAGCAGCGTCCCGGCTTTCGGGCATGTCCATGGCCGATTCCGTCGTCCTCGACCCGCATAAGGGCCTCTTCCTGCCCTTCGGCTCCGGGGCGATCCTGGTGCGGGACAAGGAGGCGTTGTACAGAGCACACAGCTACCACGCCCACTACATGCAGGACACGCTCTCGGAGCAGACGGTGGAGCTTGCGTCTCCCGGTGACCTCTCTCCCGAGTTCAGCAAGCATTTCCGGGGCCCGCGGCTATGGCTCCCGCTCCAACTGCACGGGGTGGAGGCCTTCCGCGCCTGTCTCCAGGAGAAGCTCCTGCTGACGAGGTACTTCCACGCAGAGGTCGAGAAGCTGGGCTTCGAGGTGGGCCCGGAGCCCGAGCTTTCGGTCGCGACGTACCGGTGGGTCCCCGAGCGCGGCGATGCGGACGACTTCAACCGCCGGCTGCTCGACGAGATCCTGAAGGACGGCCGCACCTTCGTCTCCTCGACGCTCCTGGACGGCCAATTCGTGCTTCGGGTGGCGATCCTCTCCTTCCGCACGCGTCTCTCGCACGTGCAGAGGTACCTGGGCCTGCTGCAGGACAAGGTCGCGACTCTGGAAGCGGCGGGCGTCGCCTAGTGGGCCCGATCCGGATCGTGGCCAAAGGCTGTCGGAGCGAGCCTGCCTCGGCGGTCGAGGACATCGGGCCACGCCTCTCCGAGCTGCCTCCATGAACACCCAGACCTGGGTCTACACCCTGTCGGCCGTGGCGGTCGTGAGCCTGGTCTCGCTGGTGGGGGTCGTGACGATCGCCCGGGACACCGCCAGGCTGGAAAAAACCCTCGGCGTGCTCGTGAGCCTGGCCGCGGGTGTGCTGCTGGGCGGGGCCGTGGCGCACCTCCTGCCGGAGGCCGTGGAGGCTCTGGGCAACACGGTTGCCGTATCCGGCCTGTTCCTCCTGGGCTTCCTCGGGTTCTTCGTCCTGGAAGGATCTCTTTGGCAGCACCATCACCACTTCGGAGAGGAGCCGAAGGTGCCCCAGGGGCACCGCGGGCATCGTCATCATCCCGTCGTGGCCATGAACCTCATCGGCGACGGAGTGCACAACTTCATCGACGGCATGGTGATCGCCGCCGCCTTCGCCATCGACGCGAGGCTAGGTGCCGTGACCACGCTAGCCATCATCGCCCACGAGGTACCCCAGGAGATCGGCGACTTCGGCGTCCTGGTGTTCGGTGGGCTCCCGGTCAGGAAGGCGCTCTGGTTCAATTTTCTGTCGGCGTGCATGGCGATTCTCGGCGCGCTGACCGTCCTGGTCCTGGGAGGGCGGTTTCCACTGCTGGCGTCCGTCCTGCTGCCCTTCACCGCGGGCAACTTCCTCTACATCGCGTCGGCCGACCTGATCCCCGAGCTACACCGTCACGACGCTCCTCGAAGGGAGAGGCTGATCCACACGCTCACGCTGCTTCTGGGGGTGCTGCTCATGGTGGCGCTCAGGATCGTGGAGCAGACCTTCGGCTAGTGCGGCGCCTCCGGAGCCCACGACATGGCGCGCGGAGCGGGCTCCGCCATGATCGCCAACCGGCTCCCGAGCCCAGGGTTATCTCCGCGGGCAGGAACGAAAGCGGCCACCCCGGAGCAGGGTGGCCGCTCGTCATATCTGGCCCGCGCGGCGCACCCGTTAGGAGGGGGGCGACGACCCCATGTAGACGATGCGGTAGATCGTGCCTTCGACGCTGTCGCTCACGTAGAGCGAACCGTCAGGCCCCTCGGCCACTCCCGTGGGACGTCTTGCCGCGTCTCTCGGGCTCTCGATCGTCCCGCCGGAGAAGCCTGCCGCGAAGGTCGACCATCCGCCTTCCGGCTGGCCGGCGTCATCCAGGGCGCCGAAGGAGATCTGATAGCCCTGCTGGACGGGAGTCCGGTTCCAGGACCCGTGGAACGCGATGAAGGCGCCACCTCCGTACTCGTCGGGGAACTGGCTACCCGTGTAGAAGGCGAGGTCGTTGGGGGCCCAATGTCCGGGGAAGGAGAGGAGCGGAAGGTCCATCTCGGCGCAGCGTCCGACCTCCTCGCCGTCACCTCCGTACTCGGGTCCCAGCACCTTCCTGTCCACGTCGTAGCGGTGGAAGCAGTACGGCCAGCCGAAATCGCTGCCCTCGGTGATCAGCACGAACTCCTCGGCGGGGTTCTGGTTGCTCTCCTGCTCGGTGAAGTACTCCTCGTGGAGGGCGTGCAGTTGGTCTCGTCCGTGAACCACACCGTAGAGCTGCCCGGTGCCCGGATGGAGAGCGAGGGCGAAAGTGTTCCGTAGCCCGGTCGCGAACCGCGTGCCGTCGGCCTGGGTCTGTCCCGTCGCGTTGGCATCGAACCGCCAGATCCCGCCACGCGTCTCGAGGTCGTCACAGGGGTCCTTCCCCGGCGATCCCTGTGTGCGGGCCTCCGCCATGCACGCATTCGACGGAGCCCCGATGTTGACGTAGAGCGCGCCATCCCCCGAGATCGCGATGGACTTCGAGCGATGGTTGCGGTCGGCGGGCAACCCGGAGACCACGGTGTCCGGTGCCGCGGACGGCGTCATGGTTCCTTCGGGGATCGAGTAGCGGAGAATGGCGTCGTCGGTGCCGAAGTAGACGTAGCCGCCGTGGAGCAGCACCTCGGAGCCACCGTTTTCTCCCCAGCGCTCCTCCTGGTCGGCGGCGCCGTCACCGTCCGTATCCCGCAGCACCACGATGCCGCCGGGGCCGTCGTCGTCCCGGCCGTTACGGATGGCCACGAAGATGTCACCGTTGGGCGCCACGTCGATGTGACGGGCCAACCCCACGCCCTCGTGGACCACGATGGCGCAAAAACCTGGCGGCAGGGTTATGCCGCCGTTCCCGGGCGTACAAAACCCAGCCATCTCCGAAGGCGCGCCAGTGGCTGCCGCCTCCACGGCTTCCTGTGGGGCGTCGTCAGCGGCGGGTGCGCCGCAGGCGGCGGCAAGGAGGAGGCAAAGAGGGGCCAGCGCCCCCAAAGAAAGGCGTGACGGGTTCATGAGTCCGACTCCGGGTGAACCTCCTGCAGGGCTTCCAGTGAAGCGCTGACTATCGTCGAAGGCGGAGCACGCGGTCAACCCCGCCGAGAGCGGTCAACGCCTCGCGGAGCTCCCGGGGCATGCGCATGGGCTTGCGATTGGATCCTACCCAGACCCCGACGACCCGGGCCCCGGCGGCGAGGACGCCGTCCTGGCGAATCGCTTCCTGGGCCAGCGTCATGCTGCTCCCCCGAACCTCGGATACCCATGTCTCCACAGTGAGCTCGTCGCCCCACCTCGCCTCGGCCCGGTACTCCACCTCCATGCGGACCACATAGATGCCCCAATCGTGTTCGAGGATGCGGGCGATGGGCCACCCACAGGCCTCGAGGGCGTCGAATCGGGCCTGCTCGAAGTAGTTGAGGAAGGCGGCGTGGTTCAGATGGCCAAAGCTGTCCAGCTCGTAGCTACGAACCTGGAAGTTGGATCGAACAGGCTCCAAGGTGCTCTCCTTCGCGTCACCAACGCTGCCCCGTCCCGGGAACGCTCGATGGGCATCACGGGTCCTCCCTGCGGCAACGGTCGGGTGCTGGGTGGTCGGGCGGCACAGGTTAGCGTGCACAGCGCTCGCCTGCACGGGCCGCCGTGGGCCCCGCCGCTCGGGGAAACTTGCCGGGGCGGGCAGGGTCGGTCTAACCTCGCTCGCACTCTGCCATGCACTACCGACGACCGATCCCCACCCGCGGGCCCGCTCCTGGCCCACCGCGCCCCCGCCTCCCCCGTGACCGCCGGTTTCGAGTCCTCGCCACCGGTGCGATCTGCCTGATGGCGACCGGGTTGCACGGTGCTACCGCGCTCGTCGCCGCGCAGAGCGAGCCGGAGGCATCCGCCGACGAGACCCTTCTGGTCCTCGCCGCCGCCAGCCTGACCGACGTCCTGCCGGCGGTGGTCGAGGCGTGGGAGGAGGGCGGCGGCCGGCCGGTGCGATTCAGCTTCGCGGCGACCTCGCGGTTGGCCCGACAGGTGGATCAGGGCTCACCCGGCGACGTGTTCGTGTCGGCGGACCAGGAGTGGATGGACTGGGTGGAGGAGCGGGGGTGGATCGTGCCCGCCTCGCGCACGGTGGTGGCTGCCAATCGGTTGGTCGTAGCGGTCCCCGTGGGGCGGCCCGGGTATCTGGCCGGTCCGGCCGCTCTGGTCAATCCGGTCGCGGTCGCGCGAATCGGCATCGCGGACGCCAACGCGCCTGCGGGTCGATATGCCAGGCAGGCCCTGGAGTGGGCGGGGGTGTGGGGGGCGCTGGAGGATCGTGTCGTGCGCGGCGGCTCCGTACGGGGTACGCTGGAATGGATTGCCAGGGGCGAAGTCGACGCCGGGATCGTGTACGGCACCGACGCGACGGTCGAGCCCAGGGTCACGGTGGCGTTCGCATTGCCACCGGAGAGCCACCTGGAGGTGGTGTACCCCGCCGCGGTGCTCCGGACCTCCACCGCCGCGGCCGAAGCTGCGGACTTCGTCGCGTTCCTGGGCGGCGAGCGGGCTCGGGAGATCTTCGCGAGCGCTGGCTTCCGGCCCGCTGTCTCACCTGTCGCACGGCTAGCGGGGGCACTGGTGCCCAGGGAGCCGGATGCGTGGTCCGCTATCCGGCTCTCGGTGGTGGTGGCCCTGGCGGCGACCCTGGTGGGCCTGGCACCAGCCGTCGCGGTGGGCTGGCTCCTGGCACGGAAGGAGTTCGTGGGGAAGAGCCTTCTCGCCACCCTCGTGCTCGTGCCGCTGGTGCTCCCGCCGGTCGTGACCGGATTCCTGCTGCTCAGCCTTCTGGGATCCCAGAGCGTGCTGGGAGCCTGGCTCGTCAGCGTGGGTGTCGAGGTTCCGTTCACCCTGCTGGGCGCTACGGTCGCGGCCCTGGTCGTGGGCCTCCCCCTCTACATCATGGCGGTCCGGGGCGCATTCCAAGCCGTGGACACGCGCTACGAGGAGGTGAGCTGGACGCTGGGCGTACATCGGGCGGCCACGTTCCGCCGCGTGACCCTCCCCCTGGCCGTACCGGGCATCGCGGCGGGTGCCGTGTTGGCGTTCGCTCGGGCCCTGGGTGAGTTCGGTGCCACCATCGTCCTCGCGGGCAACGTGGAGGGGAGCACGCAGACCATCGCCTTGGCCGTGTACTCATTGCTGGAGTCACCCGCGGGACACCGGGCCACCTGGATGCTCGTGGGTGCCAGCGTGGTCATTTCCCTCGTAGCCCTGTTGGGCTTCGAGGCCCTGACCCGACGCCAGCGGGCGCGCCTGGAGGATCACCGTGGCTGACGGCGCTCCCTGGATCGAGCTGCACCTGCGGCTCTCGCTGGGCACGCTCGGCCTCGAGGCCGATCTGGTGTCGGAGCGCCATGCTGTGGCCGTCGTGGGGCCATCCGGATCCGGCAAGAGCACGCTGCTCCGGGTTCTGGCGGGAGTGGAGCGGAGCGCGTCGGGCAAGGTCCAGGTGCTCGGAGAAGTGTGGCAGGATTCAACCTCCGGCGTCTTTCGGCCTCCCTGGGCCCGGGGTGTAGGGTGGGTTCCTCAGGACGCCCTGCTCTTCCCTCACCTGAATGTCTCGGAGAACCTGGCCTACTCCGGCGCCCCTCGCGCCCGGGTGCGGGAGATGGCTCGGCTCCTGTCCGTCGACGCGCTCCTGGACCGGAGGCCACGCCGCCTGAGTGGCGGGGAGCAGCAGCGTGTCGCTCTGGGACGGGCCTTGCTCGCGGAGCCCCGGCTCTTGCTGCTCGATGAGCCCTTCTCGGCTCTGGACCGCCCTCTCCGAGCCCAGGTGGCGGACAGGGTCCGGACGTTCTGCTCCGAGCGCCAGGTACCCGTCCTCCTGGTGAGTCACGACGAGAGGGACGCGGAGGCCCTGGCCGACGAGCAGTGGCTGGTGGAGGACGGCAGGCTCCAGCCCCTTTGAGCGGCTCGGGACGAGCTCGAGGCGGCGAACGTCGGGAGAGCTCTATGAGGGCGACAGACCCCTCGACGTCCTCCCCAGCCGTTTCTCCCTACGACGCCGGCGCGTCTCGCGTAAGCCGATAGATCAGGATCGCGGCACGCTTGGCCTGCACGGGGATGGAGCTCAGGTCAACGCGCTCTGCCGGGCTGTGGGCCCCGGTGCCGATGGCCCCCAGCCCCGCCAACCCGTCCACGTACTCCGACACGAAAGAGATGTCGGCCCCGCCTCGCCGGCTGGGGTCCAGGGCCTGTAGGGTCCCGAGGCCCAGGTCGTCGCTCCCCCGATTGTAGAGATCCAGCAGCGCTTCGTTGCCTGCAGTAGGGGCCATGGGCGGATAGCCCTCGGCAAACTCGATGCCGGCGCTCGTGTGCGGCAGATGCCGTTCCACCACCGCTCTCATGGCGGCCTGGGCTCGCTCGAGCTGCTCGGGAGAGATGGTCCGGATCCCACCCGCCACGATGACGTCCCGGGGCACCACGTTGGTCTTCCCGAACGCCGTCCCGGTGGCGGTGTCCTCGTCATATGTGACGTCCGTGCCTCCGACGATGAGCCCCGCGTTGAAGGTGAGGTACTCCTCGCCCCGGACCTCCTCGTAGAAGTGGTTGAGGATCCGGGACGCCTCGAAGATCGCGCCGGCACCCACGTCGTTCGTGAAGATCTGGGAGGAGTGGGCTTGCTGACCCCGAACGGTGAGCTTCCACCCCGAGGCGCTCCGGCGAGCGATCGTCCCCCAGTCGCCCTCCGCGTCACGGACGCCGCCTTCGAACCCCAGGGCAACGTCGCTCTCCTGGGCCGCGGCTATCAGGTCCCGGCGGACCAGCTCCAGCGGCTCGCCCGGCCGCTCCTCGTCGCCCGTGACCACGATTCGGATCGTGGTGTCGTCCAGGGCCCCAACGCTAGCCAAGGCCTGAAGTGCCAGCACCATGGTGACGTCGCCGCCCTTCATGTCGTCGGTGCCGGGACCGATGCCCACTGAGCCCCGCCGTTCGAACGTCTGGAACGCGTCATCCTTTTCGAACACGGTGTCCAGATGGCCGATCAGCAGGAGCCTCCGGCCGCGTTCGCCCTCGCGCTCCGCGTAGAGGTGTCCGGCGCGGTTGACCGAGGGCGGGAAGTCGATCCAACGGGTCTCGAAGCCGAGCGCCGCCAGCTCACCGTCCAGGATGTCACCCACCTCGCGGACACCCTCCAGGTTGAGCGTGCCGGAGTTGACGTTCACCAGCCGCTCCAGGAGCACGATGGCGTCCTCGGCGTGCTCGTCGACGTACCGGGCGATGGCCGCCTCTTCGGGGGAGAGCTGGGCTCCCAGCGCCGCCGGAAGACCGGCGGGCACCACGAGCGAGAGGGTCAGGGTGATCGTGCGCATCATCCGCTTCATCAGAAGGCTCCGTTCTCGACTCGACCGGCGTTCCTCGTTCGCCCGAGAAACTACCGATTGGGGTGCGATGACCGTTGTCCGATGGGCGTCCCCGGGGGTGCCGGGAGACCCTCGGTCCGCTCTCCGCCCTCGTAACGCCGGGCAAGGAAGCGCTCGATGTCAGCCGCCGCCAGCTCCCGGTGTGCGGCCACCGAGGGGTTGGGTGTCTCCGCTGCACTGCCGATGACTCCCGCGATCTGGCGGAGACCCCATTCGGCCGCTGCGCGGGCCTCCACCGTGGCGTCCGCGTCGGATCCCAGGTTAACGAGCTCGTCCAGGACCGTGCGCTGGGCCACGCGCCCCAGGGGATCGGACGACGTGGCGGCGCGCCATGTCCCGTCCACGAAGCGCTGTACAACCTCTTCGGGCGTCGGCAGTGACGGGTCACGCTGGTGGAAGGCCGCCACCCTGGCCATGCGGGCTGGGTGGAGGACACCACCCACGATCACCTCGCTCAGTGTCCGGGCGATGCCCAACTGGTCGAAGGCGGGACCTGCTCGGCTGTTGAAGTCGACTCGGACCGGTCGGTACCCGAACGGCTGGGGCGCCATGAGCTCCAACACCGCCTCGGGAACCGCCAGCTCGGAGGGGTGAAGAGCCTCCACTAGAAGGTCCAGGGCTCGGCGCTGCCGCTCGCCGTCGATCAGCCTCGTGGGCGGCAGCGGGTCGCCCCGGACCGCATAACGGTAATCCATGCCGCCCACGGTCTTGACGGCCGCACCCAACGTGAAGCGGTGGTGCAGGTACACGGGCGTGAACCGCTCGTTCAGCCGCCACATGGGGTCACCCGGAGCCACTGCCCTCTCGTCGAACCGGTCGATGAGCGTGCGGCGTACGTCTACCACCCGCTCGAGCTCATCCAGCACGTCGGAACCGTTGATCCATGTGGTGGCGTCCGGGAAGGAGTTGGCGGACTGCTCCATGGGGTTCGTAATGAACAGGATGCCCTGGTCCAACCCCTCCTGGACGATGGCGGCCAGTCCCTCCGCCTCCGCACCGTCAGGGAACTCGGTGTAGGCCCAGCGGATGGCCAGGGTGTCGTACGCGCCTGGCCCGGGCCGATAGGCGTCGGTGAGGTCGAGGCCGTCCCCGTCGAGCCGGATCAACGGCGCCGGATAGTCCATCACGGACGCTCTACCGTAGCTGGCCGCGATGAAGTTGTGGGCCAGGCCCAGCGTATGGCCGATCTCGTGGGCCGAGTGCTGTCGGCGACGGGCCATGGCGAACTCCTCTGCGGTGACGTTCGGGTCGAGGGTCGCCACCCAGTCCAGTGAGCCACCTTCGCCAAGAAACGCTTCCGGTTCCCCGCGCCACATTGCCCCCGTTCCACGCAGGCCGTCGAGCGCACTCGAGGCTGCAGGCGTTCCTCCGATCGCGCCGTCGAGGGCGCCCGTTGCCGGCACGACGCCGGCATACAGGTTGAAGTCCGCAAGCGAGCGATGGGAGTCCATGCGTACGGCCGCCTTGATGATCTCACCCGTGCGGGGGTCCACGAACGACGGCCCGATGGACGACCCGGCCTCGGTCCTGTGCACCCATTGGATCACGTGGTAGCGGGCGTCCAGGGGATCCATGTCGGGAGGCATGTCCTCGACGAGGAAGCCGTCGATGAAGCCCGCGGCCTCGAACACCTGGTTCCACCAGGCGCCACCCTCCTTGAAGGCCGTCCGGTACGGTTCGGGGATCGCCGGATCCATGTAGTAGATCACCGGCTCCACCGGCTCGCTCATCTCGGCGTCCGGCTCGCGCTTCTGTAGCCGGTGCCGCATGGCGTACCGGGTGACGTAGTCCTCGTCGAACGACTTGCCGAAGTCGTAGAAGCGGACCGCGAACAGGCCGATGCGTGGATCGAATGTCCGCGATTCGAAGCCGTCGTCGGGGAGCCGCACGAAGGAGTGGTGCTGCCGGATCGTGAGCGATCCGCCCGCGGGGGTGTGTTGTCGGATCTCCGGGCCGGGGCGGTCGCTCGACAAGGTCAGGGAGGCCTCCACCTCCGTGTTCTCCGGGAATGCCTTTGAGCGGCCCAGGAAGATGGAGCTCCGGGATGAATCGAGGCGGAACGTGCCCTGGTCCGCGCTCTGGAGTCGTTGGATCACTCCCATGACGTCCTGGAGGAAGAACGGCGTACCGTCGACCAGCAGACGCCCGTCCTCTTCCGCCACGATGTCGAACGCTGCCACCCGGGACGTCGGGAACGACTCCTCGACCGACCTGGCCAGCGCCTCGGTGCGCGCGCGCTCCACCCGGAACGACGGGTTCTGCAGCGTCAGGAACACCTTCGGGCCCACCCGCTCGAAGCGGGCGATGTACTCGCCTCCAATCATCCCGCGGTCCAGTCCCAGCGCGTTGGACCCGACGCCCGTGGCCAGGGACTGGAGGTAGAGGAAATCCTGGCCGAGGCGCGTAACCTCCAGGAGCAGCCGGCCCTCGGCAGCATCCCAATGGAGGGAGACGAACCCGTCCTGGCTCTCCATGGCGGCGGTGTACGCTTCGACGCTCTCCTGAGCAGTGGCACCGACGGGCAAGAGGAGGAGGCTGGCGAGGGCGAGGCGTGCGATGGTGTTCATGGATCCCCCTGGGCGGATCTGGGCGTGCGGCTGCAGGGGGATTGTCAGCGGAAGGACGTCGGGCGACAAGGAGGGAGGGGTTCGAGCAGGATACGCGCCCTCAGGCGGAAGCGGAGCTTGGAGCCCAGATGCCCAGCCTCAGCGGTGGCTTCAGCTACACTACGACGAGCTGGGGCCCGGCTGTCGGGGTCCCCCACCCGGGCCCTGCACTCGCTCCGTCGACAGCGTCGGTCGGCCGTCCCGCCCGCGTGGTCAGCCCCGCTGCGAGGCCTTCTCACGGACCCGGGCGTTCAGTTGCCGATCGAGAAGATCAGGTTGCCGGTGCTCTGGGACGAGACCGTGACCACGTTACCGGGGTCGGCCAGGATCATCGGTGTCTCGAAGTCACCGATGGCCTGGAACGAGGCCACGATCCTGAAGCCCGACGGAGAGTGTGGGGCGCGAAATCTCTCAGTGGAGCTGCCACTCACGCGCCCCAGCCTCCGCTGGCCAGCTCCGCCGTGGTAGTAGACCGTTGCGTCGGCGAACTGGTTGTTCTCGAACACGATCGTCACTTGACTCGACGCCGGCTGTGCACCCTCGGCGGTGTCTCCACCCCCCCCCCCACCACCGCCGCATGCCACCAGCATGCCGGCGCACGCGATGGCCGATGCCCTCAGGAAGTTGACCATCTGCTGCCTTCTCCTTCGTTCAGGTTGATGGCGGGCTTGTCACCCCTCCCTGGTCGCCGCGAGTACGCGAATAGCCGCTCAGAGGCGCCAACGATGGCGCTGGCGCGCGTCGCGCGGCCGGTCACGGCAGATCGGAGATGATCACGGGAAGCTTCCGCTCCCGCAACATCGCGTTGAGCGTCTCCACCTCCTGATTCATGAGCACCTCGAACCGGCGGCGTGTCTCGCCAAGGCGATCCGTGAGCACCTCGTGAACCTCCTTCTGGGGCACGGTTGGCGGAAAGTCCGCGCCGGTGGCCCCGAGGTCGTTGGCCAGTGCGCTGAAGCGACCGTAGAGGCGCATGGCGCTCCGGAACGCGTCCTCCCTGGCCCCGGTGAGGTTGATGTCGTAGAGCGTGCCCTCCACCGAGATCGCCTCGTCCAGGAGTCGGCTGGCCTCGGCGATCACTGCCTCGGCCTCCTCATCTCCGGCCAACATCTCGCTCAGGTCCTCGAGCTGCTTCCTGGCCCATTCGAGGCGGTCGATCATGTCCACCACTTCGTTGATCTGATCCCGCATCTGGAGCGACAGGGCCACCTGCGCCTCGATATCGTCCATGGTGCCCTCGGTGTGCGGGTCTTTGCGGACCTCGACCGACCGGGTCACCTCGTCGCTCTCACCGAAATTGATACGAACCGTGTAGGTGCCGGGCATGACCAGCGGGCCGAGCTGGCCCCGGTTGAGGTCCAGGTCCCACGTCCGGAGGGGTCGCCACCCCTCCGGGCCCAGCGGCACCCATGGCATGCCGGGAGGCGCGGTCCTGAGCTTGGCTCGCCGGGTGGGCTCGTACCGCAGGTCCCAGTAGGTCCGGTTGATGCCACGCTCGTTCGTGCCGCGCAGGGAGCGAACGGTGTCGCCGCCCGGACCCTCGATCACGATGGATACCGGCTGGGTCGAGTCCGCCAACAGGTAGTTGATGTCTGCCCCGTACGTAGGATTCCGACCCGTCACGTGGCTGCGCTCGGTCTTGATCCCCTGGATGGGCTGGAAGCGGTAGGCCGGGCGAATGTCGAAGACGTGGTGGTCCGCGGAGAGGACATCGGCGCTCAGAGCCCGTAGCGGGCCGATGTTGTCGAGGATGTAGAAGCCTCGCCCGTACGTGCCCACGACCAGGTCGTCGAAGTGCTCCTGGATCGTGAGCCAGTAGACGGGTGCCGGAGGCATGTTGATGCGCAGCTTGTTCCAGTTGGCGCCGTCGTCCAGGCTCATCCACACCGCGTTGTCCGTCCCGGCCCAGAGCATTCCCGGCCGCTCGGGGTCCTCCCGAACCACGTGGACGAACGAGTGGACCGACCGCTCGATACCGTCACTGACCCGAGTCCAGCTCTCCCCATAGTCCGTGGTCTTGTAGATGTACGGATCGAAGTCGGCCACCTGATGCAGGTCGACCGAGATGTAGGCCGCACCGGCGTCGTACCGCGACGGCTCGATGTTGGCGATCGTCCCCCAGGGCGGCAGGTCGGGGAGGCGTGCGGTGAGGTTGGTCCACGTCTCGCCCCCGTCCCGGCTGAGCTGGAGTTGCCCGTCGTTGCTGCCGGCCCAGAGAAGCCCCTGCTCCAGCGGTGACTCGGCGAGGGCGAAGAGCACCGCACCGTCGAAGGTCATGAGGTTGTCGGTCGCGACGCCTCCGGATGACTGCTGGTGGCTCTTGTCGTTCAGGGTGAGGTCGGGGCTCACGGTCTCCCACGAATGACCCTGGTCCCGGGTCCGGTGGACGTGCTGGCTGCCCACGTACACGGTGTTGTGGTCATGGGGCGAGATGACGATCGGGAAGGTCCAGTGCCACCGGAAGCGCAGCTCAGACGGGGCCCAGCCGTAGGCCGCCTCGGGCCACACCCGGACGTTCCGTCGGTGCCGGGTGCGGTGGTTGTAGACTTCGAGGCCACCGTCGTAACAGCCCGACCACACGATGTCCGGATCGCCGGGGTCGGGGATGGAGAACCCGCTCTCGCAGCCGCCGACGTCGTGCCACAGCCCCAACGGGATGGCGCCCATCCGGCTGTTGGACGGACCCCGATACGACCAACCGTCCTGGCGGTTGCCATAGACATTGTAGGGGACCTGGTCGTCCACCCACACGTGGTACATCTGGGCGATGGGGAGCGTCACCCGCTCGAAGGTCCTGCCGTGGTTGAGGCTGATCGTCAGCCCTCCGTCGTCCGCGACCATGATGCGGTCGGGATTCAGCGGATCGATCCAGACGTCGTGGGTATCACCGCCTCCCCTGGGTGGGTTGTCCACCAGGGTCTTGCCACCGTCGACCGACATGCTGAAGCGCACGGACGCGAAGTAGATGCGGTCCGGGTTGGCCGGATCGATGCCGAAGCGGGTGTAGTAGGGCGCGCGCTCGTTGATAGTGTGATTGGTCAGGACCTTCCGCCAGGTGTCGCCGTGGTCGTCAGACCGGTAGAAGCCGGGGCTGGACTCCTCGGTCAGGACGTACACGCGATTGGGCTCGGAGGGGGCCACCTCCACCGCCACCTTCCCCAGCGGCTCGTCGGCCGTGCCCGGGAGCCCTCGCCCCTCGCCCGACAGCCGCTCCCAAGTGTCCCCGCCGTCCATGGAGCGCCACACACCCGAGTGGGGGCCGCCGGAGTCGAGCATCCAGGTGTCGATCTGGAGCTGCCAGAACGAGGCGTAGAGGATGCGCGGGTTGGTGGGATCCATGGCCAGGTCGACGCACCCGGCGCTCTCGTCGACGAAGAGGACGTGCTCCCAGGTCTCGCCGCCGTCCCGGGTCCGGTATACGCCTCGCTCGGGCTGCGGCCCATAGGCGTGGCCCAGCGCGCAGGCGAACACGACATCGGAGTCTCGCGGGTCGATGCGAATCCTGCCGATGCGACCCGTGCGACCCAGGCCTCGCTTCTGCCAAGAGCGCCCCGCGTCGGTGGAGCGGTAGATCCCGTCCCCCATGGCGTGGGCCGGGCGGATCAGGAACGTCTCGCCCGTGCCCGCCCAGATCACGTTGTGCTCCGACGGAGCCATGGCCAGGGCCGACACCGAAGAGGCCTCCTGGTCATCGAACAGAGACTCCCAGCTCACACCCCCGTCCGTTGTCTTCCAGAGACCCCCGGATGCCGCTCCGACGTAGATGACGAGCGGGTTGCCCGGCTCGCCGACGACCGCGATCGCCCGGTTACCGTCGGGACCGATGAAGCGGTAGCGAAGGCCGGACAGGAGCTCCCCGTCCACGCTCTGGCCGGCCAGCCTGTCTGCATCGCCGGCTCCGAGGGCTAGAGCGGCAACCAAGGCGATGACACGGCGTATGAGTCGCTCGGTGTACCACACGTTTCCCGCCTCACGTTGTAGGGCTTCAAGCTCCACGACACGACGGGTCGGCGTGGTGGAGCAGACCCGGGAAAAGGCCCGGCAGGGGATTGGCCGTCAAGCGGGGCCGCCCGGGGGGCCTGGTTACCGAGCGCCCTTCCCCGCGCTCCGCGGACCAAGCAGCTTCACGGAAGCATGCACACTCTGATTCGAGCTATCGTGCCCTCTCCGGGTCCCACTCTCGCGAGATTCCTCGCTCCCCCGACCCGCGCCCCGGCGCCGTCTGGCGCCTGTCTCTTTGCCGAGCGCCTGCCCCTGCGGGGTCCACTCGCCGCGGGCCTGCTCGCGCTCGGGCTGCTTGTCGGGGGCCTCCCGGCTTCCGCGTGCGCGCAGCGATCCGACACCATCCACGTGCACCTGACCCTGGAGCAGGGGGCGTTGAGCGTTGAGATCGACTACCCGCCCATGCCGATCCAGAGAAGGGATCCTGGCGAAGGATGGGCACCCGTGTCGATACCTGCGTTCGCGCTCTGGCCCTCGGCGGGGGCCAACTTCACGGAGGCCATCGCCGACCTGGAAGCGCGGGACGAAATGGGCCAGCCGCTTCTCGTCAGGGCCACGGGACCCCACGAGTGGGAGCTATCGGTGGGAGGGGGCAGCTTCACCATGGAATACCGGGTCCGCGCCCCGAAGGACTCCCTCGTCGGGTCGGACGACGCCGGCCTGTTCGAGCCTACCCTGACAGGCGATCTGGTGGTTCTCTGGGGACGTTCCTGGTTCATGCGTCCCCTCGACCGGGTGCTCGCGGAGCTCCCCGTACGAGTCGCCGTGTCCGGCACCTACCCGGAGGCGGCCTTCCTCGGGGCCACCGACGGCCGATTTGCCAACGCCGAAGAGCTGTCTAGCTCGGTGCTGGTGGGCGGCAATCTCCGGACGCGGTGGGCCGGGTCGACGCCTGCGAGCCCCGAGGCCCGGCGGCCAGAGGCCGAGGGCTCCGGCCTCCGCTTCACCTTGCAGGGTGAGGATTGGCGCTTTTCGGACGACGACTTCGTCGAGACGATCGAGCGGATCGCCGTGGTGCAGTCCGAAGCCATGGGTTTCGATCCAGGCACTTCGACCGACGTCTTGCTCCTGCAGGGGTCGACGGCCCGGAGCGGAGGCAGGGCGGAGGGCAACGTGATTGCCATCTACCCCGATCCTGAGCTACCGCTGCTCGCCCGGGACCCCGAGACGCTCCGTCTGGCTGCGCACGAGCACTTCCACCGCTGGAACGGCGAGTACGCAGTCAGTGATCCGGCAGCCGACGAGGGACGCTACAAGTGGTTCCAAGAGGGCCTGACCGAGTACATGGCGTTCCGGACCCTCGTCGCGGCTCGGTTTCTCGAGCCCGCGGACTTCGTGTTCAAGGTCAACCAGTACATCGACAACTACCACCGGAATCCCACCGCTCTGGAAGCCACCGCCCAGGTCATGCAGAGGGACTACTGGACCGACCCCCGACTACAACGCCTGACCTACGACAGGGGATTGCTGTTGGGGCTCATCATGGATGCCCGGATACGACGGCTCACGAGTGGCGAAGCGACGATCGTGGATTACCTCAAGGGCGTCATCTCGCCCGACGGACCGGTGACGTACGATGACGGCCTGTTGCTGGGTGAGCTGGAGACCCTCACGCGTCAGTCGTGGGAGGGGTTCTATCAGGCGTTCATGCTCGGTGCCGATCCCTTGCCCCTCGCCGAGCTCTGTGACGATGCGGGCTTCGACTGCCGGCAGGAACGGGAGGGAGAATGGCGGCTTGAGCCGACCGACCGGACGGCTCGGAGCCTGGCGCGACTCATGAGGTGAGGAGTCGGCCGCTCTACAGGTACGGGTCGCTCGTCGCCAGGTACCGGGTCACGTAGTCCATGACGCCTTCGGCTACGTCTGCGAACGGCTCCGAGTAGCCGGCCGACCGCAGACGCCCCATCTCGGCTTGGGTGTAGTACTGATACCTGTCCCGGATCTCCGCCGGCGTATCTACCCAACGGAATCCCGGCTCGTTACCGACGGCGGCGAACAGCGCCTCGATGAGCTCGCGAAAGGTCTGGCCCCGCCCGGTACCCACGTTGAAGAGACCGCTCACCTCGCGGTTCCTCAGCAGCCAAAGCATCACCTTCACGCAGTCGCCTACGTAGACGAAATCCCGGGTCTGCCCGCCGTCCTCGTAGGCGGGGAGGTGGGAGCGGAACAGAGTCACGGACTCGCCGGCGGCAGCCAACGGGAAGGACTTGGCGACGATGCTCTGCATGTCGCCTTTGTGGTACTCGTTGGGTCCGTACACGTTGAAGAACTTCAGGCCGGCCCACTGGGGCGGCGCCGGGTCACCTGCCACGACCCGGCGGGCCACCCAACGGTCGAACAGGTGCTTGCTCCAGCCGTAGGCGTTCATGGGACGGAGTCGGGCCAGGCCCTCTGGCGAGCCGTCATCGTCGAAGCCCTCCGACCCGTCACCGTACGTGGCGGCGGACGACGCGTAGACGAACGGGATGTCCGACTGAGCGCACCAGCGCCACAGGGATTGAGAGAGCCGGAAGTTGGTCTCGACGATGAGGTCCGCGTCTCGCTCGGTCGTGGCCGAGATCGCTCCCATATGGAAGACGTAGCGGACACGCGCACCGTACAGCCGGAGGAAGTCGGAAAGACCGTCAGGGTGTACGAGCTCGTCGACACCGTGTTTGGCCAGGTTCCTCCACTTGTCGCTCTTGCCGAGCCGGTCGCATACGGCCACGGCGGCGACGCCTTCCCCCAGGAGCCCCGCAACCAGGTTCGATCCGATGAATCCGGCCCCGCCGGTCACGAGAATCATGCGGAGGTTACCACCCTGCGCGTCGACGGATCGGTCTGCGCGGACCCGGCCCCCCAACCGATGCGGGGCTTGCGGTGATGAGCTCTGGTCATGGTCGGTTCGTGCGGAGGGTGTCGTCGTCGCAGCACCGCGAGCGTTCGCCTACACCCGCGGCGTGACGGGGGTTCGGAATCGGGGGCGGACGATGGCGGACGGAGCTCACCCCGGTGTCGTGGCCTGCACCGAAGTCCGGGGGGAGCACCCGGCGACGTTGCAGGCGCGGACCTGGAACTCGTACAGGCGCCGGCGCTGCAACCCGGTCACCGTGTACTGGGTGGTGTTGGGGCCCCGGGGGTCGGCCTCGTTCCAGCTCCCACCCTGATTCACTCGCCTCCACCGGATCTCGAACCACTCCTCGTTGTCACTGTTGTCGGTCCAGCTCAGCCGCACCGAGGATTCGGACAGAACCGTGGCGTTCAGGTCGGTCACCGCTGCGGGCGGCGTGGGTGCGGACGGTGTCGTCGCGGTCGCCACGTTGGAGAAGTCGGAGCAGCCTCCCAGGCCGCAGGCCTGGACGCGGTAGGAGTACTCCGTCTCGGGCGAGACCCCATCGGAGTGTGCGGTCACGTTCGGACCCGTGGACGTCACGCGGGACCAATCGCCCCCGTTGACCCTCCGTTCCAGCCTGAAGCTGTCCTCGTCGGGGCTGTTGTCGGTCCAGGCCAGTTCGACCTGCTCGTGGGAGACGGCAGTCGCCGACAACCCCGAAGGGGCCACCGGCGGAGGCGGCAGCGGCGTGCTGACTCCCGCCACGTTGGACGGCGCGGAGCACTGGGTACCCGCACAGGCGAGGACCCGGTAGTCGTATGAGGTGCCCGGCGCGACGGACCGGTCCGAGTACGAGTCGGCGTCGGCGCCGGCGGTGGCGATCTCCGCCCAGGTGCCCCCACCGGCGGGACGGCGCTCGATGGAGAATCGGTCCTCGTCGTCGCTGTTGTCCGTCCAATCCAGGTCGACCTGGTTCGGTGAAACGGCTGCCGCTCCCAAGCCCGACGGCGCTGCTGGCGGAGGCAGTGCCGGCGTCGTGGCGCTGGCCGTGTTGGACGGTGCCGAGCACAACTCCCCGGAGCAGGCGAGGACCCGGTAATCGTACGAGGTGCCCGGCGCGACGGACTGGTCCGAGTACGAGTCGGCGTC
Source organism: Gemmatimonadota bacterium (assembly GCA_039589315.1). Taxonomy (GTDB): domain Bacteria; phylum Gemmatimonadota; class Gemmatimonadetes; order Longimicrobiales; family Gaopeijiaceae; genus JBDHHQ01. The sequence continues at coordinate 27,311 of JBDHHQ010000048.1, forward strand.
GGCGCCGGCGGTGGCGATCTCCGCCCAGGTACCCGCACCGCCCGGACGGCGCTCGATGGAGAATCGGTCCTCGCCGTCACTGTTGTCCGTCCAGGTCAAATCCACATGGTTGGGTCCCACGGCGGTGGCGCCGAGCCCGGAGGGCGCCTCCGGGGCGGTCGTCGTCGTGGGGGTCGTGACACTGGCGGCGCTCGAAGGTGGGGAGCACAGGTCGCCGGCGCAGGCGAGGATCCGGTAGTCGTACGACGTTCCCTCCGTCACCGACCGATCGGAGTACGCGACCACGTCAGGCCCTACGGTGGCCACTTCTTGCCAGGCGTTCGCGCCGCCGGCACTGCGCTCGACCGAGAATCGGTCTTCGTCCCCGCTGTTGTCGGTCCAGGCGAGGTCCACCTGGTCCGGGGCCACTGCCACCGCCGAGAGACCGCTGGGAGCAGAGGGGGGACTGCCCATGACCAGATCGACGCGGATGGTCTGGGGCGAGTTGGACGCCTGGGGCGAGGATACCGCGACTGTAGCGCCGTAGTTGCCGCTGGCGAGATCGCCCAGGACTGTCCTCAGCTCGAGGTCGGTGGGGGCCTCCGTGGCCAGCAGCGCTGCCTGGAGCCAACCCTGGGCCTGACCGTCGTCGTAGCTCACGGTCTCGACCAATCCCGCGAGGTCCCCACCGCCTCCGTTCGTCACCGCCACCGTGACCGGAGCCGGATCAGCACCACCGGGGAGCCCGGCGAACCGCACGAGGGACTCGGATAGGACGATGGTCGGTGACCGGTCACCGACCGTAAGGGTCACGGCGACCGTCTGAGGACTGTTCACCGCGACCGGCGAACTGACCGCGACCGAGGCCGTGTATCTGCCAGGTGCCCTTCCGGCCGGATCCACCGCAACCTGCAGCGCCGTGGGGGCGGTGTCCTGGTCCAGCGTCGCGTCGACCCACCCGGCGGGGCCGGTCCCGTAGTCCACCGCCACGGTAAGGCCCGAAAGCACGCCACCCCCTCCGTTGTCCACATTGACGGACCGACTGGCGGGCGGCCCTGCTCCCTCCTGGACGTTGAAGTCGAGGCTGGATCCGCTCAGCACGATGGTGGGTGGCGGCTCCGTAATCACCAACGAGACGATGACGGACTGGGGGCTGTTCAGCGCGACCGGCGACAGGACGTCCACGGTGGCCGTGTATGCGCCTGCGACCAGCCCGACGGACGAGGCGGACAGCGAGAGGGTCGCAGGCGCGGTCGTGGGGCTCAACGACGCGACGAGCCAGCCGGTGGGCTCCCCGGCACCATAGGTGACACCGGCCCCCAGTCCCGTCAGTGCCTGGCTGCCCAAATTCATCACGGTGACGGCGGCCTGCGCCACCGTGGCGTCGCCCGGGCCGCGCTCGAACTCGACGGTCGACTCGGACAGGCCGATCACGGGCGCTGAGTCGCTCAGGTCGAAGGTGACTGTGATGGCGCCGGTGCTCGACCCCGCGGAGGCCACGCGCACGAGCGCCACGTAGGTGCCAGGCTCCAGAGCGTCGGCTCGCGCCGACAGCCGGAGGCTGGTGGGAGCGGATTTGCCGGCCAGCGTGGCCTCCAGCCACCCTGCGGAGCCAGTGACGTACTCGACACTGGTAACCAGTCCCTGTAGCGCCCCGGCGCCGTCGTTGAAGATCGCGACGGTGATTGGCGCGGGGTCGGGTCCGTCGGCCGAGCCCTGGAAGATCACGTCAGGCCGGGAGACGCCCACCGTGGGGCCACGCAACACGGTGACAGCGCTGGAGGCTGACGCCGTCTCGACGAAGGCGCGAACCGCCGTGACGCCCTCGCGGAGCCCCACGACCATGCCGGACCCGTCGACGGCCGCGACTTCGGGCTCGTCCGTGGACCAGATGATCTCACGACCCGAGAGCCGGTTGCCCTGGCTGTCAGTGATGACGACGCTGAGCTGGACGCTGTCGCCCTCGATCAGGGACGCCTCGGGCGGCGTGAGCTGCACGGACGCAACGGTCGCCGTGACGACGGTGACCTTCTCGCACGACGCCGTGAGGGCGGCGCCTAGCAAGAGCCCAACGAGACCGGGTCCTCCGCGTTTCAACAAGACCGACCCACTCCCTGTCGTGGTTACCTCATTCCACGGGCCATGTCGACACTTCCGCCACCGAGCCGTCGGTCAACCCGGAGGGTGACCTGGAAGGGGCGGTGCCGGGAGGGTCTGAGCCGGCGGAGGGCATCGGCGACTGCTGATCGAGCCCGTCGCGGATCCCGGAGGCAAATCGGGTAAGGAAGTATTGGGTAACAGATGTTTATCGCGCAAGCGCGCTGGGATGGGGTCCCTCGGACCCGCGCCTTCGGCCGACGGGGTACGTCCTTGATGAGCGCCTCTTCGTTCACCCGGCCTGTCGTGAAGTCCGGACGCGCCTCCAGACCCACTCGCGGCCGCATCGTCGCCGGGACGCTGGCGGTCAGCTTCAACGCCGCCATGGGGGGAGAAGCGTCCGGGACGCGGCTCTCCGGTATCGGGCCCGGCGGCTTGATGACCCGACACCGCATCGTGACGGGGACACGCCTGCAGTCAGTGGTGGGCCCTGACAGAAACGTGCCCCGCTACTACACGACGCATGTTGGGCCTGGCCAGTCCCCGCAGCCCGATCGGCTCCCCGGTGACGAAGCTCAGGCCGAGGAGCAGCGCACCACCCGTGAGCATCTGCATGCCGGTCGCCAGCCGGGGCGTGGGGGGCGCCACCGCGTGCCTTGAGTAGACCGAGCCCGTTGCCCACGAAAGCGCCGCCAGTAGGACCACCACTCCGGCGACGAGGCCCATGTACCCGTCGGCCGAGCCCGGCTCACCCACAAGGAGCAACACCCCGCAAAGGCCGAGGGCCAGACCGGCCAGGACTCCGGAGTCCGGGCGCCGCGCACGAGTCCAGAACCAATCCAGAAGAACCATGAAGAGGGGCACGGTGGGCACGAGAAGTGCCGCCAGCCCCGACGGGATGTACTGCTCGGCCCAGACCACGCCACCGTTTCCGCCGAGGAGGAGGAGGCCACCGATCAGGGTTGCGTCACGCCACTGGCGCAGCGTGGGTCGGGGGCGTGGCGTGGCCTCAGAACCAGTGCCGGAGCCACCACTTCTCGAAGGCGACCTTGCCCCAGTGCCAGATGCGCCTGGGGCGAGCGATCCTGAGTCGGGGTTCGGGGTCGTTGTAGAACTGTCCGCTGGCGAACCCGGCCTTGCCGTCTCCGATCTCGATCCAGCAGAATCCCTTCCCGTCGAACCGCCCGCGGCACTCCCTGCCGCCGATCTCGTCGGCAATCTGCTTTGCCACCAGCTCGGCCTGGTCGTGGGCGAACACTCCGGCCTTGGGGAGCGACTTGCCGTTGGGCAGGCGAATGGCGGTGACGTCACCGATGGCGAACACACCTTCGTATTGCGTCCGGAGCGTGCCCGGATCGACATGGATCCAGCCCGAGACGCCGAGGAGTCCGGATGAACGGACCACATCCGGCGCCTGGTGGGGAGGCACCGCAATCAGAAGGTCGACTCGTTCGGCCCGCCCGCCGGAGGCAACGATTTCGCGGGTCTCCGGCCGCAAGCTCTCGAACGCGAAGAGCGGATGGTAGTGAATGGCGCGCTCCGCAAGCATGGTCTCGATCGCCTGGCCCAATGCCGCCTCGGCAACCGGCATTGGCTGGTGCTCGGGCGAGTAGATGTGGATCTCCGACTTGTGCCGAACGCCTCTGCCGCGGAGGAAGGAATCCACCAGGAAAGCGGCTTCGTATGGAGCTGCGGGACACTTGAACGGCATCGACGTCACCACGATGCCCACCTTGCCGCCTTCGAAGGCTTCCAGGGCGGAGTGGATTTGCCGGCAACCGTCGGAGCTGTAGAGATCGTAGGCCATTTCGGAGAAGCCCTCGACCGTCTCCGGGGTCGTCTGGGCGCCCAGCGCAACGACCAGATAGTCGAAACTGAGCTCGCCGGCGCCGGTCTCCACGACCCTGCGATCGAGATCGATCTCCTCGACCTCCTCTCGGAGGAACTCGATGCCCTTCCTGCTCAGACGCGCCAGCGGCCGACGGATCTGCTCCTCTCGGCGGTGTCCCACCATTAGCCAAAGAAAGGACGACGCGAACACATGGTCGGGAGAGCGGTCGACGACCACGACCCGATGGCTCGAGCCCAGTCGCTTGCGCAGATGGCGCGCAGCCACGATTCCACCGACACCACCCCCCAGAATGACGATGGTGGCGGCCTCGGATGGCCGCCCCGGGGACGGCGCGACGTCGGTGGAAACCGGTTGGGGGGGCGCCTGCGAACCTTCTTCGAAGAGCCTGGCCATCGCGGCCGAATAACCGACTTCGTCGAATTCGTTTTCCGAGAAGAAGACTTCACCGTCGGGCCCGACGAGAATGCTCCAAGGCACCCAGCCACTCGTGAGCTGCCGGAAGAGCACGCCGTCCTCGTCCGGCACGACCGGGAACGGTAGGTCGTACTCGTCCTTCCACTCCTGGCACGCCTCCCCAGTCTCGAACGCGCCCACGTAGACGACCTCGAGGCCGCGGGGCCGGAAGCGTTCGAAGACGCGGCGTATGACAGGAGCCTCCTGCCTGCAGCCCTGTCAGAGCCCCTTCCAGAAGACGATCAGGACCGCGTCGGTCCCGCGGACGGGCAGCCCCAGGTCCTTCAGCGCGAGGGTCGTTCCCGCGGAGACGCTCTTTCCGGACTCGTCGAGTACTCTCATCGGTCGTGCCCCTCGTCCCGCTCGGGTTTCGACGCCGCTTTGGGGGGTACTCCTTCACTGCGAGCTACCCTGCCCTCCTCCGGAACCCCCGCGCCCCTTCAATATCATCCGGAGCTCGCGCATGGGCTGCAGGGCGATCCCCGAAAGTGCCGAAGGAGATTCTCCCACGCAGGTTTTCCGTCGTTCACCCCGCCGGCTGGCGGCTACATCCGGCAATGTCCCTCCGACGCGCCCAGTGCGCATCGCGGTAGCTCACCGCAAGCTCGGAGGAGCAGATGGGCTCGGTCAATTGGCGAGATGTACAGGCGGAGGTGTGCCCTCACATCAAGCCGGCTCACCTTTTCCCCCGGCCCGTATCGACGGCGCGAGAAGAAGAAACACGCCTACCGCCATGAAGGGAATCCCGAACGCCCCACCCCTGATCAGGCCGACCCAGAGCGCCACCAAGAGTCCGCACGCAAGCGTCGTGAAGCTGACGATCCGCCCGGGTCCCAGTCGTCGCAGTCCGAGGAAGAACCCGGCGAAGAGCAACAGGTCTCCGATCCCTATGACGGGAACCGTCCGCTCGGCCATGGGCAGCGAGACGGTCAAGTAGGGAAGCCCCTCCCACAGTTCTCCCGATGCGGGGTCGAGCAGCCACCGAGTCGGTCCGACTGTGAACGAGATGATGTCGGCCACCGACGCGGCAACGGCCAGGGCCATCAGCGCCCCCGCCGTCGGGACGGTGCGATAGATGAGGACTCCGCCGCCGATGGCGGAGCCCAGGACCAGGGCGTTGCTGAGGATGAGCGACGACGGGTGGAGGGCCAGCAGAGCGACGTGCAGACCGATCCAGGCCCAGATCCAGGCGTTCCTTCTGTGCCCGTCGTAGGAAGCGACGTACGAGGCAGCCACCGAAACCAGCGCACATGCCAGGAGGATCAGCAGCCCGAACAAGCCAAAGGCCCGCGCAAACGTCATGGACGCCCGCCCCTACTCCTGTTTGAGGGCGCGAGCGCGACGAGGTTGAGGAGGCTCTGCTCCACGACGGAGATCGAGAGCTCGTCCTCGAACCGCCGGCTCAGCTGCGAGAGAAGGTAGGAGCTCGTGTACACGAGGTTGACCCATGCCTGCATGTAGTCGTGGGGGCGTGCCATGCAACTCGTCGTCTGGGCCGTGCGGCGGTTTGCCGGGGCCTCGCGTTCCCGCAGTGCGGTCCCCCCGCCTGAGAACTGTGGATTCTCGCCGCATCCGACACTACGAGCAACCGGGGAGTCATTGACCGACACAGATAGGACCCAGCTCTTGACGATCATCCATCGAACCATCACTGGGTCAGGGCGCAGCCATGCCCGGTGGCCGAGGAGCTGTAACTTCCGGGGTGCTGAACCGGTCCCAACTGCAGAGCCCGGCCGCACCCGAGCCAGCGGGAGGTCCGACGTAGTTTGAATGGAACGCACGAACCGAGCACACCGCTGGGCAGGTAGAACCGACCGGGAGTTGCTGGCGGAGCTGGCCCGAGACGAAGTCGGCGCACTGGGAGAGCTGTTCGAGCGCCACCACGACCGGGTTCGCGCGCTGTGCTACCGCCTGACCGGAGACCCCCAGGTCGCCGACGACCTGCTTCAGGAGTCATTCCTGAGAATCCTCCGGTATGGCTCGGGATTCAAGGGCCAGGCCGCGTTCACGACGTGGCTCTACCGGTTGGTCAGGAACGTGTGCATCGACCACATGAGGAGCGAAGACCGTATCCGGGCAGGAAACGAGTCGTGGGCCAGCGATCAGGCTCTGGACGTGATGCCCGATACGTCGGATCCTCGTCTGGACAGGCTCCGTACGGCCCTGTACCGGCTGGCCCCCGAGAAGCGAGAGGTGTTGGTGCTGAGTCGGTACGAGGGGATGAGTTACGCCGAAATCGCGGAGGTCTGCGAGACCACCGTTGGCGCCATCAAAGTCAGAGCGCACCGAGCCATGCGCGAGCTGCGCGCGAGATTCGAAGAGCTGGGACAAACGACATGAAATGCGAAGATGCCACGGATCTCATCATCGACTCGTTGATGGACTCTCTGGACGGAGACTTGTGAGGCGTGTGCCGGGGAAGCCGAGGGCATGCAGGCCGTCTGGGACGGGCTGGAAGAGCTGGGGGTCCCGTCGGAGCGTCATGGGGCAGCTGGCCGCCGTCGGACGACGGTGGATACGTCCCGAACGGCGATGGAGATCGGTCATCGGATCGCCAGACCCCGGAGGCGGCCGATGGCGATGCCTTCACGGATCGCGGCCTCGATCGCGCTCCTGCTCCTCGGGAGCCTCGGCGGCTACCTGGCGAGAGGACCTGTGCCGCCGCCCCTTCCGCAGGCCGGAGGCTCTGCGTTTCTGATGCTCGTCCGTGGAGAGGAGCCGGACGCGCAAATCCCCGGCGACGTTCTCGTCGAGGAATACCGGACCTGGGCCCAGGCTCTGGCCGTCGAGGGTCGTCTGCTCGGCGGCGAGAAGCTCACGGACGAGCCCGGCCGTTGGGTCTCGGGGGCCCCCGTGGCGGACGAGCGCGTGCGCTCGGACGTGTCGGGATATTTCGTGATCCGCGCACCCAGTTACGACGAGGCCGTGGATCTCGCGATGGCGTCCCCGCACGTCCGTTACGGAGGCGTCTTCGAGATCCGGCAAATCGACGCCGTGAACTGACGCGGCACGGGTCGCAGCCCTCGATCTCCGACGGGACTTCCCACCTCCCGTAACCTCCACGGCGCGTGCTCGGTCCAAACAGTAACCGCAACGCACCGGAGGATCCCATGAAGCTCGAAGTCCTGTCCGCAGTCGCCCTGTTGGTGCCCGCCGCCACGACCGCCCAGGTCGCGGCGGCGCCCCCCGTGCTCACGGAAGGCGAGGAGATCGTGCTCGCCAGGAGCGCGGCGCCCCCAACCGTCTCGGACGATGCCACCGTTCTGGTCTTGCGCAAAGGTGTCTACGAGACCGCTCAGGAGGGTTCGAACGGCGTGACCTGCATGGTGTCGCGAAGCCTTCCGCTCGCGGTCGAGCCCATCTGCTACGATCCCGAGGCCTCGCGCACGATTCTGCTCATCGAGATCCAGCGGGTCGAGATGCGATTGGCAGGTGCGTCCGAAGAGGAGGTGGACCGCTCGGTAGCCCAGTCGATCGGAACCGGTGAGCTTCCCCTGCCGTCGCGTCCGGCCCTGGCGTACATGTTGTCCGCAGGCCAGATCCTGTACGCGGATGCCGAGACGAGGGTGGGATCGTTCCTGCCCCACCTCCACTTCTACTGGCCGTATGCCACGGCCGAGATGTTTGGGGCACTCGGGGGCGACCCGTCGGCGGCCGTGATCATCTCCGACCCCGGCAAGCCCACCGCCAATCTCATCGTCTTCGCGAAGGACTTCGTGGAGCCGGAGAAGGCGGCCGGGCCCCTGTAGGGTCAGGCCAACCACCCCGCCTGGGCGCCCCAGTCATCCGGCTCGCAGAGTCGCCGTAATCGGACACCGGCTACTCAGGCTGCCGACGCCGGAGCGCTCCCTCAGCCGGATCGTGCGGCACACAGGACGTCCACAAGCAGAGGGCCGGGCTCGCACTTCACGGACCCGGCTCTCTCCTATTTCACTGTCCTGTATGCCCTTACCAAGCTCCCGCGGCAGGACTCGAACCTGCGACCCGGTGGTTAACAGCCACCTGCTCTACCAACTGAGCTACACGGGAATGTGCCTGCGGCAACCTGCGCCGACGGGAAGAAAAGCTATTAGCGCCCATCGAGGGTGTCAACCCAGAGACGACCGCCGCGGTATTGGGTATGCCCTTCTCCCGCAACGGGTTGAGGACCTACGCTCCGTCTGTCGGCTTCCCTGGGGCTCCCATCTCGTCATCGAGTCTCGAGAGGAGCTCACGAATGGGATCGCTCACGTCGTGGGATCGCGACCAGAGCTCCTCGAACCTGCTGGCAGCAGCACTTGCACCGGCTCTCCCGTGCTCGGACACGAAGAGGGGTCCGGGGAGTGGCGTGGGTCTCAGAAACGAGTGCACGCCGATCAGGGCCGAAAACGGTGCTCCCTCTGCACGGAACACGGAGAAATCGGGGGCCCAGCCGCCCAGCGGTGCCGACCGCACGAGAATCCGACCCTCGCTGAGGAGTCGGATCAACAGTCTGAGGTTTCTGGCGCGACCAGGGTCCGCCAGCACGGACTCGGCCTCTGCCGCCAGGCGCACCGCGTTCACTTCGGCGAGCAGGACACGGAGCCGGCGCACACTGCCGACCTCGGAGAGGCTGAGGTCCACCAGGCTGAGACGAACCCGGGTGGCCGCGACGTCAACTTCGCTGGCCAGCGCAGCCAGCCTCCCGAAGCGGTCCCTGAACCCATGGGCCGCTCGCTCGTCGAGGAGGGCAGTCGTCTCGGTCATCGGGAGAAAGAAAGCGTGCTGATTGGGGCGGGCCCATAGCGGCAGGGGCCTGGCCAGATTCAGGAGGATCGAGGACTCCGCGGAAGCCTGACAGCTCGGGGCCAGCGACGGTGAGCCTGGATTTGGCCACCGGCCCCTAGATCCGCCCACCGCGAGATTCCATCTCCAGACGCGTCTGGCTCCGATCTCTCGCGGGCACGGCGTGGCACTTGCGACAGCGGGCTTCGTATGACTCCGAGCCGCCGACCTGGATCGTCGGTCCTTCTGCGGGCGCCGGCTGGCCGTCGATCAGCCGCTGGTTCCTCGTGGCCAGATCCCCACACACGACGCAGATGGCATGCAGCTTGTCAATGCGCTCGGCGATGGCCAGAAGATGAGGAACGGGTCCGAAGGGCTCACCCCGGAAGTCCATGTCGGTCCCGGCAACGATCACCCGCATGCCCTCGTCCGCCAGACGATTGACGACCGCCGTTACCCCGTCGTCCAGGAACTGGGCCTCGTCGATGGCCACGACCTGGGTGCCGTCCTTCACCAGCTCTGCGATCTGGACCGAGCTCGACACGGGCAGAGCCTCTACCTCTGTGCCGTCATGGGAGCTGACCGTGAAGACGCCACCATAACGGTCGTCCAGTTGGGACTTGAACACCTGGACCCGCTTCCGGGCGATCAAGGCACGGCGCACGCGCCGGAGGAGCTCCTCGGACTTGCCGCTGAACATCACGCCGGAAACGACTTCGACCCAGCCTTCTTGAGCACCGTGGTACATCTCTTGTCGCGCACGGTTCGAGGGGAGATTCCAGAGGAACCAGGAGGCCACAAGACTCACGGGCGATCGGCCCCGGTCCCCACTCGGCCAGGGGAACTCAGGGAACCCTGGCACCGCCGCAACGTACGGAGGATCGAGTCGCGGTGCGACACCGAGGGCGCTGGAGTGGATGAGGCTCAATCCGCTGTCCCGCGGGCGGTTGCCCTTGTATCCTTGGAGTCCGATTTGGTCCGTCGGGACCAGTTCCACCGACGTAGAGATATCAGAATGACGAAGCTCATTGTGGCCGCTCTGACGGGTGTAACCGCGACGGTCCTGGTTGCAGGCGTCAGCCTTGAACCTCCCGCACAGGAGGCTCGCCCCCGGCTCGTGGTGCTCGTTGCCGTCGACCAGCTACCGGCACATCTGCTCGACCGGTATGACTCCCTCTTTACGGGCGGGTTCCGGCGACTTCGGGATCAGGGCTTCCGGTTCACGCAGGCCAACCACCAGCATGCGAATACGGAGACCGCCGCAGGCCACGCGGCACTGAGCACGGGGGTGCTCCCCTTCCGCAACGGTATCGTGGCGAACAGCTGGCGCGAGCGGTCGGGAGACGAGTGGCACGGCGTATATGCCGTCGAGGACTCGCTTTCACCGATATCGGGGATTCCACAGCTCCCGGGTCGCTCACCCGCGAATCTACTCCGCGACGGGTTGGGCGACTGGATGCAGCAGGCCGATCCCGACACCAAGATCCTGTCGCTTTCCCGTAAGGACCGATCGGCGATCACCCTCGCAGGGCGAACCAGCGACGCGCATGTGTACTGGCTCGTCCCTTCGGCCAATCGATGGGTCACGTCGGTCTACTACCGGGAGGCCTATTCCCGGTGGTTCGAGGCGTTCCATCAGCAGGTGTTGCCGGAGATCGCCGCGGACTCCGTCTGGGAGAGCACGATTCCCGCTGGATCTGAAGTCATGGCCCGGCCAGACACCGCAGCATACGAGGCAGATGGTGTCCACACCTACTTCCCGCACCGTTTCCTGGAGGAGGGGGACCTGGCCTCTGAGCAGGGGTATGCCGCGTGGCTGTCGAGCACTCCGTGGGTCGATGACGCGACGCTGGCGCTGGCCGAGCACGGCATGCGAGCGCTCGAACTGGGCCAGGACGACGTCCCCGACCTATTGGGCCTGGCCCTCTCGCAGACCGACATCGTGGGACATCGCTTTGGCCCGCTGAGTCGCGAGCAGCTCGACAACCTGCTTCGTCTGGACCGTGGGTTCGGCGACTTCCTCACTTTCCTCGATGATTACGTGGGCGAGGGCCGCTGGGTGCTGGGCTTGTCCGCTGACCATGGTGTCCTGACGATGCCCGAGTACCTCGCGGAGTCGGGCGAGTTCGGGAAGCGCACCACCCGGGACGAGATCACGGAGATGGTGGATGCCGTTCGCCGTGCATCTGCCGTCGACAACGACCGAAGCCCCGCCGACGTGGCCGCCGAAGTGAAGCGAGCCCTGGAAGAGGTCGACTGGGTCGACGCTGTCTACACAGCGTGGGACCTCCGAGAAGAGGAGCCTGCGGACACCTTCGAAGTCCTCTATCGGAACTCGTACCTGCCCGAGCGGGCCACGGGCTTTTTCGGGGAGATGGGAGTCATGGTTCGGCCCAAGGCGGGGGTCCTCGTGTCCACGTCCACCCAGGGCACGTCCCACGGCTCTCCCTACTGGTACGACCGGCACGTCCCCCTGGCCTTCCTGGGCGCGGGTGTCGGGGCCGGGTCCTCTGACCAGGCCGCTCGGACCATCGACATGGCGCCCACGCTGGCCTCGCTCGCCGGGATTCGAGCCCCGAACGACCTTGACGGCACCCCCTTGATCCCTTAGGCATCGGCACTTACACTCTCCGCTCCTCCCCTACAACCGGTTTGCGTCCCCCCCCGCGCTGACCGGTGCGCCCGAACCCGCGGCGCAGAGCACACGGACGTTACATTCTCAAGGCTAAACCACCTGTTTACGGTGGTCGACAATAAGGAATAAAGTGCTTGACACGGGGAGCATTGCGCCCCATAAGTAAACATAATTTTCCAGGAACATCTGACCATCTCGACTGAACGCACAACCAAGACGAAGGGAAGACCGCCGCAGGACTGGGAGAACGCTGAGGCAGGCCGACCCTTCGTCGAAGTGTCTAGAGCGAAACCGTTTATGCGACCTGCACGCCTCAGGAACGGGGCCCTGCCCGAGGTGGCTCCGGCTTCCGAGTCGGATCCTGCCGAGAGGTCGGCGCCCTGGTCAAACGGGGACGGTTGGTCCATCGAAGAGGCAGAGCAGACGCTGCGTGAGCTGAACGGGGTCATCTCAGCGCGGGTCGTGGCCCGCCCTGG
>JBDHHQ010000049.1:0-32904 GCA_039589315.1 Gemmatimonadota bacterium
TTCCTCACGCCCGGCGTGTGCGGGAGCACCGATCAGGCCGGGCAGCCGATCTGCGACCTGACGGCGATCGAGGACCTGCCGGTCCTCAATCCCACGATCACGAACACTTTCGAGTTGGGATACAAGGGGCTGATCGGTGACCGCTTCCTGCTCTCGGCCAACGCGTACTACACCCGGATCAAGGACTTCACGTCGGCGCTGAAGGTCACGACGCCTCACGCCTTTCTGAATCCCTTCGACATCGAGATGTACCTGCGGGGACTGGGCCTCCCGGCGCCGCAGGCCAGAGCGATCGGCGTGGCCATCGGCGGAGATCCGAACGACGTGAGCGAGGTCGGGATCCCCTTGAGCGTGCTTACCTACGAGAACGCCGGCGGAGCGATCCCCTCCGCCCATCTCACGTACCAGAACCTGGGAGACGTGGACCTCTTCGGGGCGGACCTGGCGGCCACCTGGGAGCTCGGCGCGACGGTGGCGTTCGTGAGCGACGACACCTTCGACACCGGAACCGAGCTGGTGCCTCTGAACGCGCCCACGTTCAAGACCGGATGGACCGTGCGCTTTCGCGATGAGGCGAGCGGCTTCAACGCCGGTGCCCTCTTCCGGACGCAGAATGGCTTCCCGGCCAACTCCGGTGTCTACGTCGGCGACGTCGATGGCTACGGCACCTTGGACATGAACTTCGGGTACCGCTTCCCCGGTGCTCGCCCCGTGTCGGTCCAACTGGGGCTGCAGAACCTGATCACGGTCAACGGGACGTGCGGGTTGGATGCGGACCAGGGCATCCCCAAGACATCGTGTGGGATGTTCTCGAGGATGTACCAGAGCTTCGTGGGCGCACCTCTTCTGGGGCGCTACGGCATGCTTCGCCTGGTGTGGGAATTCTAGTGGTTCATTCCCAGAGCGGCGGCACGGGACGGTCTTGGGCATCCGCCCCACGCGGTTGCTCGCGAACTTCGGAAACGGAACACTAGATGGAATCTGCGCCAACCGGTACGAACGCGCGTCGGGTGACGATCCGGTGCGCGTTCTGCCTGACCCTCAACGGGGTGGACATCGAGAAGGCAGCCCAACGCCCGACTTGCGGGAGTTGCCAGCGGCCCATGCTGTTGGACCGGCCGGTCAAGGTCGCCGACGAGGACTTCGAGACGACGGTACTGGGAGCGGAAGCTCCGGTGCTGGTGGACTTCTACGCCGATTGGTGCGCGCCCTGCAAGATCTTGGCGCCGACGATCGACGACATCGCCCGGGAGAATCAGGGCCGCATGCTGGTGGCCAAAGTGGACACCGACCGCGCCCCCGAGCTCGCGCAGCGCTACGGCATCCGAGGCGTCCCCACGGTCATCCTGTTTCGGGCCGGAGAGGAGATCTCACGGAGCTGGGGGATCGAGCCCGCGAAGCTCGAAGCCATGGTCCGCGACGCGACGGGTACCCGGTAGTGTCGAAACGCGCGCGGCAAGGCGCGATCCTCGAGGTCGTCCGGCAGCATCGGGTAACGAGTCAGGAGGCGCTCCGGGAGTTCTTGGTCGAGCGTGGTATCGACGTCACGCAGGCGACGCTCTCGCGAGACATTCGCGACCTGCGGTTGGTGAAGGTGCCGGGGGCGGAGGGAGCCGCCCACTACACGCTTCCGGACGAGTGGGAGCACACCCCACCTCTGGAATCTCTGCTGCCCACGCTGTTTCTCTCGGCCGAGGGAACCGGTAACCTCCTCGTCTTGCGCACGATGACCGGGGGCGCACAAGCGGTGGCACTCGGCATCGACTGGGAGGAGTGGCCCGAGGTGCTCGGCACCATCGCCGGAGATGACACGATCCTCCTGATCCTTCGCAACGCCGCGCAGATGGACACGGTTCGCCGGCGGCTCGAGGACATCGCAGGGAAGAAGACGTGAAGGTCCGTTACCCGGTTGTTGCACGACCGTTACGGATCTGGATCGCAGGACAATGGCGGAGGACAGGCGCATTGGATAGGCTTCACGCGGAGGGTTGCGGGGGTGGTCCGAGCGCCTGGCACTGGCGCTCCGGTGAACGCACCGTGGGTTCACACACCTGACCTCGTGTTGACGTTAGTCGTTGATTCTGCATAATTATGCTATCGCGCCGCCGGAATGGGCGATCGCGTGGCACCCGAGGAGATCATTGGGGGTCCGGGGCAGGACGAAGCAGGGCGTTACGCCCGACCAGCACCTTGGCGGGAGGTGTCTGGCTTCCTGTTCCCGGTCCCCATCTTCTTTCTGGTGAGCGAAGGGACGGTTCGGCTCGACGGGCTCAGCTGAGGCGGCCTGCGTGTCCGCCATCCAGGGGCGCACCGCCGCCAGCAAGAGGCCGCGACGGGCTGGATCGTTGTCGCGGCCTCTTCGCGTCGGTATGCTCGACGTAGGTACCGGGCGGGGCCTCTCGCTCGGGCCATGGTCAGACGGTCCCCGATCCGACCCGCACATCCGAATCGGCGCGAGTCATGACAAGCACGTCGCAATCAGATCAGGAAGGCACCCTCTGGGGGGGACGTTTCGAGCGCGGCATGGCCCCTGAGATGGTGCCCCTCAATCTTTCCCTGAACGTAGACATCCGGCTCTGGCCCCAGGACGTCAGGGGGAGCCAGGCGTGGGCCCGGGCGTTGGCCGGAGCCCAGGTGATCTCGGCCGACGAGGCCGAGCGACTGGTCCAGGGATTGCGCCAGGTTGCCGGCAGGCTCGAGAACGGAGAGGCGGACGAAGCTCCGGACGAGGACATCCACTCGCTGGTGGAGCGCCTCCTGTACGAAGAGGTGGGGGAAGTGGCCGGGAAGCTGCACTCCGGACGCTCTCGCAACGACCAGGTCGCCACGGACTTTCGCCTCTGGGGCATGGAGGCGGGACGCGGCATCGACGAGCGGATCGGGGATCTCGCCGAAGCTCTCCTGTCGTTGGCCGAGCGGTCGGTGGACCTGATCATGCCCGGATACACGCACCTCCAGCAGGCCCAACCCATACGAGCGGCGCACTGGGCCCTGGCGCACCTGTGGCCCCTCCTCCGGGACCGAGTCCGCGTGCGAGCGGCCGTTTCCTCTGCCTCGGCGCTGCCACTGGGCAACGGCGCCATCGCCGGCTGCCCCTTTCCCGTTGACCGGGAGGCGCTGCGGGGGGAGCTCGGTTTCGCACGGCTGACCGAGAACAGCCTGGACGGGGTGAGCGACCGCGACTGGGCCGTGGAGCTCGCATTCGCCGGCGCGCTCCTCGGAGTCCACATGTCGCGTCTGGCGGAGGACCTCGTCCTCTTCGCGTCGAGGGAGCTCGGCTTCATACGTCTCAGCGACGCGTACAGCACCGGGTCGAGCCTCATGCCCCAGAAGCGGAACCCCGACGTGGGTGAATTGACGCGGGGCAAGTCGGGCCGGCTGGTGGGGAACCTGGTCTCGCTGCTGACGCTGCTCAAGGGCCTACCCACGGGCTATAACCGGGACCTGCAAGAGGACAAGGAAGCCGTCTTCGACACGGCGGACACCCTGGCCATGACGTTGCCCGCGCTGGCGGGGGCGGTCCGCACGACGGAGTGGCGGCCGGACCGTCTGACCGAGGCTCTCGACACGCAACTCCTGGCGACGGACCTGGCCGACTACCTCGTTCGGCGAGGCGTGCCGTTCCGGAGGAGCCACGAGGCCGTGGGTCGTCTGGTCAAGGAGGCGGAGCTTGAAGGGTGCTCGCTCGAGGACCTGGCGGACGAGCAGTTCCGCCGCGCGGACTCGGCCTTCGAGGCCGACGTGCGCGACGTCTTCTCCTGGGAGCGCTCGGTGGAGGCCCGGGGCGTTCCGGGCGGAACGTCGAGGGCGGCGGTCGAGGCACAGCTCGAGCAGGCTCGGTCTCGCCTCGCTGAGAGCGGATAGGGTAGCGGGCGCTGCTGCGCTCCGGTAAGAGAACGACCCCGCCGCCGGAGCGCCGGCGGCGGGGTCGTCCGTACCAGGGACCGCAGCCCGGTTACGCGATATCCACCGCCGGGTCCAGATACACGTCCTGGATGGCGTTCAGGAGTCGGACACCCTCGTCCATGGGCTTCTGGAACGCCTTCCGGCCGGAGATCAGTCCCATCCCGCCGGCACGCTTGTTGATCACGGCCGTGCGTACGGCTTGCGCGAGGTCGTTCGAGCCGCTGGCACCGCCGGAGTTGATGAGTCCGGCCCGGCCCATGTAGCAGTTGGCCACCTGATAGCGGGTCAGCTCGATGGGATGGTCCGGCACCAGGTCCCCGTAGATGCGCTCGTGGGTCTTGGCGAAGCCGATGGCCTTGAAGCCACCGTTCCGCTCCGCCTGCTTCTGCTTGATGATGTCCGCCTGGATCGTCACGCCAAGGTGGTTCGCCTGGCCCGTCAGATCGGCGGCGGTGTGGTAGTCCGTCCCGTCGTGCTTGAACGCGCTGTTGCGGAGGTACGCCCAGAGCACGGTCGCCAGCCCGAGGTCGTGGGCCATGGAGAACGCCTCCGAGACCTCCTGGAGCTGCCGCATGGAGTGGTCCGATCCGAAGTAGATGGTCGCCCCCACGGCGATGGCCCCCATGTCGAAGGCCTGCTGGACAGAGCCGAACTCCACCTGGTCGAACTTGTTCGGGTAGGTCAGCAGCTCGTTGTGGTTGAGCTTGACCAGGAACGGGATCTTGTGAGCGTACTTGCGGGCGCACGAGCCCAGCACGCCCAGCGTGGAGGCCACGCCGTTGCAGCCGCCCTCGATCGCCAGCTCGATGATGTTCTCCGGATCGAAGTAGGCCGGATTCGGGGCAAAGCTGGCCCCCGCGGTGTGCTCGATGCCCTGGTCGACCGGCAGGATGGACACGTATCCGGACCCACCGAGGCGCCCGTGATCCAGGAGCTGTTGGTAGCTACGGAGCACCCGCGGGGAACGGTCCGAAGGGGCGAGGATCCGGTCCACGAAGTCGGGTCCCGGAAGGTGCAGGGTCTCCTTGGGGAAACCGCTGCAACGGTAGCTCAGGAGCCCTTCGGCCTCGGCGCCGAGGATCTCCTCGATTCTGCTCACGGCAGTGGTGGTCATTGAAGCCTCCCTGGGCGGTGAACCTACACCGCGTCGTTCGCTGGTCGACGTTCCTCCAGAACGTGACCCTAACCTAGCGCCCGAGCGGCCGTGTCTCTAGCCCAGGTGCGACGGTTCCGCGCGGTGATCGCCAGGGGAGTCGGTCAACGTGGTCAGCGTTCGTCCGACGGCGTCCACGAAAGGCCGGAGCCCAGCCATCATGCCGTCGAACTCGTCGAAGTCCAGGGACTGCTCGCCGTCCGAAGAAGCGGTCTCGGGCTCGGGATGCACCTCGACGATGAGACCGTCTGCTCCCGCTGCCACCGCCGCGTACGACAGGGGGGCCACCAGGCTCCGGCGACCTCCCGCGTGACTCGGGTCGGCGAGGACCGGAAGGTGCGTCTCTTCCTTGAGCACCGGAATGGCCGCGAGGTCGAACGTGTTGCGGGTGGCGGTCTCGAACGTCCGGATGCCGCGCTCGCAGAGGATCACGTTCAGGTTGCCCTGGCTCATGACGTATTCGGCGGCCAGCAGGAGGTCCTTGACGGTGGCCGACATCCCCCGCTTGAGGAGAACCGGTCGTTGGAGGCGGCCCACCTCCGTCAGGAGCGCGAAGTTCTGCATGTTCCGCGCGCCGATCTGCAGCACGTCTGCGTATCCCGCGACCAGATCCACTTGCCGCGTGTCCATGACCTCCGTGACGACGGGAAGGCCCGTCTCCGCGCGCACGTCGGCCAGCAGGTGCAGGGCTTGCTCACCAAGCCCCTTGAAAGAGTACGGAGACGTGCGTGGCTTGAACGCACCGCCTCTGAGGCCAGCGGCTCCTGCCGCGCGGACCTGGGCAGCGGTTTCGCGTAACATCTCGGGCCCCTCGACGGAGCATGGCCCGGCGAATACGAAGAACCCAGGCGCTCCGAGCGTCCGGCTCCCCAATGGGATCTTCGTGAGGTCGGCGGCGAACTCTCGGGCCGCCAACTTGTAGGGCTTCGTGACCTCATGGACCGCCTCGACTCCGGGAATCGAGAGCAGGGGCACTTCGGACAGCACCTTTCGGTCGCCGATGCACCCGATGATCGTTCTGATCTCACCCCGCGAGACGTGGGTGCGGAGGCCCAGACCCTCCACCCGCTCTCGGATGTGGTCGAGCTCTTCGTCCGTGATCCCGACTCGGGTCACGATGATCATGCGCCGCGTCCTTCGGGCAGGAGCCCCGGAGGGGCTGGTGAGTAGAGCGAGGGACGGAATGCTGGCGCCGGGTGGCGAAGGTGTCAACCACGGCTTCTTGGCCACCTGGCCCGCAGATGTCATCACCGCCGGTACGAGCACGGTGGTCGAGGGCCCCCAAGGAGGCATCTGGTGGGGCGCGACGGAGGCGGGTAGATTCGCCCCGCCCGTCACCGGGTGAACGCTTCCAGCTCCTCCCGCGACAGACCCATGCCCGTCTCCACTACCCAGCTTCGGACACGAGAGATCGTCGTACCGGGAGCGGCCCTGCCGCCCCGGACAAGCGACCAGAGATTCACCAATGCCGGTGAAATGACGGCGTGAGCGCCCTGAAGAAGGCGGCCGCGGAACGGGCCGTGGAGGAGGTGCGCTCCGGCATGGCAGTCGGGCTGGGCACCGGGAGCACGGTCGCCCATTTTCTCACGGCGCTGGCGGAGCGAATCCAGGACGGAACCGTGGACGGCATCGTCGGAGTGCCCACCTCGGTTCGGACTGCCGAAGCCGCGACGGAGCTGGGGATCCCGCTCACGGAGTTGGCCAAGCAGCCGGTCCTGGACCTCACCGTCGACGGAGCCGACGAGGTCGATCCTCGCCTCGACCTGATCAAGGGGCTGGGGGGGGCGCTCCTCAGGGAGAAGATCGTGGCGCGGGCGTCGAGGCGGCTGGTCATCATCGCCGACGAGAGCAAGCGGGTGGATCGTCTTGGCCGGCGGTCACCGCTGCCGGTTGAGGTGGTACGGTTCGCCTGGGAGCTCCATCTTCCGCTCTTCCGGGCATTGGGGTCGGATCCTCGTCTTCGGCGGACCGCAGACGGTGAGCCGTACCTGACCGACAACGGCAACTACGTGGTCGATTGCCACTTTGGCGAGGGGATCGACGACCCGGCGGGTGTGGAGGCGGAGCTCCAGCGACAGGTGGGCGTGGTGGAAAGCGGGCTCTTCCTGGACATGGCCGCTCGGGCGGTCATCGGGAGCGAGGCCGGTGTCTACGTGTTGGACCGGGAGCACGAATGAGCGTCAAGATCGCACCGTCGATTCTATCGGCCGACTTCGGCCGCCTCGCCGAGGACGTGGCGAAGGCGGAGGCGGCCGGAGCGGATTGGATTCACGTGGACGTGATGGACGGCCATTTCGTCCCCAACATCACCATCGGCCCCGGAGTGACGGCGGCGGTGCGGAAGGTCACCGACCTGCCGGTGGACGTGCATCTGATGATCGAAGCGCCCGAGCGTTACGTCGAGGCCTTCGTGGCCGCCGGTGCCGATCGGATCACGGTGCACCAGGAGACCTGTCCCCACCTCCACAGGACACTCCAGCAGATCCACGAGGCGGGAGCCTTGCCGGGGGTGGCCGTCAATCCCTCCACGCCGGTGGAGTCCCTCTCGGAGGTCTTGGGCGATCTGGAGCTGCTTCTGGTCATGTCGGTGAACCCCGGCTTCGGCGGACAGGCTTACATTCCCGCGTCCACCGACCGGTTACGGCGCGCCCGCCGGCTCCTGGACCGGGCCGGCAGGTCCACCGTGGAGCTTCAGGTGGACGGTGGGGTCGACGCCAGGACCACCCCGGAGATCGTAGAGGCCGGGGCTACGGTCCTGGTGGCTGGCTCAGCCGTCTTCCGCCATCCCTACGGGATCGAGTCCGGGATCCGCGCCATCCGGGAAGCGGCCGAAGGGGTGCCGACGGCATAACTCCGGCGGTGCGCCGGGACCGTCGGCCATGCCCGTTGCCAGGCGCTGTCGACGGCTTGCCCAATCAACCTCGCGTCCGGGCCTCCGAGAGTGTCATCTTCCATACGAGAGACTTGAGTTTCGGCCTGCTGAGGCCGACTTCTTGTGGTGGTGATGCACGCTTGCAGCAGTGCGGCAAGCCAGAAATGACTCTGGATTTCCCGCCGGAGGAGAAGGCCCCAATGCTCGACCCGAGCGCCATCAAACGCCTCGAGGAGTGGGGCGGACCCCCGTTGGTCAAGAAGATGGTCGCCTTGTTCTTGGAGACGTCGCAGGACAGGATCACCCAACTACGGCAGGGACTTGCGGACAAGAGCCTCGACGAGGCAGAGCGGGCCGCTCATTCTCTGAAGTCGAGCGCCGCGAATGTGGGCGCGACCCAACTCCAGCAGGTTTCCGCGACTCTGGAGAACCGACTTTCCGCGAAGGACGTGGCCGGAGCGCGGACGCTGGTGAAGGAGTTGGAAACCGCCCATACGGATGCCGTTCGGGCGTTGCAGGTACTGAAGGAGCAGTTGCCATGAAGCTCAAAGTGGCGGTAGTGGAGGACAATCCGGACAATCGTCTGCTGGTGGAAGCCCTGTTGGACGATCTGTACGAAATCTCGGAGTACGAGACCGGAGTCGAGGCCGTGGAAGGCCTCGGGGATGATGTCCCGGACCTGGTGCTCCTGGACATCTCGCTGCCGGAGATGGACGGGACCGAGGTGCTCGCTTGGATCCGCCAGGACGAGCGGGTGAAGCACGTTCCGGTCATTGCGCTCACGGCGCACGCCATGGCGGGCGACCGGGAGAAGTTCCTTGCCGCGGGCTTCAACGACTACGTGACGAAGCCGATCGTCGACGAGACGGTTCTCCTCGGTGCCATCGAGCGGTGGTTGAGCCAGACTCCGTAGAGCGCCAGGACGAGGCGTCGGAGGGGCTCCCGCAGGCGGACGTTCGCCCAGAGGCGGCGCCGGAGGGACACATCTCGTCCGAGGATCCGGAATTCGTGGCGTCCTCGGCGGTGTCCGACCGTCACCAGCAAACCGATCGGTCTTTCCGCCGAGTGGTGCTGTACGCCGTGGTGTTGGTCGCCCTGGTGGCGGACGCGCTGATCCTCTCCCAGTCCTCGTGGGGCTCGAGCCCCAGTCTTCACACCCTCATCGAGGTGATGGCAGCGGTCACGGCCTTCTTTCTCGGCGCTCTCTCGCTGATTCGGTATCACACAAAAGGCCACACCGCGCTCTTCTTCATTGGCGCCGGATTCCTCGGAACCGGACTCCTGGACGGCTACCACGCGCTCGTCACCTCCACCTGGTTCCCGGTAGACTCTCCGTCCGACCTCAAGGACCTGATGGCCTGGAGCTGGCTCGCCTCGCGCACGTTCCTGGCCACCTGTCTCCTGCTCGGCTGGTTCGAGGAGCGGTGGGGGGCCCGCGAAGCGAGGGCACGCCCCTTCAGCGAGCGCGTGGTCTATCTGTCAGCCTTCGTGCTGCCGTTCGCAGTGATGGCGGCTTTCGCCGTGTTCCGTCTACCGGCATACGTCGATGCCGACGCCTCCGTGCCCAGGCGGCTCGAGTGGCTTGCCGGCCTCCTTTTCCTGGGCGCGTTGGCGGGCTACCTACAGCAGGGCCGTTGGCGCCGGGAGGTCGTGGACCACTGGGTCGTCGTGTCGCTGCTACTGGCCGCAATGGGCCAGTTCGCATACATGGCCTTCTCCGTGGCGCCCCACGATCCGCTCTTCGACGGCGCACACCTGGTCAAGCTGCTGAGCTATCTCACCATCCTCGCGGGGCTCATGGGTGGTGTGTACGTGGCATCGCGCCGCGAGGAAGAGGCCATGGAGCAGATCCAGATGGCCAACGCGGCGCTGGCCCGTGAGATCGCGGTCCGTCGCTCTGCCGAGCAGGTGTTGCTCGAGGGGGAGCGTCGACTCCAGGACTTCCTGGACAACGCGAACGACTTGATCCTGAGCACAGCGCCCGATGGGCGGATCATTTACGTCAACCGGGCGTGGAAGGAGACGTTGGGCTATCTCGGCCGGCCCATGGAAGGGCTCTCGATCTACTCCGTGATCCACCCGGCGAGCAGAGAGCGGGTCCGGCGGAGCTTCGAGGAAGTGGTCGAGGGAGAGAGCGTCATCGTCGAGGTCGAGTTTATGGCTGCGGACGGCCGGGTGGTGATCTGCGCGGGCAGCACCAACTGCCGGTTCGAGGACGACCGGCCCGTGGCCGTGCGCAGCATCTTCCGGGACGTGACCGAGCAGAAGAGAGCGGAGGCGAGGTTGGAGCTTTCTCAGGCCAACCTGCAGGCGCTCGTGGAGAACACCGGTGACGCCATCTGGTCGGTGGGACGCGATCTGCGGCTCATCACCTTCAACTCGGCGTATGCCCTCGAGGTCGAGGCGCTGACAGGGCGGGAGCCCCGCGTCTCGGACCCGCCGGACCGGGTCGTGCCCTCGGACAAGGTCGAGTGGATGAAGACGCTCTACAACCAGGCGCTCTCCGGGAGGCGCTTCTCACAGCTCACCACGGAGGAGGTGGCGGGCCAGCCTCGGACGGTGGAGCTCTTCTTCAATCCCATCCAGGACCAACGGGGCACGTCCGGAGTCGCCGTGTTCGGCAAAGACGTGACGCCCAAGGTCCGCGCCGAGGAAGCGCTGCGGGTGGCCAAGGACGAGGCAGAGATGGCCAACCTGGCCAAGAGCCGCTTCCTGGCCAACATGAGCCATGAGCTCCGCACGCCGCTGAACTCCGTGATCGGCTTCGCCAATGTGCTGCTGAAGAACAAGACCGGGGCGCTGAAGGACAAGGAGCTGACCTTCATCCAGCGCATCGTGTCGAATGGCCGTCACCTTCTCAACCTCATCAACGAAGTCCTGGACCTGGCCAAGATCGAGGCCGGCCGGATGGACCTGGAGGTTGGCGAGGTCGACCTCGGCGTTCTGGCACAGGAGACTGTGTCGCAGCTCGAGGGTCAGGTGCGCGACAGGCCGGTGGAGCTCAGGACGGAGGTGGCGCCCGATCTCCGACCCGTCGAGACGGACGCCCACAAGGTGACGCAGGTCCTCATCAACCTCGTGGGTAACGCCGTCAAGTTCACCGAAGAGGGGTCGGTCACCGTATCGGTGCAAGAGGACAGCTCGGACAGCCTGCCCGTGAGCATCACGGTGACGGACACGGGTATCGGCATCCCACCCGAGCGCCTGGAAGCCATCTTCGAGGCGTTCCAACAGGCCGACAGCGGTACGAGCCGCCGGTTCGGGGGATCGGGGCTGGGCCTCACCATCTCCCGTTCCATGGTGCAGCTGCTCGGGGGGGACCTCTTCGTCGAGAGCGAGGAAGGAAAGGGCTCGATCTTCACGCTGCGCCTGCCCCGGCCCCCGGCCCGAAGCTCGCGGCCGGGCGCATCGCCGGGAGAGGGCGAGAGCGAGGCCACCGAGGCCCCTCGGCCGCCCGACGCGGCCGCGGCACTTGATCGGCCGGAAGCGGGTACGTCTCCGCATGCCGACCTTCAAGCAAGCGATAGAGTTACCCCATCCCGTTGAACGCGTCTTCTCCTGGCATCGCCGGCCCGGGGCCTTCGAGCGTCTGATTCCACCCTTCGAGGACGTCCGGTTGATCGGACGGTCCGGGGACTTGACGAACGGCGGAACGGTGACGCTGGGCGTCAAGAAGGCCGGAATCCGCGTTCGCTGGCATCTGCGCCATACCGAGTTCGAAGAGAACCGTCTCTTCTCCAACGAGCAGGTGTCCGGCCCCTTCGCCGCTTGGGAGCATAGGCACCGTTTCACCCCGACCGAGTCTGGGCACTGCGTCCTGGAAGAGGAGGTGAAGTGGGAGCCGCCTCTCGGGGCCCTCGGTGAGCTCATGGGTGGTGGGGTCGCACAGCGCGAGCTCAGGCGACTGTTCGACTTCCGCCACGCGCGCCTTGCCAACGACCTGGCACGTCACGCCTCTGCTCCGGCGGGTAGTGGTCCGCTTACCGTGGCCATCACGGGGCAGTCAGGACTGGTGGGCAGGGCTCTCACCAGCTTCCTGGAGAGCGGTGGGCACCGGGTGATTCGCATGGTCCGGCGTCGACCGCCCGAAGGCAGTGCGGATGTCTACTGGGACTACCGACGAGAGGTCATCGACCTCGAAGGCCTCGCCGGGGCGGACGCAGTGGTCCACCTGGCCGGAGAGCCATTGTCAGAGGGTCGTTGGGACGCGGACAAGAAGCGCCGGATTCACGAGAGCCGCTCCAAGGGAACCCGTTTCCTGTCGGATTCGCTGGTGCGAGTGAGACCCCGACCCCGGGTCCTGGTGTCTTCGTCGGCGGTGGGGTTCTATGGCGACCGTGGCAACCAGCGTCTCGTGGAGGGGAGCCCCCCCGGCAAGGGCTTTCTGGCCGAGGTCTGCAAGGACTGGGAGGCTGCCACCTCCTCGGCCGAGCAAGCGGGTATCCGGGTCGTTCACCTGCGAGCCGGTGTCGTCATCAGCGGAGAGGGTGGAGCCCTGGAGCCCATGCTGCTCCCCTTCAAGATGGGTGCCGGCGGCCGATTGGGCCGTGGCGACCAGTACATCTCCTGGATCGATCACGACGACCTGGTGGGTCTCATCCACCATGCCCTGGTTCATCCGTCGTTGGGTGGACCGCTGAACGGGACGGCGCCGCACGCCGTGACGAACGGCACCTTCACCGGCACTCTGGGCAGGGTGCTCAATCGTCCGACCCTGATCCCAGTGCCCAGTTTGGCCATCAAGGCGCTGTTCGGGGAGAAGGGTCGAGCGCTCCTGCTGGAAGGAGCGCGAGTTCTACCGAAGAAAGCCGAGGACAGCGGATTCCGGTTCTTCTTCCCGGGGCTGGAGGAGTCACTCCGGTTCCAGCTGGGTCGGCCGGCCTAGAGCAGGACCGCCCTGGGCGGAGCGGCGCCCCCGACTGGTGGCCGACGGGCCGCCAGCATGAGGGGTCTGTCCCAGCCTCGACGTTGCTGGCCCGACCAGGCGCCTAGCCCGCACAGTTTCGTCGAGCAGTCCTTCGAAGCGTACCTGCCTCCATCCCCATGATCGATCCGCCCTCGTCGAGCTCGGGGTAGGGGACACCCTTATCCTGGAGCCGCTTCGCCAGCCTGGGATAGGCCCACTCAAAGAGGATCTGGGCCCGGTCCTCCTGCGACACCCGGACTCGGTCGTACATGCCGCGGGCGTCCCGTTGTCGAAACGCCTCGAAGAGCAACAGCGCGGCGGCCACGGATACGTTCAGGGACTGTACCATCCCGGCCATTGGGATCGAAACCAGCTCGTCGGCCAGGTCTCGCCCGGTGTCACTGATGCCGAACAGCTCTGCGCCGACCGTGAAAGCGGTGGGCCCGGTCAGGTCGAGTTCCCGGTAGTCGACGGCTCCCTCCGCGGGGTGAGCCGCCAACACGCGGAAGCCCTGCGCATGGAGCGCGTGGACCGCCTCTGCGACGGTAGCGTGCTCATGCACCCGCACCCACTTCTTCGTTCCGGCCGACGTGTGATGGTGGACCGGCAGCCCCTTATCTGGCGGGACGGCGTGGGCCTCCAGCACACCCACCGCGTCGCAGTTGCGGAGGATCGCCGAGAAGTTGTGGGCTTTGTTGACCTGCTCCATCAGGACCGTCAGATCCGGCTGACGCCGCGCCAGGACCTGCTGGAGCTTTCGATAGCGCTCGGGTCGCATGGAAGGTCGGTTCGAGTCATGCCACGCCCCCGCCAACATGGGCCGGTCAGACCCTACCGGCCAGCCGACGTCCGACGTATGGTGCTTCGCTTGAATCCCCTCCAATAGAGGCGTGCGATGCGAACAAGCCGGCCATCCGATCCCGTCGTGCGCGGCTGAGGTCGACGCGTGCCTGGCATCGGTGTCGACGGCTGCCGAGGCGGCTGGCTCTACTTCCGCCTCGATCCATCGGAGTCAGTCTTCGGCGTGGTCGAGACGCTTGCCGAGGTGATCGAGCTTGCTCGGGACGGCGACGAGATCCTGGCGGACGTACCCATCGGCCTGTTGCGGGAGGGAGCCGAAGAGCGTCGTTGCGACGCCGAGGCCAGGGCTTTGCTGGCTCCGGCCGGTCGAGGCAGCTCCGTGTTTCCCGTTCCGGTCCGCGACGCCGTCAACGCCGAGTCCTACGAAGAGGCCAGTCGCATCAACCAGGAGCGCTCGGGTCGGAAGCTGTCGAAGCAATCCTGGGCCATCGCGCCACGGATTCGGGAGGCCGACCAGCTGGTCAGAGAATCAGAGGAGGCGCGGCGCCGGCTCCGTGAGGCCCACCCGGAGTTGATGTTCTGGGCGTTGAATGGCGGCCGAGCCATGGCGCACAGCAAGAAGGCGCAAGACGGACTGATGGAGCGGGTCGAGGTAATCGAACGGGCGTGGCCGGGTGGGGAAGAGCTCGCCGCGGCCGCCTACGTGGCGCACGGCGGTTTCAGGGTCACTCGAGACGACGTGGTGGATGCGCTGGTCGCGGCGGTGACGGCCCAGCTCGAGGGCCCTCTGCGTACGATTCCCGACGCGCCGGAGGAGGACGAGTTCGGTATTCCCATGCAGATGGTCTTCCGACGGCGGATCGGGTAAATGTATCTCATGTGTTAAGTTATACATAGATAACTAAGTTGTTGTTGATAAAGTAGATCTATCTGTGGAAGATCCCCATCGATTGTTACGAGCCGTTGGGGCCATAGCGAGGCCGCCCTGGAGCGTCGGGCTCCAGGGCGGGTCTTCACGATGGCGTTGTCGGAGCGGCGCGGGCGCTCGAGCTCGACCCGCGGTGCTCGGGTACGCGCACCGCTGGGGCACGCGGCAGCGGCGACGGTGGTTCCCGTCGCCGCACACTACCGGGCGTGCCCTCCGAACCCGCGTCGTCCCCGCTCCGACAGGTCGATAGTCATGGTCTCACCGTTCACCGTCACGGTGGCGATGTTCGAGCCGTCGAAGGTCACGGTCGCGTCGACCTCGCCTTCGCGATTCCCGTCGGGGCCGGCCCCGCTGTGGACCAGGTGCTGGGTGATGCTCCCCGACAGGGGCCAGGAATCCTCGGTCCTTGGGTAGGGCATGACCACGTCGTCGATGATCGACGTCGCCTCCATGCTGCGGTCCCACGTCGTACCGTCGATCTCGAAGCTGTGGGACGACGAGCTGGCGCTCGAGCCGTTCCAGGTCACGATATCCTCGCCCACCTGGGCCTCCAGGTGACGTTCCCGCGCGACCTCGGACGACAGGGGGGTGATCGCTCGGTCCTCGCCTCGGAAGCCGCGGCCGGGCCGCCCGTGGGGCGGCATGCCGGTGGCACTCATGGCCATGTCGAAGATGACGGTGGCGGTGTTGTCGTCGAAACCCTCCTGCGCGTTGCCGTTCCCGTCCAGGAACACCACCTCATGCGTGACTGTCACGCCGTCCTGGCTCTCCGGTGGGCACCGAAACCGGCTCCCGTCCTCGGGGCACTCAGGGCGATCCCCGTCCAGAGACGGCAACCGCAGGCCCGGGAAACGAAGCCCGGGTACGCCCGGCTCCCGCATGCTCTCCACGTCTCCCTGCGCCTCCTGTGCGGCGACCAGACCCGCATCCAACGCGGGGAAGCCGCTCTGCAGCCCGCTGGGATCGTTCTCGCAGGCGGCCAGGCCCATCGCCGCGACCAGGGCAAGGAGGCTCAGCCGCCCGAATCTCGTCGAATGCATCGTCCCACTCCGTTCGATATGTTCCGTTCGCCCTGTCCACTCCAGGCGCTCATAGACCTACACAGGTGCGGGTGGCAGAGCGTTAGGTCGGCTCGTCGTCCCAGCGATTCGATCGTACGACCGAGGGGCGAGGGCAGGAGAGGCCCGACCATGGCGGTGGCGTGAGTGGCCCGTGGGACGCTGACGGCAGTTGGCGAAAAGCGCGAGGCCGAGCGCCGGTTGAAACCCATTGGGGTTCGGTGGCATCCGAGAGTAGAGAGATCCGGGGATGGATGCAGAACGCCTCGTCGTCGCGCTCCGAGGCGAAGGCACCGGTCCGCGGTGTGCTTCCGTGTCCTACTGACGAGGGAGGTGGGGGGTGGGTCGTCTGAGACAGGATCTCCGGTACGCAGCTCGCGCCCTGGCGGCGAGCCCGTTGTTCACCGCGATCGCGGTCCTCACCTTGGCGCTGGGTATCGGCGCCAACACCGCGATCTTCAGCGTGGTGAACGGTGTCCTCCTGGAGCCGCTGGACTACCACGAGCCCGATCGGCTCGTCTCCATCAAGAGTCAGTTTCCGACGTTGGGCTTCGACGAGTTCTGGATCTCACCACCCGAGTACGTGGAGATCCGGGAATGGAACCGGAGCTTCGCCGCGGTGGGCGCATACCGGACGGGGTCGGCCAGCATCGACGCCGACGGTAACCCGGTCCGGGTCTCGTCGGCGTTCGCGACCCACGAGTTCTTCGAGACGCTGGGCGTGGACGCCGAGCTCGGCCGGTATTACACGGCCGAGGAGGATGGGCCGGGAGGCGAGCTCACCGTCGTGCTCTCTCACGGTCTGTGGACCCGGGCTTTCGGAGCCGACCCCTTGATCGTCGGACGGACCGTCGCCGTCAACGGGCGGCAGTCGACCGTGGTGGGCGTCATGCCTGCCGGATTCGACATCGACGACGCGGGCGTCGACGTGTGGCGACCGCTCCAACTGGACCCCGCAGACCCGGGGGGCAGGGGGTCGCATTACCTCTTCCTGGTAGGCCGGCTGGCGGACGGCGTGAGCTACGAGCAGGCGCTGGGTGACATCGGCGGGATGCTCGGGCGTTGGCGGGAGCTGGTCCCCGACGGGCACGTGCCCAGCCCGGACAACCATCGGATCATCATGGCAGGCCTCCAGGACGCGCTCGTGGCCGACATCCGGGTGCAGCTATGGGTGCTCCTGGGGGCGGTCGCGTTCGTGTTGTTGATCGCCTGCGCCAACGTGGGGAATCTGCTGTTGGCCAAGGCCGAGTCACGGCAGAAGGAGGTCGCCGTCCGCGTGGCCCTGGGCGCAGGTCGGGGCCAGCTGGTCCGTCAGTTCCTCACCGAGAGCGTGTTGCTGGCGGTTGTGGGCGCGGTGGTGGGGATCGGCCTGGCCTACGTGGGATTGAAGGTGCTGCTGGCAGCGAGCCCCGGGAGTATTCCGCGTTTGGCCGAGATTACGTTGGACGGCAAGGTCCTGGGCTTCACCGCCGGACTGGCTCTCCTGACGGGGTTCGTGTTCGGCCTGGCACCCATCCTCCATCTTACGGGTGGACGCCTGACCGACGCGTTGCGAGACGGGGGGCAGCGCTCCACCGCCGGGGCCGCGCGGCAGCGTCTCCGGCGGTTGCTGGTCGTGGGCGAGGTGGCCATGGCCGTGATCCTGGTCATCGGCTCGGGGCTCATGATCCGGAGCTTCCAGGCGCTCATGGAGGTGGATCCGGGATTCCGGTCCGAGGGATTGCTCACCTGGCAGATGCTGCTGCCCGAGTCCAGCTACCCCGGCGCCGAGGACCAGGCGGGCTTCTACCGGCAGCTCGTAGCGAACCTGGAGGCGCTCCCCGGCGTCGAGGCCGCGTCGGCCATGAGCGGGCTTCCGCCCCGGCGTGACGTGAACGCCAACGACACCGAGTTCGAGGGCGTCGAGCGAACGGACGATGGCCCGGCCCACAACGTCGACTACTACCAGACGGTCACCTCGAGCTACCTGGAGACCATGGGGATCCCGGTGGTGTCAGGGCGGGGATTCGGCTTCCAGGACGAGGGCTCCGATCACGCGGTCGTCCTGATCAACGAGCGCCTGGCCCGGGTGTTCTATCCGGAAGAGAATCCCGTGGGCCGGAGGATCCGGCCGTGCTGCGGCGACGAGGTTCCATGGTTCGAGATCGTGGGGATCGTCAAAGATGTGAAGCAGGGGGGCATCGAGGAGCCGGTCGGCACGGAGCTGTACTTCAACTTCGAGCAGACCGGGCGGTTGGCCGGTTTCGTCCCCCGAAACATGAACGTGGTCATGCGGACCGTGCCGGCGCCGGAGACCCTTGCGGGCGCCGCCCGGAGTGAGGTGTGGCGGCTAGACCCGACCCTACCGCTCGCCCAGCTCCAGAGCATGGAGGAGAACCTCTGGGGGGCCGTGGCCCGTCCGCGTTTCTTGACGCTTCTGCTGGGTGTGTTCGCCGGTGTGGCGTTGGCTCTGGCGGCCGTCGGCACCTACGGGGTCATGTCGTATTCGGTGGCGGAGCGAAGGCGCGAGATCGGTATCCGCATGGCCATGGGCGCCGAAGCCAGCACCGTTCTGGGCATGGTGCTGAAGTATGGCCTCCTCGTCGCCGGGGTCGGCCTGGCGCTGGGGGTGGTGGGAGCCCTGGCCCTGACCCGGCTCATGTCGTCGTTCGTCTACGGCGTGACCACGACGGACGCGCTCGCCTTCGTCGGGGCGCCGGCGGTATTGGCACTGGTGGCCCTCGCGGCGTGTTACATTCCTGCCCTCAGGGCCACCCGGGTGGATCCGGTCGTGGTCCTGAAGGAGGAGTAAGGGACCGGCACGATTGGGGGCGTCGGGGGCTGGGTGGAGGGCACTCGTCCTTCACCTCTCGGCCTGGCCAGACTGGCCGGGGGGGGCGGGCCGTTCCCGTTCTGCGTCAACCGATATCGCCGGAAGGCAGGGATCGGCGCGCACCGACACGGAGGGCAGCAGACATCCAATACGCGTTCTGTGTCGCCTCGCTGACGTTGGCCCTCGCGGGTTGCGGTGGTGAGAGCGACACCGTGGCTGATCCCGAACCACCGGCGCCCGTGGAGTGGCACGCCGTTGGATGGAGCGGGGGAGTGATCAACGTGGCCCTCGTGGAGCCAGGATCCGGCGCCGGGTCCGGACCCCATCCCGTGGTGCTGGCCCTTCCGTGGGGAGGCGGGACGGCGGACCTGGTCCTGGGCCTGGTCCAGACCTACTGGGACACTGAGGCACCGGCCCGGGGCTACTACGTCGTCGCGCCCGAGGTCCTCGGGTCGTCGCTGGCCACGACGGCCGACGAGCTCATCCCGGACCTCTTCGCCTGGATGGACCGGGAGCTCGACTACGACCCCGACCGCGTCGTGCTGACGGGCGCCTCCAACGGCGGCCGGGGCGTCTTCTTCTCGGCCGTGGCCAACCCGCAGCGTTTCGCCGCGCTGATCGGCATGCCCGGCCGGTACGAAGGCGACGGGACCGACCTCGCTCCCCTGGCGGGTGTGCCCGTCTGGCTGTTGGTGGGGCAGTTCGACGACGGCTGGGTCCAGGCCGCCGAATCCACCCAGGGTGCGCTCGAGGCAGCCGGCGTGGACGTTACGCTGGACGTGGTCCAGGGGCAGGGCCACGTGCTCCGACTGGATCAGGCCCTCCTGATGGACTGGATCGACGGGGCGCTGGCGCGCTGAGGCGGTGCCGGCGTCGCCTGAAGCCAGGCGCGAACCGATGGACTCGGACCGAGCTGAGTCCACTCCTGCTTCCTTCCGGACGTTGGAGGCGGCCAGGAGGTAGTCGTCCCGCTCTCTGACCGCCCGGTCCAGGGCGCCTCCGTGGCGGACTCGAACCGGCGGCCATACTGTTTCGCGACTCGCCGCCGACCATCCTCACGAGGACATCCGCATGCGCACTGTGACCTCGCTCACGATCCTCCTCCTCACCGCAACCGTCGCTCAGGCTCAGGAGAGTCGTGCGGCCGGCCCGATCATCCAATCGGCCGGCGCGGTGTTCGAGGTCTCGGACCCTGACTTTCCGACCCCTCGGAACCAGGAGTACAAGGTCGCCTTCGAGGTCGCACAGGCCGCCGACTCTCCCGACCAGCTCAACGTGGCCCTGAACAGCGTGGCGCGCTTCCTCAACATGCACGCCCGGGCCGGCGTGCCTCGGGATCAGATCCACGCGGCGGTGGTGGTCCACGGATCGGCCGGTTGGGAGGTCCTGGATCACGCGGCCTACCGGGACCGCTACGGCGTAGACAACCCCAACGCCGAGCTCATCCGCGAGCTGACCGACGTGGGTGCTCAGGTGATCCTCTGTGGACAGACGGCTGCCTCCAGGGGGATTCCCCGGGACGGACTCGTCGATGGGGTCGACGTGGCGTTGTCGGCGATGACGGCGTTCCTGGTTCTCCAGGAGGATGGGTATCGGGTGAATCCGTGGTGAGCCGGTTCTTGGGGTCGTGGGCTGACCTCCGCCCGGTTCCGAGCCCGCGCGATGGGCCGTGATGACGTTCTCGCGACCTTGAGCGCAGGGAAGGCGGCTACGCTACGAGGGGATTGTGCCACTTCAATCCGGTGAAGCGAGCGAAGTCCAGGTCGGTGGTCTGTAGCGTGAGACCATACTCGATCGCGAGCGCAGCGAGATACGCGTCCGGGACGTGTCCGGGACGCCCGACCTCGTCCATGAGAACGCTCACTATCTCATGATACCGGTTGGCAGGCTCGGGCGTGAAGACGCACGGGAGCGCGAGCCAGTCGTCGACCTGTGACCAGGCCGCGCTTGTTGACAGAGGTCGCTCGAAGATGCGGCGATTCGTCGTGAGCCTCACAAAGCCGAGCAAGCTGGCCCAGGGAAGGCCGACGCGGTGGCTGCTTCAGCTTCTCGAGCCTGACGGCCACGTCGTCCGCGAGGGTCAGTGTGGTTCTCATCATCAAAACATCAAGACGATGATGTCTTGACGTCAAGTGATTTGGGGGGCGCTTCCCCACAGTCCGCCGCGGGCGCATTCCGATACCCTGTGACTCCTGTCCGGCCTGAGATTGAGGCAGCACCCAACCTTGACTCTCAGGGCGCAGGCGATCACTGGCGGGGCGTGCTGCTGGCCGCCCGGAGGTGGTCGAGACTCAGGAGGTGGAACATGTTGGCTGCTCTGTTCTTGCATGCCGCGGCCGTGATGGTGGCGTTCTGGGGCGCGATGCACCTGGTGAAGACGAAACCGGTTGTCGCAGGCTTCGAGCCGTTGTCAGCCGACAATCGTCACGTCCTTACCATGGAATGGGTGCTCGAGGGCGTCACTCTCTGCTTCATCGCGGCTCTCGTGTTCGCTATGACGGTGTTCGTGGGTCACGGGGGCTTGGCCGTGACGGTCGTGTACGTCTTGGCCGCGGCGATGCTCCTGACCATGGCGGTGGTCAGCCTCTTCACCGGCGCACGGGCCTCGCCGCTGCCGTACAAGCTGTGCGCGCCCATCTTTACGACGGCTGCGGCGCTCATCCTTCTCGGGGGCTTCGTGGCCTGACGGGCGGCTCGGGGCGAGGCGTCACGTGGGGCCGGGCATCCAGGGACGCGGCACCGCCGATCACCTACGAGATCCCTAGGGCGGTTGCGACCTCCGCTGCAGTCAGACCACCACTTCCGGCTGGGGCGGCTCCGGCGTGGCGGGCGGCGTCCACGCGTCCACGGTGGGCAGCCCACCCGTGAGTCCCAGGATCCACCGCAAGCACCGGTGTCCCACGTCGGCGGACTCGAGGAACATCATCGGACAGCCTCCCGCGATGACGTCGATGCCCGCATTCTCGCACACGCCGACTGCTTCCTTAGAGACGCTACCCGTCCCGAACGAGCGATGCATCCACACGCGCGGGATGCCGAGCTCGACGCATTGGCGGACGACCTGCGTCGTTACATCGGGGTGGGTGGCGATCACGACCCCATCGACCCCGACGGGGATCGCTCCCAGGTTCGGATAGCAGACGTCGCCTTCCACGTGCTCAGCCTTGGGATTCACTGCGTACACTTCGTATCCACGCGCCCGGAGCGTCGTGTACACGATGTTCGCCGCCTGGCCTTTGCTCCGCGACACGCCGGCAACCGCGATTCGCCTCTGGGCCAGGAATGCCGCGGCGGCGTCCTTCAGGTTCATGACTTCCTCCTGCGCTTGCTGCAGCCCGACTGTCCAGGACACGCCGCGCACGCGTCAGCATCTCCCTTGATCCGTCCAGCCGCGCCGTACAGTACACGACCCATGATCGCCGCGCGTAGGCCACGCGACCCATCATCCATACCACGTGAAAGTCGTCCCGTCTGTCGGGTGGATTTCCACACCTTCTGTGGGTGTTTTCCGGTGGCGGGATGCGGGGCCCGCGCGTCGATACGAGCCGGGCGAGGCTTGGCCGTGTTCGGGTCGCTGACCCTGAAACTGTTGGCCGGGGTGAGATTGTCTGTCCGGGGCGCCGGGCCAAGAGCGAGAGCCGGACGGTTGCTGGGGGCGCAACGGTTGGGTAGGGTCTTCGGTAGGATTCCACTGGGCTCAGCTGGTTGGATTGAGGAGTGCGCTCTGAGGGAAGGCCGATCTGTCACCCCACAGCGACGCGGCGTCTGGGCAGCGGTACAATGACGCGTTTCAGGGCAGCGGCGCTGTGTGCTTCCCTGGCGCTCGCATCCTGTGGCGGTAGCGACGGCAGCACAGCACCTGCACCTGAGGTGGGTCCACCCACCATCTCCGCTCCGGTCGTGACGCCGAACCCTGCCGAGGGCGTGAGTGTGACGTTCAACGTCTCGGTACAGGCAAGCCTCGGCACCAACGGTCAAACCAGCAGTCTCTGGCTCGACTGCAACGCCAACGGCCGGGAGGACGATGGCGAGGTGGTCGGTCACGAGTCGCATGCGTGTCAGGCCGAGCTGGAGAACCTCACCGCCGAGCCCATCAGCCATCGTTTCGCCGCTCGGATCGACCAGGTCGTCGGGGGGAGTGATACGGCCGAGACGCTCGTGACCCACTTTCCCCCCTGACGACCTTGGGTGGCCGGAGCGATCGTTGATCGCGGGGTTTCGAGGGCAGCCGTGAGACGGCCGAGCCGCACACGTGAACGACGAAGGACCCTCGGAACCAGCTCCCAGCAGGGGAGTCCTGTGCGGGTGAACAGCTCTGCTGTGTCCAGGACTTCTGCGACGACGACGCCAGCGCCTCTGCCAGCGCTGCGCCGTCGAACTCGTCGCCGGAGCCGGCGACGAGTCAGGGTCCTGCCTGGATCTCCTCGGCGACGGCCTGGACCTCGTCGAGGACGCGGAGGAGGTTTCCGCTCCAGAGCAGGCCGATCTGCTCTTCGGTGTAGCCTCTCCGGACGAGCTCCAGGGTGACGTTGAACGTCTCGGAGGCGTCGTCCCATCCCAGGACGCCTCCGCCGCCGTCGAAGTCCGAGCTGATCCCGACGTGCTCGATGCCGATCAACTCCACCAGGTAGTCGATGTGGTCGACGAAGTCGGAGACGTCGACCGGCGGGGCCACCGGGTTCACCTCGGCTTCGAGTTGTGCCTCCACCGCTTCCGTCACTGGCTGGGTCGCGACGTCGTATGCGGCGCGCTCCTCCTCGCCCATCATGTAGTACGTGCGTCGGTCGACGATCTCGATCCCCATGGGCTCGGCGATACTCCGCTCCAGCGCCATCCGGGTCGCCTGGTGGGCTGCGGACTTGCCCGGGTCGACGTAACTGGCGAACGCGACAGTCTGGACGACTCCACCGTTCTCCTTGAGCGCCAGAAGTTGTTCGTCGTCCAGATTGCGACTCACGTCGCCTACGGCTCGCGCCGCGGAGTGAGAAGCGATCACGGGAGCCCGCGAGAGCTCCAGCGTCTGTAGGTTCGCTTCCTTGGACGGGTGCGACAGGTCTATCATGATGCCGAGGCGGTTCAGCTCGGCCACGGCCTGGCGTCCCAGGTCGCTCAGGCCCCCGTGGAGCCAAACGCCGTCCCGCTCGCCCGTGTTGGAATCCGCGAGCTGGCTGTTTCCGTTGTGCGCCAGCGACATGTACCGCGCGCCGAGCTCGTGAAACTTCTCGATGTTGGACAGATCGGTGCCGACCGGATACGCGTTCTCGACGCCGATCATCGCCACCTTCTTGCCGGACGTCACGATGCGACGGACGTCGTCCGTGGTCAGCGCGAGCTCGATCTGGTCGGGGGCGATCTCCTCCGTCAGCCTGTGAATGGCCTCGAAGTGCTCCAGCGCCGAAGCATGCGCGGCCTCGTACGCCTCGTCGTTCAGCTCCTCCTGGGCCGTGAAGACGATCAGCCACGAGACGTCGAGCCCACCCGCCTCCATCTTCGGCAGGTTGACCTGCGTAGGTAGATCCGCCGTGTAGTTGCGATCGGCCGTGAAGTCCGCCGGGTCGATGTCGTTGTGCGTGTCCAGCGTGATGACCCGCTCGTGGATGCCACGGGCGCGTTCGACCATAGCGGACTCCGTTTCGGCAGCTTCGGCCGGCGCGTTCGATCCGGCGTCGCCGCCGCAGGCAGTGACCCACAATGCGGCGAGGAACGGAGAGACGGTGGAGCGGAAAGGAGTCGTCGTCATGGCTGGCGTCCCGGAATCTCGGCTGGGAAGAAGGGGGGATTCTAGTCGTGGAGACGGACCGCGTCACCCCTTTGGCCGAGCGCGATGCGGCCGCAGCTGGGCCCCCCGAATCGCTTGAGGCAAGGGCCATGCGGCGGGCGCATGTTGGATCCGGTCCCCACGTCCGCCGATTCCCAGCCGCAACGTCATGCCCGGTCTGAGACGATTCGCCAGCGAGGCGCACCGCCACCCGGTTCGGTGGGTGCGGAACTCCCCACCGGTGCGGCTCGCACCGCTCGCCCTCGCCATTTACCTCGCGGGGTGCGGAGCGGAGGCGCCCGAGGGCGAGCCCCGCAGCACCTGCTCGAGGAACTGGACCGCCAACGTTCGAAAGTTGGCCGTCGTGTGCCCTGCCTTACGCACCGACGTGCAGCACGCACTGCCGTCGCGAACCTCGGCGCCGGTGCTCCCAGAGGTAGATCCCCTGCCATGTTCCCAGAGCGAGGCGTCCGCCAGCGACAGGAATGGACAGCGTGGTCGACGTGAGCGCCGAACGGATGTGGGACGGCATGTCGTCGGGCCCCTCGAGGGTGTGGGTGAAGTGGGGGTCACCTTCGGGGACGTGGCGCTCCAGCCAGTCCTCCAGGTCCCGGCGCGCTGAGGGGTCGGCGTTCTCCTGGATCGTCAGGCTCGCCGACGTGTGCTGGATCATGATCGTGCACAGTCCCTCCTCGACGCCGCTTTCACGAACCACCTCCTGAACGGAGCCTGTGATCTCGTGCAGCCCCTTCCCGCGGGTCCGGACCTCGATGTGGTCGATCAAGGGAGAACGGGATCGTATCTCGGCGTGCGGCGGCCGTATTCCCGCTTCACTCCGAGTTCCCACCCGTCTTCCGGAGGATGAGCTTGTGTGCGCGTAGCCTGAGGGCGTTGATCCTGATGAACCCGCGGGCGTCCTCCTGGTCGTAGCCGCCAGCGACGTCCATGGACGAGAGCTCCTGATCGTACAGCGAGCTGGTCGAGGAACGCCCTCTGCACACAACGTTCCCCTTGAACAGGCGCAGGCTGACTTCGCCGCTGATCAGCCGTTCCGACTGGCGGTACGCGGCCTGGATGAAGTCCATCTCGGGCGAGAACCAAAAGCCGTTGTAGATGATCTCTGCGAAGCGCGGCGCGAGCATGTCACGAAGCCGAAGCACTTCCCGGTCCATGGCGATGCCCTCCAGGTCACGAAGGGCGTGGTGCAGGATCGTCCCGCCGGGGGTCTCGTACACACCGCGGGATTTGATGCCCACGTAACGGTTCTCGACCATGTCGATCCTGCCGATGCCGTGCTCGCCACCCTTCTCGTTCAGGTAGGTGAAGAGGGCTACCGGCTCCGAGAGGTCGACGCCCTCCGACGCGCAGACCACGCGCACCGGAATCGCGTCCTCGAAGTGGAGCTTCAGGTCCGTCGGATCATCCGGGGCATCCTCGAGCGAGCGGGTGAGCTTGAACATGTCCTCGGGTGGAATCGCTGCGGGGTCCTCGAGGAGGCCGGCCTCGTAGGAGCGGTGCATGAGATTCTCGTCGCTCGAGTACGGCTTCTCGGCGGTAGCCTCCACCGGGATGTCGTGCTTCTTGGCATACGCGAGGAGGTCGGAGCGCCCCTGGAAGCGGCTCAGGAAGTCGCCCTCCTTCCAGGGGGAGATGACTTCCAGGGTCGGGGCGAGCGCCGCGTAGGCGAGCTCGAAGCGCACCTGATCGTTGCCCTTGCCGGTCGCGCCGTGGGCCACCGCGGTGGCGCCTTCGTCGAGCGCGATCTCCACCTGCCGCCGGGCGATGACTGGCCGGGCGAGTGACGTGCCGAGTAGGTAGCGGTTCTCGTAGATGGCGTCGCCGGCGATGGCCGGGAAGATGAACTCGGTCACGAAGTCGTGCTTGAGGTCCTCTACGAACACCTTCGCGGCGCCGGTCGCCCTGGCACGTTCGGCGATCTCGTCGAAGTCCTCCTGCTGGCCGACGTCGGCGACGTACGCGATCACGTCGTAGCCACGCTCCTGCAGGTCCTTGAGGATGCAGGCCGTGTCCAGCCCGCCGCTGTATGCGAGTACGACTGTCTGTTTGCTCAAGTGTCGAGTCGAGTTGTGAGTCGTGGTGACAGAAACGAGTGCCAGGTCCCTTCCTCGGGAGCCAGAGCGCCCAGCAGCTTCTGCAGGGGGCGCCCCCTCAGGCGATGCCGGACGTCAAGGTGGGCGGTAGCGGCGGACAGAGGCAAGGGTGCCTCGGGTTCGGATCGAGCGGCCCTGATACAACGCCCCCGCAAGCTCGATTCACTGCAAGTCCCTGTGAATGACGGCCTTCGGGAAAACGGGCTCACCGTGCCCCGGAGCCCGTGCCGTCACGACAGACACGAAATGACCTGGGCTGGGATGAGGGCAGGACCCCCGACGAGCGCAGTTTCGGCGGTATCGCTACTTTCGCGCTGACCACCCGAACACCGCCAACAGGGTTCAACAATGCTCTCTCTTCGAACCGCCGTCCTCACCTTGGCGATCACCGGTCTCACCATCACGGTCACCACTTTGGCCCAAGCACAAGGCACCGAGGAGGGCGGTGCCTCCACCCTCGCCGAGGCGGCCCGCACCCTCGAATGGCGGCCCATCGGACCCGCCGTCATCAGCGGCCGTGTCTCGAACCTGGCCATCCACCCCACGAAGCGCTCCACTTGGTACGTGGCCACTGCCTCTGGCGGTTTGTGGAAGACCACCAACGCCGGCACGACGTTCGATCCGATCTTCGACAACGAAGGCTCGTACTCCATCGGTGTGGTCACCTTGAGCCCCTGCAACGCGAACACGGTCTGGGTGGGCACCGGCGAGAACAACGCGCAACGCTCGGTCTCTTACGGCGACGGCGTCTACAAGTCTGAAGACGGTGGGCGCAGCTGGACCAACACGGGCCTCGGTGAGTCGTCGCAGATCGGCTCGATCGTCATCGACCCACGGGACTGCAACACGGTCTACGTGGCCGCGCACGGCAAGGTCTTCGGCGGCGGTGGCGAACGCGGCCTCTTCAAGACGACCGATGGGGGTGAGACGTGGGACCTGGTGCTCGAGACCGAGAACGAGTGGACCGGCGTGAACGAAGTCGTCATGGACCCGCGCGACCCGGACATGCTGCTCGCCGTGACCTGGCAACGTAACCGGCGTCAGTTCGGTTACATCGCCGGAGGCCCCGGCTCCAGCATCTGGCGCTCCAGCGACGGTGGCGAGACCTGGACCGACTCCAAGAGCGGCTTGCCCTCGTCCGAGCTGGGCCGGATCGGTCTCGCGAAGTCTCCTGCGAACCCCGACGTGGTGTACGCCATCGTCGAAGCGGCGTCGAACGGTGGATTCTACAGATCCACCGACAACGGTGTGTCGTGGGAGCGCCGGAGCGACCGCGCGACCGTCGGCCTCTACTATCAGGAGATCTTCGCCGATCCCGAGAACGTGGACCGCGTGTACGCCATGGACACGCGTACGTGGATCACGAATGACGGCGGTGAGAGCTTCGAGCTCCTGGGCGAAGCGAACAAGCACGTCGACAATCACGCGCTCTGGATCGACCCCGACGACACCGACCACCTCCTCATCGGCTGTGACGGAGGGCTGTACGAGAGCTGGGACCGGGGCCAGACGTACCGGTGGTTCGAAAACCTCCCCCTGGGCCAGTTCTACCGGGTCGAGGTCGACAGCCTCCGACCCTTCTACCGTGTCTATGGCGGCACTCAGGACAACAGCTCTGTGGGCGGTCCGTCGCAGACGCGCACGCGCCGGGGCGCGCGGAACGCCGACTGGTTCCTGACCCAGGGCGGCGACGGATTCTACTCGCGCATCGATCCCATCAACCCGAACATCGTCTACGCGGAATCACAGCACGCGGGACTCACGCGCTTCAACCTGGAGACCGGCGAGCGCGTCTCCATTCGCCCTGAAGGCGCGCTCGACGAGGCGCTCGCATGGCACTGGGACGCGCCCCTGATCATCAGCCCGCACAACCCCGCTCGGCTCTATTTCGCGGCCAACCGCATCTTCAAGTCCGAGGACCGGGGGTCGAGCTGGACGTATGCCAGTCCTGACCTCACCAAGGGCATCGATCGCAACCGTTTGCAGATGATGGGACGCGTGTGGGGTGTCGATGCGGTGGGCAAGAACCGGTCGACCTCCGTCTGGGGCGCCGTCGTGAGCCTTGCCGAGTCGCCGCTGCAAGAAGGGTTGCTGTTCGCGGGGACCGACGACGGCATGATCCAGATCAGCGAGGACGGGGGGTCCAACTGGCGCGCCATTCCATCCGTCGGTGACGCGGTGCCCGACACCACGTTCGTCACGGACATTCAGCCGTCATGGCACGACCCGAATACCGTCTACGTGGCTTTCGACAACCACAAAGCGGGTGACTACGGCCCCTACATCGCCCGGTCCAAGGACCTGGGCCGGACATGGGCGGTCATCCAGAGCGACCTCCCCGAGCGGGGAACGGTCTACACGATTCTCGAAGACTACAAGAACCCAAACCTGCTGTTCGCCGGCACCGAGTTCGGCGCATTCTTCTCCAATGACGGCGGCGGGAGCTGGTCCGAGTTGGGCGCGGGCCTGCCCACGATCCAGGTGCGGGACATGGTGTTCCAGACCCAACACGACGACCTCGTGATCGCCACGTTCGGCCGGGGCTTCTACGTGTTCGACCGGCTCGAGCAGCTCCGCGCGCTGACGCCCGGGTTCATGGCCGGGGAAGGGGGCCTGCTTCCGGTGACGGACATTCCCATGTTCGTCGCCTCGAACCCGGATCCGGGCTGGCAGGGCGCGACGTGGTGGTCGGCGGACAACCCGCCGGGCGGAGCCACCTTCCGGTACTACCGCAGAGACGCCATCCGCACGATGAAGGAGGAACGCGAACGCGCCGACCGCGCGGCGGCGGGGCGTGGTGAGGACGTGTTCTATCCATCGTGGGATTCGCTCCGCTTGGAGGACACCGAGGTTCCGGCGCAGATGATCCTCACCATTCACGACCCCGAGGGCACGCTCGTCTCGCGCCTGAGTGGCCGGACGTCGAGCGGGGTCACGACTGTGCGCTGGAACCTCCGCTATCCGTCGGCGACGCCCATCGGTGGCGGCGGGGGCGGGGGCGGCTTCTTCGGCGGAGGCGGCTTCGACGGGGGCGGTGGCGCGCACAACGGCCCGTACATCATCCCCGGGACCTACACCGTGAGCCTGGCCACCTTCCAGGACGGCGTCCTGACCGAGCTCGGCGAGCCCCAGCCGTTCGATGTGTTCATGCTGTTCGAGGGCCAGCGCACGCCCGAAGTGATGGCCTTCCAGAAGGAGGTCCAGCGACTGCAACGGGCGGTCCTGGGCGCGAATGCCGCCGCCGGCGAAGCGCAGACCATGGTCGACGATCTGGAGACCGCGTTCGAGCGCGTGCCTCTGGACCAAAGCGATCAGATTCAGAACGACATCGAAGCGCTCCGGAGCAACCTGCGCGAAGTGCAGTGGGAGCTGAACGGCGATCCGACGCTTCGCCAGCGAGCCGAGGCGTCACCCACTTCGGTCTCTCAGCGCCTCGGCCGGATCACGGGTGGAGCTTGGAGTGGCACGCTCACTGAAATCACCGGGATGCATCGCGAGCAGTATCAGGTGATCGGAGACGAGTTCGTGACGATCCTGGAGCGGTTGAGGATTCTGATCGAGCAGGACCTACAGTCCCTGCAAGATCTGGCAGATGAGGTGGGCGCGCCGTGGACGTCCGGCAGGCTGCCGATCTGGAGTGGAGTCAGGATCATCTCCTAGCGTCGATGTGGAGGCCGTGGGCTCAGCGCTCGTGAGCGGACGGAGTGATCAGCACGCCGTCGGCCTG
The DNA here is from genome assembly GCA_039589315.1 of Gemmatimonadota bacterium. GTDB lineage: Bacteria > Gemmatimonadota > Gemmatimonadetes > Longimicrobiales > Gaopeijiaceae > JBDHHQ01. The sequence goes on from JBDHHQ010000049.1 coordinate 30,033, forward strand.
GTCGCTCGTCGGCTCCTGACGATGTGTCAACCATCCCAGATCGGGCTGTCCGCGAGCCAGTGATGGACCAGGTGGAGAACCACGACGACGCCTGGAATCACGATCCAGAACGTGGCCCCGATCGCCAGAATCACCGCGCCGGCGCTCGAGACGCGGAAATCCGTCCACCAGATCTCGGGACGGATCACGACGAAGGCAACCAGGAGGGCGACGAAGGTGTGCGAGACGAGAAGGGCACCCGGTCGGTGCTCGGGCCATCGAGCCAGCGCGTTCGACAGCGCTCGAACTCCAGCCGTGGCAGCCCAGGCCATCGCCAGGAGTCCGCAAGCCCATCCGATCAGCGCTCCCGACAGGATCGAGGCGCTGCCAACCTCCAAGGCGACGGTGGTCATGGCGAGCCAGAGCGCAGCCACCCAGGAAACGAGCAGCAAGGGGACGGCCCAGAGCGCAGCTACTTCGATCGCCCGGATGACTTGGGCGCGGCCGACCCCCTCGGGGCGTCCGACCAGGCCCAGAATCGATCCGTGGACGAATCCCGCCAATGCACCGAGGCCGAAGAGCGCCGTGCCGACGTAGGGGAGCGATGAGGAATCGGCAACACCCGCGAGAATGGCGTCGACCAGCAACAGACCTCCAACGAAGCCGCCCGCAACGGTCCACGACAGAGCGACGCGACCCGGGAAGCCTTCTTCAGCCGCGAGACCTCGGGTGAGGTTGCTCCACGCGCTCCCTGCTTTCGCAGAATCTGCCATCAGCCCGACTCCATGATCCGAAAGCTACGCCCCGTCGAGGGCACGCACCTACCCCTGAACCAGCATATCGAAAAGCCCCGGTGGGGGACCGCTCGAAGTCGGGTGCCGTCGGATCAGAAGTGACCGCCACGCGCTCTCTGACCCATACTCAAGATCGGCGTCGGCCCGGAGGAGACCTGTAAGAGATCGCTTGATCCTTGATGTGGGGAGATTCCCCATTATCCCCGCTCGCCGGCAGTCTCGAGCTCCGGCCCGGTACGGGAGCCGTCGGAGCGCGGTTGCCCCGCCCCGGGACCAGTGGGTCGGCGCCGCCACCCGGGCCCGGGTGATTACGAGCTGGCGCGGCCCCGTCAATCTGGTGGCTGCTTGACCGGGCCAGCCCGCTCTGCACTCCCCTACGGCCTTGCCATCACTCCCCACCCAACTCTACCGTGCGCACAGGCCCTCGACACCGATTCTCTCTCCTGCTCGGTAGGTGCATGAACGTCCTTGTGACAGGCGCTACCGGCTACATCGGCGCTCGTCTCGTTCCGCTACTCCTCGAGCGCGGGCATTCCGTCCGGGTGCTCGTACGAGATCCTCTCCGCGTGTCGGACCGACCCTGGGCGGACCGCGTGGAGATCGTCCATGCCGACCTGCGCCAGCCGGAAACGCTCAGCGGAGCCTTCCAAGGGATTGACACGGCCTACTTCCTGATCCACTCGATGCACGCCGGCCCCGACTTCGATCAACAGGATCGCGAGGTGGCAACGAACTTTTGTCGTTCCGCCGCTTCGGTTCGCCACGTCATCTACCTCGGCGGCCTCCTTCCGCAACGGGAGGCGGACGGCAAGCGTTCGGTCTCCAGGCACCTGCTCAGCCGGGCCGAGACCGGCCGCATCCTGTCGCGCCACTTCCCGGTGACCGAGCTGCGCGCGGGTCCGATCATCGGCTCCGGCTCCGCCTCGTTCGAGATGATGCGCTACATCACGGAGCGCTTCCCCGTGGTGTTCGCGCCGAGTTGGATCGACAACGCGGTGCCGCCGATCTCGGTCACGGACGTCCTCCGTTACCTGGTGCTGGCCCTCGAACGTGGGCCGTGCGGTGTGGTGGAGATCGGTGACGACCCGATCTCCTATCGGCAGATGATGCTCGGCTATGCCGAGGTCCGGCGGCTGCGTCGTCGCGTGATCGCGGTGCCATGGTTCTTTCCCGTTCGACTGGGCGCGAGATCGATCGGCCTGTGGACACCGGTTCCCGCCTCTGTTGCCGCTCCCCTGATCGAGGGCATGGCGAAGCCGTTGCGGGCGCAGCGCTACCGCGCTCGCCGCTTGTTCCCGGACGTGCACCCGATGAGCTACCGGCGTGCCCTGGAGGTCGCTCTGGCGCAGACCGAGGAGCGGGCGGTGGAAACGCGCTGGAGTCGCGCGAGAAGCGAAGCGATCGACTACGGCTTCCGGGACGTGGAAGGACTCATTCGAGACACCCGGAAGATGCGCATGAACGTGCGCCCCGGGGCAGTCTTCCAGGTGCTGTCCCGCCTCGGTGGGAAGCGCGGCTGGCCCGGTTGGGACTGGATGTATCGACTCTATGGACTGGTGAATCGCGTCCTCGGGGGCCCCGGCCTGCATCGGGGGCGGCACGATCCCGAGGAGCTTCGGCCCGGTGAGGCGATCGACAACTGGCGCGTGGAGGCGGTAGCCGCTCCGCACCTCTTGCGCCTCTACGCCGAGGTTCGCTTCCCCGGCCGGACCTGGCTGGAGTGGAGAGTCGAGTCCAGGAACGGACGCACGTTCGTGACCCAGACGGCGACCGTAGCGCTGAGAGGACTGCCGGGGTTCGTCTACTGGTACGCGCTGTTTCCGTTTCACCGCTTGTTCTTCGCGCAGACCCTGCGGGCGATCTGCAAAGAGGCGGCCCGGATCGAGCGTTCGGTGTCGGTGCAGTCCGGGAAGACGGCTCCTCCGGTACCGACCAAGGGTATCTGGGGCGACGTGCTGGAGTTCTTCCTCCGCCGACCGCCAACCTCCACGTTGATCGAGTTCCAGACTCAGGCCGATCGGCAGGAATACAGCCTCCGGATGATGCAGAGGCTGGGTATCGACGTGACCTCCTACTCCGTTCTGAACCTGCACAGGATC
>JBDHHQ010000050.1:0-35388 GCA_039589315.1 Gemmatimonadota bacterium
CACGGTGAGGTCGGAAGATCAGGAACCGTCGTTTGCCGGCCGGTAGCGGGACACTCCACCGCGCATGCCCGTGGATGTCCGGCCAGACATTCGCGACGGTCATGGTCGAACAGCCGGCCCGTGCGCGGTACTATCCGCCCAGCCGCTCCACGGCCTCCCGGGCCTCCTGAATCTGGCGAAGGTCCGCGTCACCGAGACGCGTGAGGCTTACCAGGTGCTGCCAGTGCTCGAGAGCACGAGCCGTGTCGCCCCGGGCCTCGTAGGAGCGGGCCAGACCCAGGAGCGCGTGGGAACGATTGTAGGTGAACAGCCCCCCCTGATGGTACTGGATCGCCTCTCCAAACCGCCCTGCCTCGAACTCCAGGTCCGCCAACGCTGCCCGGGCCCGTGCGCCCTCGATGCCTGAGCGGCCCTCGTAGACGCGGAGCGCCCGGCGGGCCTCGTCGATGTCGCCTCGCTTCCACTGGGCGATGCCCTCCAGGACATCGGCCGTGACGGCCGCATTGGAGCCCGGATCATCGCCGGCCGCCCCTCGGAGGCTCGCGATCGTCCGGTCGAGATCACGCCACCTGCCGGCCCCCGCGAAGTAGCGGCCCAGGAAGAGATGACACCCGCTGTTGAACGGCTCCTCGCACAGATCGGGGGTGGCGAGCTCGGCCAGCGGGCCGTCGGGCTCCACGCCCCACAGCTCGTTGGCGTGGCCGATGTAGATGCCGAGGCTACCCCTGGACACCTGGCCGTCGGTGGCCAGCTCGGCGGCGGGACGGAGAGCGCCGCGGGTCACCCGGTCCCACGTGATCCAATTGTCCCTGGAGGACCCCTGCAGGTCCCCAAGGACCGGCTGGAGCAGCTCGCCCCGGTCGAATCGGTCGGTGGCTTGATGGAAGGTCCCGAAGTAGAGCATCAGCGTGCGATCCGAGCCCCCACGCGCCGCCTCGATGGCAGCGGCGGCCTCGGCCGAATCACCCAGGATGACCGGGATGGCCAGCTGTATGTGCTCGTAGCCCCGGAGGTGCCCCGAGAGCTCTTCCGCCCGGGCGATCGTGGCCTCGGCCAATTCGCGATCGCCCCGGATGACAGCCCATTCCGCCACATGCACCAGGTAGGGGGCAAAGTTGGGGTCCAGGGCCACGGACCGGTCCAGGGCTTCCTGGATGTCCTCGGCGGTGGCGAACGTAGGGCCGCTCATGTGGATGTAGGTCTCGGCCAACAGGAACCACGCCTCGGGGTCGTCCGGGTACTTCTGCACGGCCTCTTTCAGCACGGGCAGGCCGTCCGATGTACCCTGGTTGAGCGCCTGCCAGGCATCCATGATGAACTGGTAGCGAGGCGGTAAGCGGTCCACATAGGCCATGGCTTTCGCGCCGTACTCCTGCATGCGGTCGCTGCTTTGATCCTCCAGCCAGCCATAGGCCTCAGACAGGCGGATCAATGCGATGGCGAACGTCGAGTCGGCGGCCACGGCCCGTTCGAAGCTCTGCACGGCTTCGGCGAAGTCGCCGCGCCTGTAGTGCCGCTCGCCCTCGAGAAAGTCGCGCAGCGCGTCGAGGGACTCGGTCGTCAGGGTCTCGGCCGTGAGATCCCCGGCACCTTCCCGACCGGTGGTCTGGAGGAACGACCGCATGGTCCCGACGGCCAGGTTGTCTACCAGCTGGAGCACCTGGTCGGCGGGCCCCTCCACCCGGCCCTGGGCGATCTCCTCACCGGTGTCCAGGTCGTGCACGTTGGTGACCAGCCGGACCTCGTCGCCGATCCCCACGACGCTGCCCGTGAGGGCGTAGCGGGCCCCGGTGGCGCCAGCCACCCTGAGCGCTCCGTCGAGATCCACGGCCTCGTCGTCGCCGACGAGCTCCTGCCAGCGTGCCATGACGGTGCGGGCATCGATGGTCCGGTAGCCACCCACCCCATCCAGGTTGTTGGCGAGGAGATCCATCATGCCTTCGCGCCAGATGTCCAGATCCTGGCCACGGACATCGAAGGGGATCACCGCGATCCCTTCGGCTGCGCCGACCGCAACCACCTCGGTCGGGCCCAGCCCCATGGTTCGCCCGCCGAAGCCCACGTACAGGCCCGCGCCGCCGAAGAGCAGCGAAAGGGCAACCACGCCGCCCATGATCGCGCGGCCCCAGGTGAGGTGGGGAAGCCTGCCGGACTTGAGGCTGTCCAACACGTCTCCCGGGGCGATCTCCCAATCCGTGGGCAGCTCGCCGGCCTGCTCACCCGCCGTCGTCGACGGCAGGGCCTGTACCCACGCCGTGGCCAGGATGATCACCAGGCCGATGAGGAGGAGGAGCACCGCCAACGCGGAAACCCACTGAGGCAGCGCGACGGCGTCCTGGAGAACGTCGGCGATCTGCAGCACGACCCACGACGCCCCCAGGTAGACCAGGAGCACTTGGACGATGCGGGCCCGCTTGAGGCGAGTGATCAGGGAGGGCTCTGACATGACCGCCAATCTAGGACGCCGGGGACCGACGTCGAAAGCTCCTCGTACACGCGTCCCCGCGTGTTCCGGTCACTTATGGCGCGAAAAGCCGGTGGCGTATTACGGTCAGAGCCGATTGGTGAGGAGCCACCTACAACCTCGCGGCGAGGTTACACCCAGGAGGGGACGTGAACGAGCAGCAGGAGCTCAGCAGCACCGTCGAAGGCCGTGACGGCATCAAGGTCATCAGGGGAAGCGGCACGTGGCGGGGTTGGAACGGCATTCGCTACAAGACGGGCATGTCCGGAAAGAACGTCGGGGCCCGCGAGCTCTCCATGAACGTCGCGACGATTCCTCCCGGTGGCGTGGCCCGGGCCCACATCCACGTGGGCTTCGAGGTCATGCTGTACATCCTTCAGGGCGACGTCCGTCACGAGTACGGCGACGGGCTCAGGCAGGTCGTCGAGAACACCGCGGGTGACTTCATCTTCATCGAGCCCGGCGTCCCCCACGAGGTGTTCAACATGAGCGACACGGACGAGGTGGTCGCCGTCGTGGCCCGTTCCGACGCTTCCGAGTGGGAGAACATCATCGACTACGTGAGGCTCGAGTCGTGACGGTACTGGAGGCTCCCTCCGAAGGCCACATACGGACTCGTCCCGGCCTCGATCGAAGCTCCCGGGCGCCCCGGCTGGGGGCGCTGCTTCTGGCGACCGCGGCCTCGGCGGCCCTCGCCTCGCCAGCGGCCGCCCAGACGGGTGAAGGCCGCACGCTCGAGGTAGACGACCTCTTCGAGCTGCTAGGCGTCGGCGACCCTCGGATCTCGCCCGACGGTGACTGGGTCGCGTACACCGTCACGACCACGAGCCTCGAGGACGAGCAGTCCGTGACACGCGTCTGGATGATCCCGTTCGAGGGTGGCACGGCCCTGCCCATGACCCGTGAGGCCGTTTCGGCCCGCGCCCCTAGATGGAGCCCCGACGGTCGCTTGCTCTCCTTTCTCTCGAGCAGCGGCGGCGGGAGCGACGATGTCGACGACTACGACGATGCCCAGACTCAGGTGTGGGCGCTGGACCGGCGCGGCGGCGAGGCGCGGCCCCTCACCGACGTGGAGCAGGGCGTGAGCGCATACGCCTGGTCGCCCGACGGCACCCGCCTGGCGCTCACGATCCGGGATGGGGAGGAGGAGCACGAGGGTGAGACCGAGCCTCCGTGGGTGATCGACCGGCTCCAGTTCAAGCGGGATCGCCGGGGCTACCTCGACCGGCGGCGCACCCACGTGTACGTCTTCGACCTGGAAGCTGGCGAGCTCACGCAGCTCACGGACGGTGACTTCGACGACAGCGCCCCTGCGTGGAGCCCGGACGGTCGCTGGATCGCGTTCGTCAGCAACCGGACCGACGACCCCGACGCCAACGACAACGACGACATCTGGCTCGTTGCCGCCGACGCGACCGTGGACGCTGGGCTCCGGCAGGTCACCACGAGCCCCGGTGCGGATGGCGCACCCAGCTGGAGCCCCGACGGCCGGTGGATTACCCACACGACCGTGACCGAGCCGGAGCTCATCTGGTACGCCACCGAGCATCTGGCCATCACGGCCGTCGAGGGCGCCCAGACGCGTGTCCTCACGCTCGACCTGGACCGGAACGTGAGCGCCCCCCGCTTCTCCGGAGACGGCTCCCAGATCTACACCAGGCTCGAGGACAGCGCCGAGGATCATCTGGTCCGGGTGGCTGTTGCAGACGGTACCGTGCAGCGAGACGTGGACGGCCCGGTGAGCATACGAGCGTTCGACCTCGGGCCGGACGACCGGCGCGTTCTATTGATGGGCAGCCTGCTGCGCCCTGACGAAGTCTTCGCGGCGGAGGCAGAGGCACCGGGTCTCCGCCAGCTCTCCGCCGTCAACGACGCTTGGCTCTCGGAACTCCGCCTCGGGTCGGTGCAGGGCTTCACGTTCGAAAGCGCCGACGGCACCGAGGTCGAGGGCTTCCTCTTCCTTCCGCCCGACTACCAGGAGGGCCAGCGGTACCCGACCCTACTCCGCATTCACGGTGGCCCGGTCTCGCAGTACCGGCACCGGTTCTACTTCGATCAACACCTGTTCGCGGCCAGGGGCTACGCCGTGGTGATCACCAATCCCCGTGGCTCGTCGGGGTACGGTCAGGACTTCTCGGCGGAGCTTTGGGCCGACTGGGGCAACAAGGACTTCCAGGACGTCATGGCCGGCGTGGATTGGGCCGTGGACCATGGGTACGCGGACCCGGACCGGTTGGGCGTCGGCGGATGGTCGTACGGCGGCATCTTGACGAACTATGTCATCACGCAGACCGATCGGTTCAAAGGGGCCGTCACGGGCGCGAGCGAGGTGCTCTACGCGGCCAACTACGGCCACGACCACTATCAGCGCGAGTGGGAGGCGGAGCTGGGCCTGCCGTGGGAGAATCGCGAGGCGTGGGAGCGCATCTCGCCCTTCAACAAGGTCCAGAACATAACGACGCCAACGCTGATCATGGGCGGTGAGAAGGACTGGAACGTGCCGATTCTCAACTCCGAGCAGCTCTACCAGGCCCTCAAGCGGAGAGGGGTGGAGACGCTCCTGGTCGTCTACCCGGGACAGAGCCATAGCATCCGGAGGCCGTCCTATCAGAAGGACCGCCTGGAGCGGTACCTGGACTGGTACGACCGCTTCGTCACGAACGCCGGCGCGGAGCCGGTGACACAGGAGGAAGGAAGCCCGTGATGATCCGACCAATGGTGCGTACGACGTTGGCCGCCGCCTGCGCTCTCCTGCTCTTCGGGGGCGGCGCCTCCGCGCAGCAGGACGCCACCGAGCCGACATACCTGCTGGGTGCCAACGTGCTGAACGGCATCGACCCGGAGCCGATCCGGGAGGCCACGGTGGTCGTGGTGGACGGCAGGATCGAGCGGGTCGAGGCCGGCCGGTCCGCCGTCCCGGCGGGCGCCCGTGCCTACGACCTGTCGGGGCTGTGGATCGTGCCGGGCCTCACGGACGCCCACAGCCACGTCAACACGCTGGAAGGGGTCCAGCGGGCCCTGGAGTCGGGGGTCACGCTGATCCGCACCGCCGGGGTCGGCGGCTACGCCGACGTGGCGATTCGTGACCTCGTACGGGCTGGCACCCTGCCAGGGCCCGACATCCTGGCGACGGGGGTATACGTCACCCCGGACATCGGGGACGCCGTCCTCGCCGATCCGGACCTGTATCCCCTGGCGGGCGGCGTCCGGACGCCCGAGGAGCTGCGTCTCCTGGTCCGCACCAACCTGAAGCACGGCGTCGATTGGATGAAGACGCGCGGGACGGAGCGAGCCGGCCTGCCCGAGACGGATCCCCGGGAGCAGGTCTACAGCGAGGAGCAGCTTCGGATCGTCGTGGAGGAGGCCGCCCTCGCCGGCGTGTCGATCCACGCCCACGCCCACGGCGACGAGGGAATCCGTGCCGCCGTCCTCGCCGGGGTAAAGAGCATCGAGCACGGCACCTATGCGACCGAGGAGACCCTCCAGCTCATGCGTGAGCGGGGCACCTTCCTCGTGCCCACCCTCAGCTCCATCTCGTCGTTCGGGCAGTCCGGCGACTACGCCGACCCGCGGCTGTTTCTCCGGGGTCTGCACATGGCACCACGCCGTCGCGAAGCGGTGCGGCGAGCCAATGAGCTGGGCATTCCCATCGTGACAGGCGCTGACACGTCGTACGGGCCCGAGAGCTTCGCGCGCATCAGTCGCGAGGTCGGCTTCCTGGTGGATCAGGGCGTATCCACCTGGGATGCGCTCCGGGGTGCTACGAGCCTGGCGGCGGAGCTCCTGGGCGTGGCCGACCGGACCGGCTCCATCCGACCAGGGCTGGAAGCAGACCTGCTGGTCATCGACCGGAACCCGATCGAGGACGTCCGTGCCCTGCAGGACGCCTTGATGGTGATGAGCAACGGCCACGTCGTCGTGAACCGCCTGCCGTTCGGCGTCCGGCCGGCGACGGAGGAGTAGGCCGTACGCACCTCGCGGCCATCAGACCTTTTTCAGCCGGTCGGCGTAGCGCTGCCGGAGCTTCGCCACCTTCGGGCTGATGACGGCGCGGCAATACGCTTGATCCGGGTTGCTCCGGTAGTACTCCCGGTGGTAGGCCTCGGCGGGGTAGAACGTCTCCAGGGGCGCGACCTCGGTGACGATGGGATCATCGAAGACCGCTTCGGTCTCCAGGTCCTGGATCAACGCTTCGGCCACCGTCCGCTGCAGGTCCGAGTGGGTGAGGATCACCGATCGGTACTGGGTGCCGACATCGGCGCCCTGGCGGTTGCGCGTCGTCGGGTCGTGGGTCGCGAAGAACACGCCCAGAAGGTCGCCGTACGCCAGGATCTGGGGATCGAACCGGATCTGCACGACCTCGGCGTGCCCCGTGGAGCCGGAGCAAACCTCCTGGTAGCTGGGGTCAGGGAGATGACCGCCGGCGTAGCCGGACTCCACCGACTCCACGCCCTCCAGCTGTTCGAAGACGGCTTCGAGGCACCAGAAGCAGCCTCCACCGAGCGTCGCGATACCCTCCGTCCTCGTTGCCTCAACCATCCCCTCGTCCTCCTGGAGAGTCCTCGTTCGTCGTGTCGGAGCCGACCACCCGATCCCGTCAGGCTTCGAGGGTCGTGGCCTTCGCGCGGCGTTCGGCCAGGTGCGTGAGAGCCCAGGCGAGCCCCAGGTGCGCCGGGACGGCAATCGCCACGAAGGCACCGTTCCGCTGGTCGATGCCGGGCAGGACCTGCGCCAACAGACCTACTACCGCGAGGCTCGCGGTGATCCAAGCCAACGTCCTGGTGAACCGCGGGGGTGCCGTACGAAGAACGGTCAGAGGAACGCCCACCGCCAGGATCACGGAGAAGGGACTCATCTGCAGGATGTTCTCGTTCCCGTACATCCACACGTGGTCGGTCCAGTGGACGAAGAACAGGATCAGCCCTACCACACCAGCCAGTAGCGACCACGCTCCCCCCAGTGCCGCAAGGGGCAGGCGCCCGAGGGTCCGCGAGCGGGCCGCCAGCATGCCCAGCGCCACGAACGCCCCTCCCACGAGCAGGCCCACGAGCAGGAACGTGGGCCAGACGCGCGGGGGCACCTCGGCCGGAGGTGGCCTGGTGCCTTCATACAGTTGCCTGCTGCCCGCGACCAGGGGCGTCTGGCCGCCGGATCCGTCCGGCACCGTGACCTCGAGGAGCCGGTCCCGCATGTAGATGGGTGTGAACATCTGCTCCCATTGGGACCGGTCCGCGTCGCCTCGCGGGCCCAGCAGCAGGTCGATGCCCAGGTAGTCCAGGATGGCCCGCCGGGTGAGTCGTCCGGTCTCGTGCCGATAACCGAACCCCGCCGAGGTATCGCCGAACTGCGCTTCGAGTGCCCCACCCAGTATCCGGTCCAGCGCGTCTCGCACCCGCGTCGAGCAGTTGTCGACGAAGTAGTCGTACTGGTAGAAGCGGTTCTCCGGTAACGCGTTCCACTCGATGAAGCGTTGCAGCTCCCTCGCCTGCTCCTGGGTCAGGGCCAGCTCATCGAGCCACACCGATCGATCCTGCCGCTCATAGGCGCGCACCGTGCCGCCTGCATCGAACCCGTCCATCCAGTACATCATCTCGCCCCGGAGGAAGCGGGGCACGAAGTCGGCCTGGTTGAAGTCGAACAACCCCCAGTTCCAGGCCACGCGGGTACCCTTCTCGGGATCCTGAATGACCAGCGCATTGTGTCCGAAGTGCTCCCAGATGGCTCCACCTTGCCCCATGGTCATGAGATAGATCCTGACATCCCCCGACGGTGCCGGCGCTGCATCGACGATTGAATCCGCGGGCACCCGGTCACCCGATTGGGCACCGAGCGAGACAGGCGTGCCCGTCAGTACGACGGCCAAGGCCAGGGCCCGGGCGCGCCTCAATGCTCCACCCCTCGAATCACCTCTCCCAGGTGACCCACCGCGTCCAGCAGCTGTCGGTCCGTTAGATACGGCGCGGGGCCCAGCCGCAGCACGTCGTCGCGGAAGTCGGTGTGAACGCCCCGCTCCCTCAACGCTGCCGAGATCCTGCCGGCCGCGGGCGCCCGAAGCGCGAGGAAGCCACCGACCGCCTCGAGGGGCACCGAGCGAGCCCGACCGAGAACGGCGGGATCCGCATCCAGCTCGTCGACCGCCTGCGCCAACAGACCCACCTGATGCTGACTGACTTGCCGAAGGAACGCGGGGGCCAGTCCGCGATCCTCGAAAAACTGCAAGACTGCGGCGGCCCGGTAATGGCTCACGGGATCGTAGGTGGAGCCAGCGAACCGGTCGGCACCTTCGCCGTACACGACCCCCGGGGACGAGGGATCGGCCAGCGCCGTGAATTCGGCGAACCATCCCGTGATCGCCGGGCGTAGGCGACATCCCGAGGGGATGCGGAGGAAGCAGTTCCCTTCGCCGAGCTGACAGTACTTGTAGCCGCCGCCCACTACGAAGGCGTCCCCGAGACCAGCCTCAGCCAGCCCCATTGGGATGACGTTCACCTCGTGGTAGGCGTCCACGAGAAGCTGCGCGTCCACGCGCGCGCAGCGCTCGGCCACCCGGTCCAGCCCAGGGACGATCCGGGCGTTCCTGAACAGCACCGACGACACGAGTACGGCCGCCACGCGGTCGTCTACCGCCTCGATCAACCGGTCGGCGATGGCCTCGACCGGATCGGCCGGGACCTTCACCACGTCCAGTCCCTCTTCGGCGAAACGGTCGAGCTGGCGCCGGATCGTGTGGAACTCCCCGTCGGTGGTGATCACCCGGCGCCGCCGCCGGAGGGGCAGCGCCGAGAGGAAGCGAAGCACGAGCTCGTGGGTGTTGTTGCCGAGGGCGATTCGACCGTTGGGGTCCCCCAGGAGCCGCCGATACCCGGCCCGCACCCGCTCGGCCCGCTCCAACGCCAGGTCCCACTTGGCGTCTACGTGCTCCGCGGCGTCCAGCCACGCCTCCTTCTGGGCCTCGTACCCCACGTCCGGCCAGGCTTGATGGGAGTGGCCCGTGAGCAGCAGGCGCTCCCCCACACGAAAGTGGGAGTAGTGAGCCGCCAGGGCGTTGGGCGAGGCCTGCAGCTCTCCGAGCTCGAGCGGCGCTGCGGCCGCAGAGCGGGTGGAATGCGTCGTCGCGGTCAGAAGTCGCTCCGAATGGCCCACAGGTCGGGAAAGACCGGTTGGGACAGCGTTGTCGTCAGGTAAGCGGTCCCGGCACTTCCCCCGGTCCCCTTCCTGCTCCCGATGGTCCGCTCGACCATCTTCACGTGTCGGTACCGCCACTCCTGCAGGCCCTCGTCCACGTCAACCAGCCGCTCGCACAAGGCCGCCGTCGCGGGGTCGCCTCGATAGGCCTCGATGAGGATCTCCTGCACGGGCGCGGACGGCTCGACCGACTCGGTGACATCGCGCTCCAACAACGACGTCGGCACGGCGTAACCGGAGCGGCTGAGGAACGCCAGGAAGGCGTCCCATAACGTGGGCTCCTCGAACCTGCGCTCGAGTTGCCGCCGGCCCCGGGTCCCCTCCGGGAAGTGGAGGACCGCGCCACGGCGCTTCACGCCGAGCACGAACTCCAGCTCACGGAACTGCGCGGACTGGAATCCGCTGGCCGCCTCGAGACGCTCCCGGAAAGACAGGAATTCCAAAGGCGTCATCGTCTCGAGGATGTCGAGTTGGGCCACCAGCACCTTCATCACGGTGCGGACCCGCCCGAGGGTGTGCATGGCCTTCGCGCCATCGCCTCCACGGAGGAGCCCCATGCAGTAGTCCAACTCGTGGAGAATCTCCTTGAACCACAGCTCATAGACCTGGTGGATGATGATGAACAGGGGCTCGTCGTGCTCCGTCGATCGAGGCCTCTGCAGCTCGAGCAGCTCTTCCACGGCCAGGTAGCTGGCGTAGGTGAGAGGTTTGTTCACTGCGTTCTCCCTCGTGGGGCAATCCCTGGTCGTGCCGCCTTGGAAGCTCGGGTCCGCGCCCGGCTGCCGCCAGGGCGCACGGGCCCCGAATCCGGTTGCGACGCCCACGGCCCGGGCGTAACGTTTGCGTCGACAGATGGGCCGGGAGCCCTGTCCCTTCCCGGCGTCCGACGAGGGGACGTGGGACCGCGCCAAGAGCCACAGTCGCGAACGGACCGCGGTTTCGGTCCGTCCGCCCTTCCGCCGGAGGATCGCCGTGCTTCCGTTTCCCCGTCTGACCTCCTCGGTGCCCGTGCGCAGGCTGGTGCTCGCCGCCTGCGCTTCTCTTTTCTGCGCCGGCAGCCTCGCGGCTCAGGGCGTCACGACCTCCAGCGTCACCGGCACCGTCGCCGATCAGAACGGTCAACCGCTGCCGGGCGCCCAGGTCCTCGCGACGCACGACCCCAGCGGCACCCGCTACTCCGTCGTCGTGCGGAGCGGTGGCGTCTTCGACATCCCGAACATGCGGGTCGGCGGACCGTACACCGTGACGGTCCAGATGATCGGGTACGAGACCCAATCGGAGACCGGTGTGTTCCTTCAGCTGGGACAGGCCGCGAACCTGGAATTCGCGCTCCCCGTCCAGGCCGTGCAGGTCCAGGGGATCACGGTCACGACCGAGGCGGATCCGGTGATGAACCCCGACCGCACCGGTGCGGCGACGGTTCTCGAGCCCGGGATGGTGCTGGCTCTCCCGTCCATCAAGCGTAGCACCCGGGACCTGATCCGGGTCGATCCGAGAAACGACGGCAACTACGCCTTCGCGGGCCGGAATTGGCTCTACAACAACATCTCGGTGGACGGGTCGTACTTCAACAACTCGTTCGGCCTCGACGACCCGGTTCCCGGTGGTCAGACGTTCGCCGAGCCGATTCCGTTCGATGCCGTCGAGCAGGTCGAGGTGTCCTTGGCACCGTTCGACATACGTGAGGGGGGGTTCACCGGAGCCAACGTCAACACCGTTACCAAGAGCGGCACCAACCAGTGGCGCGGGTCTCTCTACTCCTACGTGCGCAACGAAGACCTGCAGGGGAACCAGGTCAGCGGCAATACGGTGGTGGCGAACCCGAGCCTGAAGTTCAACCAGACGGGCGTGTCCTTCAGTGGCCCGCTGGTCCGGGACAAGCTCTTCTTCTTCGTCAACGCCGAGCTGGAGCGGCGTGACGACCCGGGCAGCAACTTCGTGGCCAGCACGGGAGGCGCGCCCGGATTCGGGGAGTCCCGCGTCCAGGCGCCCGTCATGGACATGATCAGCCAGCGGCTGAGGGACGTCTACGGCTACGAGACGGGGCCGTACCAGGACTTCGTCCACGAGACCAACAACAACAAAGCCCTCTTCAAGCTCGACTGGAACGTCAACGAGAACAACAACCTGACGTTCCGCTGGAACTACCTGGACGCCGAGCGCGACCTGCCGCCCCACCCCTTCGTGCTCAGCTTCAACAACAGCGGCCGGGGCCCCAACTCGACCAGCCTTCCCTTCCAGAACGCGGGCTACAAGATCAACAACCAGATCAACTCCCTGGCCTTCGAGCTCAACACCAGGGGCTCGTCCTGGTCGAACCGGTTCTTCGCCAGTTGGAACAGCATGCGCGACGAGCGCACCCCATTCAGCGTCGACTTCCCGACCATCGAGATCGGTGAGGAAGGGGTCACCTACACGACCGCCGGTCACGAGCCCTTCTCGATCCACAACATCCTGGACACGGACATCCTTCAGCTGACCGACAACTTCACGCTGTTCCGCGGCCGGCACAGCTTGACTCTCGGCGGCAACTTCGAGCTCTGGAACTTCTTCAACTCGTTCAACATCTTCCGTCACGGCGTGTTCTTCTTGCCGGGCAGCATCGAGGGCGTGGGCTCGACCTTCTCGAGCATCGACGAGTTCATGGCGGCCACCGACCCCGACCGGGAAGGAGGTCCCATCGACTTCCCCGGGTACGTGGGCTCGGGGCCGTTCAAGGGCGAGCTCATCGACGTCATGCAGTTCTCGCTCTACGCCCAGGACGAGTTCCAGGTTTCGTCGGACTTCCGCCTCACCTACGGGCTCCGCATGGACGTCCCGGTCTACACGACCGAGCCGGTCGACAACCCGTTCTCCCGGGGCCTGACGGCCCTGGACCAGTTCGGGGCTCCGGAGGTGGTGGATCAGAGCAGCTTGCCCGGTGCGACACCCCTGTTCTCGCCCCGCGTCGGCTTCAACTGGGACGTGACCGGCGACCGGCGGACCCAGGTCCGGGGGGGGTCGGGCATGTTCACGGGCCGGATCCCCTTCGTCTGGTACGGGAACGTCATCTCGAACCCGGGGGCGAACCCGAACCTGTTCCCGGAAGCCGATCCGGTCCCGACCCGCAAGGAGTCGGTCCTGCAACAGTCGTTCGACGTGAACGCCATGGACGCCGATTTCAAGCTCCCGCAGGTGTGGACCACGGACCTGGCGATCGATCAGCTCCTCCCCGGTGATGCGATCGGCACGCTGGAAGTGATCTACGGGAAGGACATCAACGCCATCTTCATGCGGAACTCCGACCTCGTGCCGCCTGAGCGGCTTCTCTCCGACGGTAGGCCCTACTACGGCGGGTTTGGAAACAACGAGCTGAACCCCGACGGCGGCGCTGGGATCTACGTGATCGACACCTCCAGCGAGGGCTGGAACCTGAACATCGCGGCCCAGCTCAGGAAGCGGTGGGCATCCGGTCTGTCGGGCGTGCTCTCCTACGCCTACAACGAAGCCCGCAACAACCTGAAGTCCACCGAGATCGCCAGCGTTCTCTGGCAGAACCAGCCGGTCCAGGGCAACCCCAACCTCCCGGGGCTCAGCTACTCCGAGTTCGGACAGCGCCACCGCATCACGGCGGCCGGCTCATACCCGGTGGATTGGAGTGACAAGCTCCGTACGACGTTCGGGTTGTTCTTCGAAGCCGCCGAGGGCGGCGTATTCACGGCAGGTGGCGGCAACCGCTACTCGTTCCTCTATGCGGGGGACGTGAACGGCGACGGCACCGGCGGAAACGACTTGATCTACATCCCTCGGAACGAAGGCGAGATCAGCTTCGATCCCCGGGAGCTGCCGGATGGGACGATCGTGTCACCGGCGCAGCAGTGGCAGCAGCTGAACGCGTTCATCGAGCAGGACAAGTACCTCAGCAAGCACCGCGGCGAGATCGCCGAGCGCATGGGGCTACTGGGTCAGTGGTATCAGACCCTGGACCTGCGCATCCTCCAGGACTTCGTGTTCACCCAGGGCGCCAACTTCCACACGCTCCAGCTGAGCGTGGACTTCCTGAACTTCCTGAACCTCCTGAGCTCGAGCTGGGGAGTCCGACAGGTGCCCAGCGCAGCGGCCCTCTCGCCCTTGCTCCTCACCCGGCTCGACGACGACGGGGAGCCCGTGTTCAACTTCACTGGCCCGTCGGAGACCTGGGTCGACGACCTGAGCGAGTTGTCCCGCTGGCGAATCCAGCTGGGGCTGCGGTACCTGTTCAACTGACCGCGCCCGCCCGATGCCCCCCAGGCGGGCTCGTTCCTGAGCCGAGCGCCCCGGCCGTCCGCGGCCGGGGCGCTCGGGTCCTCTGACACGAATAGGGGGTGCACCATGCTACTTCGTCTCGGCCACCACGACTCGGGCTCCATCGGCGACGCCGCCACCTACCTCGCCCGTTTCCACGATTGGCGTCTGCCCGGCAGAGGATTCAGGGCCGAAAAGGACGGCGAGTGGTTCGCCCTGAAGTCGGCGGGAAGTGCCCAGGTGCACGATCTCCAGGAGAAGCTGCGTAGGATCGGCTTCTACCCCCGTGGCGAGATCGACGGCATCTACGGATATCGGACACGGGCGGCGGTACGCCTCTTTCAGGAGTACGTGCGCGCTGTCGAGGGGCGAGCCGACATCGGCGCCGTCGACGGCAAGGCCGGCGACAACACCCAGGCCCACATCGACCGCTGGGTCGCGGCTGAACAGCGCCCGGCCTGGGGCGGGCCCAGCGACGAGTACAGGCAAGCCTTGGACGCGCTCCGCGGCTTCAAGAAGCACTTCATGACGGACCAGCCCAAGGGCATCGAGCTGCTGAACCAGGGGGCTGCGGGCAGCTCCAGCCGGGCCGTGGCCGATTGGACCTATGACGAGGCCGATCTCCACCTGGTGGGCATCCGTCGGGGAGAGAACAAGCTGGCCACTGTGGCCGCCGGGAAGCGGGTCAGGTCCAACGACGACATCTTCGTGCTGTTGGTGAACGGCATGAGGCTCGTGTTTCGGGGGTCGACCGACCCGAGCCCCAACATGGCCAAGCGGCCGGACCAGGCGTTCCTGCTGCGAGGCCAACACGAGTACCGCTTCGGCTGGCACAAGGTCGGGGGAACGGAGGCGAATCCCGGCGGGACGCGGGTCTACCGTGCATTCAAACCGCGCGGCAGCGGACCCCTGGTGGTTCGCACACGGGACGATGTGCTCACCGAAAGCAGCTTCCACTCGGCCGCGCCCAACGCGTCCATCAACATTCACTGGAGTGGGGCGGGGACCACCAACTGGTCCGCGGGCTGCCAGGTCATCGCGGGCCTCAAGTACGTGGACTTCCGCGGCGAGCTGGTCGATCTCGACGGCCGGGCGGCCCGGAGCTACGGTGACTTGAGCGGGACCCGGACCCGGGGGGCCTACAACGTGCTCACCGACGTCCTCGACGTCTTCGCCGAAGACGACTCGCGGACGGGCGACACGCTCCTCTACACGCTGCTGTATGAGGCGGACGTACGCGCGGTGGCGAAAGCGCCCATCGACTTCGACGCGGCAGTCGAGCTCCTGAGTTGAGAGCCCCTCAATACCCCCACTCGAAGCGGGGGTTGTAGCGGTTGAGCGTGTCGTACTGGTCGGGCCACGGCAGGGGGTACCCCTGGGCCGCCGCGGCGTGGCGCGTCCAGTACGGCTCGAAGAGGTGGGCTCGGGCCAACAGGCACAGGTCGGCGCGGCCTGCAGCCAGGATCGAGTTCACGTCCATGTAGGACGAGATGTTGCCGACGGCCATGGTGGCGATCCCCACCTCATGGCGGATCCGGTCTGCGAAGGGCGTCTGGTACTGGCGGCCGTAGCGGGGCTGCTGGTGGGCCACGGTCTGACCCGACGACACGTCGACCAGGTCGCAGCCGTGGGCTTTGAGCATGCGCGCCACCTCCACGGAGTCGACCGGCTCCATCCCCCCCGGAGCCCAATCCACGGCGGAGATCCTGACCGACATGGGCTTGTGGTCGGGCCAGACGGCCCGGACCGCGTCGAACACCTCCAGCGGGTAGCGCATCCTGTTGGCGAGCTCGCCACCGTACTCGTCGTCCCTCTCGTTGGTGAGCGGCGAGATGAAGCTGGCCAGGAGATAGCCGTGTGCGAAATGGATCTCGACGATGTCGAACCCCGCCTCGTCGGCCATCGTGGCCGCACGCGCGAACTCGTCCCGGACCCGGTCCATGTCGCCCCGGTCCATCTCCCGGGGGACCTGACTGTGAGGGAAGTAGGGGATCGGCGACGCCGACACGATGGGCCAGTTCCCTTCGTCCAGGGGCTCGTTGTCGCCCTCCCAGAGGGTCTTCGTGGACGCCTTCCTCCCCGCATGCCCCAGCTGCATACCGATCCTGGCGTGGCTGTTCTGGTGAACGAAGTCCACGATCCGCCGCCAGGCGTCGACGTGCTTCGGCTTGTACATCCCTGTGCACCCGGGCGAGATGCGCGCCTCCTCGCTCACGTCGGTCATCTCGGTCCAGATGAGTCCCGCTCCACCCACTGCTCGGCTGCCCAGGTGAACCAGATGCCAGTCGTTGGGCACACCGTCCACGGCCGTGTACTGGCACATGGGCGAGACGACCACCCGGTTGGCCACGACCATGTCCCGCACCCGGAAGGGGGTGAACGTGGGCGGCGGGAGTGGGTCGTAGCTGACGCGCACCCCGCTTTGGGCCGCCGCCTTCCCGGCGAACCACCGGTCCACCTCCCGGATCATGGCCGGATCACGGAGGGCCAGGTTGGAGTGGCTGATCCTGAGGCTTCGCGTCAGCAGGTTGAAGCCGAACTGCTCCGGCTCCATGTCCATGTATCGCTCGGTGTCCTCGAACCACTGGAGGCTGACGTGCGCGGCGCGTTGGAGGCTCTCCACCGCCGGCCTACGCTCGGCCTCGTAAGCCGCCAGAGCCGCCGGCACGTCGCCTGGGTTGGCCACCAGCGCGTCCCGGAGGGCGATGGTGTCCTCCATGGCCAGGCGTGTTCCCGAGCCGATGGAGAAGTGGGCCGTGTGGACCGCGTCACCCACCAGGATCGTGTTACCCTGGGACCAGCGCTCGCACGTCACCGTCGGGAACCGCCGCCAGATCGATCGGTTGGCGATGAGACAGTGGCCATCCAACCGCTCCGCGAACACGCGGCTGCAGTAGTCGAGCGTGGCGGCTTCATCGTCTTCGGCGAGGCCGGAGGCGGTGAAAGCCTCGTCGGTAGTCTCCACGATGAAGGTGGAGATACACGGCTCGCCCGATGGGGCACCGGTCACCGCCGGATCCTCGTACTGGTAGGCGTGCAGACGCCAGAGCCCGTGGTCGTCCCGCTGGAAGTCGAAGGTGAATGCCGGGAAGCTCTGGGTCGTGCCGAGCCAGACGAAGCGGTTGGGCCGCAGATCGATGGAGGGCTCGAAGTGATCGGCGTGGCTGGACCGAACGAAGCTGTTGATCCCGTCGGCGCCCAGGATCAGGTCGGAATCCGCGAATTCGTCGAGACTGGCGACCTCCGTCTCGAACCGTAGCTCCGCGCCGAGCTCGCGCGCCCGCTCCTGGAGGATCCGCAGCAGTCCCGCCCGCGACATCCCCGCGAACCCGTGCCCCGTCGACCGGAGCACCTGCCCGTGGTAGTGGATGTCGATGTCGTCCCAGTGGTAGAAGTGTCGGGTTATCTCCTCGAAGGTCTCGGGATCGGCGGCTCCCAGGTCCTCCATCGTGGCGTCCGAGAAGACCACCCCGAAGCCGAAGGTGTCTTCGGGGCGGTTCCGCTCCACGACGAGCACCTCGTGAGCGGGATCCACCTTCTTCATGAGGATGGCGAAGTAGAGCCCTGCGGGCCCTCCGCCGATGCAGGTGATCTTCAAGGCTCCTCCGTGGCGCTTCCGATCCCTCTCATTCGGTTTCGGGGCGCTTCCTCGCCTCGACGAGTCGGCGCGCGATGATCATGCGCTGGATCTCGGTGGTCCCCTCGTAGACCCGAAGCGCCCGCACGCTCCGGTACAAGCGGTCCACCGGGTGGTCCGCCAATACCCCACGGCCGCCCACGATCTGGACGGCCTGGTCCACGACCGTCTGTGCCGCTTCCGTGGAGAACGCCTTGGCGACCGCGGCCTCCAGGGTGATGCGGTGGGCGCCCCGGTCCTTCCGCCAAGCCGCCTGATAGACGAGCAGGCGGCTCGCCACCAGGTCGGTGTACATCCGCCCCAGCTTCTCCTGGATGATCTGGAAGTCCGCCAGCGGTTGGCCGAATTGGTGCCGTGTGCCCGCGTGGGCCAGGGCCTCCTCGAGGGCCCTGGCGGCCATGCCGCAGGCGGCGGCGCCCACCGTGGGCCGCAGCCGGTCCAGCGTGGCCATGCCGATCTTGAAGCCCTCGCCTTCGCCGCCCACCAGGCTCGCCGCGGGTACGCGGCAGTCCGTGAGGGCCAGCTCCCCCAGGGGATGTGGCGCACTCATCACCTGGGCGCCTACGAAATCGAGGCCCGGCGTGTCCGCCGGGACGACGAAGCACGTGATCCCCCGAGTTCCCCGGTCTCGGTCCAGCGTGGCGAACACCGCGTAGAAGTCGGCGATGCCGGCGTTGGAGATGAACGTCTTGCGCCCATCGAGCACGTAGCGATCGCCGTCGCGCACGGCCGTCGTCGCCAGGGCAGCCACGTCCGAGCCCGCGTCGGGCTCGGTCATGGCGAATGCGGCCATGGCCTCTCCCCGGATCGCGGGTCGGACCCACTGATCCAGGTGCCCCGGGTCTCCTCCCAGGATCAAGGGCGTCGAGCCCAGCGCCTGGAGCGCGAACACGGCGTCGGCCAGCGGCGATGCGGCCCCCAGTGCCTCCCGGATCAGGCAACAGGACCGAAAGTCCCGAGCTTCGATGGCCGCATACCATCCGGCCCGTCCCAGCAGCATGAGGATCTCCCGTGCCTGCCGGCGCGCCGCCGCGTCGTCCGGAGCCTCGGGCAGGGCGTCCAGCTCGACCATCAGGCTCGGCAGCCGCTCGGCCATGGCCAGATGCGGCGCGTCGAGAAATGCCTCTATGGGAGCGGGGTCCGGCGCCGCACGGATGAGGGGGGTCGCGTCCATGGGCGGAGAGTAGAGTGGGGTGGACGGCCCCGCAAACGCAGTGGCCCGCTTGCGCCTGGCGCCAACGGCCGCCCACC
Source organism: Gemmatimonadota bacterium (assembly GCA_039589315.1). Lineage (GTDB taxonomy): Bacteria > Gemmatimonadota > Gemmatimonadetes > Longimicrobiales > Gaopeijiaceae > JBDHHQ01. The sequence goes on from JBDHHQ010000050.1 coordinate 18,801, forward strand.
TTTCCCTCATTCTCGCCACCACCTTCACGGTGCACAGGAGACACTCGCCCTCATGGCACCTCTCGGCCTCCGGCCCCACCCGAGATCGGTGTGGAATCGACAGGCCGCTGTCCTCTACACGGGCATTCGCCCGGCTGGTACATCGAGGCGCCCGACCCCCGTCTCAGCAGAAACGTCCGCGGCTTCCGGGAGCGGCCGCGGTGGGCTGGAGCAGGTACGCCCCACGCTCCCCTCACTCGAGTCAGGAGGTGGCAGATGGTCTCGTTGATGTCCTTGTGGCTTCCCATCCTGCTTTCGGCGATCATCGTCTTCGTGGCCAGCTCGGTGATTCACATGATGCTGAGCTACCACAAGAACGACTTCGTCAAGGTCCCCTCCGAGGACGCCGTTCGTTCGGCGCTGAGGGAGTTCTCCATCCCTCCGGGCGATTACATGGTGCCGTGCCCGGCGGACACCAAGGAGATGAGCTCGCCCGAGTTCATCGCGAAGCAAAACGAAGGCCCAGTCGTGTGGCTGACCGTATTGCCCAACGGACCCTGGAACATGGGCAAGAGCCTCACGCAGTGGTTCATCTACTCATTGGTGGTGTCGTACATCGCAGCCTACGTGGGGAGCCGGGCGCTGGCCCCGGGCGCGGACTACCTCTCGGTCTTCCGGTTCGTCGGTACGACAGCGTTCTGCTGCTACTCCCTCGCCCTGGCCCAGATCGCGATCTGGTACGCCCGGAAGTGGAGCTCGATCTTCAAGTCGATGTTCGATGGCCTCGTGTACGCGCTGCTGACCGCAGGCACGTTCGGCTGGCTCTGGCCATCGTAGCACGGATCGCCGCCATCCGACGCGGAGCGCGCTGGGCTCAGAGGCCGGGATCGTCCTCGCCGCGGAACGTGGCCGGATCGTCGAGTAGCGCCTGAAGGGACGCGAACCAGCGGCCCACGTGGACTCCGTCCGCCAGGGCGTGGTGGACGTCGATGGCGACGGGCATGAAGCGCCTGCCGTCACGGTCGAAGTGACGGCCGAATACGATCTTCGGGACGGAGTCGCCGTTCCGGAGGCGGCGCGCGTGGGTGAAGCTGGTGAAGGAGACCCACGGGATGACGGAGTAGTGGATCAGGTCGTCCCGGTCGTCCCGGGGATCGAGGGGGGTCGCGTCGTGCCGTGCCCGGTCCAACACCGTCACGGCGTCCGCCTGGAAACGACCATAGTCGGGGCTGTACTCGAAGTACGCGAAGGTGAAGGTGTCGTCGTGCCTGAGCACTGTGGAGCCCGGGTGGACGACGTCGTGCACGACGACGCCCTGGTCGCGGATCCGCAGGCGTAGCGCCTCCACACCGTTGGCGGCGCGGGTCGACGCGTACAGCGCCCCCAGGAAGAACGAGGGACCGCTCTCCGCCCTCGAGTCCGCGTGGAGGCGTGTCACGTCCACCTCGGCACAGAGGCTGAAGAACGGGTCGTCGTAGTCGAGGAAGAAGCGGAAGTGATCCCGCCGCTCCCATGTGGACAGGTCGATCTTTCGAGCCATGGGGCTGAAGGTGTCCGGGCAAGTCCGTCCTGACCAGGGCCCACCGGCTCGGTCCTCCATCTTTCGCATTCCCTCGCCGTCCGTTCCTTTGGCCGGTGGCAAGCTGGTCGGTGAGCCAGATACACCTCGAGGAGAGCCCTACATGCCCGGCACCGAAGTATTCGGCGGGGAGGAGAGGAAGGAAGCCGGCGACGTCCTGGAGACGGGCGCCCTGTTCCGATACGGTCACGACGAGTTGCGCCGGGGGATGTGGAAGGCCCGAGAGCTCGAGGCGGAAGTACGCCACCTCACGGGAGCCCGCCACGCCCACGCCGTTTCCAGCGGCTCCACCGCCGTGGCGTGCGCGCTGGCGGCGGCACGGATCGGACACGGCCATGAGGTGATCGTACCTCCCTTCACGTACCTCGCCACGATCGAGGCGGTGCTCCTCGCCGGCGGTCTGCCCGTCTTCGGCGACATCGACGACACGCTCTGCTTGAGCCCGGATGGGATCCGCGACGCCGTCACACCCGACACGAAGGCGGTGCTGCTCGTTCACATGTGCGGGGCCGCAGCGGACATGGAGGGCATTCTCGCAGTCTGTCGCGAGCACGAGCTCGTGCTGGTGGAGGACGCGGGCCAGGCGCTTGGGGCCTATCACGGGGGAACGTCAGTGGGACGCTTCGGGGCGGCCGGCGCGTTTTCGTTCGACTTCTTCAAGATCACGACCTGCGGCGAGGGCGGGCTCTTCATCACCGACAGCGATGAGACCTACGCGCTTGCCGACAGCTACTCAGACCACGGCCACGACCACGTGGGTGACAACCGCGGCATGGAGCAGCACCCGATCCTGGGCTTCAACTACCGTATCAGCGAGCTCAACGCGGCGGTGGGCCTGGCACAGATGCGCAAGCTGGGTTGGATGCTGGAGAGAAACCGGGCCAACAAGGCCGCTCTTCGGGACCGGCTCGCCGCGGTCCCCGGGGTGGGCTTCCGCCGCATGCCGGATCCCGAAGGCGATTCGGCCACCTTTTTGAACGTGCTCCTGCCGGATACCCCGACTGCCGGCCGAGCGGCCCAGCGACTGGCCGAGGCGGGCGTGCCCGGTGTCAACTACTGGTTCACGAACATGTACCACTTCATCAACCAGTGGGATCACATCAAGGATCTGAAGGCGGCTGCTCCCCTGGCCATCCATCATCTCGGTGCGCCCCAGGACTACCATACGCTGGAGCTCCCCGGGGCTCAGGAGACCATTGGCCGCCTCATCTCACTGGGGATCCGGTGCACCTGGTCCGAGGAAGAGGTGCGGGGCATCGGCGACCGAGCCGCCGCCGTCCTGAAGGACGTGATGATCGAGACGTGAGGAGGGCGCGCCAACTCCCCCTGCAGCGGGAGTTGGCTCCGTCGGTGGCTCCCCGGCCCCGACGCCCGTAGACTTGCTCTCCATCGAGAGCACACCGACCACAACCGGTCCCCGGACCTGGACGCCCGCTGGGACCCCATTCCACACGTGATGCACCGGAACTTCAAGAACGTCGGGAAGACCGTATACGGACGAGGGTGCTTCGACCAGCTCGGCGACATCTTGAGCCCGCAGCGAGAGGTCGAGGAGGGCTTCATCGTCTTTCTGGTGGATGACTTCTTCCAGGACCGGGCGCTGACCGGGCGAATCCCGGCAGAGGAGGGAGACGTCGTCCGCTTCATCGACGCCAGCCACGACGAGCCCACGACCGCACAGGTGGACGAGCTTCGCGACGACATCCTGTCCGAACAGGGCGTGCCCGGCGGAGTCGTGGGGATCGGCGGCGGCAGCGTCATGGACCTGGCCAAGGCGCTGGCGCTCATGTTCACCAACGAGGGCTCGTCACGGTCGTACCAGGGGCTCAACCTCATCAAGCGGCCAGGCGTGTGGCACTGCGGCGTGCCCACCATCTCGGGGACGGGAGCCGAGTGCTCCATGACCGCGGTGCTCACCGGGCCCGAGAAGAAGCTGGGCCTCAAGTGCGAGTGGACACCCTTCGATCAGGTGGTGATGGACCCGGAGCTACCCGCCACGGTGCCCCGGAACCACTGGTTCTATACGGGCATGGACTGCTACATCCACTGCTGTGAATCGGCCAGCGGCCGTTACTACAACACGTTTAGCCGCGCCTATGGCGACCAGGCCATCGAGCTGTGTCGAGAGGTCTACCTGAACCAGGACTCGGGCCAGACCCCGGAGAACGACGAGAAGCTCATGGTAGCCTCGCTCTTCGGCGGTCTGAGCCTGACCTACTCCGAGGTGGGCGTGTGCCACGCACTCTCCTACGGACTCTCCTACGTTCTCAAGATGCGCCACGGCTTGGCCAACTGCGTGGCGTTCGGTCAGCTGGACGACTTCTACGGCCCGGCGGTCCAGGAGTTCAGAGCCATGGTGGACCAGCACCGGATCGACATCCCCTCGGGGTTGGCCGGTGGGTGGACCGACGACCAGATCACCCAGATGGCGGAGGTGGCGCTTGCCCTCGATCACATGTGGGACCACGCCGTCGGGCCGGACTGGAGGGACGAGGTATCCCTGGACCGGGTGAGGGAGCTGCTCCACCGCATGTGACCGCGACCCACACCGGTCGTCCGAACCGACCTGCGACGGACCCGGCCTCGTCCTCCGACTCCCAATTGCACGGCTGCCTTCGCGACCAGCCCATGTGCACGATCCTTCGAGGAGAGCGACAATGACGCGTTTCTGGACGCGATCCCTCACGACCGTGGGGGTAGCCCTCGTGGCACTGGCCCTCGTTCCCGCTCAGTCCTCCGAGCACGGGATGTTGGGCTTCACCGCCGAAGGCGCCCAGGCTCAGCGGGAGCTGGAGGCCCGTTTCGATGCGCAGCTCCGCGCCGAGAACCTGCGGGACTGGATGCGGCGCATGACGGAGAAGCCGTTTTACGTCGGGGCCCCGCACAACCGGGCCAACGCCGAGTGGACGAGGGACCAGTTCCGGTCCTGGGGCTACGACGCCGAGATCGTCGAGTACCAGGTCCTCTTCCCCACTCCCCGGGTCCGGGAGGTGGAGATGGTGGCTCCGGAACGGTACCGGGCTGAGCTGCGCGAGCCCACGCTCGCCGAAGACGCCACCTCCGGCATCGAAGAGGACCGGCTCCCGACCTACAACGCGTACTCGGCCGACGGCGACGTCACCGGCGAGCTCGTTTACGTCAATTACGGGATTCCGGACGATTACGAGGAGCTGGAGCGCCGGGGTATCGACGTCGAGGGCAAGATCGTGATCGCCCGCTACGGCGGATCATGGCGGGGTATCAAGCCGAAGGTCGCGCACGAGCATGGCGCCATCGCCACCATCCTCTACTCCGACCCCCGGGACGACGGATACTACCAGGGCGACGTCTACCCCGAGGGGCCGTACCGCATGGAGCACGGCGTCCAGCGGGGCTCCGTCTCCGACATGCCCCAGTACCCGGGCGATCCTCTCACCCCCGGGGTGGGAGCCACTGCCGACGCCGAGCGGATGACGGTCGAGGAGTCGCCCACGGTCATGAAGATCCCGGTGCTGCCCATCTCGTACGCGGACGCGCAGCCGCTGTTGGAGGCGTTGGCGGGCCCGGTCGCGCCCGAGTCTTGGCGAGGCGCCCTCCCCATCACCTATCACATGGGGCCCGGCCCCGCCCAGGTTCGCGTCCACCTGGAGTTCGACTGGGGGCTGAAGCCGGCCTACGACGTGATCGCCAGGATGGAGGGCGCCGAGTTCCTGGACCAGTGGGTCATGCGCGGCAACCACCGGGACGGCTGGGCCATGGGGGCGGCAGATCCCATCAGCGGCCACGTGGCCATGATGGAGGAGGCGCGGGCCATCGGCGAGCTGGCGGGGCAGGGCTGGCGCCCGCGGCGGACGATCGTCTACGGCTCGTGGGATGCCGAGGAGCCCGGCCTCCTGGGCTCCACCGAGTGGGCCGAGGACCACGCTCAGGAGCTGCGCCAGAAGCTCGCCCTCTACACCAACACCGACGGCAGCGGCCGGGGATTCCTGGGAGTCGGTGGGTCTCACACCTTGGAGAAGTTCATCAACCAGGTCGCCAAGGACGTCCCGGATCCGCAGACGGGCGTCACCGTGTGGGAGCGGGCTCAGGCGCGACGGGCCGTCGATGGCGACGACGAGGCCCTGGTGCGGGAGGACCTGAGGATCTCACCGCTGGGCTCCGGGTCCGACTACACGCCGTTCCTCCAGCATCTCGGCATCGCGTCCCTGAACCTCGGCTTCGGCGGGGAGAGCGGCGGCGGATCCTACCACTCTCAGTTCGACTCGTTCGACCACTACTCGCGCTTCGGCGACCCCGGTTTCGAGTACGGCGTGGCCTTGGCGCGGACTGCGGGCCGCGTGACGCTGCGGTTCGCGAACGCGGACGTGCTCCCCTTCCAGTTCGGCAACTTCGCCGACAACGTCGCCATGTACGTGGACCAGGTCGTTCAGCTCGCCGAGGATCTGCGTCAGGAGACCGAGCGGCGGAACGAGCTGGTCACCATGAACGCGTACGCGCTCTCGGCCGACCCGACGGAGACCTACCTACCGCCGTCGTCCCAGGAAGCGGTGCCGCATTTGAACTTCGCCCCGCTCAGGAACGCGCTGGCCGAGCTGGAGGAGCGGGCGACGGCCTACGACGGGGCACTGCACGACGTGATGGCTGGCGGCGGTCCCGACAGTGGAACCCTCGGCCGGCTCAACGAGGTGCTGATGAGCACCGAGCGGCTCATGACTCGCGAAGCGGGGCTGCCCCGAAGACCCTGGTTCCGGCATCAGATCTACGCGCCCGGCTTCTACACGGGCTACGGTGTGAAGACGCTACCCGGCGTGCGAGAGGCCCTCGAGCAGCGGACGTGGGACGAGGCGACGGAGCACGTGGAGATCGCCGCGGCTACCATCCTCGAGGTGGCGGCGGCCATCGACGAGGCTGCCTCCATACTCGGCGCCATGTAGCGGCTTCGGGGGAGGCGGGCCACGACGGCCAGACCGACCACGGCTACCCGCGGCACCGCCGCGAGACCGGCGCGACAGTCTCCCGCTCAGGCGTCCCGTGAAGCGAATTCGGGGGCCCGGACCCAGTCGGGGCGGTCGCGCCCAGGTACGGCGGCCAGGCCCACGAGCAATACGACCACGGCACCGGTGACGAGGAGCGTTCGTCGGAGACGCCATGCCGGCGCCAGGATCTCGGCCCGGTCCTTCTCGGCGATGATGGCCCAGCGGAGCCCTTCGAACTCCAGGAGGCCGTAGGCGGCGATGACCTCCTCGTCACGGTAGTCCCGCGTGTGCATGACACCGCTCCCGCCTGCCAGGGCGCGCCGAACCGACTCGGTGTCGGCCGTCAGGGTCAGGACGTCCGATTCGGGGCTGAAGCGGGAGTCGCTTCGCATGAGCAGATCCCCGCCCACCGCGTACGTCTCGCCCGTCTCGCCCATCCCCTCCGTGAACATCATGATCTCGTTCATCTCCTCGGCGCTGATCTGGGCGGCGAGGACGCCGAGCAGCACGCCGTCGTCGTCGTACGCGGGGCTGGCCGTGAAGAGCGCCGGAGCCCCGCCGCTGGGCTCATAGCGCGCGAAGTCCACGAACGCCACGTAGTCCTTGTGCGACGCCTGAACGGACTGCCGGAACGCCGCTGCCAGACCGGTCCCCGACCAGGGACCGTCGAGGAGGTTGGTCGCGAAGTCGGGCTCCTTGAAGTAGCTGTAGACGACGTTTCCGTCGGCATCCGCCATGAAGACGTCGTAGTAACGGTGGATTTCCAGGAACTCGTCCACTACGGGCTGTCGCTCCGCGTGTAGAGCGGTGTAGCCGGAGCCGTCACCGGCATCGTTCAAGAGATGCCGCTGATCGTCGGGGAAGGGGTTCTCGTCGACGTACAGCCCATGGAGTCGGGCCCCCGCGTCCGGCCCCAACGCGTCCCACGCTGCGGCGTACTGACCGAGCGACACCTTGAGGCGCCCGAAGTCGCTCCACAGAGCCATCTCGGAGCGTAGCTGCTCGAGACTCGACTCGAGCGTGGCGAGTCGGAGGGACATGAAGAGAAGTAGCTCTCGCTCCGCCTCCTGCACGAGGTCCCGGCGCACCGAAGACATGATCGTCCATCCCGCGGCGACCACTGTGATCACCGCTATGCCGGCGGACCAGCCAACGCGGCGCCATCCGCTTGGAAAGCGTCTAGGCATCGCCATCGCTCTCCGCCGCGTAGCCTCCGGATGAAGCCGCACCACCCTCCACAGCACCTCCGGAAGAGGGGGGCACACCGCCACCCGCGGCCTCTCTCGACGCGATCAGCCGGTCACGAATCGCCTCGTTCACGGCACTCCACGTCACCGAGAAGACGTTGAAGCCCTCCTCCGTCACCCGACCTTCCTCGGCATCGTCGACCACGCGACCCAGGATGTCCATGAGGCTGTCCCGCTGGTGCTGAAGCGATGAGGTGTCACCCGTGTCCCGCGCTTCGCCGTACAACACGAGCACGTCGTTGTTGTACTGATCGATACGCCGCTTCTTCTGGTACGAGACGACCTGAAGCAGGCCGGAGCCCACCAGCAAGAATAGGGTGATGAACAGGGCCAGAGGCTCGGCGTTCTCCTGGAAGAAAGAGGGCTCGTCACGGGAGTAGTAGCGCTGGGCCCCCTCGTGCACCGGGATGAAGGTGCCGGCCACCTGGTCCGGGGCCTGGATGAAGCCGGCCAACGGCGTCACGGTCACGAGATCCCGGCGCCGTTCGAACAGTACCGTGGTCAGGGCGGTAACGATCTCGGCGTCGAGCCCCTCGTCCGCCACCAACAGCCGTCGCACGATGGCCGTGGAGAGGTCAGTCTTCGGTAGCGGCGGGTTCCCCCGGTACGCGCCCTTGGGCAGGATCCCGTACTCGATCGCCGGCTGTTTCAGACCCATGGCCGGAGCCTGGTCGATGGGTACCACCTGACTGGGGCTGGTCTCGATGAGCTCCCGCACCGCTTCGTTCGCGGGAGCTCGGACCCGGAACACGGCGTCGACCGCCTGGCTGAGCATGGCCCAGTTGGCCGATTCGCTCGTCATGGGAAGCGCCTCGAAGTCGGCCTCGGAAAGGCCGTAGTGGCTCACGAGGAACCAGAAGCTCTCGTGCTGACCGCTGCCCCGGGGCGGGATCGCGATCTTCTTCCCCCGGAGGTCCGCGACGCTGGCGATGTCGGCCTCGTCGCGCGCCACGAGCTGGAAGGCGTCGGGGTAGAGGGCGGCCACGAGCCGGGCCGACGGTGCCGGCGGGATGTTGGACTGGACGGCGGCCAGATCGATGCGACCTTCGTCGAGCAGGCTCATGTTCTGCGCCGTGCCCGAGGTCGCCAGAACCGTGATCTCCAGGTCCCTCGCGTATCGCTCGGCCACCTCGGCAACCGCCAGGGACAGCTCGAAGGCCTCTCCGTCAGCGGGCCCGGCGGCCAGGGTAATCCTGTGCACCCTTTCCCGCTCGTACACCATCCATGCCACGGTCAACGAGACGACCACGGCCAGGGCGGCAGCCACGAATCGAAAACGAAGTGTCAAGCGACGACCTCGCTACTCAGAAGGGGGACGGGACGCGCCAGCGAATCCGGCCAGCGACACGCGAGGCGGGCCAGGGGCCGGGGGTCAACGGCGACCCACCACGGAGGCTGACGAGCCGTACCATCACACGAACCGTCTGTCCCGCTTCTCGACGAACGCCTCGTACGCCTCGCGGAAGTTCGGGTTCTGCATACAGACGGCCTGGGCCTGAGCCTCGGCCTCCAGCGCGCTGACCAGATCCGTGCTCGCTTCCCGGTTCAAGGCGTCCTTGGTGATCTCCAGCGCGAATGACGGACCGCGGGCCAGGGACTCGGCCAGGGCCATGGCTTCACCGCGGACCTCGTCCGGCGCCACGACGCGGTTGTAGAGGCCGATGCGATGGGCCTCTTCGGCCGAGATGAAGTCCCCGGTCATGAGCAGCTCGGTGGCCTTCGCCAGGCCGACGATCCGGGGCAGTAACCACGAAGCGCCCATGTCGGCACCGGAGAGACCGACCTTGGTGAACAGGTACGCGATCTTGGCGGTCTCGGCCGCTACGCGCAGGTCGGCGGCGGTGGCGATCACGGCGCCGGCACCTGCCACGGTGCCGTTCAGCGCCGCGATGACGGGACGGCCGCACGCCCGCATGGCCAGGATCAGGTCGCAGGTCATCCGGGTGAAGTCCAACAGGCCTTCGTAATCCCGCTCGAACAGAGCGCCGATGATGTCCTCCACGTCTCCGCCGGAGCAGAACGCGCGGCCGCTTCCCGTGATCACCACGGCGCGGACCCCTGGCTCCCGGTGGAGCGCCAGAAACGTGTCCCGGAGCTCGGCATAGATCTGAAAGGTCAACGCGTTGAGGCGATCGGGGCGGTTGAGCGTGATCGTGGCGACGCTGGTCTCTCGGTCGTGATCGTACAGGAACGACTGAGGTGCGATGCTCATGGAATCTCCGGAACGTTTTGGCTCCTGGTCCGTACGCGCTGTTGGCGACTGCGGATCGTAGGGACCGGCGCCCCTCCTCACAACCAGCGGCACGCGGTCACAACCCGTGGGCTGCCGGGTATTGGGTCCCTGGCGATCGCACGGGAAGCGGGCGTCACCCTCGAGACCCCGGGCGGTCCTGATGCGAGAGTTCGAGCTGCTCCAGGTGGACGCATTCGCGAGCGAGCCGCTGGCCGGGAATCCCTGTGCGGTGGTGCTGGACGCGGACGATCTCGATGAGGCCGTGATGCTTGCGGTGGCTCGGGAGATGAACCTCTCGGAGACTGCGTTCGTGACCCGTTCCAGCGTGGCGGACTTCGGCGTGCGCTACTTCACGCCAGCGGAGGAGATCCCGTTGGCCGGGCATCCCACCATCGCCACCGCCCGGGCCCTGGTGGATACCGGTCGGATCGCGCCGGGCCGCCCGTCCGTCACCCTGGAGCTGCGAGTGGGGCCCATTCACGTCGATCTCCACTGGCGAGGGGCGCACCTCCACCGGGCCACGATGAGCCAGAAGCGACCGGCGTTTCTCCGGACTCACGCTCCGGAACGCGTGCTCCCGGTCTTCGGGCTCGAGGCGGAGGACCTGATCCCGGGGGCTCCCATCCAGACGGTCAGCACGGGCACACCGCAGCTCATGATCCCGCTCCGGGGACTCGACCCCCTCCGGCGCGCCGGCGTCGATCACGTCGCGTATGCCCAGCTGCGGGAGGACGGCGACTTCTTCAGCCCCCACCTCTTTTGCCTGGACGGGTTCACCGACGGGGGAGACACGGCGGCCCGGCACTTCGGGACGCCTCCCGATCTGGTGGAAGACCCCTTCACGGGCTCGGCCACGGGAGGGATGGCCGCCTTCCTGTGGCACCACCGGCTGATCACGACACCCGAGTTGATGGCCGAGCAGGGACACTGGATGGGCCGGCCGGGTCGTGCCATGGTGGAGGTCGTGGGACCGCCCGACGACATGACCACCGTCCGTGTAGGTGGGGCCTCGGTGACCGTCCTGCGAGGCCATTTGACGATCTGAGGGGCTGGATCACATGGAGATCAGGGACGCCGAGAGCTTCGTGAGCTACTTCGACCGCGTGCGCGAGCGCACCCGCCGGGTCGTGGCCTGCATTCCGGAGGACCGGGTCGAGTGGACGCACCGGGAGGGGGCATTCACGCTGGGCGGCCTGGTCCGCCACCTCGGCGCCTCCGAGCGATACATGTGGGCCGAGAACGTCCAGGGCCGACCGAGCCGGTACCCGGGGTGCGGGCCCGAGCTGGCCCAGGGACTGGACGGCGTCACGAGCTTCCTCGACCGCATGCACGCCGAGGCCCGGGAGATCTTCGCCAGCCTGACGTCCGAGGACCTGGAGCGTCGTTGCCCGACGCCGGGAGGCATCATGCTACCCGCCTGGAAGTGGCTCCGGGCCATGGTGGAGCACGAGGTCCACCACCGAGGCCAGCTCTACACGATGCTCGGGATTCTGGGCGTCGAGACCCCTTCGCTCTACGGCCTCACAGAGCGCCAGGTCTTCGAGAACAGCGAGCCGCTGGAGGGTTGAGGTGAGTCCGCGCCAGACTGCTCGGCCCCACGTCGAGGGTGTCGAGCGCGCCTCTCCAGGCGCACGCCGAGAGCCGCGGATCCTCGAGGTCGTCCTTTACCAGCACGACACGTCGGAAAGAGCGCGAGACGTTCGGGGCGGGGTGTATGGGCGACGCTTCTCTCACCCCTCCGGAGCCGGCAGCACCGCCGTGGCCTCGATCTCGACCAGGGCGTGAGGCTCCACCAGACGGCTGACCTCCACCAACGCCATGGCCGGGTAGCTCCGCCCCATGTGCGTGCGGTACACGGCCCCGAGCTCTCCGAGGCTCGCTCGGTACGCGTCCATGTCGCTCACGTAGACGGTCAGCCGGCCCACATGCTCAGGGCCTCCACCGGCCTCCTCAACCACCAGGAGGGACCGACGAAGCGCCTCACCGAATTGGTCGATAAAGGCCACGCCTGGCGGTACACGACCGGTCCCGTCCGCCGCCACCTGGCCAGCCACGAAGACGATGCGGCCGCCAGCGGGCGCCACCATGCCGTTGTTCCAGCCTCTGGGTTGCCCCAGGGCTTCCGGGTTCACGACGTCGAAGAAGGTCATCCGAGGAATCCCCCCCCGTCGATCACCAGGGCCTGACCGTTCACCCCGGCCGCCTCTTCGGAACAGAGCGAGAGCACCGCGTGGGCCACTTCTTCGGGGGCGATCAGCCTTCGCTGGGGACTCGTCGCGAGGATGGCGGAGAGTGCGTCTTCGCGGCTCTTGCCCGTCTTCTCCACGATGCGGTCAACCGACGCCCGGGTCATCTCGGTGTCGACGTAACCCGGACAGACGGCGTTCGCGGTCACCCCCTTCAGAGCCACCTCCGCGGCCACCGCCCGCGTGAAGCCGATCACTGCATGCTTGGAGGCCGCATAGGCCGCGATGTAGGGCGCGCCCGTCAGGCCCGCCACCGAGGCGACGTTGATGACGCGCCCCCACCCCCCTTCCACCATGGTGGGCAGGAACGCCTTGGTACACAGGAACGTGCCGGTGGCGTTCACCGCCATGATGCGTTCCCAATCCTGGAGGGTGATCCGGTGGATGGGCGCTGATACCGCCGTTCCCGCGTTGTTCACGAGGATCGAGACGGCGCCCAGATGGTCGCGCGCAGCTCGGGCGAGGGTGCCCACCGACTCGGCGTCGGTTACGTCCACGGCATGGGTGAAGGCCTCGCCACCGGACGCCGTGATCTCCTCCGCCACTCGCTCGAGCTCTTCGATGGTGCGTGCCGAGACACAGACCCGGACACCGGCCTGGGCAAGCGCGAGCGCACACGCCCGACCGATTCCCCGTCCTCCACCGGTCACGACGGCCCCGTGTCCGGCGAGGCTCAAGGTAGCTCCATCGCTTCGACGACGGCGTCCTCCAGGATCGAGCCCAGGATCTCCACGACTTCCCGACCTTCTCCGATGGAGGCGTCAGCCGGCCAGCCAAAATAGGCGTCCGGCCCTCCCGCCTCCTGGAAGGTCTGTTTCCCCTTCTGGATCGCCTCCGAAAGCGAAGCGGGGTTCGGCGCCAGTCGCCTCCGAATCCCCTCGACGACGAGGGCCGGCCGCTCCGCCATGACCACCGAGCTCTCGTACCGGCCTGCGTGACAGGCGCCCGTCTTGAACTCCTCCGTCATTCGCAGCGCCCAGGGCACGCGGGTGAGATTGGGGAACACGAGCGTAATGCCGACCTCGTCCACCACCTTGGCCGCCGCAGTGATCGCCTCGAGATGAGCCGGGTCGAGGTGGGCGTTCGCCACGGCAATCGTGCGGATACCATGGCGGCCCAGGCTCCTGGCGATGTCAGCGATCACATTCGACGCTGCCCGCGGCCACAGCGAGATCGTGCCGGGAAACTCGGCGGCGAATCTCGCGGTCGTGTACGGAAGTGCTCCGCCCTCCCGGGCCATCGCCTCCGCGATGATGTTGTCGGTGCTCAATGGAAGGTGGGGGCCGTGCGCCTCGATGGCCCCCACGGGAAGAAGTGCAACGGTCCTGGACTTGTCCAGGTCCTGCACGTCCTCCCACGTCATCTCGGCTAGGGATCTTACGGACATCGGGGCCCCCGAGAGCGTGAGTGAGGAGCCTGTGCCGATCCGGTTGACCGACTTTCCGGCAGGCGGATATGATCCGCCATGATCTACCAGCCACCAGAGCACTTCAACATCGCCGACTACTTCCTGGACGCCCGCATCCGCGAGGGGAAGGGAGATCGGCCGGCGATCCGTACGGACGAGGACGTCCTCTCCTATCGGCAGGTCCAACGCCTGGCGAACCGATTCGGCAACGTTCTCACGGACGCCGGGGCCGAGGCGGAACAGCGTGTCATGATCGCGCTGCCCGATGTCCCGGAGTTCGTGGGCGCCCTCTTCGGTGTGTTGAAGATTGGCGGGGTCGTGGTCATGGTCAACCCAGGGCTTCAGCCCGACGCGATCCGGGCCCTGGTGGAATACACGCGCGCCAAGGTCGTGGTGGTCCACGCGGGGCGCGCCGACGCTTTTCGGGAGGCCGTACAGGGACTGGTCCGACCGCCTCAACTCCTCGTGCTCGGCGAGGAGGAGCTGGACGGTGCGCTCGAGGCAGCCTCCGACACGCTCGAGACCTTCGACAGTCACCGTGACGACCCGGCCGTCTGGCTCTTCTCGGGGGGAACTACCGGACGGCCGAAGGCGGTGGTGCAGAGCCACACGTCCTTCGCGAACACGACCGAATGCTACGGCAAGGGCGTGCTGGGACTGACCGAGGCCGACATCACCCTCTCCGTGCCCAAGCTGTACTTCGGGTACGCCACGGGATCCAACCTCCTGTTCCCCTTCTCGGTGGGCGCCTCGTGCGCCCTGTTCACGGAGCGCTGCACGGCCGACGCCCTGTTCGAGAAGATCGCGCTGCACCGACCCACCCTGCTCGTCAACGTGCCCACGATGATCAACCACATGGTGAGCCACCCCGACGCGTCGGCTCAGGACCTGTCCAGCCTGAGGATCTGCACCTCGGCCGGGGAAGCCCTTCCCGTGGACCTGCACGAGCGCTGGAACGCCGCCTTCGGGGTGGATCTGCTGGATGGCCTCGGCACCGCCGAGATGTGGCACATCTTCCTGTCCAACCGTCCGGGCGACGTACGCCCTGGCACGCTGGGCAGAGTCGTGCCGGGCTTCGAGGTGCGCATCTGCGACGACGACGGAGACGAGGTCCCGCCAGGCGAGGTGGGCTGGATGTGGGTGCGGGGGAACTCGCGAGCCGTGGGCTACTGGCAGAACATGGACAAGACCCGGGAGGCCTTCCGGGGCGAGTGGTACGCGTCCAACGACATGGTGGTTCGGGACGAGGAGGGCGTCTTCCGGTACTGCGGCCGTGGCGACGATATGCTCAAGGTGAGCGGCAAGTGGCTCTCACCCGGCGAGGTGGAGAACTGCCTGCTGCAACACCCCGCCGTCGAGGAGGTCGCCGTGGTGGGGGTCGAGGAGAGCACGGGGCTCGTCAAACCCCATGCCTTCGTGGTGGCGTCAGTGGCGACGTCCGATCCCAGGACACCGTCCGATGACACGGCAACGCCCGGCAGGGCGACGCCCGAACGCCCAACCACATCCGTGCACACGACGACACCCGGTCTCGAGGACGAGCTCCAGGACTGGGTAAAGTCGCAGCTGGCGCCTTACAAGTACCCGCGCCGCGTGGTGCTCATGGACGAATTGCCTCGCACGCACCTGGGCAAGGTGGACCGCGGCGCGCTCAAGCGGCATCCGTGATGAACGTGGATCGACGCCCTCTCCGACGCCTCAAGTGAGCGCGGATCGTGCCACCCAGCGGCATTCCCCGATGGGAGCGGTGTCGCCGTGTACCTCCTCCGCTACAGAGACCGAGGGTTCCAATGGCCTCGAAGCCCGTCCCTGAAGGCTACCATGCCGTTGCGCCCTACCTCTTGATGGGGGGCGTGCCAGACCTCATCGGTTTCCTCGGTCGGGCGTTCGAAGCCCGCGAGATCTCTCGCCTGGGCCGGTCCGACGGATCCGTCCCGAACCGTTGGGAGTGCTGAGAGCCCATGCGCGCAACAGCGACAGACCGCGCCGACCTGATCATCACCGAGCTTCTCCGGGTGAGTCCCGGAGAACAGGTGGCCATCGTGCTGGATCGGTCCAGCGAGATGGAGATGGCCCACGCCCTCGCCGACGCCACGATGGCCACTGGCGGCGAATACACGTTCCTGACCATGCCGGACAGGGATACGGACCGGAAGAACGAGCTCACGCCGATAGTACAGCGCGGGCTCGAGGCGGCCGATGTGATCATCGGACTGACCCGTGCTTCAGGGGCTCCCACATACGCGGCGAGCGTGAAACGGCTTTTCGACGCCAAGCAGCTCCGCGGCATGTCCATGGTCATGCGCAGCATGGCCAACTTCACGGAAGGAGGGGCCCTGGCGGACTATGCGACCCTGAAGGAGGAAGGCGACCGGCTGGCGGCGCTGTGGCGAACGGCGACTCGCATCCGACTCACCACGCCGGCTGGAACCGAGCTCGAGGCCGACATCGCCGGCGAGGACGTCATCGTCGAGTGCGGATACGCGACCGAGCCCGGTCAGGAGGCCGCTTTCAGCGATGGCGAGGTGTCACAGATGCCCTCGGAAGGAACCGCCCACGGCAGAATCGTGGTGGACGGTCCGGTGGCCCATCTAACCGGTGGCGACACGTACGAGCTCGAGGTCAGCCACGGCGCCGCAACGGGCTTGCTCGGCGACGGTCCTCGTGCCACCGGCCTGCGAGGCATCCTGGCAGCCACTCCCGACGCCGACAACATCGCCGAGATCGGGATCGGCCTGAACCCGTCCTGCCGCAGAAACGGCGATTTCGAGGAAGAGAAGAAGGCCCGCGGACTCGTGCACGTCGCCCTTGGCGACAACATCTTCTACGGCGGAACCGTCCGCTGCGCCGTGCACATCGACCAGGTGTTGTACGCACCGTCGGTCTGGCTGGACGACCGGTTGGTCGTCGATGGAGGCGAGGTGGTGTTCGAGTGAGGGGC
>JBDHHQ010000051.1:0-31809 GCA_039589315.1 Gemmatimonadota bacterium
CGCGCCGATGTGTACGTGCGCGTCGATGAGACCCGGAAGGATCGTATAGCCGGAGAGATCGTAGACCTGACCGCCCGTGGGGACCGCGCCGCCGGAACGGACCTGGTTGATCTCATTCCCCCGGACCACGATGACCGGATTCGGAATGGGGTCTCCGTTGCCGTCCACCGCCTGACCGGCCGTCAGGACCACGTCGGTCCACTGTCCAGATACAGCGGCCGCGAGCCCGAGGAGAAGGAGCGAGCACTGTGACAAGGCCTTGATCATGGGACGTCTCCTGAATGGAAAGCGTAGGTGCGAGGTCTTGCGAGCCACGGTCGTCAGGTCCGCGGTCGGGCCTCCGCCTCGGGCTTCCGGTAGATCTCCCCGTCCTTCATCACGAACACCACGTTCATCAGGGACTTGATGTCCGTCAGCGGATTCCCCCGAACGGCAATCACGTCCGCGAGCATCCCCTCCTGCAGGTCGCCGCGATCGTCCACCATCAACACCTCCGCGGCGAGAGTGGTGGCGCTGATGATGGCATCCCGCTCCGATTGGCCGGCCACGTTGCGCCGCTGGAACTCGAGTGCCGTGTTGCCCTCCCAGAGCCACCCTCGGTTGGCATCCGTGCCGAACACGATCTTCACCCCCTTCTCCACGGCCGTCGTGAAGACGGCCGTCCGGGGCGGGAGAAAGTCCCGTGTGAACTCGATCGCCGCGCCGGAGTAGCCCATCTCCTCCGCGTGGGCGATGTAGTACTCGCCCAGAAAGAGATTGGGCGAGTAGTACGTCCCATGCTCGACCATGAGATCCATGGCCGCTTCGTCCATCAACGCCCCGTGCTCGATGGTCCGGGCGCCGGCGAGGACGGCACGCCGTACGCCCTCGGCTGCATGTGCGTGAGCCGACACGGGTTTGCTTTGCCTGCGGGCCTCGTCCATGAACCAGTTGAGCTGCTCCTGTGAATACAGGGGAGTGCCGCCCACGCGGCTGCTCCGGGTCGCCAGGACCTTGACCCAGTCCACCCCGGCCGCGGCTTTCCCGCGGACCCATGTGCGGATCTCGCGCTCGCTGGCCGGCCGCTCCCCCGCCGCGACCCGCGGCCCCTCCGCGCCCGCGAGGATGTCGTCGCGCGCCCACTCACTCGAGACCTGGAGTCTCGGACCGGGCACCAGCCCCTCGTCGATGGCGTCGCGCAGGTCCACGGCGGCAAAATCGGACCCGCCCAGGCTTCGAACGGTGGTGAAGCCGTGCATGAGCACGCTCTCGGAGTTCCGGGCTCCATACAGCGCGAGCTTGGGACGGGCCGCTCCGGGCTCGAAGTTGGCCGTGATGTGCACGTGAGCATCGATCAGCCCCGGCATGATCGTGTAACCCGTCAGGTCGACCACTTCGGAGCCGGAGGGGATGTTCCCGCCCGAGCTCACCGAGGCGATCGTGTTGCCCCGAATGACGATCACGGGGTTCTGGAGGACATTGCCCTGACCGTCGACGGCCATGTCAGCGACGAGGACGACGTCGCCCTGGGCTTCGGCGCCGGCCGGCACGAAGAGCAGCATCATCGTGACCAACGCGAGCGCTTGGAGGATCAGCCTGTTCATGCTGCCGTCTCCTGTTCCGAATGCGAATGATGGACTCAATCCCCGTACTGCGGATCGAGGACGTAGATCTCTCCCTGCTCGATCCGAACCGGGAAGCGGAGGAGTGCCGCGGGAGGAGGCCCCGCCAACACGCTCCCGCTCCGGTCGAACTCCCCTCCGTGACAAGGGCAGAGGAAGACGCGGCGTTCCGCGCTCCACGTGAGGAAGCACCCTTCGTGCGTGCACATCCCGGAAACGGCTGTCACCTCGTTTTCGAGGCGCAAGAGCAGAAGCGGAAGGCCGTAGTAGCTGGACTGCAGCACGACTCCCTCGACCAGGTCCTGGGCGTTGCCCACGTGGAGTCCCTCCTGCCGTGCGCTGCGGCCAGGTCCGGAACGACTCGCCCCGAGAGAGAGAAGCGCTGCAGCTCCACCCAGGATCGCCAGGACCTGGCGCCGGGTGGCGGACGGCGGATCGGTGCAGGCGGCCGGCGCCTCCGCGCTGCCCCGGATCGGCCCGACAGGCTCAGGTCCGGGGTCGTCCGCAGGTCCGGGCCGCGAGAGGTCGCTCATCGAGACCACGGCAGGACCAGGCGAAACAGCTGGAGCACGACCCCGTCGCCCGGCGTCGGCGGAGTCGTGCTCGTGTTTCCCCCGGACTTGCTGAACGCCGAGAGGGCGGCGATGGCGGCCACCGCGCCGACCGCCCCCAGTACGGCACCCGTCCTGACTTGGTCGATGCTGCGCCGCTCCACGTCCAACAGGTCCTGGGTTCGGAGGTCCAGTCGCTGGCTCAGGCCTTCCTGTCGGAAGCCGGACTGCCCGGTCTCGATTGCGACGTCCAGGAGAAAGTCGTCCTCCTCGAGGCCGGCGAAGGTGCCCTCCATCTCACGGTCGACGGCCATCACCGAGTCGGCCCGGGCGATGGCCTCGGTCGTGACGCGCACCCGTACCTCCTCGCCGGGCGCTAGCTCCGCAAGGCTGACGGGCTGATAGACGTAACAACCGTGGAGAAGGGGCAGGCAAAGGGCGACGAGCCCGGGCGCAAAGCGAACGGCGCGCACCACGCCGTGGCCGGCCGCGGACCTGCGACGCGGGCGCCCTCGCCTCGAGGGATTCGGCCACATCAACTGGGGTCGACGGCTCATTGGTCGCTCCGCGGCGTCGAGACATCGGCCTCGGCCAGCACGATCAACAGCGCCTTCCTCGCCGCTGCCGCCGTGCCCTCGAGAACGATCCATTCATCCAGCGAGTGGGCGCCCTGGCTGCGGCCACCTTTTCCGATCGTGACGGCCGGGACCCCCAACGAGATGGGGATGTTGGAGTTCGTCGAGCCGGACCCCAACACCGGCTCCACTCCGACGTATCTCGTCGCTGCGACAGCCCTTTGCACCAGGGCCGTCTCCTCGGCCACGCTCCCGGAGGGTCGGCGACCAACGGATGCGACCTCCACGTCCATCTCGTCACCCTGCCGCCGTAGGTCGTTCTGCCCCGCGAGCCCCCTGTCGACGGCCTCGATGAGCAGACCCTCGATATGGTCCAGCCTTTCCGGGCTCAGGGATCGCATGTCCACTTCCATCCATGACTCGAACGGGATGGAATTGATGGACGTGCCACCGCCGATTCTGCCGATGTTGTAGCTGGTCTTCGTGCCCTCACGGGTGTATGGGTCCGCGGCCTCCACGAAGTGATGGATCATCCGCGCGAGAGCGTGATGTGGGTTCGCCAACCCGAACGCGCCCCAGGAGTGGCCTCCCGGTCCACGAACCGTGATCCGATAGCGGTATGAGCCGACCGCCTGATGAGCCACGCGGCTCGCGTCTCCTCCGTCGACCGCGATCCAACTGTCGATCTCGGGACCACCCGGTCGGAACAGGTGCTTGACGCCGCGCAGATCCCCCAGGCCCTCTTCGCCTACCGTAGCGGTGATCAGGACGTCGCCTTCGGTCTGGATATCCGCCGCCTCCAGCGCCCGAAGCACGGTGAGCACGAGAACGAGGCCCTGCGTATCGTCACCCACCCCCGGCGCGAGGAGCGTATCGCCGCGCACCCGCACGGAAACGTCGGTGCCCTCCGGGAACACGGTATCCAGATGCGCATCGATCGCCACTGTGCGGTCTCCGGACCTGCCCCGCCGAAGGGACAAGACGTTGCCGATGTCGTCGGTCCAGACCGAGTCGGCCCCGGCCTGTCGCAACATCTCGGCGTAGGCCCTGGCTCGCTCCGTCTCCATGAACGGAGGCGCCGGGATCTCGGTCAGCGTGATGAGGTCGGCCCGGCCCTGGTCCTGCAGACTGTCTATCGCCTGAAACGCTGCGCGGACATCGGACCGCTCGCCGATCCCCCGGATCTCGGCGTCGTAGTCTGGTGCCTGACCCCCAAGGGGGGAGGTGATTCCGGCAATGAGGACCGATCCGGTCAAGAGGATTCGCGTCCCGGAGAAGGTAGGGACCATCGAGACTCCTCGTGCGAAGGTCATCTACTCGCTCGCGCAATGGCGGCCCCGGTGAGTGGAGCACTCGACGGGCGGGAGCCACGTCGTCGTCCATCCAGAAGCGTCGCCGTATTCGGAGCGCCGCTCTGTTTCGTCCGTTCGCGGCAGATGAGGAGCCGGGCGGACCAGCAGCACGCCGGACGCGGCAACATAGGCGGGCGCCCTGCGAACGATCAACCCGATCCCGAGCCGGCATGCGAGTCGAAGTCGAGAGGCCTGTCACAGTCCCCGGCCCGTCCTCTCCATGGTCCCTTGAGAGGCGGACCGTTCGTGACCCCGGATTCCTCCTTTTCCCGACAGACACCACGGACAGAATGCCATAAGCTGAGGGTGGGCCATTGGACTTGGGCCCAGGTGGGTGCGGAGCCCAGCCGATGGTCATGCACGGACACTCGGTACGGAGGGTATCATGAAGCCCACGCTCAGACTGCTTGCGGCCGCACCGCTGCTCTTCGTCTTGGCTTGCGACGGATCCACGGACTCGCCCGTCGGACCGGGCGCCGCAGTCACGGGGCCCTCGCACCAGGCCATGACCGGAGTGCTGCAATCCGTCACCGGAACGGCCATCGAGGTGAGGTGTGGTTGACGTACAGCTTCCACGCCATCCGGAAGGCGGACGGCGACGTTGACGGTCATTTCCAGGTCCGGAGACATCCACTGGGAACGCCGGGCTCTCGGCAACACGTACGCATCATCTGCTTCAGCATCGAGGGTAACCAAGCCTGGCTGGGAGGTATTCGGGATCATACCGCCGCCGGCACCAACGAAGGTGAGTGGACGGGGATCAGCGTGGTGGACAATGGCGAGGGCCCCAACGCGCCGCCGGATCTCATCGCCGGTATGATCCGAAACACGGGTGGCGACGAACCTGCCGAAGACTTCGCGATGGCGTACTGCGCGAACAAGGTGCTGGTCGACCCTCAGGTGCTTCGCCCGGTGGAGGCTGGGAACATCCAGATTCGCCCGTGAGGGATCTTCGGGCCTCCACCCCCCCGGCCGAGCGGGGAGCGTGACGGGCCGCTCGCTTTACAGCGTCCTCGGTCTGTAGGATCTTGAACGCCGCTCGCTCGAACGGTCCACCAGGGGGGGCCACTGGCCTCCACCGACACCGCAGTTATGTCCCAGCCAGAGTGAGGGAGCATGTCCGACAAAGAACGAAAGGCCGTAACGCTGGCGGACGACGCCTTCCACTTTCCCGCCTTCAAGACGAACCCGCACTCGTTCTGGTACACTGAGTGGTGGTATTTCAACCTACTCGATCCGGAGACCAACATGGCGGCGGAAGTCACCTTCGCCGTGTTCAATCCCGGGAACAAGTTCCCCCTCGGAGTCGCCAGCCTCAACTCGATCGTGGTCGTTCCGGGCGAGAGCCCGGTGGTCAAGATGGACTATTACGGGCTGGGCAACTTCTCCGCCTCAACCCAACGGGCGGATGTGGAGATCGCGGGGCATCGAATCACGGTGGTGGACGAGCGGACCTACCAGATCCAGGCCGAGAGCAAGGACGGGCAGCTGGGATTCGACCTGACCTTCCATCAGGCTGACAGCCCCCAGTACCTGGTGGACGACATGCCCGGCCACGATTGGGAGCTCACCAGCTGGCTCCTCTACATGCCCTCGGCCCGGGTGGACGGAACGGTGAGGGTGGGCAAGCGCGAGTTCCCCGTTCAGAACGCGACCGGCTACCACGATCACGACTGGGGCGTCTGGGAGGTGTGGAAGCGCTCATGGTCTTGGGCGGACGTGGCCGTGCCGGATCAGGAATTCGGGTTCGTCCTGGCCGAGAAGGGCGCGTTTTCGCGCTCGATTGCATACGTGCGCTATGGAGATATCCGGCTGAGCCTGCCCGACGACAAGTGCAACTTTCGCCAGTCGCGGTGGAAGCGGTGGGGGTTCTTCTGGAAATACCCGGCCAGGCTCGACTTCGAGGGAGAGAGCGCCGACGGCCGATACCGGCTCGTGATGTCCTGGAAGGTCAACGACACGGCCACGCTCTGGCAATACCCGCTCATCGTGTTCGAGCAGACGGCCGCCTTCACGGGCTCCCTCTATGAGCGCGATGAGGAGTCCGGGGTGTGGAAGCGCCTGGTGGACATCGACCAACAAGGTCTCTGCGAAGCGACCTCGCGCTGGCTCTGAGCTCAGCGCCTCGGCTCACAGGTCTACTCGGGTGCGGAAGGTGACAGACGAGCCCGACCGCTCACCCGTCTGAGTCCGGGGCGAGGCGAACCCCGAGAACCTTGTCCGCGAGCTGCCAGAACGCGTCATTGGGTTTCGACGGATCGTCAGCCGTGGCCAGCTCGGGCCGTATCGCCTCGAGGAAGTACATCTCCAACTCGCCTCGGTTCTTCACCTCCATCCGCCCTCGGTAGCGGGTCTCGAAGAACGGGTCCACCAGATCGCGGGTGTCCTTGGACAGGTTCACCTGACCGGCCACTCCCGCGGACTCCATGCGCGAGGCCACGTTGACCGCATCGCCCCAGACATCGAACGCAGGTCGCGTGCGACCGATGACGCCGGCCATCACGTGCCCCGAGTGGATGCCAATGCGCACCTGCCAGGGGCTCCCACCGCCGTCCTCCCCATCGTTCTCCACACGCATGAAGTCGCGGATCTCGAGGGCAGTCAGGCAGGCGTCGATGGCGTGGGTGGCGCTCGGCGACGGCACCCCTCCCGCGCACATGTACGAGTCACCGATCGTCTTGATCTTCTCCATGCGGTGGAGATCGCAGATGTCGTCGAACCTGAGGAAGAGTCGATCCAGCTCGGCCACGAGGTGTATCGGATCCATGCTCTGGGCGTAGCTCGTGAAGCTCACGAAGTCGGAGAACAGCACCGTCGCGCTGTCGAAGCGGAGTGGCTCGAAGCGGCCGTGGGCCTTCAGATCCTCGGCAACCGAGCCCGGAAGGATGCTGAACAGCAGGTCGTCCGCCTTCTGCCGCTGCCGATCGGCCTCCGCCCGGGCCAGCTCCAGATCCCGAGTCCGCTCCTCCACTTGCTGCTCGAGGTTCTCGTAGAGAAAGGCGTTCTGCAGCGAGATGGTCGCCTGGGCGGTCAGCGTCTTCAACACAGCGAGGCGATCGGGCGTGAACGCGTCCCGCGCGCGGTTGTTCTCCAGATAGAGGATGGCGGCCAGCTCCTCGCGGCGCATCACCGGCACGCAGAGCAGCGACAGCGGCCGCTGTTCCTGGATGTAGGGATCACTCTGGAAACGCGGATCGGCGCCGGCGTCCCCCAACACCACGTCCTCCTTGAGTCGGGCCACGAGGTTCACCACTGCACGAGAAAGCAGCCGCGTCTCGTCCACGGGCTGTTTGACGCTCTCGGCTTCCAGGTCCGCGTCGACCGAGGCTCCGGCCTCGATCTGCAGGGCCCCACCGCGCTCCACGATGAAGAAGCCCCGCTGGGCTCCGGCGTTCTCCATGGCCACGGCGAGAACACGCCGGATGAGCTCCTCGACGTTGATCTCACGGGAGATGGCTTGGGCGGACTTGATCACGGAGTGGGCGTCCAGGTCGGTGGCGCCCTCCGCCGATCCGGAGCGCCGCCGTGAACGCACGGCCTCCAGCCCCGCCAGTCGCTCCAGCAGCTCGTCGAACTCCTCGGTCAGAAGGCCCACCTTCGCATCCGCTCCCCACCGTCCGTAGAGCCGGATGGCCGTGGCCAGATGGACGGCGCCGGCCTGTGGGTCGGCCAGCGAGAGGTACAGTCTCCCAATCAGCTCCTCGCCGAGGGCTTCGTCGGGCAGGCTCTCGGCCTCCCGGGCCAGGGCGATGCCGTACTCGAACAACCTGACGGCCTCCCATGCGTCCCCCTCTACCCGTGTCCGCTCGGCGTCCACCAGAGCATGCCAGCGCGCGTAGTTCATCGGAGCCCAGCGCGACCAGCGCCTCAATCGTCGCTGGTTCTTGGCCACCTTGCGGAGCGCGAGCCGACGGTCGGCCCCCTCGAGGCCGGGGATCAGGGCCAGGAGTGCCAGCGACTCGTAATGCCGTGCGAACGGGAGGTAGGACTGGCCCGCCAGGTTGTCCTCGTACGGCACGAGGCGCCGCGCGTGATCCACGGCCTGCTCGGGAGCGCCCAGGAGGTAGTTGCGCATGATGCCGAACACGTGAGCATACGACAGCGACACCCGGTCCCGGACGCTCTCCCAACGCTCCAGGTAGGGCGCCAGGTCGGCGTCGGGGAGCCCCGCAGGCTCCGGAGCGTCCGGACGCGTCCGCAGCGCCCGTAGGTTGTCGCAGAGCAGAAGCAGAAGTCCGCTCGCCTTGTCCTGCTTCACGCGCACCGCGGACTCGTAGTGGACGGTCACCTTCGCGCTGAGCCGATCCAGCGGCTCACCGGTGAAGAAGCAGTGGGAAGAGTAGAACAGCTTGCAGTACGAGGCATACTCGTAATCACCGTTCTCCATGCCCTTGCTGGCACCCTCGAGGAGGTGATCGAGCGTGTCCCGCAAATCCTCTTTCCAGTGTCGGACGAAGAGGTTGAACAGGTGGGCGGTCTTGGCCCTGAGGTCCTCGGCCTCGAACCGGTCCACCACGTCCAGCGAAAGCCGCCCGAAGGCGTATCCGCGGTCGACCAGTCCCACGACCCCGCAGAAGATCAGGCCATAGCACCCGTATCCGAACGCCGAGAGCGGCGAGTTCCCATAGCGAACGGACAGCTGGACCATCTTGAACACGATCAACGGAAAGAGGTCGGCGTGGACGTAGTACGCCCCCGAGGCGATGGCCATGAGGATTCGCATGGTCGCCAGCTTGCTCTGATCGGCCATGGCCGGCAGGTCGAGCAGCGAAGCCACGTTCCGGCCGCGCAGGAGCGCCACCGTACGGGCCAGGCCAACGGCGACGGCGGCCTTGCCCGGACGCGCGGGTAACGGGTCCCCGAGCAACGCCAGCACCCTGAGGCCCGTGTCCACGGCCTCCGGATACCGGATCTCGTCGTGGTACCGCTGGATGCGGAGCTCGTAGACCGGCACGGCGTCGAGAACCGAGCGGGCCTTGTCCAGGATCACGTCACCCGTGGTGTCCATCAATTCGAAATCGCCTGACAGGTAGGCGATCTCCGACTGCTCGAGGTGGAGCCCGAGGGCCAGATCGTACTGTTCGCTCCAGCCCTCCGGTCCGATCAGCTCCAGCCCCAGCGCCACGTACTTCGCGGCAGGCGCCAGGGCCATGGACCGCTTGGCCCTCTCCGAAGCAGTCAGGTTCAGCTGCGCCAGCTCGACGCGCTTGGCGGGGGTGGTGACGAGCTCCCGACATTCGTTCAGGTGATTGACGATGTCGAAGATGCGTTCGGTCAGGTCCTCTTCGGCGGCCTCGCTCTGGAGCTGGCCACCGATACGGCAATGGAGCTTTCGGCGCTCATCGGGATCGACGGTGGCGTAGGCAGCCTGTTGAACGCGATCGTGGACGAACTGGTACCGGATCGACGCGGTGGACCCGTTCTGCGAGTCTTCCATGAAGTCCGCGTACTTGTATGCTTCGTCCAGAGGTACGAGGAGATCGGCGCGGAGGGCCGGAGCCAGTCGTGCCGACGTAACGACTTGCGTGGACTGATTCACCCGGGCGACAGTGCGCAGGTCGAACTCGGCGCCCACGCACGCGGCGAGCTGCACGACGGCCACCGTTTCGGCCGGAAGGTCCGAGATCCGAGCGGTCACGAGGTCCACTACGTTGTCCGTCACGCCCACCCGCCGGATCTCCTCCAGGTCCCAGGACCACCGCTGCCGAGCCCTGTCGAAACGCAGCAGCTCGCGGTCGTGGAGAACCCGCAGGAACTCCCGAACGAAGAAGGGATTCCCGCCGGTCTTGGCCACGACCACCTCGGCGAACTCACGGCACGCTCGGGCCTCGGTCCGCATCGTGTCCGCCAGCAGCGCGGCGACGTCCTGCTCGGCCAGAGGATCGAGCTGGATGTCAGTCACCGGGGCGCCCTCTTCCTCCAGCCTCGCGATCAGGCTGAGGAGCTGCCCGCCCGGCGTCACCTCCTCGTGCCTGTAGGCGCCAACCACGAGCAGGTGCTGGGAGGCGCGGTCCGTCATCATCAGTCGGATGAGGTCCAGCGTGGCGCCGTCGGCCCACTGCAGGTCGTCGACGAAGAGACAGAGGGGCCGCTCGGCC
Organism: Gemmatimonadota bacterium; assembly: GCA_039589315.1. Classification (GTDB taxonomy): domain Bacteria; phylum Gemmatimonadota; class Gemmatimonadetes; order Longimicrobiales; family Gaopeijiaceae; genus JBDHHQ01. The sequence goes on from JBDHHQ010000051.1 coordinate 10,178, forward strand.
GTGGTCAGCGCACGGACGAAGTGGCGGAAGACACGTCTGAACCGCGCCTGGGCTTCGCTCAGCCCCAGCTCGGGTATGGCGGGCTGGGGCCCGATGATCAGCTCGACCTCGGGGATGACGTCGACGATGACCTGCCCACTCGACTCCAGGGCCGCGCCGAGCGAGGCCCTCCACCCGACCAGCCGATCCTCGCTCTCGGTGAGCAGGGTGCGGACCAGATCCCGGAACGCCTGGATGATGGCGCTATAGGGGATGTCCCTCCTGAACTGATCGAACTTACCCGAGGCGAAGTAGCCTCGCCGGGCGACGATGGGGCGGTTTAGCTCACCCACGAGAGCCGACTTGCCGATGCCCGGGAACCCCGAGACGAGCACCAGCTCCGGCCGCCCCCGTGCCGCCCGATCGAACGCCGCAAGGAGGTCCGCGGCCGCAGCCTCCCGGGCGTAGAGCTTGTCGGGGATTTGAAAGCGGTCCGAGACATCGTGCCGGCCCGGCTCGAAGTCCTCGAGCCCGTCGCCCCGAGCGAGCCCCGAGGCGCATTCGAGGAGATCCACCTCGATCCCGCTGGCCGTCTGGTAGCGGTCCTCAGCGGTCTTCGCCATCAGGCGGAGCAGGACGCGGGAGAGGGCTTCCGGCACCTGGGGAGCCCGCTCGGCCGGCGGCACGGGCTGTCTGGCGATATGGCAGTGGACCAGCTCCATGGGGTCTTCGACCTCGAAGGGCCGCCGCCCCACGGCCGCTTCGTACAGCGTGACGCCCAGGGAGTAGAAGTCCGTCCTCTGGTCGACCATTCGGTTCATGCGTCCGGTCTGCTCGGGAGCCATGTATTCCAGGCTGCCCTCCAGCAGCTCCGGCGCGGCCGCCGAGCTTCGCTCACGTTGCAGGCGAGCGGAGTTCCCCAAGCCGGTCAGCCAGACGCCGCCCGAGTCGAGATCGACGAGAATGTTGGACGGCCTGACGTCCTTATGGATGATCCCTCGCTCGTGGACGGTGCCGAGGATTCCAGCGAGCCGGGCGCCCACGCGGCAGACGGCAGCGAGGTCCAACGCCGGATCACCGATCAGCCGATCGAAGGGAACGCCGCCGGGATCCTCCAGGATCAGCACGGGGCGTCCCTCGAGTCGCTCCAGCGAGAGTGGCCGGACGACCCCGGAAAGGGCGAGGTCGCCGGTGACCTCGTATTCGTGGCGGAGTGATGCAGCGTCCCGGCTCGCGAGTGCGGAGCCTGGCAACGTCTTCACGATGCAAGGGACACCGTCGTCCTCGCGGTGGGCCCGATACAGATTGAACCGGGAACCCTCCTGGAGGTTCTCAGCGATCTCGTATCCCTTCAGTTCGACCATCTAGTCTCACGCTGCTGGGGGCGGCGCGTCCCGATCCAGATCGGCAAGCCAATGAATGTGGTCGCTGGGCCTGGCGCAATGTAGGTTGCCCGCGTGGATCCTGCGGATTCGGGTTCGTTCGTGACTTCGAGTTGGGGGCATCAGTGGCTGATTCGGTACTGGTATTGGGCGGGGGGATCGGTGGTCTCACCGCCGCACACGAGCTGGCGGAGAGAGGCTTCGATGTCACGGTCCTCGAGCTGAAGAAGATCCCCGGCGGCAAGTCCCGGACGATTCCGGTACCCGGCACCGGCACCGAGGGTCGCCCGGACCTGCCCGGCGAGCACGGATTCCGCTTCTTCCCGGGTTTCTATGCCCACCTGCCGAACTCGATGAAGCGGATCCCCGTCGGAGGGTCGGGCAAGTCGGCCTTCGACAACCTGGTCCCCACGAGTCGCGTCAAGCTCGCTCGGAACGAGAAGGTGGGGATCGTAGGCCCGACCCGCTTTCCCCAGAGCCTGGACGATCTCGAGCTCATCTTCAAGGACCTCTTCCATCCCCCGATTCACTTCAAGCCCGGTGAGCTGCGCTACTTCGCCGCCCGTCTCTGGCAGGTCATGACGAGCTGCAAGGCGCGCCGGTTGGCCCAGCTCGAAGGCGAGTCCTGGTGGGACTTCACGGGGGCAGAAACGCGCTCCGCCAATTACCAGCAATTCCTGGCCGAGGGACTCTCCCGCTCTCTGGTCGCGGCCAAGGCGCGGAAGGGCAGCGCCCGCACCATTGGACAGGTACAAGTTCACCTCATCTTCGGGATGCTCAGTCCGGGGCACAGCACAGACCGGGTTCTGAACGGACCCACGAGCGATGTATTCCTGAATCCTTGGATCTCCTACCTCGAGTCCCGCCGGGGCGTGAGCTACGAGACCCAGAAGCGGGTCACGTCCTTCGAGCTCGCGGGCGGGCGCATCAGCGGTGTTCGTGTGGATGGTGAAGCGGAGCCCCGGACGGCGGATTGGTATGTATCCGCTCTCCCGGTCGAGGTCATGGGGCCGATGACTACTCCGGACATGATCGAGGCGGCGCCGGAGCTCGAGCATGTGCCGAAGCTGGCGAAGAGCGTGCGCTGGATGAACGGGATGCAGTTCTTCCTGAAGAAGGACGTCCCCATCATCCACGGGCACACCCTGTACGTCGACTCGCCGTGGGCCATCACGTCCATCTCCGAGGCCCAGTTCTGGGAGCGCAAGCTCACGGAGTACGGGGACGGCACGACCAAGGGTGTCCTGTCCGTCGACATTTCGGATTGGACGGAAGACGGGCGGTACTTGAAGCAGTGGGCGTCCAGGCTGGAGACCGTCAACGAGATCGCCGACGAGGTCATCCAGGAGCTCACTCACAACTTGAACCTCGACGGCAAGACCGTCCTGAATCCGTTGGACATTCAGCGCTGGTTCCTTGACACGGACATCGAGCTCCCCCACGGGGACCGTCCGCACGAGACCATCAACCTCGAGCCCCTGTTCATCAATCAGCCGCACTCCTGGTCGAAGCGGCCCCCGGCCCTCACCGGCATCGAGAACCTCTACTTGGCCGCGGACTACGTGCAGACCAACAGCGACCTGGCGTGCATGGAAGCGGCCAACGAGGCGGCGCGCCGAGCCGTGAACGGCATTCTCGACGCGTCCGACTCCAGCGCCGCCCACTGTCGTATCTGGGACATGGGCATGCCCGGCTTGCTGGCGCTTTGGCGGCGGCATGACGAGAAGCGCTTCGAGCAGGGGCTGCCTTGGAACGGGAAGCTGCTCGGATAGTGGGCCGCGCGAGTGGGGGCCTCTACCCTCCCGAGCCCCCGCCGAGGGCACCGAACGAGAACTGCAGAAGGAAGGAGTTCTCGTAGGCCTCCATGGCTACGGACGTGCCGGGGATCGGGCCCGGCGGCTGAACGATGGGGCCCTCGACGTCCGTCTTGAAGGCGTGGTAGTAGGCAGCGCTGATCTCGAAGCCCTTCGTCGGACGCACGCCGATTCCCAGCGTCAGGTGGTCTTTCAGGATCGCCGGAGCCGGGATGTTGAACATCGTGAGCTCCTCGGGGATCGGGTTCTGCGAGCGGTTGTATCCGCCCCGCAGCGCGATCGCCGTCGAGGCCCGGTACTCTGCACCCAGCGCCAGAACCAGGATGTTCCGCCATCCCAGCCCACGCACGGCTCCCGTCTCGTCGAAGCCGGATTCAGAGAAGCCATCGGCGCTCTCGTAGAGGATATACCGCACGTCGCCCAGGAGTGAGAGCGCAGAAAGGGGCGACATAGCGATCCCGCCGGCCACCACGGCAGGCGCGTCCAAAGAGAATGTCAACGTCCGGGGGCTCCCGAAGTTGGGGAGATTCGGGTTCTCGTGGACCGACGTGAACTCGAAGTCCTGAAACCGCTGCTTGCTGGTGTACGCAGCCCCCAGGGACACCGTGGCGCTTGGCCGGTAGATGACGCCCGCCTGGAACCCGAACCCCCACGCGGGGTCGGCGGCGGTGGCCCGTGGGTAGAATACGCGGTCGTCCGGCGTACCCGGCGTGCCGTCAGGCCCCGGGTCCACATCTGGCGAGGCCGTGGGCAGCGGGTCTGCGCTCAGGATGCCCCAGTCCACATTCAGCGCGAAGCCGAGCCACAGCTTCTCGGACGGGGCGACCGCCACGGCAGGGGTGAACTTGAGGAGCTGAAACTGGCTGTACGCTTGACCAAAGCCGGTCGGCCGGGGCGCGAAGATGGGGTTGGTGGGCTCCGACGGATAGTTCACGCCGAAGCCACCGGCGGCGAACGCGCCCAGGCCCAACACGACCGGCTGGCCCTCGATCCGCCGACTCCAGCCCAGGGCCGGAAGCGGTATGTAGGCGGTCCCGCTGGCCGTCGTCCCGCTGCCCCCCGGACCCGCCGAGCTGGAGGTCGTCGCTTCGGGCCGGAAGAGCTCGAAGCTCACATCGACGCGCGTGCCGTCGAACGCCATCAACCCTGCCGGATTGAGGAAGAACGCACCGAGGAGGTCTCGTGGGGCCGCCGTTCCCGCTCCCCCCATTGCGGAGTTGATGGCGCCGACCCCGTGGAGGTAGTGACCGTCCGTAGCCTGGGCGGGCCGGGGACACACGGTCAGCGCCAGAATCACCGCGAGACACGCGGTCGGGGCGAATCGGGGCATCGAGGATCTCCCTCAGGCAGGTGACGGAGAAGCCGCACCCCGCGTGAGGCGGGTGCGTGGCGGTCTGCCACCCAATATGCACGACGGCCCCGCCAGGCAAAGACATTAGTGGCGCGGGGCGCGGGTCGGTCGAAGGCGCGAAGCGCCCTTTCCTCCTTTTCCCGACAGACAGAGGCCGCCGGAGGGGTTAGCGTCAAGGGGGAGCATCGGTTTCGGATTCCCGCCGGCTCGACATCTGAGGAGGGTCTATGGAGACCATCGATTTCGGTAAGCAGTATCGGGAGCTGTATCATGCGGGAAGGAAGGTCCAGGAGGTCCACGCTGAGCGAGGCGCCTTTCTCCGCGTGACCGGGCGTGGCGAGCCGGGAGGCGAGGCGTTTCAGCGCGCTATCGAGGCCCTCTTCTCCGTAGCCTACACGCTGAAGTTCCAGCTCAAGGGCGCAGGGGTGCTGGATTTCAAGGTCCCGAAGCTCGAGTGCCTCTGGGATACCGATGACGTGGAGGGCACGCCGCCGGAAGACTGGGAGTGGCGCCTCCAGATCCGCATCCCCGACGTCGTGACGGGGGCGCAGGTGGGCGCAGCGAGGAAGGCCGTCAAAGCCAAGGGAGCCGTCGATCCCGCTCTGGTGCGCCGGACCAGTTGGAAGGAGGGCCTCGCCCTGCAGGTCATGCACGTGGGGCCTTACGACCAGGTGGGCGCAAGCTGCGAGCAGCTGGCTGTGACGGCGCAGGAGCTGGGATATCGGCAACGAGGGCCGGTCCACGAGGTCTACATCTCGGATCCTCGACGGACCGCACCGGAGCGGCTGCGAACCGTGGTTCGCATGCCCATCTCCCATCCTCGGCCGGCGTACGCTCGCGGGTGAGCTCGCCGAGGAAGCGCTAGAGAGGACTGGCCGCTATATCCGCGGTCAGCTCGAGGGGCCCGACGCTCGGCCGAGCCCCTCGAGGCGACCGGTCAGCGCCCTACCTGCTCCAGAACGCCGGATCCGCCGCCTTCATCTCGGCGTTCACGAAGGACATGGTCGGGCTGAGGCGGAAGCGGTAGGTGATCACGCTCTGCATGCCCTCGCGCGCGAAGGTGTCGAACACCTCGCGCTCGTCGTCCGACATCCCTTCCCACACGGTCATGTCCCGGGCCATGACGGCGTCGAAGCCCCCGTAGTCGTCCACCGATCCGAAGATGAAGTAAGCGCCGCCCGGCATCCCGGTCATCACCTGATAGGTGCGGTAGCTTGTCTCTGGCGCCAAGCGGCTAGAGACCTCGGCGTAGGTCCGGGCCGCTTCCTCGAACTGAGCGTCGTACCCCGGCTTGACCCGGAAGATGGTGATGTCCCAGAAGCGGGCCCGGTTCAGGTCGGGGAAGTCACCACCACTGAGGTCGGGTCGCCCGGCGAGCTGGACCACCCGCGACGATTCCAGGTGGGTCGTGTGCTCTTTCCAGAGCCCCTCCAGCTGCGCCGAGAGGGCGGGATTGTCTTCGACGGCCTTCATGGCGCGGCCTTCCGCTGCGTAGTTCTCGAAGGGCTGGACGTACCACACCATGGGGGGGCCGCTGATGGACTGCATGGCCAGGTAGATGTCGGGACTCCCCGCTTCCTCGAACATCTTCGGCCAGCCCGACGAGGTCCGTTCGTAGGCCACCTCGTGACCGAGCTTGATCTCTTCCATGTAGATCGTGAGGAGGGTCGGCTGGGTCGTAGGCGTCTCGGCCTGGCCCGACACACCCATCGCGCTGAAGGCGAGGACGGCCAGGGGAGCGATCAAGCAGGACGGATACCGCATGAGCTGCCTCCGCTTGGGGGGGCGCCGGGTGGCGCACGGTGGGCGTACCTCGCCACGCTGGGTCGGAGCGCGCGACGAGCTGCGACTGCTTCCGTCAATTCGCCACGAACGGGACCGCCCGGTCAAGGGAACTCTTGTTCCCGAGGAGTGCGGTCGGCCCCAGCCCACCATTGCGACCCGGTTCAGCCGATCGCCTTGGAGCCAGGACCCGACCCGAGACCGGGCGGAGAGTCGGTCGGATGGGCCGCTCAGCGACTTGCGCGTCCTGCCGACGGGCCGTGAGGTTCTGCGCATCGGGGAGTCACCAGCGCGCTCGAAAGCCGTCGCTCGGAGGCGTCCTTCAACAGGGAGAGAGCCTCGCATGGACGGAATCACGCGACGGGACCTGCTCAAGGCAGCCGGGGCTGGTGTGGTGGGGCTGGCCGCGACCGGATCCGGTCTCCTCGCACGGCGCTCCCTGGTCGGCGCGGCGGCCGGGACCGTGAACCGACACCCCCATGAATCCGGCTCGACGCAGGACACCTACTTCCCTCCGCCCGAAGGGGAAGGCGGCTGGCGCACGGCGGATCCGGACTCTCTCGGCATCGACCCCGCCCGGTTGAGCGAGGCAGTCAGGTACCACGACACGAACCCGATCACGACCAGCTACGGTGGCGCGCTCCTGATCGTCTACCAGGGACACGCAATCAGCGAGACCTACACGACCGGCAGCGATGGCGGGCCGCAGCCCTGGTCAGCCACCACCTGTAACGACATGAAGTCCTCCACGAAGTCCGTCTTCGGCACGGCGGTCGGCGTGTTCCTGGACGAGTACGCGGACCAGGTGACGTTGGACAGCCACCTCGTAGGGTCGTCGAAGGAGCAGTCGTTGATCCCGCAGATCTGGGACCGACCGATCACGGACGAGACGAAGACGCGGATCAAGGTCAAGCACGTCATCTCCATGACCTCGGGCCATGAGACGCGCGAGCCGTGGCTGGCCCCCAGCGCCCGGATCCGGTATCCGGGGTTCCACGGCCCCTACCAGATGTATGAATACTGCTTCGGGTGGTGGCGCTTCGCGGGCGTGCCGGACCACCACACGCTCAAGTTCGAGCCCGGCACCGACTTCAACTACAGCAACTACGGCCTCGAGCAAATGGCCCTGGCCATGCGGAACGTCTCGGGTGAACGGGTCGGGCCGTACGTCTACGACCGCGTCCTGGGCCCCATCGGCATGTCGGCCGGGCTTCGGGACAACGAGTACGGAGACATGCCCTACAGCGACAACCGCGAGCTGAACTTCGCCGGGGAGCCCGGTTGGGGCGTCGGGGGCAGCACCGGGTGCGACGCTTACGGGGCCGACATGAGCGAGAGCCCCTACGGCCTCAACTCCGTGGTGGGAAGCACGTTCCGGTGCACCGCACGCGACTTCAGCCGCCTCGCCTACCTCTGGCTCCGGCGCGGACGTTGGAAGGACCGTCAGCTCGTACCTGAAGCATGGCTGGAGGTGGCAACCCATAGGTTCGTACGGGACAACGGCGAAGCGCCATCGAACTACGGGTACACGTTCTGGGTGATGGATGAGATCGCTGGCGTCCCGAGTGACCTCTACATGTCACGCGGCCACAACCTGAACCACAGCTTCGTCATCCCCAGCCTCGACCTCGTCGTGGTGCGCCAGGGCAACGACAACCGCAGGATGGACGGAGAAGAGCCGTTCAGCGATCGGCTTATCCGTGAGATCGTGGCGGCTATCGAGCCGTGAGCGCGCGACGACCGCGGCCCGCGCCACGGGCAGCGGAGATCGTGACCGGAGGCGACCACTGTCACGGCGGGGGGCGCCCCGGCTTCGCTACGATGCCCGCTCCAACGCTGGCGCAACGGGTGGGCGCGACCGTGCAGGGTGATGGAATACACCTGTTCGACGCGCAGGGCCACGCCCTGGCTCTCGCCTAGCTCGTCGTCGGTACCTTCCGGGCCAACGGCCGATACATCAAGGCGTAGAACATCTCGAGATACCGGCGCGTCTCTTCCCGCTCGATGTTCGAGATGTACTTCCAGAACCCGTAGATGCGCGACAGTTTGAGCAGTTTGGACGCGTAGAGCGGCCAGTTGTAGCGCTCCTCGACCCTCCGTATGGCGGCCTCGGAGACCTGGGTCCATCGGTCAGGGTCCTTCTCAGCGGCACCGAGGAAATCGAGCATGATGGCCGAAGCTTCGTCGCCCCGGGTAGGATCGATGTGGAAGCCGCTGACTCCATCTTCGACGCTCTCCAGCGGTCCTCCGAACCGCGTGGCAAAGACGGGTAGCCCCGAGCTCATGGCCTCGACGACGGTCAAGCCGAACGCCTCGAACAACGCCGGCTGCACGAAGGCCCCGCGGTGGTCAGCGACGACGCGGTAGAGCTCACCGACCCGGTTCTTGTCGCCCTGCATCTCGATCCATCTGGCTGAGCCGTCCAGGTCGTACCGGTCGAAGAGGGCGTGCATGGCGTCGATCTGACGGCGTTCGTCGTCGTCCTCGGACAAGCCAGGGTCCAGGTATCCCCCTACGAGCAGAAGGTTGGCCGCCTCTCGCAGGGCTTCGTTCTGACCGAACCACTCCACCAACCCTGCCATGTTCTTGATCCGATCGAGGCGAGACATGGCGAACAGAAGCGGCTTGTCCCGTTCCGCGAACGCCCCCCGGTACGCCGCGTCAGGGTCGCCGAAGATGAGAGCCCCGATCTCGTCCGTCAGCTCCTGCATGCGCCGGTCCCGCCGCGAGTACGGGAAGAAGACCTCCGGATCGGCACCAGGGGAGACGATGTTGAACTTCGGATCGAAGCAATCGACTCCGGCCACGACACGGTACAGATCCGGCATCGTGAAGGCGCTGTAGCTCTCGTACTGACCCACGCTTTCTTGCGTGCCCGCGATCTCCTGATAGGTGCTCGTGATGATGAAGTCAGCCGTATTCATGGCGATCAAATCGGCCGTGAATTGACAGGAGAAGTGGTGCTTGTCCTCGTGGTCCTTCCAGTGCAGGTCGGACAGCAGGTATTTGGTCTTCTCGAGCGCGTGGGCGATGTTGCACTGGGTCACCCCGAGACGGTGCGCCATGATGCTGGCCACCAGATTCCCGTCCGAGTAGTTGCCGATGATGAAGTCGGGGCGCGTGCCCAGCTCTGCGAGCACTTCCCTCTCGGCTTCAACTGCGTAGCGCTCGAGGTAGGGCCAGACCTCGAAGCGAGAGGTCCAGGTGGGAACGACCTCGCCCGTCCTGTCCCGGAACGGAACGCGCAGGATGCGGCTGTTCTCGGTCCCGATGATCGGCTCGAGTCGGATGTCGCAGGTGGTGTCGCCGCTTTCCGGGATGAGGCGGGTGAGGACGACGATCTGGGGCTCGATCTCGAGGCCTTGTTCCCGAATCGAGTCCCGCATCGCCTTCTCCAGGGCGCGCACCTGATCCAGGATGTAGACGACCTGACCTCCCGTGTCCGGCTTGCCCAGGACGTTGGACTGACCGAAGTACCCATGGGGCGACACGATGACGATGGAGAAGATCATCGGGATCCGTGCCAGGAAGCGCTCCAGCTTCTCCGGGGACGGCACCTCCAGGATATCTGCCAGGAGCTCCATGGTCTCCGCGATGAGCTCGGGCGTGTTCCCCCAGCCCGCCTCGAAGCCCAGTCGCCGCAAGGCCCACGTCCGCGCGGCGTCGTCCTCTCCGAGCTTCCCCGACCTCAGGAGACGCATGGCGTCACGCAACGCCGGCCGAAGCGCCTCGACGTCCTCGATGCCGCCGTTGAGCATGAGGGTATGACCCCTGATCTCGTGCAGGCGCAAGAAATCGAAAAGGCGCTGCGGCCCTTCCCCGCCCCGGCGGCTGAAGATTCGACCGGACAGGTAGCGATTCAGGAACTCCACACCGCGACCGATGGAGCGGGGTTGGGTCAGCTTGGGGAAACCGCGCTCGAACGGGGTCAAGTCCACCTCGAGGAGGTATCGCTCCGTTGCCGGCCGATCCGCCACCGCACCCTCCTTGATGGCCAGGTACTCGGCCACCGACATCTCCCTGCACTGCATCTCCTCGAGGTGGATCTGGACGTAGACCCAGTCCGCCACACCCCGGCGAGCTGCCAGGTGAACGAACGGCGGTCGCACGACCGCCTCCTGAACCCGACGTACCCACCGGGGCAACGCCGTGGTGGCCAGCGCCTTGCCGGCGTCGGTCTCCCCGAACCGGTCGAGCTCGGCGGTGACTTCGGACCAGAGCAGAAACCGTTTGCCGAGCGCTGTCAGGTGCCGCATCAGCAGATAGGTGGGCTCCCGGTGGGAGCGGAAAAGCCCATTCAGCTCATCGACCATGCCGCGTTCTCTTCGCTGTCGGGTGCAGTGTCGTCTCCTTCGCCCGGGAACTGGCCAGCTTCGTGGAGCCGGTTCCTCTTGTCTTCGACTTCCCCTCCGTCGTCCATGAGCCCAGGTCCCCGTCCACCCGACCCGTTCTCCCCGTCCTCTGGCACACGAATGTCTCCCAGGAAATCGTAGTGGTCGATTCCCTCGATCACGCCCCAGGCATGGGCACCCTCGGCGAAGAAGATCCGGGGGCGACCGCGCAGCTCCTCCAGCTCGCTCGTGTGGTTCCCCACCACCACACCGAGTGTGTCGCCGGAGAGCATGTCGGCGTCGTTGCCCGAGTCCCCAGCCACCAGCAGCCGTTCCGGCCGGATGTTCCATTTGTAGCAGAGGAAGCGAATGGCCAGGCCCGGGGACGCGCGGATGGGCATCACCTCGAGCGAGACGTCGTGGTCGATAAGCACCGTGGCCTGAACCCCGGCTTTTCGAAGACGGCGGCGCACCGTGACTACGTCGGGACCTTCCTCGGGATCGACGAGGTAGTTCAGCCGGAACCGTGTCTGGCGATGGGATGGCCCGGGACGGACCCCCGGTAGGCTCTCCAGAGCCTTCTGCACTCGGTCGGGCTGCCACCGGTATGCGATCTGGTGTTCCCACGACACGTCCCGGGTCCGACGCTTCGCACCGTAGTGAAGCTGAGTCCCAGACGCCGTGATCAAGACGTCCGGCGAGGGCAACCCCTGTGCCTCCAGAACTTCCAGGGCGCGCTCCAGCGTGCGGCCCGTGGCAACGCCGAAGGCTACGTGGTCTCCCTCGGCGCGCATGCGTAATCGCAGAGCCTCGAGTGCGTCGTCGTCTCCGGTCAGGGTGTCGTCGACGTCCACCACGAGCATGCGGTCGATCTGCTCCAGCCGCCGAGTTCGGACCCGGGCCTTGCTGCCGGCATCCTGTCGCAGCAAGCGCCCGACGGTCTCGGCATACCGCGTCGCGTGGGAAGCCCACGAAAACGCGGCGTGGACCCGCTGCACGCCGGTCCTTGACCACGTCGACCACCGATCCGGATCCTCCAGCGCTCTGGCGATCGCTCGACCCATCGCCTCGGCATCCAGCGGATCCACAAGGACCCCGTTCTCGCACTCTCCGATGATGTCGGCAGGCCCTCCGTCGTCAGTCGCCACGACGGGCAGGCCACTGGCCGCCGCCTCCAGCAAAGTCAGCCCGAACGGCTCCGTCAGCGCCGGGTTCACGAACACGCCTCTCGAACGAGCCGCCAGCCGGTACAGATCCGGCACGTCTGAGGGCCCGTGCTGCTTCGGATACGCCACGCTGCCGTAGAGGTCGTGGCGATCGATCAACCCGAGGATCTGGCCCAGCACACGCCGAGAGGCGGCGGGCAGGTCCTGGAGGTCGTCCCGGTTCCCGGGCACGAGCACGAGGTTGGCCCGGTCGCGGAGGCCCGCCGTCCGGGCGAACGCCTCGATCAACCCGCCGAAGTTCTTCCGCTCGTCCGGTCGGGCGATGGCGAGGACCATGGGCCGGTCCGGATACCGCAGGAATCGCTTCAGCTGGGCGGCCACGGGGGGCTCGGGCCAAGAGTCCGGCGCCGGTGAGAACCTCGAGAGATCCACGCCCGGTGGAATCACGTGCATCCGTTCCGGGCGGTAATGATCGTAGAGCTGGTATTGCTCCTGCACCTCCTGACTGGTGCTGGCAATGACGACGGCTGCCGTCTCCAAGGCCTGCTCCTCTGCCTCGATACGACGGGAGATGTGGAATCGCTCCTCGATGGTGTCGGGGTCTTGCCCGTCCGCCCGCAGACGCGCCCGCTTCACGCGGCCCAGAGAGTGTCCCGTGAACACGAACGGGACGCCGAGGATCTTCGAGAGCTGGGCACCTGCGTACCCGGCGTCGGCGTAGTGACCGTGGACCACGTCCGGGACCCGTCCCGTGCTGCGGATGTGCCGGGTGAGCTGATCCACCAGGCTGTCGACGTGGGGCCACAGAGATTCCTTGCGCAGGTATCGGCGCGGTCCGAACCGGATGCGCACGACCTGGGCCCCGGGGCAGATCTCCTCCTCCGGCTCTCCGTAGATTTCGTCGATCTTGCGATCCAAGATGCACCGCGTGACCAGCTGGACACGCGCTACCCTCGCGTGCTCGACCAGGGCCCTGGCCTGGTCCACGACGTACGAGACCTGTCCGCCGGTGTCGGGATCACGCCCCAATTCGATCTCTCGCGCCCGTAGCAGCCCGTGGATGCTCAGGGACATCACCTCGAGACCCGTGCGGCGTTCGCGGTCCTTCCGGCGTTTCTTCTTCTCGCTCATGCCTTTCGCCACCGCGTCCGATGTCGGTGGTACACAGAGCGATCCTCTGTCGTTGCGCCCCGGATGCGACAGAGCTCGGCCGCGAAGGAGTTGCCCCGGTCCAGCAGCGCCTCCGGGCTCCACCGGCGCAGGATCCCCACGCAGGCCACGGCGCTGAAGCCGTCGCCTGCGCCGACGCTGTCGACCATCTCCGTACGTGGGATCGGGGCTGCTTCCGCCTGGTACACCCGACCGTCGATCACGGCGAGCGCTCCCTCGGCGCCGAGGGTCACGATCACCCCCTCGAGGCCGTGTTCGTCAGCGAGCGCCGACGCCCCTTCGACGCACGTGTCCCGGTCGTCAACCGGCCCTCCCGAGACCGTGGACAGCTCGTTCCGGTTCAGCTTGAGCCAGGTGGCGGTCGCCAGCGACCAGCGCAGGCGATCCGGGGTCCACCATGGACTGCGGAGGTTCAGGTCAACGAACGTGGGCCCTCCGGTCGCCTCCAGGACGCCTCGGGCCGCGTCCCACGACCGATCGGCCCGTAGGGCCAGCGTGCCGTGATAGACGAGCGAGGTCGGCCTGACGCTCAAGGCCGAGACGGCCGCTGCCCGGTCGATGTAGTCGTAGGCCTGCTCGGCCCCGATCTCGAAGGTGGGCTCGCCGCCAACCAGGGCTGCCATGACGTGCCCGGTTGGGTGTGTTGGATCCACCTGTACTCCCTCGGTAGACATGCCCCACTGGGTCATGCTCTCGACCGCCTCTCGCCCGGTCTGATCCGCCCCCACGGCGGTCACCACGAGAGGGTCGAGTCCGAGCCCCTGGAGGTGCCAAGCCACGTTGAACGGCGCCCCTCCGAGCACCCTCGATCCGTCGGGGAAGTGATCGAACAGGACCTCGCCGAAGACCAATGGGGTCGAATGCGGGGCGTTCTCAGGCGCCATATCGAAACGGTTTCATTGCGTTGCCCCGGTAGCTTGCGGTCAGGCTCCTTCCGGAACAGGGTAACGACGAGGTTGCGTGCGGCGCGAGGACGCCCAGCTTGTCGCCGACCAAAGCTGACGATTCAGAGCGCAAGCCCACATTCATTCGATCTCGAGTCCTGAACTCGTTGGAACGTCGTGTACCCCGACCACCACCTCTTGGCATCCGACCTCGACGGGACCCTCATACCGCCCTCCCTGAGGGAAGGGAACGGTGGCATCGAGGCGTTCGCTCAGGCGGTGGACGGACGGCCCGACCTGCTTCTCGCCTACGTCACGGGACGCCACAAGGCTCTGGCCCTCCGCGGCATCGGTGGATTTGGGCTGCCGGTGCCCCATGTCCTCGTCTGCGATGTCGGAACCTCCGTTTTTCACCGGAGCGACGCGGAGTACGAACCCGATCCGGCCTACCAGGAGCTCATGGCGGCCAGGCTGGGCGGGGCGGACCGCCGTGAGCTCCAGCGGCGCCTGGCGCATCCGAGGCTGCGCCTCCAGGAAGATGAGAAGCAAGCCCAGTACAAGCTCAGCTACTACACACCCGGCGGCGCGGAAGGCGAGGCGCTGGCCCGTTGGGCGGAGGCGCTGCTGGAGGACGCGGTCGGTGGCGCCAATGTCGTTTACAGCCAAGACCCGGAGACCGGTGAGGGCCTTCTGGACGTGCTGCCGCGAGGCGTCGCGAAAGACGTCGCCGTCCGGTACCTGCACGACAAGCTCGGCGTGGACGAGGACCGACTCGTCTACGCGGGCGACTCGGGCAACGACCGGGCCGCCATGCTCACCGGATTCAATGTCGTCGTGGTGGCCAACGCATCCTCCACCCTCAAGGAGTCCATCTGGGAAGAAGCGGTGAACCTCGGCATCGACTCCCGGATCTACTTCGCCCTGGCCCCCTACGCGCACGGCGTACTGGAAGGCTGCCAGCACTTCGGGATCGTGTAGGGCTTGCCGCCACCGTCCCGTTGTGGCAAAGCGCCGAACGAGACACATCGACAGGGTGGACCACGGCGCGATCGCGCTTCGGCGACGGTCTCGAAGGCCCCCCTCAATCGCGCAGATCGGACCGGAGACGATCCGTGATCCGATCGGCGCAGTAGTCGCTGATGCGCTCGAGCGTGTGTGTGAGCTCCTCGATGGACATGTCCGCGAGTGCGGCCGCGGTGACGACGTCACGCGTCACGGAGTACTCGCCGTGGACCGATGGACTGATGGGGTCCCGCTCGTCGACCCTGGCGCTCCAGATCTCCTGGCCTGACCAAGCATCCAGGAGAATCGCCTCCGCGTCGATGAACACGTGTGCCGCATCGTCCCACCGGCGCGCATCGATGCCGTAGTCGCGAACGACGACCTCGAGCACGTATTGAGCCTCGTCGGTGCTCCCGACCGGTCGGGCCCCCAAATAGCGGGCGCCCCGCTCCAGTGCGCGCTCCGCCACCCGGGTCTTCAGGTCGACGATGGACGCCGCGCTGTCCAGATTCTCTGCCACCTCATGGGCCGCTACGTCTCTGGCGATCTGGCCACCGGTCTCGAGTACCTGCCCCACCAGATCACCACCGTAGTCGGTGGAGTACCCGCTGGTCAGGACGGTCGGACGCTCCGGGACGTGGGGCACGATCGCGAGGGTTTCGCCGGCGAAGTGGTATTCGGCCAATCGGTGCTTGGGGCCACAACCGGTGAGCGCTAGCAGCGCAACCACGGTGGGGAGTCTCACCAGGTGCCTTACGCCACGGTGCGCCCCGCGAAGAGTCCTCCGCTTCGGGGGTCGTCCGGTGATGCCGCTACCGGCTGCGGTGCTCATGGTCACCTCCGTTCAGGCCCAACTCGCCTCGCCACGGGGCCGGCACGGCACCGTGGTCGATCCCCTCTCCCTTCAAGCTCTCCGAAGCCCAGCCCATGTCAGTCAGGATCCATCCGCGCCATCGCGTCCGAGGAAGCCCCTCGCAGACCGGTTCACCCGAGAGGCTCGTGAGCCTCGAAGCGCTCCACTTCCTCTTCTCCCCTACAGACGCGCGCCGGCGATCCAGCTAGTCTGAGGCATGGCGGCTGTTCTCGTTATCGGCCGCAATCGGCATCGTGCCGAAGCCACGGAAGGCGCGGCTCGACGCGATCGATCTCCTGAACCGACAGGGCGAGCCCATGACCCATGAGGCCCCATTCCGGATCGTCCTGACCGTCGTCCTCGTCGTCCAGACGGCGATCAGCCTGCGCTACGTGAGGCGGGCTGGAGCGGACGCCACGATCGTCCGCAGACGCGCGGAAGGCGTCCCACTGACGGTCGCCATCGCAGTGTCCTACCTGGCCTACGGCGTCGCCTTCGTCGCCTACCTCGTGAATCCCGGTTGGATGGCCTGGTCTGTGGTTGCCGTAGCGCCGTGGCTTCGGTGGGCCGGAGTCGTCCCCTTGTCACTCGGTGGTTGCTGGATGATCTGGGCGCTTCATCACATAGGCGAGAACCTCACGGTCAGTATCGACACGAAGGAGGAGCACGCGCTGATCACGTCCGGGCCGTACCGATGGGTGCGGCACCCGCTATACACGGGGGGGATGGTCGAGTCCGTTGGCGTGTGTCTGGTGATGGCGAACTGGTTCGTCGCCATCAGCGCCGGCTTGTTCTGGTCGCTGTTGGCAATGCGAACGCCGATGGAGGAGCGCAATCTCGTCGAGACGTTCGGGGACGAGTATCGCCAGTACATGGAAAGGGTGGGGCGATTCGTGCCGAAGGTGTAGACCACCTCCCGGCGGTCAACGGTGAGCCACCACCTCCAGGCCGTCACCGGCCGTTTTCCGTGACGCTCGAGGTGACCAGCGGAAGCTCGCGCCGGAGGCTCGTTGCCGCCATCCACTGATCGTTCGCTCCATGAGGCGCCCGGGCCGGCGGAGCGACCGGTGATATGTGCCCGCAGAGTCCGCAGCTAGAGTGCCCTCGATCTCTTGACGTCGGGGACGGCGCCTCCTACTACACGACACGCTCCCGGTATCCCCGCGAACAGCACTGGAGACGGCTCGAATGGAAAGCCCCGACCTGCGACAAGTCCTCCTCTTCCTCTCGAGAATCTCGCCAGACAGCAGCCTGAGGCTCATGCTGCAGCTCGCCCTCGCCTCGGAAGTGCCAGAGAGCACCCTGGAGGTCCTGGAGCAGAAGATCTCGGAAGGCATGTCCGTGGCCGACCTGTTGGAAAGGGACAACCTGTTGATGCGGCTCCTGGACGCAGACGGGAAGATCGACGTTCCCGAAGAGAACATGCTGTATGAGACCGTCGAGCAGATCGGCATCGCGGTCCCTGCGAACCGGAGCGGTGCCGAATACCTGCTCGATGACTTGACCAAGCGCATCATCCGGGAGATCTCGGAAGCATCCACGGCGTAGGAGCGCCGCATGGACGAGCTCGCGACCACGCGCCGCCGCTTCCTCGCGTACTTCTCCGGCGTGGGGCTCACCTCCACGCTGCTGCCCGGGGCCCTTTGGGCCCGGATGCAGGAGCAGGAGGCCGCCGAGGTCACGTCGTCGATGATCCTTCAGTCGGCGTCGGTCTCGGGGCTCGAGCTCAGCGAGGAGCAGGCCGAGGCCATGGCCGAGGGGGTCAATCGGAACCTCGAGGGCTACGCCGCGCTCCGCGAATTCAGCCTGGACCATGAAGTCGGGCCGCCGATCCACTTCAATCCGCTCGTCCCGGGCATGACCGTGGATCGCAAGGAACGCCCGTTCCGTGCGAGCTCCGCCGAGGGCCTGCAACGCCCGTCGAATCTCGAAGAGGTAGCGTTCTGGCCTCTCACGGGGCTCGCCGAGCTGATCCGCACCCGCCAGGTCAAGTCGACGGAGCTGACCGAGATGTACCTGGCCCGGTTGAAGCGCTTCAACCCAACCCTCAACTGCGTGGTCACCTTCACGGACGAGCTGGCCATGGCCGAGGCCGAGCGCGCCGACCGGGCCCTCGCCTCGGGTACGTACCTGGGGCTGCTCCACGGCGTCCCGTGGGGAGCCAAGGACATCATCGCGGTGAAGGGATACCCCACCACGTGGGGGTCGAACGCCTTCAAAGACCGGGAGACCGACTTCGACGCCACCGTCGTAGCCCGCTTGCGGGAGGCCGGCGCCGTTCTGATCGCGAAGCTCACGACCGGCGAGTTGGCCTCGGGCGACCGGTGGTTCGGAGGCCGCACCCGTAATCCCTGGGACCCGAGCGCCGGCTCCAGCGGCTCGTCGGCGGGGCCGGCGTCCGCAACCGTGGCCGGGTGCGTCGGGTTCGCAATCGGAACCGAGACGAGTGGGTCCATCCTGAGCCCTTCCATCGCCTGCGGCGCAACGGGGCTCCGGCCCACCTTCGGTCGCGTGAGTCGATACGGGTCCATGACCCTACGGTGGACCGGTGACCGTCTAGGTCCGATCTGCCGAACCGCCGAGGATTGCGCCGTAGTCCTCCGTGCCATCGCCGAGCCCGACCCGCGGGACCCCAGCGTCCTCGACATTCCCTTCAACTGGGACGCCGAGCTGGCCGTGGGCTCGCTGCGCATCGGGTACCTGGCGGACGCGTTCGCCGACGACCCCTCCAAGGGGGACGACTGGACGGCGAACGACCAGAGGGCGCTGGACCAGCTCCGCGCCGCGGGGATCGAGCTCCAATCCGTGCCGACCCCGCTGCGGGACTTTCCCCTCGACGCGCTCAGGCCCCTCTCGGCCGAGTCCACGGCTGCCTTCGACGCCTTCCTCCGTGAGGGCCGGGAGGCGGAGCTGGGGCGGCCCGAGCGTGGGGCGCGCTGGCGGGTGGGTCGGACGGTTCCCGCGGTAGAATACCTGCAGGCCCAGCGCGTGCGCAGCGTCCTGATGACCCGACTGCACGAAGCGCTCGAGGAGGTGGACGTCGTCGTCGCGCCGTACGGAGACAGTCGGGGATACCTGCGCGGCGAGCAGACCGGCAACCGCGCGGGCAGTGGTCCCCGCCCCCAGAGGCGTCCTGCCACGTCCCAGTTCTTCCAGTTGGCGAACCACGCCTGCTACCCGGCCGTCGCTGTCCGGCACGGCCTGGGCGAAGGCGGACTCCCGACCGGTTTCACCTTCGTGGGCAAGCCGTTCAGCGAGGCCCCAATCCTGGCCGTTGCCAAGGCCTATCAGGACGCGACGTCCTTCCACGTGGAGCGTCCCACCCTGGGAGGGTGACCCTCCCGACAGACGGGAGCGGTCGATCCTGCTAGCCTGAGTCATGCCCCTTCTACCCCAAGGAGGTGGGCCATGACCGGAGCGGCTGCCGGGAGCACCTACGATGTCGTCGTCGCCGGAGGCGGAATCGGCGGCTTGACCTGCGGGGCCTTCCTGGCCAAGGCCGGGAAACACGTCCTCGTCGTGGAGCAAGAGGAGCACGCCGGTGGGTTCGCCCGTGATTCACGGCACGGCGCGTACCTCATCAATCCAGCCCTCCATCTGATCTGGGGCGGAGGCCCCTCAGGACCCCCGGGCCGAGGGCTCCTGGACGCAGCGCTGAAGCGGCTGGGTGTTCGGGAGCACTGCGACTTCTCGCCGGTAGACACGTTCTATCGAGTGCAGCGCCCCGGATTCCAGATGGACGTCCCGACGGGTCGAGAGGCATATATCGACGCGCATCGGCAGCTCTTCCCGCAGCAGGCAAAAGGGCTGCGCAACCTCGTGGGCCTCTGCTCGCAGATCTATCGAGAGTTCCTGCGACTTCCCGTCGACCCGCGAGGGTGGGACTTCGCGGTCATGCCCTTCCGGCATCCGAAGCTCTTCCGATACGCCAACGCCACACTCGCGTCGGTCATGCGTAAGCACTTCTCCGATCCCCGCTTCTCGTCCGTCTACTCCGCCCTTTGGCCCTATGTCGGATTGCCCCCTTCAAGGGCATCCTTCGCCGTATGGGCCACCATGATGTCCGGGTACCTGGGGGGGGGGCGCGTTCTACTGCGGCGGAGGCTTTCAGCAGCTCGCAGCCGCGATCGCGAAGGGGCTGACGCTCCACGGTGGTGAGCTGGTCTGCGGCGTTCGCGTCACCAGGATCCATGCAGCCAGCGATCGAGTGGATGGAGTCTCGCTGGACAGCGGTCAACGCATTCAAGCCGCCGTCGTGGTATCCAACATCGATGCGAAGACGACGTTCCAGGACATCCTCGAGCCTGGGCAGGCCTCGGCACGCTACCTGACAACGGTGCGGGGGCTCGAGCCGTCGCTGTCCGTCCTGGGCCTGCACCTCGCAACGGACCTGGACGTCAACGCATTGGGTGTCCCCAAAGTGACCGTCGTGGCGCCGTGGGAAGCGGACCGCGTATACGAGGCGGCCGTGAGCGGCCAGGTGAATGGCGTTGGGATACATGTCCCCACGGTCTGTGACGCCTCCCTCGCGCCCCCGGGTGAGCACCTCGTCATCGTGCAGGCCTTCGTTCCCAGCCGGGGGTTCGACCTCTCTCCTTCGGACAGCGCTCGGTACGCCGAACTGCTGCTGGCTGAGGCGGAGACCGTGCTTCCCGGTTTGCGGGATCACATCACCTTCGTCGAGGATCACCCGGAAGGATCCGGCGAGCGACACCCGCTGCATCGCCAGGGTCCGATCTATGGATGGGCCGCCCTGCCCCGGCAGGCGGGACCGCGCAGATTGCGAAACCGGACTCCAGTTGCCGGGTTGTTCTTGACTGGACACTGGACGCAGCCCGGCCACGGGATCTGGACCGTGGTACTTTCGGGACTACAGACGGCTCGTCTGGTGTTGGGGAAGGGCGGCTCGCAGAGCTTGTGGCCGTTCGAGGAGGCCGAACCGCGGCGCACACCTCGAGGTATCAGCGCAACCTGACTTCGTTGCGTCGCTTGTTCGGGAAGACCTACCTTGGTCTTCCCCCCCAAGGGCGCCCGTTCGCGCCTGCTGTCGTGGACCGCACCTACCGCTCCCTGACGTCGGAGGCCGCCATGTCCCTCGATGGGAGACTCGCGGCGCAAGCCGAGACTCTGAAGTCCATCCTGGTAGCCGCTTCCCTGCTGTCGCTGCCCTCGTCAGCTTCTGGTCAGAGCGCCGTCGTGACCGCCCTCACTCGTCCATCCGACGGCGCGAGCCTGGACACTACCGACGTGGCCGTCCGCGTCCCGTTCGGTGAGGTCGAAGGCGAACCTCTCTGGGTGGGTATGGAGCTCACTCGCTTCGACGAGATCCGAAGCGTCTCGGCTGCGGACAGCGTCGACGCAGTGATTCAGTGCTCCGGCGGCGGCGAGATCCTCCTGAGCGGGACCTTCCGCGCACTGATCCAGGAGGGGACGGAGGGCCAGACGTGTGCCATCAAGCTCTCGAGCGGCATAGCCAGCATGCAGAGTGAGGCCCCCACCGAGGTGCAGGTCGGTGAGAACACGCTGGGTCCGAGGCACACCCACTATGCGGTGCGGGTCTTTCGCGCCCGCGGGGCGCCCGGCAGCCAGGTGCTGGTCTTCGACGGTGACGTCGTGCTTCGTTCCGGCGAAAGGGAGATCGAGACGATCTCCGCCGGGAGCGCTCGAACGGCAGCGGCTGGGAGAGCCAGTACCGACAGCCTGACCACCCGGCAAATCGTGTCCATCGCGTCTCTACAGGCTCGCGCGGATCTCGCCCGCACGCTGGTCGCGCCCGAGGACCGAAACGCCGAGCTCCGGTCACTGCAGGCAGCCCACCGAGCCGTGCTCACGGCTCCCACCGAAGCGAAACCGCGGGTCGTTCTCGCCGAGGAACAGCTGAGGCTCCAGGTGGCGGCGCCAGGCGTTCTGTACCAGCT
>JBDHHQ010000052.1:0-30886 GCA_039589315.1 Gemmatimonadota bacterium
AGACGATGGGCGACGTTCTCGCCTTTGCCGAACAGCGTGACGGATCCCTGCGCGGGGTCGCCAACGAAGTCGTTACAGTCGCGGCCGCCGTCGCCCGAGAGCTGGGTGGATCGGTCACGGCGCTCGCCGTGGGCGCACCGGGCCTCGCGGCCGAAGCCGGCAGCCTGGGGGCCTTCGGTGCCGAGCTCGTCCGCGTGGCGGAGGCGACCGAGCTCGACGGCTACAACGGAGATCAGCATGCCCCGGTGGTCGCGCAGGTCATCCGCGAAGGCGGCTTCTCCGCGGCCGTCTTTCCGGCCACCGCCCAGGGGAAGGACCTGGCTCCACGGGTGGCTGCCCTCCTCGACGTGCCGCTGGCAGCCGACGTGACCGATCTGGATGCGAGCGGCGGCGCCGTGACGGCCGTGCGTCCGGTCTACGCAGGAAAGGCGTTCGCCCGCGTGGCCTTCGCGGCCTCTCCAGCCATGGTCTCGATCCGCCCCAACGCGTTTCAGCCCGTCGAACGGGCCGCGGCCGGGGCGGTGGAAGCGTTCACGCCCCAGGTGAGCTCCGCCGGCAGCCGTGTGGTGGGGTTCAGCGCCAGCGGTGGCGGCCAGATGGACGTGGCGGAAGCCTCGGTCGTCGTGTCGGGGGGGCGGGGCATGAAGGATCCCGAGAACTGGGCCCTCCTGGAGGAGCTGCGCGATGCGCTGGGGTCCGCCGCCGCCCTGGGCGCTTCCCGTGCGGTGGTGGACGCAGGATGGCGTCCCCACGGTGAGCAGGTGGGGCAGACCGGCAAGACGGTGGCGCCCAAGCTGTACTTCGCGGTGGGAATCTCCGGAGCCATCCAGCACCTGGCCGGCATGCGCACGGCGGGGACCATCGTCGCCGTGAACAAGGACCCCGACGCACCGATCTTTCAGGTGGCGGATTACGGCATCGTCGGCGACCTGTTCGACGTGGTGCCTCGCCTGACCGAGGAGATCCGCCGGATCACGCACGACTGACGCCCGCGGCCGTGCGGCCGAGTCACGGCGGCCCGCCCAGCAGCGGCACGGGATCCCGCTCCCGCCCCCATCTCCAGACCTCGAAGTGGAGATGTGGGGCGGTGGCGTTTCCGGATTGGCCGCTCAGTCCCAGAACTTGCCGGTGCTCCAAGGACTGGCCCCCCTCGACGTGGATGCGGGACAGATGGGCGTACACGGTCATCAGGTTGGCACCGTGGTCCACCCAGACCACGTTGCCGTAGCCTTCCATGACCCCGGCAAACCGCACTCGACCGGGGGCCATGGCCCGGACCGCGGATCCCAGGGGAACCGAGATGTCCACGCCGGGATGAAAGTCCGGCGAAACGCCTCTCCAGCGTAAACCGTAGGCCGACAGCAGCCGCCCTTCGACGGGCCACCGCGGAATCGTGCAGCCGCCCGAGAGCACCGCGAGTAGGACGAAGACGAGTGGGGTCCGGGGGCGAGCGCGGCCCGGGCCCGCGCCAGATGTCCCTGGGTGGGGTTGTCGTCCGACGCCCGCGCCGGGACCGTCCAGCCGCGGGATGTCGGCGGCAATCGGGGCTCTCACTGCTCGCTGACGCCCGCGATCAGAGAAGGGTGGCAGTGAACTCCGGGCGCTCGCTCCAGCCTGAGCCCGGCCTCAGGAGCAGGACCTCGACGCTCTGGCCCACCTCCACGGCCTCCACCCCGCCGGGAATCACCGCGATGCCGTCGGCCTGACCCAGGCTGCGAACCAGTCCAGAGCCCTGCGGCCCGGTCAAGGTGGCGACGATACCGTCGCCCGCGCTCGCGAGCTGGACGCGCAGGAACACCGTGAGGTCCCGGGCTCCCGTCAGTCGAGACCCCGCCCGGGCTCGCAGCACGGGAGCATGGATCCGTCGGTGCCCGGCCAGGGCCAGGAGGAACGGCCGGACGAGCACCCAGAAGTTCACGAACGCCGACGCAGGATTCCCCGGAAGGCCGAAGACGTGGAGCGGCGGGCCCTCCTCCCGGGGAAGGAGCCCGAAGCTGAACGGGGAGCCGGGGCGCATCTGAACGCGCCAGAAGTCGAGCTCGAAGCCGAGAACGTCGAGGACCCGCTTGAAGAGATCCGTCTCGCCCATGGATGCCCCCGCGACGGTCAGCAGGACGTCGGCCGTGGAAGACAGGGCTCTCCGGAGACCGGCTTCGACGCTGGACTCGGTGTCCGCCGCGATGCCGAGTCTGATCGCCTCTCCGCCCAGCTCCTGGATCGCTGCAGCCAGCGCGTGACTGTTGCTCTCGGGGATCGCTCGGCCGGCCAGGACCTCGTCGAAGCGGTCGAGAGGGACGAGCTCGTCGCCGTTCGAGAGGATCGCCACCGTGGCAGATCCGTGGACGGAGATCTGGCCCCGGCCCAGGGCGGCCAGCACGCCCACCTGTCCGGGTCCCAGCGTGGTACCGGGTGCGAAGACGGCGTCACCCTTCCGCATGTCCTCCCCACCGGGCCTCACGTTCCGGCCCGCGTCGCCAGCGTCCAAAACCTCGACCGAGCCCGGCGTCTGCTCGGCGTCCGTGTGCTCTACCCGGACCACGGAATCCGCGCCCGGGGGCACCGGGGCCCCAGTCATGATGCGGATGGCTTCGCCGGGGCCCAGCCGGGCGGAAGCGGCCTCTCCGGCGCGGACCTCACCCGTGACGCGGAGAACCACCGGTGCGTCCGCCCGGGCACCCTCGACGTCCGCAGCACGCACCGCGTAGCCGTCCATGGCGCTGTTGTCCCAGGGTGGCAGCGTCGCGGAAGCGGCCACGGGTCGCGCCAGAGCCGTGCCCAGAGCCCGATGCAGCGGCACCTCCCTGGGCTCCAGGGGGGACGCCCGGTCCAGAATACGGCTCCGTGCCTGGTCGACGGTGAGCCAATCGGCCGGCCGGCTCTCGAATCGGGTCATGGCTGAGGTGGCCCGCTCACGTTCGAGCTCAGAAGTTGTACGCGATTCCGGCAGAGATGCCCCAGGCCTGGATCCACTCACTCTCCGGCGACGCCACCAGTGCCTCCCTGTTCCGGTACCCCGAGGGGATGTCCTGTTGCCAGAGCTGGAGGGTCAGCTCGGAGCGGAGCAGAATGCGGTGGCTGATGAACCATCGGCCGCCGAACCCCAGAAGTCCCGAGAAGGAGTTCCCGAAGCTGTAGCGGTCCTCGGGCTGCAGCAACTGATCCGCCGGCTGCCCGCCGGCCAACTCGAAGGTGATCCCGGCTCCCACCAGGACGTGCGGCGACAGGCGGTGCCAGGTGCGTTGGCCGACGAGCATGAACTTGATGCGCGCCTCGGCCGTCAGAAGCTGGAGGTCCGCCTCGCCTACCTTCGTGAACTCGCCTTCCGGGCCAGGGTCCAGGACGTCCCGCGACGAGTCCATGTACGTCAGGACTCCCTCGAGAGAGAAGGGACCGCCGATGGTGATCCCGTAGCGGGCGCCCGCCAGCGGTCCCGGCTTCGGTCCGATGCCGAACTGGCCGTCGGCCACGAAGAAGTTGTAGCCGGCGAAGAGCCCTGCCTCCTGGTTGGTGTCCACATGGCGGTACGGCGAGGGGATGCTCTGGGCGGCGAGGGGACCCGCGAGAGCCGAGACCAGGAGGATGGCGCCCAGCAGGGCGCGGCGGACGAGTCGAGTTGCGTGCATGGAGCCCTGAGGCCGTGATCGTCGGTTTCGATTCCGCTCGGAGGGGGTGTGCAGGTCTCCGGCTGACCGTTTAACACCTGGGTACCTGGATCGTTTCGTCGGGGGAGCACACTGTCCGGGGCGGTGTAGAACAGCGACCGATCCGGCCGGGGAAGGGCGCGATGAAGCGGATTCTCCAATGCTCTGGGTCGGGACTGCGCGGGCTCGAGGGCAAGAGTTGGGCGTCTTCTTCCGATACCCAGGGTATGACTTCACATAGTCGCATGATGCCGCGCCAATGGCGGATCCGGGCCGCGTTCACGAGCCTGGTCGTCGTCGGGTCCATTCTCTCGAGTTGTTCGGACGGTGGTCCCACGGGCCCGAGTCCTGCGGTGTTGGAGATCGTCGCGCTCTCGGGAGGTGGGCAGGTGGCCCTGGCCGGCCAGGCCCTTCCGGAGCCCTTCGAGGTCCGGGTCCAGGACTCGGCGACGGGCAAACCGTCCGCCGGCGTGACCGTCGATTGGACGATCGTGACCGGCGACGGCGCCTCCATGAGTCCCCCGCGCGGGGTGACGGACGCGAACGGCACGACCTCGGCCCGCCTCACGCTGGGCCCCAACCTCGGCGAGTATCGGGTCGAGGCTGCCTTCGACGGACTCACCCGTCCGCCGGCGTCCTTCGTGGCCTCCGCCATGCTCGAACCGGAGCTCGGCTCGCTCTCTCCCGATCCGGTGGCTGCAGGAGCCACGCTGGCCCTGGAAGGGTCGAACTTCAGTCCCTCGCCGGGGGACAACGTTGTCCTGTTCTCCGGTATTCGTGGGCAGGTCGTCTCCGCGACCGCGACTCGCCTCGACGTGATCGCTCCCCCGTGCCTACCTGAGCGTCAGGTGACAGTCACCGTCCGACTCGGCAGCCTCGAGAGCAACGCTCTGGAGTTGGCGGTGCAAGGCGGCAATCGGCTCGTGGAGCTGGCACTGGGCGAGCACATCACCTTTCCCCGTGCAACCGGCTTGGATTGCGCCCGCCTGCCGGATGCGAACGGCCGGGAATACCTGGCCGTCGTCAGCACCGCGAGCCAGGTCGCGGCGGCGCAGTGGAGCTACGTCCTCACGGGTCTGGGCGACGTGGCAGCCGATCAGGCACCTGCGCTGGCTTCGGTGCCGGTGTCCCCGGTCGCGGTGGGCTCCCGGCACGGGGTGGACGATGGGGCACAGGCGGAGTGGGACCGGGCCCTCCGGCGCGCGGAGGGGCGCTTCGTGAAGGGGCCGAGGCCGGAGTCTGCCGCCGCCAGGGCGGCGGGAGCCGAGCTCGTCCCCCAGGTCGGAGAGCGCCGCGAGTTCAGCGTCCTCAACCGGGACATGGAGTACACGCAGGTCACCGCCGAGGCGGTCTTCGTCGGTGACCACGCGGCGATCTACATGGACCTGAACGCTCCGCAGCCGGGCCTGGGGCCGTCCGACCTCGCATCCCTGGCCGGGGACTTCGACGATCCGATCTTCCCCACTGCCACTGACGTCTTCGGGGACGCGTCGGACCTGGACGGGAACGGCCGCATCGCCATCCTCTTCACGCCGGTGGTGAATGAGCTGACGGCAACGGGCGCCGACGGCTTCGTGGGGGGCTTCTTCTTCGGCCTCGATCTGCTGCCGGAGCAGCCCAACAGCAACGGGGGAGAGGTCTTCTACGCCCTCGTACCGGATCCGGGCGGTCAGTTTGGAGACCCGAGGAGCGTAGCGCTGGTCATGGACGTGATTCCCGCGATCTTGGCCCACGAGTTCCAGCACATGGTCGGCTTCGGCCAGCGGATCCTGACCCTCGGAGGAAACGAGCAGGAAGCCCTCTGGCTCAGCGAGGGGCTGGCCCAGATGGCGGAGGACGTCGTGGGCGAGGCGTTCCTGTCCCGCGGTGAGACGGCGAAGGGGGTCCAGTACCAGTCCGGCAACTGGACTCGGGCCGAGCGGTATCTCAGAGATCCCGGGGATGTCTCCCTCATCGTGAAGCAGGGGAACGGAACGCTGGCGGAGCGTGGTGGAGGCTGGCTGTTCGTCCGCTACCTCCGGGCGCAGCAGGGCTCGAACGCGATCCTGGGGGCGCTCACGCAGACGACACGGGTCGGCGTGGCCAACGTCGTCGCGGCAACGGGACGCAGCTGGGAGGACCAGCTCCCGGAGTGGAGCGCCGCCCTCTATTTGAGCGGAACCGGCGTGCCCGCCGATGCACGGCTCCTGTTCCCGGACCTGGACCTGCGCAGCACGATCGAGGAGGTGACCAACCCGTATCCTCTCACGCCGACCGAATTGGGAGCCCAGGACTTCCAGGTGCTGGACCGCGTCTGGTCCTCGTCCGCCGACTACTTCCTCGTCCGGCCCCGGGCAGGTGGCTCCGTGTCTCTGGCGTTGTCCGGGTCCGAGCTGGGGGATGCGCCCGCGGAGGCTCGCTTCCGACTCACCCTCGTGCGCACGAGGTGAGCAGGCCTGGCGATCCCGGGACGGAAGGGTGAATCTTCTGGAAGAGAGGGTCGTAGTGTCAGGTACCCGAAAACAATCCCAGAGCAAGCGATAGAGCTTCTACCACCATGCGTTGCCCCACTTGCGGTGAGCACCTGAGGCCCAACGAGTCCCGCTGTCCCACCTGCGGGGCGGCCGTCGCGCACCTGACCCCCACGGGGCCGGAGCTCGGGGGCGTGCTGAGGTGTCCGCGGTGCCGGTACCGGGGCGACGGGATCGCCTACTTCCGGCGACCCACCCATGTGGGCATCCTCGTGGGCGTGAGCCTCTTCACCTACGGCATCGGCGGGTTGGTGTACTGGCTGGCGCGGCGGAAGCACACGGTCTGTCCGAATTGTGGGCTGGGGTGGGAGCATGCGACGCACCAGCTGGCCTCGGGGGGTGGCGCGAGCCAGGAAAGGGCTCTCGGGAGCGCGGCGTCCCAGAGCGACGATCCTCCCCTTCCGCGGAGCGGGATCATCCGGCGCGTCCTGGGGGGGGCCTTGGCCGGCCTCGCCGTCCTGATCACCACTGTGGGGCTCGCGGAGGGCGAGCTCGCCGCCCTCGGCGTCGCCGCGGTCATCGGCGGGACCGGGTCGGCCACGTTCTACTGGGGGTGGAGGGCGCTGCAGGATCGGCGGAAGGCCATCGTCTCGGCCATTCAGCAGAAGATCCTGCGCCTCGCAGGCAAGAAGGGCGGGGCCTTGACCGTGACCGAGGTGGCCACCGAGCTGAGCCTGTCGCTGCCGGCGGCCGAGCGCGTCCTGCTCGCCATGGACGACGGCTTCCGGGTGCGGTCCGACGTCACCGACGAGGGCCTGATCCTGTACGAGTTCCCGGAGCTCAAGCCCAGGAAGCAGCTAGGGCCCTGATCGCACACCGACCCGGCCGCGGCGCCCCGCCGGCGAGAGCCGTGTGAGGCTGAGGCTGCCGATGATGACGGCGGCGCCCAGGATCTGAAGCGGGGAGGGCGTCTCTCCCAGCCAAAGCCACGCCGTCACGAGCGCCACCACGGGGACCAGGTTCGAATAGACCGCGGTGCGGGAGCTCCCGATCCGTTCCACGCCCCGGTACCAGGCGACGTATGCCACCGCCAGCGCCAGGAAACCGGCGTATACCACCGTTCCCCACCCGGCCAGGGAGATGTCGCCGAAGGACGTGCGCGACAGGCCCGGGACGGCCATCAGAAGCAGCCCCGGCGTGCCGATCCAGATCGTCCAGGCCGTGACCCTCACGGCTCCGTACCGAACCACCATGCCGCGGGAGCCCACCGTGTAGGTTGCCCAGGCGAGGGCGGCCCCCACCATGAGCAAGTCGCCTCGCCACGTCTCCACGCCCAGCCCGATCGTCCCGGCGCCCCCGAGGACCACCATGACCATCCCCACGAGGGTGCCTGCCACGCCGAGCCAGGTGAGCAGGCCTGGCCGCTCGTGTCCGAGGCGGCGAGAGAGAAGCGCTGTCCACACCGGTACGGTGGCCAGGATGATGCTGGCGTTGCCCGCGAGCGTGTGGTCGATCCCGATGATGAAGAGCCACTGGTACACCACGTTCCCCAGCACACCGAGGCCAACCAGGCGCGGGATGTCCCGGCGCTCGGGCTTCCGGGTGGGGCCACGGACTCGCAGCACCACGAGAAGGGCCACGGCCGCGAGCGGGAACCGGAGGGCGTTGAAGACGAGGGGGTCCAACTCCTCGAGCCCGACCTTCACGACCGCGAAGTTGATGCCCCAGATCAGCGCGAGGGAAAGGAGGCCCAGATCGGTCAGTCGGTCGGAGCGCAAGACAGTCGAAAAGAGGCCAGTCGAAGGGGAAAAGGTAGTTGTCTTTTGAGCGCCCGAGGCCTACCTTACGTGAGCCCCCCAAAGCTACCGCATCCCGGGAACATGTCCACATCCTTCGTCGTCCGCCTCGACGACTACCGGGGCAAGAGAAGGCAGCGCCTGCGGCAGACGCTGGCGCTCAGCCGGCCGGATCCCGAGCGTGCGAGACTCACGGATCACCTCCGGGAGATCGTCGCGCTCGTAGGGGCAGACCGGGCCGCCGTGGTATGGGTCGACGAGTACGGCCCCGCGCTGGTCCACGTGCACTGCATCGTAGACCTCTTCAGCGACGTACCCCGGATCTCGTTCCCTGCCAAGTCACTGCGAGCCGCCTGGGAGGAAGGCATTCCGGGGTTGGCCGATTTCCCGGACCTGGACCGGTCCGAGGCCAAGCTCACGCCCGACGGGCCCCGCAGCCTCACCGCCGTAGCGTTGGGGAGCGACGGCGCACGGGCGTGGTTCCTCGCGGTCGACTCCGTGTTGCCCCGGCGAGCGCTCACTGAAGAAGTCCGCGGCGAGCTGATGTTCCTGGCCGGAGAAGCCTCGTCCATCGTGCTCCACCGTGACGATTCAGGGAGCTCCCCGGGGCGCGCCTCTCCCGAGGAGTCCGGATTCGCAGGGTGGCCCGTCCTGAAGGACATCGAAGGTCGGGAGAACGATGAGGTCTTGAACCGCCGGATCGCTGCACGCTTTCTGGTTGCACGTGCCGTGCAAGGGCTTGTGGAGGATGACTTCGCGGTGCTGCCCGAATCGCTGAGTCGCCAGGTTGCGGGTGTGCGCAATGAGATCCTGACGCTGCCGTCCAGGGATGCCGAGGTGCGACTCTGGGGGGAGGTACTCGCCGCTCTCGAGCGTCAGGAGCTCCCGGAGCTGGCCTCTGCCACCCTGGAGCTCGCGCGGCTTGTGGAGCGCCAGGACCACCTTTCCGGCGCGCTCGAGCTATGCCGCCTCGCCTTTCGTGTGGCGGGGATCGCCGGCTCGGTCACCGTGGCCATGGATGCAGCGCGCTTCCATGGCCGCGTCTTTCGTCGCCTGGCCCGCTGGGACGAGGCGACGCGGTGGTACGGCTACGCCAGGGAGATCGCCCGTTGTGCCGGGGACGCCGGCCGGGAGTCGGTGATCCTGGACGGGTTGGCCAGCACCTACCGCGATCGTGGCAACCTGCCTGGCGCCAGAGAGCTGCTGCACGAGGCCCTGGCCCTCGGTCGCTTGGCCGGAGACCGCTACGCCGAAGGCAGCGCCCACCACAGCCTCGCCGTGATCGAGAAGATGTCGGGTCGCCTGGACCGGGCGATCTCCCATGGCTGGAGCGCCGTGCGGACCCATGGGGAGGGCGAGCCGTGGCTGGCCGCCTTGACGGACCTGGCCGGCGTCTTCGTGGAGGTGGGCGAGCTCAAGGCCGCCGAGGACGCGTACACGATCGTCATGGGCTCCTCGGGTAGCTACATCTACCGGACGTACGCCCTCGACGCGCTCGCCTACGTGGCGGCGCTGTCGGGGAACCGGCAGGAGTTCGAGCGACGGGCCGCCCGGGCCGACGCGGCGGGCTGGACGGAGGCGGCGCCTGCCATCAGGGCCGAGTTCTCCTACTTCCGCGGTAAGAGTTGGGAGGCCCTGGGAAACCTGGCCGACGCGGCAGACTGGTACGAGCGGGCCCTCGCCCTGGCGGATGGGCACGGGTTGAACAAGATCTACTTCGACGCCGAGGCGGCCCTCGGCAGACTAGAAGGTGGGTCCTCGGACGCCGGCGAGGGCAGCCCTGCGGCCGAGGACGCCGTCCCGGAGGTCATGGACGGGATCCGCGAGGAGCTCACGGCCATGCGGGCGGCCCTGACCGAGCTCGTGGGGTAGGCGCCGTGCTGGCGCCCTTCCACCATGAGCTCGTAGCGGTTTGGCTGGTGGCGTCGCCGCGAGCGGCCGCTGGGCCGGCGCGACCGCTGGACCGCTGTACCGCCTCGGTTATGCTGCCCTACGCTAGTTGCCGGAGCCGGGCGAGTGGTTCTGTGAGCCAGGCGAGTGGTTCTGTGAGCCAGGCGAATGACAGAGCGGATCGCTGGAATCACAGGGACCCGTGACAGAGCTGCACCCAGCCATGCCGAGTCCCAGCATCAATGCCGCGGCGGCGAGAAGGAGACGTGCCCGTCGCATTGAGACCCCTCGTGTTGGTGTGAGCGTCGCTGGGGGACACCAATAGCGTCGACCATTCCCCCTACATTTGTGAATGTCGGCCGGGCCGTGTGTGCCTGTGCAATCATTTATGGGCCAGGGTATATCTTTTTCGAAGGTCATGACCCTTATCGCTACGTTTTGCCGCGACGCCCCGGTCGCTGATCGCCTCGTCGAGGCTCTGAGACCCTGGCACGAGGTGGCCGAGGGGGGCTCTTGGCACGGGTTCCGCCGTATGGTGAGAGAGCGGCCCGCATCCGTGGCGGTGGTGGACGTGGACGCGGTCGGCCGCCTGCCGTCCGGGCGCGACGCGTTGGGGGAGATTCGCTCCTCGTACCCGCGGCTGGGGCTGGTGCTGCTCGTGCGCCAGACCCGCGACGCGGTGGCGTTGTTCGATCTCGGTCGGGTTGGAGTGCGGAACCTGGTCTTCATCAACGTGGACGGCCTGGAGCACCAGATCGTGCGGGCCGTGGCGCGGGCCGGCGAGAACGGGGCGACCGCCGTGGTGACGCGCACGCTGAGCGCACACCTGTCGCGGCGGGAGCTCTTGACGGTGCATCGCGCGATGGACAGCGTGCACCGACGGTGGGACGCCGACGCGTTCGCGGAATCGGTGGATCTGAGCCGCCCGTTCCTGTCGGAGGTCCTCAAGGCCCGAGGACTTCCGTCAGTCGGCCACCTCCTTCTCTGGACCCGCCTGCTCCACGCAGGCCTCTGGCTCTCGGAGCCCGGCAGGACCGGGGAGAGCGTGTCTCGACAGCTGGAGTACTCCAGCGGCGCCGCCTTTCGGCGTGCGCTGAAGCACTACACCGGCGCCACCCCCACACAGGTCGTGGAGCGGGGCGGGCTCGACTTCGTGCTGTCTTGTTTCTTGAGGGCTTGCCGTCTCGGGCCGCGGGGGGAACGGGCCTCGCTCACCGTGGCGTGACGGGGTCGGCCGTGGAGCGCCGGAACTCCGCCAGGCGGATACCGATCCGGTCCTCCAGGTTCTTGGCGCGCCAGGTGGACGGCACGTCATTGGCGAGGATGCTGAAGGCGATCCGCTCGCCCGAAGCGGATCGGACGACTCCCGAGAGGGCCGACACCCGGGCGATCGTGCCCGTCTTGGCTCTGAGGTTTCCTGCCGCGGAGCTGCGGTACATGCGAGGCAGCTCACGGCGGTTCCCGGCCTCCGGCAGCGTCTCCCAGAAGGGGTCCCAGAGCTCCGAATCGGCCATGTAGGCGAGCACCTCGACGAACAGGCTGGCGCTCGCACGGTTCTCCGCCGAGAGGCCCGAACCGTCGACCTGCTCGAAGACCCCGGTGTGGGTGCGGACGGCGTTGGCCAGGAATCGGCGCGTGGCTTCGACTCCTCCCTCGAAGGACGCGTCGCCCACGACCGTCGCGCCCAGGACCCGCAGAACGGACTCGGCATAGAGGTTGTGGCTCTGCTTGTTCACCACCTCCAGGATCCGGCTCAACGGAGGCGAGCGGTGCTCCGCCAGGACCCGGGGTGCGGTCCTAGACTCAAAACCCGGGCCCCAGACGGCTCGGTCCACGAGGACCGAGTCATCGGGATCGCCCGCGCTCCGGACCCCGCCGTTAACTCGGATGCCCTCCTCCTCCAGCACCTGGCGAAAGATGGTGGCCGCGTAGTGGGGAGGATCCGACACGGTGATCTCCCGCCACACGTCGCGGCTGCCGAGTGAAATCTCACCGACGACCCGGATCGGCTCTCCGTGAGACTCCCGGACGATCGCCAGGCGGCGCGAACGATCGGGGACGGAAGCCACCGTGCGAGCCGCGTTGTCGATGAGCACTCCGGCGCCCGCGGGGAGGGTCTGGATCCGCGGAGGCGCGCCTACCCAGCCCGCGGCCTCCACCCTCAGCGCGATCATGTTCTCGTTGAAGGAGAGCGCGGACACGGGAGCGGCGAACCACTCGCTCAGATCGGTGGGGTCCCAGGTGGCTTCGACGGCCGGCCCCCGGAAGTAGGTGCCGTCGCCGACCAGATCGCCGGCGATCCTTTCGATGCCGGCTTCTCGCAGCTGCGCTGCCAGGGACCGAAACACGTCGGTCTCACTCGGATAGAAGCGGTCCGAAAGAGCCGGGTCCCCGGTTCCGTAGAGAACGAGGTCGCCCTGGAGGACACCGGCCTCGGTGGGGCCGTCCGCCAGCACGTAGGTCGGGTAGCGGAAGTCGGGGCCCAGGTAGTGGAGGGCCGCGGCCGTGGTGACGAGCTTGACGTTCGAGGCGGGCGTCAGTGCTTCATGGGCGTCTCGCGCATACAGTGTGTCTCCCCGGTCGAGGGAGATGGCGAGAACGCTCCACCGCGCTCTGCTCCACCGAGCCCCTCTCAGCACAGCGTCGATGGACCTGCGCAGCGCGTCCACCTCGGGGTCGGGAGCGGCGAGCCCGGCGGTCAGCGCCACGGCCGGGGCGTCGGTCGGAGCGGCCTCTTCGCGACCTCGCGCCGGAGAGGCCAGCGCAGCGTCGGGCGCCCCGACCCCGGCTCGGGGGAAACGAGGACGAGGGGTCACGGTGACCGGCTCCGGCCCTGCCACGGTTTCGGAAGCGTCGCCTTGCGACGCGGCAGGGATCGCTGCCAGGACCACGCCTACCGAAAGAACGCTGACCGCCGTCCCGAAGACGACGCCGCGGCGCCGTGGCCGGGCAACGGCAGGCGTGCCCGTCATCCGGCCGCCGAGACGGAAGAGGCCCACGCCGCGCCGAGCCCGGCCAGGGGGTCCTGGCCGGGGAGGGGCAGAATCACACCCGGGTTCAGAATGCCCTCGGGGTCGAGGGCGGACTTCACGCGGCGGAATGCCTCGACCGCGGGGGCGCCCCAGATGCGGTCCAGCAGGGGTGCGCGCAGCCGCCCGTCGCCGTGCTCACCCGTCAGCGTCCCGCCCAGGCGGGCCACCAGGTCGGTGGTGGCGTCCAGCACGTGCCGGACGCGCATCGGCCAGTCCGGATCTCCGGCCGGCACGAGCGGGTTCACGTGGACGTTGCCGTCGCCCGCGTGGCCGAAGATGACCGCGTCCATCTCCGCCGACGCCAGAATGGCCTCCACGCCGCGAACGTAGTCCGTGAGCCGGTCCGGTGGCACGACCGAGTCTTCGATGAACTGTGCCGAGCGGAGTCCGCGCTCGGCCGCGGCAGCGACCGCCGGGCTGGCGCCGTGACGCAATGCCCAGAGCGCTGCCTGACCGGCCCCGTCTCGGGCGGCGAAGAACTCCGCGCCGAGCTCACGTGCCAGGGCGAGGAGCGCATCCAGCCCGTGGGCGGTCTGCTCCGGGGTTCCCTCCAGCTCGACCAGGAGCAGTGCCCGGGCGCTCCCCGGTAGGGGCGATCCGCTCTCATGGCTGCGCGTGAGCTCGATGAAACGACGGCCGAAGAACTCACACGCCGCGGCCTTCAAGGCCGCGGCACGTCGACAGACCGCCGCCACGTGCTCCAGCTCCCTGACGCCCAGCAACGCCACGGCCCGGTCCGGGGGTAGGAGCGCGAGGCGGAGGTTCGCCTCGGTGACGATCGCCAGGGTGCCTTCGCTGCCGATCACCAGCTGGCGAGAGTCTGCCTGCGGGAGGAAGCGGTCCAGGGCATACCCCGACGAGTTCTTGCGGACCCGGGGCCACCCTGCCCGGAGCGCAGGCCACCCCGCCGACAGCGACCGGTGCAAGCCGTCGAAGGGGCTCGGGAGGGGGGCCTCGCCACCGACCTCGACGACCTGGCCGTCGGAGAGTACCACCGAGCATCCTTCCACCCAGTCGCGTACCGCACCGTAGCCGAATGTCCGGGCTCCGGCCGCATTGTTGGCGACGACCCCGCCGACCGTGCAGCGGTGGGCGCTCGAAGGTCGGGGTGGGAAGAACAGCCCGAGCTTCCGGGCGGCTTCGTCGACGCGCGCGAGGATCACGCCGGCTCCGACCCGCACGGTCCTGGTCTCCGGGTCCACCGGTCCCAGCCCATCGAAGTGACGCGTCAGATCCACCGCGACGCCGTGCCCGACGTTCCCGCCCGGCATGCCAGTTCCCGCGCCTCGGGACACGAGCGGCACACCCGATTCGTGAGACCAGGTCGTCAGGAGCGAAACGTCCGCCGCACTCCGGGGGACCGCGACCGCTCGGGGACGAAGGGCAATGGGTCCGGCAGCGGTGGAGAAGGCGCGCCGGGCAGCCGGGTCCGTGCGAAAGGCACCGACAAAGGCCGAGGGCGGACGGAGACCGGCGCCGGAGGGCATGGGCTCAGGGAAAGCCGGGGCTCCAGCCGCCCGCGCTAGGCCTGGGCGATCTCCGATGGCGGGGAGGGCGTACCGCAGTCGGAGCAATAGCCCAGGAGCTCGAGGCGGTAGCCGGTGACGCTGAAGCCCGCCGCGTCTCGACGCATGCGCGTGAGCGGGCCGTCCGGCAATGTGCCCGGTAGGTCGATGACCCGGTCGCAGCGGAGGCAGCGTGCGTGATGGTGCGGATCCGTGCGCCCGTCGTACCGGGCGGAGCCGTCGCCGTAGGTCAGCTTGGCGGCCAAGCCACAACCGACCAGGGTCTCGAGGCTCTTGTACACTGTGGCCAAGGAGATGCCGGGCACTTCGCCCCGCACGGCCAGGAAGACTTCGTCCGCGGTGGGATGGGACGTGGTATCGGTGAGAAAGCGATACACGGCCGCACGCTGCTCCGTGAAGCGCTGCCCGTTGGCCTCCAGGGCCTGGCGCAGGATCTGGTCGCTCGATATGTGCTTTTCTGCCATCTTCCGTGGGTCCACGTCCATCAGTGGGGCGCGGACACGCCGCTCTGGGGTGCAGTTGAACACCGGAAAACCTAAGCGAGCTTTCGCCGAAGTGTCAACAACGATTCTCATTAGAAAGAGGACGGGGGAGTGATGGCCGAGGCAGGAGGGTCGCCGCGGTCCGGCGAACCCATTCTCACGCTGGAGCCTCTCCTCGACGTCGTCAGGGAGACGGTCGAAGCCGTGGGGTGGACCCTCTCCGGCGTACAGAAGACCACCAGCTACGAGTACGAGGGCCGGTGGGCCGGGGAGACGACCCGAAGCGCCTACCTCTTCTTCCATCCCGGCGACAGCGTGCGGGCGAATATCGAGCTGGACACCCTGAGCCTCGACGTCTTCCTGGACGAGACCCGCAAGGGCATGGCCGGCAACCTCGCTCTCGTGATCGAGGGGCCCAGCCTCGAGGCGCTCGGCACGGTGGCGCGAGGCCTCGAGCGCCTCGCCGAGGTGGCTCGTGACTCGGTGCCGGCGGGTTTGAGGTCGCCCATCTCGGCACGGGCGAGCCTGGGAGACCCCAACCGTTCGGTGGGCGCAGCGCAGTGTGTCTTCCGGTTCAAGGTCCGCATACCCAAGACGGCCATGGACGCAGGCCCTCGGGCCGTGGCCGCGGTCGTGCGGTCATCGCTGGCCGCCTACGGGGATGCCCTCGTCCATCCCGTCATGGCGGAGCTCGGCCCGGGGGAGTAGCGGGCCGGACTCGCGGAGGTCTCTCACACGACTCGGCGACGCAGCTCGCTGGGCCGGGATCGCTTGCCGGCCGAAGGCGCCCTCCCTTACTCTGACCGCCGACTCGGAGCGGGATGCCGGCAGGCTCCCGCGTTGATCCACGAACCGCGAATCTGGGAGAGGGCATGAGCTCGGAAGGTGGCGCCCTGGACGTACTTCTACACGAAGATCGTCGGTTCCCGCCTCCCCCCGGCTTTCGGGAGCGGGCAGTGCTTTCCGACCCGTCCATCTACGATCGGGCCCAGGCCGACCCGGAGGCGTTCTGGGCCGGGTGGGCCGAGGAGCTGGATTGGTTCGAGCGGTGGCACACGGTGCTGAAGTGGACGCCGCCTCATGCGGAGTGGTTCCTCGGCGGCAAGCTCAACGTCTCCCACAACTGTCTCGATCGTCATCTGACCGGGCCGAAGCGGAACCAGGCGGCGCTCATCTGGGAGGGCGAGCCCGGCGACACCCGGACCTACACCTACTGGGATCTCCATCGCGAGGTCAGCAAGTTCGCGAACGTCCTACGCGGCCTCGGCGTGAGGCGGGGCGATCGGGTGGCCATCTATCTTCCCATGATTCCCGAGGCTGCCATCGCCATGCTGGCCTGCGCGCGGATCGGAGCACCCCATTCGGTGGTGTTCGGCGGCTTCAGCCCGGAATCACTGGCGGACCGGATCAACGACGCCACCGCCAATTGCCTGATCACGGCCGACGGCGGATTCCGGCGGGGCGGCGTGGTCCCCCTCAAGGAGAACGCCGACCAGGCACTCGAGGGCTGCGCGACCATCGAGAGCGTGGTGGTCGTAGCCCGGGGGGCGGCTCTGGGCGACACCTCGGAGACGGCGATGACTCCCGGGCGGGACCACTGGTACCACGAGCTCATGGAGACGGCTTCCGCGGACTGCCCACCGGAGCGGATGGACGCGGAAGACCTGCTCTACATCCTCTATACTTCAGGTACGACGGGGAAGCCGAAGGGCGTCGTCCACACGACCGGCGGATACCTGACGCAGGTCTACGCGACCACGAAAGCCGTGTTCGATCTGCAGGACGACGACGTGTACTGGTGTACGGCGGATGTGGGCTGGGTGACGGGTCACAGCTACATCGTGTACGGCCCTCTGGCCAACGGTGCGACGGTCCTGATGTACGAAGGCGCTCCGGACTGGCCTCACCGAGGGCGGTTCTGGGAGCTTTGCGAGAAGTACGGTGTCACGGTCTTCTACACGGCGCCCACGGCCATTCGGGCGTTCATGCGGTGGGGCGATCAATGGCCGGCCAGGTTCGACATGTCCCAACTCCGCCTTCTGGGGACCGTGGGAGAGCCCATCAACCCCGAGGCGTGGATGTGGTATCACGACGTGATCGGCGGAGCCCGCTGCCCGATCGTCGACACCTGGTGGCAGACGGAGACGGGCGGCATCATGATCACGCCCCTGCCGGGCCTGGTGGAGACCAAGCCGGGGAGCGCGACCCGTGCCTTCCCGGGTATCACCGCCACGATCTTGAATGACGACGGCGACGAGGTCCAGGCGGGCTACCTGGCGATCATGCGCCCCTGGCCGTCCATGCTCCGGACGATCTACGGCGACGACCAGCGGTATCGTGACACCTATTGGTCCAAGTGGCCCGACACCTACTTCCCGGGGGACGGCGCTCACACGGACGACGACGGGTACTTCTGGATCATGGGCCGGGTGGACGACGTGCTCAACGTGGCGGGCCACAGAATCGGCACTATGGAGGTGGAGAGCGCCCTGGTGGACCACGAGTCCGTGGCCGAATCTGCCGTCGTCGGCAAGGCCGACGAGATCAAGGGCCAGGCCATCTCGGCCTTCGTCACGGTGAAGGAGGGCGTAGAGACGTCGGACGACCTCATGGCCGAGCTGAAGGCTCACGTGGTGACCAAGATCGGGGCGATCGCGAGGCCCGCCGACATCATCTTCTCGGCCGAGCTGCCCAAGACCCGCTCGGGCAAGATCATGCGCAGGCTGCTCCGCGACATTGCGGAAGGCCGCACCCTCGGCGACACGACGACGCTGGCCGATCCGGCCGTGGTCGCCAGCCTGCAGGCCCAATACGAAGAAACCGAGGGCTGAGGAGCCAACATGCACGACGTTCTCCGCGCCCGTCTCCTCCGGAAGATCGAATCCCTGCCGGAGGACCAGATCTACCAGGTGCTCGACTACATCGAGTTCCTGGAGTCGAAGTACACCCCGGACATGACCGAGGAGGCCTCCGGGCTGCAGCGGTTCGCGGAACGCCTGGAGGACCGTCTGCGGCGAAGGACGGTGAGCCCGGCCAATATCCGCGAGGCGTTCCAGCTCATCGCGGCGGCGGACCGGGCCCTCTCCTCCGTGTCCCAGGCGGGAAAGCAGATCATGAGCGATCTCGGCGTGATCGAGGGGGAGGAGGCCCGAAAGGAACCCTCCGAACGGGAGGGGGATCGTCGGCCCCACGGCCCCGCGGGGGAGGGGGAATCCCAGGGTTGACACCCCTCCGTGGGCTCGGATAAGATGGCCCATGGAAAGACCGCTTACGCCCGTGACCCGACGCTCGAACGCGTTGGGTGGCGGGCGTCTTGCATAGATCCCGACTGACGAGAGAGACCATGAGCCAGCCGGCCGGCCGGCGGAACGCCATCATCGGCGAAGCCCTCACCTTCGACGATGTCCTGCTCGTGCCCGGACATTCGACCGTCCACCCCAAGGACACGGACGTCCAATCGTTCCTCACGCCGAGCATCCCGCTCCAGATCCCGCTGCTCACCGCGGCCATGGACACGGTCACCGAATCCCGCATGGCGATCGCCATGGCCAGGGAGGGGGGGATGGGGATCATCCACAAGAATCTGACCATCGACCAGCAGGCCCAGGAGGTGGACCGGGTCAAGCGTTCCGAGAGCGGCATGATCCTCGATCCCATCACGCTGGGGCCGGACCGCACCCTGCGGGACGCCCACGTGCTGATGGCTCGCTTCTCGATCAGCGGCGTCCCCATCGTGGAGGAGGATGGGACGCTGGTGGGTATCGTCACCAATCGGGACCTCCAGTTCGAGGCGGATCTCGACCAATCCCTCCAGGCGGTCATGACGTCCAAGAGCCTGGTGACGGCGCCGGAAGGCACGACGCTCCAACAGGCGGAGCGCATTCTCCACGAGCACCGCATCGAGAAGCTCCCGGTCGTGGACGGGGGCGGTCGGCTCCGGGGCCTCATCACGGTCAAGGACATCTTCAAACGGCGTCAGCATCCCAGCGCCTGCAAGGACGACCACGGGCGGCTGCGGGTCGGGGCGGCGGTAGGCGCCTCGCCGGGCGATCTCGATCGGGCGCGAGCCCTGGTCGAAGCCGGCACCGACGCCCTGATCGTGGATACGTCCCACGGCCACGCGGACGGCGTGCTCAAGGCAGTGGCCCGGACCCGGGAGGCATTTCCGGACGCGCAGCTGATCGCCGGGAACATCGGCACGGCCGACGGCGCTCGGGCTCTCGCGGAACGCGGCGTCGACGCTGTGAAAGTAGGCGTAGGGCCCGGCTCCATCTGCACGACCCGCGTCGTCACCGGCGTGGGCCTGCCCCAGCTCACGGCCATCATGGACGCGGTGGACGGCGTGCGCTCGGACGTATGCGTGATCGCCGACGGTGGCATCCGCTACTCCGGCGACATCGTGAAGGCGCTGGCCGCAGGCGCGCACTCGGTCATGATGGGCTCCATGTTCGCTGGCACCGAGGAGTCGCCCGGAGAGTCCTTCCTGCTGGAGGGGCGGCGCTTCAAGACCGTGCGCGGCATGGGCTCCCTGTCGGCCATGGCCGACGGATCGGCGGACCGCTACTTCCAGGATCCGACCGAGGAGAATCAGAAGCTGGTCCCGGAAGGCGTTGAAGCCCGGGTGCCCTACAAGGGACCCATGGCCGACCAGGTGTTCCAGCTGGTCGGCGGGCTCCGGAGCGGCATGGGCCTCGTAGGAGCCGGCACGTTGAGCGAGCTTCGTGACGTGGCCCGTTTCCTCAGGGTGACGCCCGGGGGCCTCCGGGAGTCCCACCCCCACGACGTCGTGATCACGCGAGAAGCGCCCAACTACCACCTGTGAGCCGGGTAGCGCCGCCCCTTCGGGCTCCGCCCTGCCCCTCCTGCGGCGGGTATCGATCC
This sequence comes from Gemmatimonadota bacterium, assembly GCA_039589315.1. Classification (GTDB taxonomy): domain Bacteria; phylum Gemmatimonadota; class Gemmatimonadetes; order Longimicrobiales; family Gaopeijiaceae; genus JBDHHQ01. The sequence continues at coordinate 19,699 of JBDHHQ010000052.1, forward strand.
GCCTTGGCTCCGCTATCGTCGCCCGCCGATGCTGCCGATGTCAGGGGACACCCCCCGGTCGCGCCTGTTCTTGTCCTCGGGCCACACCGACCGCATAGTCGGCTGGCCACGAGGCCTGCGGCCAGCGCGCGAGTTCCAACAGCAAACCCGGCCAACGAGCCTTCATGACCGTTCAGGAGCAGTCCACAAGCGCCGCCATCGAGCCCCGCCTCCTCCTCGGGCCGGGGCCCTCACCGGTGGCACGTCGGGTGCGCGAGGCCCTGGCGCAGCCCACCGTCGGCCACCTCGACCCGTCGTTCCTCGCCCTGATGGACGACGTCAACGAGCGGCTCCGTCACGTCTTCGGGACCACGAACGCGACGACCTTTCCCGTCTCGGCCACCGGGTCGGCGGGCATGGAGGCGTCACTGGCCAACATCCTGGAGCCGGGCGACGTCGCGATCGTGGGAATCTGTGGCGTCTTCGGGGCGAGGCTGGCCGAGATGGCCCGTCGCATGAGCGCGGATGTCGTGACCGTCGAGAGTGACTGGGGCCGACCCCTGGATCCACAGCGGGTGATCGACACCCTGCAGGCGAACCCGGGCGCCAGGGCCCTGGCGCTGGTCCATGCCGAGACATCGACGGGAGTGTGGCAACCCCTGGCCGAGATCGGTGCCGCCGTGCGCGAGACCGAGACACTCCTGGTAGTGGACACGGTGACCTCCCTGGGCGGCGTTCCGGTGGAGGCCGACCGGGTCGGGATCGACGTGGCCTACTCGGGAACCCAGAAGTGTCTGGGCGTCCCTCCCGGACTCGCGCCCATCACCTTCTCGCCCAGGGCGCTGGAGCGGATCCGGACGCGGCAACGACCCTGTCAGAGCTGGTACCTGGACGTGTCGCTGATCTCGGGATACCTGGGCCGGGAGCGCCGTTACCATCACACGGCGCCCGTCAATCTGGTCTACGCCCTACGCGAGGGGCTGGTGATGATCCAGGAGGAAGGCCTGGCGGCTCGCTACGCTCGCCACCTGGAGGTCGGCCGGACGCTGCAGGCCGAGCTCGAGGCGCGCGACTTCGAGCTGTTCGCGGAGGAAGGCTACCGGCTGCCGCAGCTCACGAGCGCGCGCCTGCCGGGGGGGGTGGACGAGGCTCCGCCCAGAAAGGCGCTGCTGGAGCGATTCGGCATCGAAGTGGGAGGCGGCCTCGGTCCGGTGACCGGCAGGATCTGGCGGATCGGCTTGATGGGAAGCGGTGCGACGCACCAGAATGTGGATCGATTCCTCGATGCCGTGGACACGCTTCGCGAGGAGGGCGGTTGGTAGCCAGGGCCTTCGCTGTCTTGACCCTTCTAGCCGTGGCAGCGTGCACGCGGGTCGGTACTCCCGACCCGTTACCCACGCCGGATCCCGGCCCAGAAGCCCGGCCATCCGACCCGGGCGCAGCCGGCGTCGCGGGCGCACGTGCCGGTGAGCGGCCGCCCGCGGACGAAGGGATGCTGCCGGCCACTGCCGCCCCCGGCACGGGGATTCCCCGGCCCGACCCGGTAACGACGGGTCCCTGGTCAGAGCGCGTCGAGCTCCTGGACCGGCAAGCGTGGTATCAGGAGCTCTGGACGGGGCGAAGTCGGGGGAACTTCGCCCGGTACCTCGAGCGCATGGGCGCGTATGAGGACATGGTGGCCCGCGAGCTGGTGGCCCGAGACCTTCCCCCGTCGCTGCGCTACCTACCTCTGATCGAGAGCGGGTACAACCCGACGGCGGTGAGCTGGGCCGGGGCAGTGGGGCTTTGGCAGCTCATGTCGGGGACCGCGAGGGACGCGGGGCTCACCGTGACCGCCGTGGTTGACGAGCGCCGCGACCCGTATCGTGCGACGCACGTGGCGCTGAGCTTCCTGGCCGAGTTGCACGGGCGTTTCCAGAGCTGGTCCCTGGCCTTGTCCGCGTACAACGGGGGGCCCGGGAGAGTGGCCCGCCTGGCCCGCCGCCACGCTCCAGGCCTCGAGTACGGTGATAGCGTCTACTTCGTCATCCGGCCCCACCTGCCGCGGGAGACGCGGGACTTCGTTCCCAAGCTCATGGCAGCCGTGGCCCTCGCGCGGGATCCGGCCGGTCACGGCTTTGGCGACGTGCGGCCCGAGGCGGCGCTGAGCTGGGAAGCGGTTTCGGTGCCCGACGCCACCTCCGTCGACGTGCTCGCGTCGGCCGCCGAGGTGGATCAGGAGGTGGTGGAGCGCCTGAACCCCCAGCTGGTACGGGGATTCACGCCCGCCGGGCGCGAGACGAGGGTCCGAGTGCCCGCCGGCTCGGCCGCGACCTTCGCGGCGAACTACGCCTTGATCCCGCCGGACGAGCGCGTCACGTTCCTCGAGCACAAGGTGGTGCGGGGCGACACGTTCTGGGACATCGCGCGGGCCTACGGCGTGTCTCTCGCCGTCTTGGAGGCCGCGAACCCGCACACCTCGGCCCGGCGCCTCCAGATCGGCCAGTGGCTGGTCGTCCCCAGAGCGCCGGAGCCCGGCGAGGAGGGCCGGCCGGCGGCGGCAGCCACGCGAGTGGCCTCGGCACCGAGCAGCGGAGGCGGGAACGAAACCCACGTCGTGCGCAGGGGCGACACGCTCTGGGACATCGCTCGCGCCTACGGAGTCGGTGTCGGCGAGCTCCGCCGTTGGAACGGTCTGGGGGAGGGCGACGTCATCCGCCCCGGAGACCGGCTGACGGTCAGGCAGTAGGTCACCTTCATTCACGAAGGCTGCCCCTCTGGACGCCTTCGCCGATACACTCAATAATTACATGCGTTTAGGGCTGTTACGAGCCCTGCTCTCGTGGTAGATTCATGAGGTGCTCGTGGGGGTCCGAAGTGAGACTTATGTGAGACTCATCTCAAAAGGTCTACCAAGACCCCCCCGGGGGGGTGAAGCGTGTGGGCCGCTGTGGCAGCGGCCCACACGCCTCTGGCTGCTCCGAAAAAATCTGAAAAAAACCCTGGAGGCAGCAGTGGCCCCTCCCCGCATGACCGAGCGACGAATCGAGGACCTTCGATTCGATCCTGACGGCCCGTCGCGCCAGATCCACTTCGACAAGTCGTTTCCCGGCTTCGGCGTCCGGCTGTATCCGTCTGGGCGGAAGAGCTACGTCCTTCAGTACGGTGAGGCCCGCAGGCGCAAACTGCTGACGCTTGGCACTGTTGGTGTGCTGACGCTTTCCCAGGCTAGGACGCAGGCACGGCGACATCTCGTCGAGATTGGTGATGGAGCCGACCCGGTCGCAGCTCGCCGGGCCGAGCGCCTTCGTCGCAGGACGGCGGAGACGGTGCAGGAGCTGGCTGAGGCGTTCCTCGACGAACACGGAGACGACTGGTCCGAGAGCCACCGTCGGGACTCGGAGCGACGTGTGGCGACGAGATTGGCCTCAGCCATCGGACATATCCGGGCAGAGGAGCTGACTCGAGCCGACGTCAACCGACTCCACGCCGAGATCACCAAGGCGGGCTCACCGACCGAGGCCAACAGAGTTCGGACTCTAATCCATACTATCTACGAGTGGGGCTCGGAGTTCGGTTGCATACCCGAGACCCTACCCAACCCGGCCCGCCGCGCTCGCGGGTCCAAGAAGAGCCGCAACAAGGAGGAGAGCCGCACGCGCTACCTCAGAGTCGAGGAAGCCCCTGGGCTCTTGAAGGCGGCGGACGCAACCGGCGACCCAAGAGATGGCGTGCTCGTTCGTCTCTGGCTCCTCACTGGGCTTCGCAAGTCGGAGTTGCTAGGGCGTCGCTGGTCCGATCTGAATCTACAGCGTGCCACCTTAGAGATCCCCGAAACGAAGAGCCGTCGGCCGCATGAGGTACCGTTGTCGAAACGGGCCATTGGACTCTTCAAAGCACTCCCGCGCCCTGTCGATCCTAGCCTGCCGATCTTTCCCGGACCGGATCCCGCGCAACCCTTAAAGGACCTTAAGCGGCCCTGGGCCAAGATCCGCCGACTCTCGGGGCTGACTGATCTCCGCATTCATGACCTGAGACGGACTGCTGGCACATGGCTCACCCACCTCGCCGGCGTGCCCATCGCGAGCGTGTCCGCCCTGTTGAACCACAAGACGCCGGGCGCCGGTGTCACGCAGATCTACGCACGCCCGATGGACGAGGCGCTGCGATCAGCCGTTGACGAGCTGGAGCGCATCCTGGTCCAGGTCGAGGCCAAGATGGAGCAGAAGGAGACCGCCCGTGGATGACCATCGGTGGTGGATGGACACAGAGCCGGTCCCACTGTCAGACGCGCTGGGCAAGCAGACGGTGCTGGACGGGATCAAGGTCCCCAGGGGCGCTGTACAGCGGTTCAAACGGCTTGGGCGCGACGACAGGACCGCCCTGACCGCACCCCACCGTGCGTTCGGTCACGCGCTTTGGACTCTGGCGCGAGATGAACTCAGCGCGATACTCGAGCGCGTGGCCCCGATCGTGGCAACCATTCAGCTGTCGGATCTGAATGGTTCGTGGGGCGAGTCGGTGCTTCCACAGTACGGTCCTTTGCGCGCCGGCTGGGACGCAGTGGCCGATTGGTGGGTGCATACGATCCGGTGGCCGGGAGAGATCTGGAACGCTAAGGGACAGGACTGGGAGCGGGCACTACCACCCTGGTTTGGACTTGGCTGCATCCGGCTCGCACACGACTTCGTCAGGAACGACCCGGACTCAGGCTTCAGCGTCGTCCGCGCAAAGGCGTTCCTGTTCGAAGAACCCGACTCGGAAGTCTGGCTGTCCGGAACGCCGGTCTCCGACGAGACTGTGCACCTCGAACTGTGTGGGGACTTCGCTCGCGACAAGGAAGAGAGCCGGGAGGAGTTCGTCCTGCGGCTGATGTCGATGGTCACGAGTGAAATCCTCACCACAGTGACGCTTCAGGCCGGCAGCAACGATGCCTGGTGGAACCTGGCCGAGATGCCTCGTGATCCGAGGACAATGGGCTCTGGGGACGTTGGCCGTCCGCCCGAGCTAAGGGCCGTAGCTGTCAAGATTGTCGCAAGAATGTTCGGCAAAGAGGTGCCTGACGAGAGCAGGGCAGTCAAGACGGATGCCCAATTGTCACTCATGAAACGACTTACCTTCCTCCGGAATCCCGACTGGCCAACACCGATCCCCTGAGGGCGGAAATCACCAGCGCAATTCCCGCCGAACCCCTCCCCCACCTTCCGGGCAACCCACGGATGACCCGTGGTGACGTACCTGAACGAGGTGGGGATCATGAGCTTCCTATTGACGGTCGAGGAAGTCGCTGACCGGCTCGGGGTCAGCAAGTACACTCTCTACAAATGGCGCAAGGACGGCTTCGGGCCGTCGTTCCTTCGCTTGCGCGGCAACGACGTTCGCTACGAGGAGAACGACCTCCGGGAGTGGATCGAGTGGCGTAAGTCTGGCTCACTCGCCGAGGAACGGGCTCGCGGCGATCGCCTCCACGGCGCTGCCGAGTCGGGGGGCTTCCGATGACTGCCGATTGGATAGAGGCGGAGAAGGAACGCATCCGTGATGCGAACCCCATCGAGGATGTCGCCGAAGCTCTCGGAGCAGAGCTGAAGAAGTCCGGGCGGCAGCTCGAAGCTCGCTGTCCGCTCCCCGGGCACGACGATCAGACCCCGTCGTTTTTCATCGACCCCGGACGAGAAGTCTTCTTCTGCCACGGCTGCGGTCGCGGCGGACACGTGTTCTCGCTCGTGCAGGAAGCTCACGGCTTCGACTTCGTGGAGGCGAAGAAGTGGCTCGCGCAACGCGCTGGGATTCCGCTCAGCGCGGAGTGGCAGAGACTGAGCGGCGAGGAGTTCGTGGCTCTAGAGGAGGAGCGTAGGGCCGAGGAAACGCGACTGGAGAAGCTCGAACGCGTTGTCGCGAAGGCTGCCGGGCAGCTCACTCCTGAGCACCGGGCGTACTTACGCCGTCGTGGCCTCACGGACGAGACCATCGCGGCGCTCAAGCTGGGGACTTGGCGAGATAGGCACGGCGCTTGTGTTCTTCTTCCGGTCTTGCGGCACGGGCGGCCCGTCGAAGTCATCGGACACTTCCCGGGCGCCAAGAAGGATGACTTCCCCCCGAAGTATCTGTTCACCAAGGACCGCGACCGCCCGACGCCTGGCCTCGAACTGGCCCAGCCCCGTCAGGAGACCATTGTGGTCGAGGGCTTCTTCGACTGGGCCGCCCTCGTCCAGGCGGGCTTCGACGCGGTCGCGCTCCTGGGTTCCGGAGCTGCTGATTCGGTAGTGGAGCGCCTCCGGCGGCCGAAGAGGGTCTACCTAATGCTCGACGGCGACGGCGCAGGCAGGGAGGCAGCGGAGACGCTGGCCCGCGAGCTGTATCCGAAGGCCGCCATCGTCGAGCTGCCCGATGGGAAAGACCCAAACGACCTGCTGGCTTACCTCGGGGCCGTGGCCTTCGAGGAGACCATCCGCGAGCTGTTGGCCTCCGCCCGGGATCCTCTCGAGCTCGCGTGGGAACGGGCCACCACGCCTGACGACGTGAAAGAGAGGGTGGTACCCCTGCTGGCGCGGCTGGATGATCTCGAGCTCGATATGGCGCTGAACAACGCTCCCCTCAGGGACCGGGGCATCCGAAAAGAAACGCTCCGCTCCGAGATCGAGGCCGCTAGGCCCCGATCGTCCGACGGCAATGCCGAGCCCGCTGAGCCGACGCCTTCAAGCAGGGAGGAGCTATGGGAGCGTGCGAAGAGGATCCTGACCTCGGACATACCCCTGGAGCTCTTCCGCGAATCCCTGACCCACGGTGGGTACGCCGGAGAGACCATCCCAGCCGAGATCATCAACGTCGCGATACACTCCCGGGTCTTCGACCGACCGATCAACGTCGGTGTGTTCGGCCCGTCCTCCGGTGGCAAGTCGTTCACGGTTCAGGTTGTCATGGCATATCATCCGCGCCATGCGGTTCACGAGCTAACAGCCTCGTCTGAACGCGCCCTCATCTACTCCGACTTCAAGACGGAGCACGCCTTCGTCTACATCGGCGAGGCCAGCGCCGTGGCCAAGGAGGGCGTCGGGGCTTCCATCATCCGAGAACTGGCCTGGGGCAACGGGCTCCGATACGAGACGGTCGAGAAGGATGAGATGACGGGCAAGCTAGGTCCTCGTCTCATCGAGCAGCCCGGTCCTACTGGACTAATCACAACCTCGACCACCGCGCTCGAGCCGGAGCTTTCGACGCGGATGATGAAGGTCACGATTACGGATGACCCTGACCAGACGGCAAGAATCGTCCGCGGGGTGGTCGAAGACCTCAAGGGCGTCCATAAGGCTGTCCCCGACTACGACGAGTTCGTTGCCGCCTCGGAATACCTCGAACGCTACGGCGACCGAGAAGTCGTCGTCCCATTCGCCGATCCATTGAATGACGTGCCGTCGGAGGAAGTCCGGGTCCGAAGAGACATCCATCAGATTGCCAGCTTCTTGCGCGTCATGGCCTACATCCACCAGGAGAACCGCGAGCGGGACGCTGAGAGCCGCATCATCGCAACCGTTGACGACTATGCGGAGACTTACCGGCTGCTGGAGCCCATCCTCGGCCAGACGCTAACAGCAGCGACCCCTGCGATTCGTGAGACAGTTACAGCCGTCGAGGGCGTCCTGAAGGACAAGGTCGGCTCAACTTGCACCAAGATCGAGGTCGCCACAGCCCTCAGCCGGGCGCCCTCAACAGCGGGCAAACGCATCAACGACGCGATTGAAGCCGGCTTCCTGGTCAACAATGCGGGGCAAGGACAACCTGCAGAAATTGCGCTGGGAGACCCTCTGCCGATGGAGCGGAGCGTGTTGCCGACCCAAGAGGACGTGGCGGACTGGTGGGCAGAGCACGGCGACTCTAGTACTTCCTCTTCCACTACCCCCGGCGAATCCGCCGAATCGCCGAAACGCACCGCTAATCAATTGATTGACAATGATTTAACGTTTCGACAGGGCACCGAAACGGAAACGCAAGCCCAAGACGGTGGCGATAGCGGTTCAACCGGTTTCGGCACCGTTTCGATAGGCAACCGCAACGCTAACATGATGAAGGGCAATGACATAGATAGCCGTTTCGGCGTTTCGACGGAATCCTGGGGAGTAGAAGAGAGAGAAGTGTCACCGAACGCAGCAAACGGGATCGGCCAGGGCACTCTCGACCTGCAAAGAATGCCGCCTGCGGAAGACTCCGAGGACGCGGAACGCATTTAGTGCACGGCCGAGATGGAGCCCCAACAATTGCTGCTGGCCGCGTCGGTGATCCATCGCGCCGGGGCGCTGGGGATCCGGGTCTCAGCCGATGGGCAGGATCTGATCTGCCGTCCGGCAAGCGCGCTGACGGACGAGCTGCGGGACCAGCTCCGGGTCCACAAGCCTCAGATCTTGGAGCTGCTCCGAGCCGCGAGGACGTACACCTGCAGTTCCTGCGGGCAGTTCAGATTCGACCTGCCGACGGTGTGCTATTGGTGTCGGGAGTAATTCGGATGAAGGTGCGTGTTGGTCGACGTTCGCCCCCCCTCCGTCTGGCCCTCGGGTCTCACGCTTATCAGGCGTATCCCACAGGCCCTAAATCACGACAAGAAACGACATAACTCACTGACAGATCACGCGATCTGCCGTTGGTACCCCCCTCCCCATGTCGTGATCTGCCGTAGCCCAACGGACGGTGAACGGACAGTATGTCGCCGTACCTGACTCGAACGATCCGACTAGTTCAGGTTCAGCCCAACGGCACGGGTTCCGAGCTTGCGCTTGTGGACGCTCTCCCACTGCAGGACTTCAGCGCGGGTCTGACTGGTCGGGAGAACGTGGAGGATGGAATACCGAAACGCCGCCGGATACGCCTTGTCGTGTGCGATGAGCTCCTTCAGCATCTTGTTCCCGCCGTGGCCGTTCTTAGCGTACTCAGTCCACCGCCCCCAGATGCCGCTGGCACCGTGCGCCGAGCCGACGTACTGCTCGCCGGTCGTGGTGGCCACGATCAGGTAGATGCCGGCGACTGCTGACAGGCGGGCCGCCCAATCGACTGAACCGCCTGGATCATCCACCAAGGCCTTCAACTCCGAGTACGTGAGTTCGAACTCCAGGTAATCCCTGAAGGTTGGCAGCACCTCACCCTTCGGGCGCACCTCGACGACGGGCTTGTCGCGCAGCTTCTGGTGCCACGAGCGTGTGGCCTTGCCCCAGTCGATGATGACCCGCCCCTCGAGGCTTTCGAACCCCGGCTGCTGCTCCAGGGTGTAGAAGTGCCGGCCCCGGGCGCGCCAGTCCGCATAGGGGCAGTCAGCGAGAGCCTTAGCGGTCTCCGCTGGCTGACGTCCCAAAACGCGGTACACCCCCACTAGGCGAGCCAGCGTCCCTCCGGCCCCGACGAAGGAGACCAGGTATTCGATCCCGTCGAACACCCGACGGCGTTGCGCGCCCTGGTATGCCTCGAACCAACCGGAACGGGTGAGCTCCTGCATGTCATAGTCTGAGGATTCGTGCCGGACGAGCTTCGAGGGCACACCGGCGTCGAAGCCACAGGTCTTCAGGAGGTCTAGGAGGCCGAGTTCTTTCTTGCTCATGTGACCATCCGCGTGAGTCCTTGGAAGTGCACGGCGGGGCCCGCCTCACGGCTCCAGCCCGAACCGCTCCATCAGCCTAAGGTATCCGGGATGGTCGCGGATGCCGTCGTAGATCGGATCTGTCTTCACCTCCCAGGCGGACAGGTCTCCGGGGATAGCAAACCCCTCTTCGAGGTAGGCTACCGCCGAGTCGGCTTGCCCCAGGAGGGCGTGGATTTGGGCCAATCGGGTGTAGGCCCATGGTCCAAAGATCGCGTCCCGCTCTGGGGGCATCAGCTGGAGACCCCGATGTCCGGCCTCCAAGGCTTCGTTGCGCTGCCCTGCTCCTGCGTAGGCGAGCCCGAGAGCTTGAACGAGGCGGAAGTCGGCAGCGTCGGCAGCGACTCGGGCACCCATGGTGTCAATGGCGTTCCGGAAGGCGTCGGCCGCCGCGGTCTCGTCCCCCAGGCCGCGATGGGCCATGCCCAGGTAGAGGTCCCTGGGTGCCGCCCAGAAATCGTACAAGTTCACCGCCTCCGGCCATTCCTCAAGCTCGGCAAGCAACGCTGTCCAATCGCGTCGAAGGTAGGGAAGCCAGTGCCGGAAACGCGCATCCACTCCCAACGCCTCCCCCAGGTCCCCGTCGCGAGCCCAGATGGTCAGTGCACGATCTCGGCAATAGTGCACGCTGTGCGGGGACATTTCGAGTGCCCGATCGAAGTAGGGGACAGCCTCGTCATAGCGGCGTAGATGGTGCAGAGTCCGGGCCACATCCCAGTGGGCCCCGGCCGACCGTGGATATGTCTTCAGTGCTCCCAGGCCAGAACGAAGAGCTTCCTCCCAGCGCCCGTCCCGGCGCTCGACGTACGATCTCCAACGTTCCAGGTCCCGCAAGCTTCCCGCTTGGGCCCGGGCCAAAGCGGCCAACGCCCCCTCGTAATCCCGCTCGACGCGGTACAGGAGCATCGCGTGGGCGAAGTGTGACTCCGGGAGGTCAGGTGCCAAATCAAGGGCCTGCTCCACCGCCGCACTAGCAAGCGTCGCATGATCTGCATACTGGCTACCAAGCTGATCTTGTCGCGCGTGGATTTGGGCAAGGCGAGCCCAAGCCACGGCGAAGTCCGGGTCCAGCCGAACTGCCTCTTCCAAGAGCGGGAGCCTGGCCCGCCCCCCCTCGATCGGCACCATCCCACGACCGGCGGTCAAGGACTCCAAGTAGACCGCATACGCCTCGGGGCTATGTGTCCACCGTTGGGCAATACGGACGCGCTCGGCCCGCTCGACGGCGACCCGAAGGTACGAGGCGACGGAATCGGTGAGAGCCGTCTGTATGTCGAACAGACTCGCGGTCGTTAGCTCTTCATCGAAGAGCCCCGCCCACAGATGTCCTTCGTGCGAAGTGTCGATGAGCTGGACGTTGATGCGTACACGATCGCCAGCCCGCTGCACTCCGCCTTCCAGCAAGTAGCGGACGCCAAGCTCCTGCCCGATGACGCGGACGCTCTTGGGTGTCTCCCGGTACTCCTCGACAGAGGTGCGGGCGATGACCCGCATCGCGGACACTGTAGACAGTCGGCCGATGATCTCGTCGTGCAGCCCGTCGGTGAAGTATCGGTCCTCCTCGCGTCCGCTCCGGTTCGCGAAGGGCAGTGCGGCGAGGGACGGGCGATC
>JBDHHQ010000053.1:0-89930 GCA_039589315.1 Gemmatimonadota bacterium
CGCGTATCGCCGTGAATCGTCAGCTCCCGGGGCTGACGATCGGCCATCGGGGGCGGGCGACGCTCGCCTGTCGTCTGCCCGGAGGCTGGGGTCGTGGAGTGCAGGATCATGGCTGCCAGGGTGAAGGCCGTTGCGCGAGACGGCATGGGGGTTCCGGTGGGGTACTGCCGCAGGCTCTTTCGGGGGGATGGGGAAGAATGACCGGGAGAGTGGAGGCCGGCAAGGCGGTCGACGCAACGCGTCGGCGCCCTCGTTCGTCGAGAGCGACACGCCGTGACCCAGCACGGAAGCCCGGGTGTTGGCCGACAGGCGGTTCTTGATCCCGCCCGCCCTGGGACCGCATCTTCGTAGCGTCGTCTCTTCCCGCCTCCACCAAGGACCGGCACTGACGTTCGAGCAGCTCATCCGCGAGGTCCATCGGCGAAGCCTGTGGCAGGTGCTCGGCATCTACCTGGTCGGTTGCTGGGTGGTGTTCGAGGTCGTGCAGACTGCCACGGAGGGGCTCGGTCTCCCCGAGTGGTTCCCCGCGTTCGCCGCCCTGCTGCTTCTCATCGGCCTGCCCGTCGTCTTGGCGACCGCCTTCGTTCAGGAGGGCGTGGGTCCAGGGCCCGACGCACCAGCCGGCGGTTCCGCTCCAGACACCAGGACGCCGGCACCCACGTCGGGCGCGGAGAGCGTCTTCACGTGGCGCAACGCGACAATGGGTGGGGTCGCGGCCCTGGCCCTCGGGACCGTCGTCGGCTTGGCGGCCGGGTTCTACGGCGGGCGCTCGGTGTCTGCACCTGGCGCGGCCAACGTAACGGATGCGTCGACATCCACGTCAGCGAGCGCCTCGACAGCAGATCCGACGTACGTAGACCCGGCGGAGGACCCTCGCCCCGCCATCGCCGTGCTCCCCTTCGCCGACATGAGTCCCGAGGGTGATCAGAAGTACTTCAGCGACGGCATCTCCGAAGAGATCCTGACCGTGCTTTCGAAGATCCGCGACCTTCGCGTCGCCGCCCGGTCCTCGGCCTTCGCCTACGGAGGCCGAGATCTGGATCTACGCCAGGTCGGGGAGGAGCTGGGCGTGCCGTATCTGCTGGGCGGCAGCGTGCGAAAGGACGGCGATCAGATCCGTGTCAGCGCCGAGCTCGTGAACGTCGCGGACGGCTTCCGCATGTGGACGGAGACCTACGACCGCAAGCTCGAGGGCATCTTCGCCATCCAGTCCGAGATCGCCGAATCCATTGCCGAGTCGCTCCGTGTGCCGCTGGGGCTCAGCAGCGGTGCGCTCGTATCGGCCACCGCGGACATGGACGCTCACGATCTGTACTTGAGCGGGAGGGCAGCGTTGCGCCGGCGGGGACCGGGGGTCGCCGAGGCGGTAGGCCTGTTCGAGGCCGCCGTTGCCAGGGATTCGATGTGGGCGCCGGCCTGGGCCGGACTGGCCGAGTCACGAGCGATTCATCCTCTGTACACGGGGCTCGGGCGCGAGTCGACGGACTCCGCATTCTGGGCGCAGAACCTGGCGGCCGGAGTGGTTGCGGCCCGCCGTGCCCTCGAGTTGGATCCCCGTAACGCGTCGGCCCACATCGCCCTGGGTTCGATCCACCGGGATCGATGGGAGTGGGAAGCAAGCGAGCGGGAGCTTCTGCTGGCTCTCGAGCTCGACCCGGACAACGAGGAGGCCCATATCCAGTATGGTGAGCTGCTCTGGGGCATGGGCCGGCTCGACGAATCCCTGCGTGAGACGGGGCGGGCGCTGGCCCTCGACCGGACGCCGCTGACCCTGGACGTTCATGGGTTCGTGATGTTCATGAACGGCCGGACCGAGGAGGCCGAGGCGCTCCTGGAAGAGGGGATCGCCATCGACACGGCCGGCGACATGCACTTCCTCCGTACCGTGCTGGCCAACCTGATGTTGTTCGACGGCCGGTATCAGGAGGCACTGGATCGGTTCGCCTTCTACTTGCCCGACACGACGGCCTTCCGCCTGCACGGACTGGCGCTCGAGACGGGAGATCCGTCGGTGCTCGCCGTCGAGGGCTACCCCCGGGGACTGGCCCAGACGTGGGCAGTGCTGGGGCAGGACGACCGTGCCCTGGACATCCTCGAGGCCATGGTCTTCGCGCTCCCGTTCCGCGTGCAATACGACATCTGGGACCCGGCTTTCGCGTCGCTCTGGGACTCCCCACGGTTCCGGGAGGTGATCCTGCCGCGGGTAGGGCTGGAGGGAGTCGTGCCGAGCTTTGCCGCGCCACCGGACCCCTGATCGGCCATCGGTCTCGGATTGAGCGACTGCACGGCCGCTGAAGGGCTGCGGGTTTTTCTTCGACGAACAAACCTCGAGGCTCTCAAGCGCGGAGCGCCGGATCCGTGGCGTGGGCGGCGCGCCTGTCGGTCCTCGCTGCGCTCCTGACGTTCATCACCGCTCACACCCCCCCGAGGTCCGTGTCGGCCCCCTGTGACCAGCTAAGCACACCGGTTGTCTATCCTCCTGAGCGTGCCGATGACCTGGTCAGGCAGCTAGCACTCGCAAACTCAGGAGCCCCAGATGCAGTTGGGCCATCCTTCCGTGGATCGTTCGCCACCCCGCCGGAAATCTCAAGTGCGAGCCAGTCCTTCGCCACTCACCCGAAAGCCTCAGATGCGTGCCAGTCGCTGGCTTCTCACCCTCGGCCTCGTGGCCCTCGTCGGCCTCACGACGGGCTGCGCCACGCTTCAGCAGTTCGCGGCACTCCAGGACGTCGCCTTCAGCCTCGACGGTGTCTCCAACGTGCGACTGGCCGGCATCGACCTCGACCGAGTCCGGTCGTACGAAGACCTCGGGCTCCAGGACGCGGGACGGTTGGCGTTGGCGATCTCGCAGAAGGACTTCCCCCTGGATCTGACGCTGCATGTGGGAGCCGAGAATCCCCAGGACAACGACACGGACGCGCGCCTCACGCGCATGGACTGGACCCTGCTCCTCGAGAGCCGGGAGACGCTGAGCGGCATCCTGGAGGACGAGGTTCTGCTCCGTCCCGGGCAGCCGGAGGACATCCCCGTCGTCGTCGGCCTCAACCTCCTCGACTTCTTCGAGGGCTCGGCCCAGGACCTGTTCGAGCTGGGGCTCGCCCTGGCCGGTCAGGGCGGTGCGGCCAAGGAGGTGGCGCTCCGGTTCTCCCCAACCATCCACACGCCGCTGGGCCCCATGACGTATCCCCAGCCCATCACGATTCGGAGGACCGTGGGAGGGTAGGCCAGCGCCGGGATTGGACTGAACCTGGACGCGAGCCGACGTAGAGGGTCCCACGCCGGCGGTCACATGTCCGCTCCCTCGCCCCCCCTTGCGCAACTCCCGGCGGCAATCTCTCGTCTAACCTCTCGTAGGCATGATGTGCGTGGCGTGGCATCGCCGGCGCATGTCCTCGACGCCCGGCCCGTAACCCGCCGCGCCGCACGACGACTCGTCGCAAAACGACCGCGCGTGGATCCGCCGTCCTCGCGCCTTCCGGAGGCATGAATGGCCAGCCTGAGGCTCGCGCTGCGCACCATCACCCGCACCCCCTTCCTACCATCACCCGCACCCCCTTCCTCACCGCCGTCGCCGCGCTTTCGCTTGCCCTCGGGATCGGCGCGAACACGGCCATCTTCTCGCTGTTCGACCAGATGCTGCTTCGGTCGCTGCCGGTGCAGGAGCCCGATCAGCTGGTGAACCTCGGGGCCCCGGGACCCAAGCACGGCTCCCAGTCGTGCAATCAGGCAGGGGACTGCGACGCCACCTTCAGCTATCCCATGTTCCGCGACCTCGAGCAGGCCGAAACCGGCTTCAGCGGCGTCGCGGCCCATCGCCTGTTCGGCGCCAACCTGGCGAAGGACGGAGAGACCTTGAGCGGCGAGGGGATGCTCGTTTCCGGATCCTACTTCCCGGTTCTCGGCCTCCAACCGGCTCTGGGGCGCCTCCTGGGACCCGACGACGACCGGGCCATCGGCGAGCATTTCGTGACGGTGCTCAGTCACGGATACTGGGAGGACCGACTCGGCTCCGACCCCGGCGTGCTGAACGCCACCCTCATCATCAACGGGCACCCCATGACCGTCGTAGGCGTGGCGCCCCGAGGATTCGAGGGCACCACGTTGGGTGGCGATCCCGACGTCTTCGTACCGATCAGCATGCGAGGCCTCATGTCCCCGGGCTTCGATCATTTCGAGAATCGCCGTAGCTACTGGGCATACCTCTTCGCCCGACTTGAGTCGGGGGTCTCCATCGAGCAGGCCGCGCTCGAGATCAACACGCTCTACAGCGGCATCCTGAACGAGGTCGAAGCAGCACTCCAGGGGGGCATGAGCGACGCCACGATGGAGCGCTTCCTCGCCAAGGAGATCACGCTGGAGCCGGGCTTCCGCGGTCAGAGCTCGATGCACGAAGAGGTGCGCACGCCTCTGATCCTCTTGCTGTCGATCACGGCCTTCGTATTGCTGATCGCCTGCGCCAACGTCGCCAACCTCCTGCTGGCCCGGGGCGCCAGGCGGGGCTCGGAGATGGCGATCCGCGGATCCCTGGGCGCCAGCCGCGTCCAACTGCTCCGGCAACTCCTCACCGAGTCGCTGCTCCTGGCGATACTGGGCGGTGTGGCGAGCCTGTTCGTGGCCAAGGCCACGTTACAGCTCATCGGGTCGATCCTGCCTCCCGAAGCTGCGGCCAGGATCGCCCTCGAGCTCCGACCGAGCGTGTTGTTGTTCACCGCAGGGCTGGCCGTGGGCACGGGCGTCCTGTTCGGCCTGTTTCCGGCGCTCCACAGCACGCGTCAGGATCTCGTCACCATGCTCAAGGCCAGCGCCGGTCAGCCGGCCGGCGCGCGCTCGGCGGCCCGCTTCCGCTCCGTTCTGGTCACGGCGCAGATCGCCCTGTCCATGGCGCTGCTGGTGGCGGCCGGCCTGTTCATCAAGAGCCTGGTCAACGTGAGCCGGGTGGACCTGGGCCTGGAGACCGACAACGTGATCACGTTCGGTATCTCGCCAGAGCTCAACGGCTACGAGCCGGAGAGCTCGCTGGCGCTCTTCGAGCGGCTCGAGGATGAGCTCGCGGCGATTCCCGGCGTGACCGGCGCGACCGCGGGCATGGTCCCGATCATTGCCGGCAGCAGTTGGGGGAACAGCGTCGAGGTCGAGGGCTGGGAGTCGGGACCCGACATCGACTCGGGCTCGCGCTACAACGAGATCGGCCCCGCATACTTCAGCACCCTGGGGATCCCGCTGATGTCCGGGCGCGAGTTCACCCGGGCCGACGCGGCCGACGCGCCGAAGGTGGCCATCGTGAACGAGGCGTTCACCCGCAAATTCAACCTGGACGGCCCGGACGCGGTGGGTAAGCTGATGGCGCACAGCGGCGACGACGAGCTCGACGTCCAGATCGTGGGCGTGGTCCAGGACGCCAAGTACAGCGAGGTCAAGCAGACCGTGCCGCCCATCTTCTTCCTCCCGTACCGACAGGACGAGGGGCTGGGCATCATCAACTTCTACGTGCGCACGGCGCTGGAGCCGGAAACGGTGCTCCGGGCCATCCCCCCTGTGGTCAAAGAGCTGGATCCCAACCTGCCGGTGGAGGACCTCAAGACGCTGAGCCAGCAGGTGCGGGAGAACGTCGTCCTCGACCGGATGATCAGCACCCTGGCCGCTGCGTTCGCGGTACTGGCGACGCTGCTTGCCGGCGTGGGCCTGTACGGCGTGCTGGCCTACACCGTGGCTCAGCGGACCCGGGAGATCGGCCTGCGCATGGCCCTCGGTGCCGGCTCCGACAAGGTGCGAGGCATGGTGCTCAGGCAGGTCACCCGCATGACGGTCGTGGGCGGCGTGATCGGCATCGTCGCGGCCTTGCTCCTGGGCCGGGGCGCCCAGTCGCTGCTGTACGGGCTGGAGGGGCACGACCCGGTGGTGGTCGCCGTCGTAGCCGTGCTCCTGGTCGGCGTGGCGTATGGCGCAGGCTACATCCCCGCGCGGCGGGCGTCCAAGGTCGACCCGATGGAGGCGCTCCGCTACGAGTAGGGCTACTCCGCTCTCAGCGACTCGAGGGGATCGGCCGTCGCCGCCCGCCGGGCCGGTGCCCAGCACGCCATCACGGCCACGATCGCCAGCAGCCCAGCCACGCCCGTGAAGGTGAGCGGGTCTGTCGCAGTGATGCCCCACACCAAGCTCTCCATCAGCTTCGAAACGGCCAGAGCGCCCAGCACCCCCAGCGCGATCCCGGCCACGGTGAGCTTCAGGCCTTGCCGCAGCACCAGCCCGGCCACGTCGCTCCGCTCGGCCCCCAGCGCGATCCGGATCCCCAGCTCCCGTCGTCGCTGACCGACCGAGTACAGCATCGAGCTGTAGATGCCGCCGCACGCCAGGAGCAACGCGACGGCGGCGAAGGTCCCCAGGAGGACCGACAGGAATCGCGGCGCGGCCACCGAGCTGGAGACGAGCTGCCGCATGCTGGTGATGCCGCTCACCGGTTGATCGGGCTGGAGCGCCCACACGGCCTCGCGGAGCGCCGGAACGAGCGTCCCCAGGTCGGTCTCCGAGCGGACCGCCAGGCTCATCATGTCGAACTCCCCGGCGAAACGCTGGTGCGGTACGTAGACCGCCGACTCCACGTCCTGGTCCAGGCCCCAGTGGTGTACGCCGTCGACCACGCCCACGACGGTCAGCGTGGTGTTGGCCATCTCCAACTCCCGGCCCACCCCGTTCTCGTCGCCGAACAGCCTCAGCGACGTTGCCCGGTTGAGAATCGCCACGGACGGATCGGCCACCTGATCCGCCCGGGTGAACTCTCGTCCGAAGGCCACGTCCGCACCCAGCGTGTGGAAGTAGTCCTGTGTGACGGGATGGACGATGGAGCGGATCTCCTCACCGCCGTCGCCCAGCGGCGTCACGGTGGTGCGCCAGCAGCAACGTCCCCGCCCCGACATCTCGAATGGTAGCGTGGCGCCCGCCGCCACGGACCGCACACCTGGAAGTCCCGCGACCCGCTCCATCAGGTCCTGGGTGAAGCGAACCCGCTCCTCCTCTTCGTAGGTCGGACCGAGGTTCAGCTTCATGGTCACCAGCTGCTGGGTGCGGAAGCCCGGATCCACCTGGAGGCGCTCGGTGAGGCTGCGGAAGAGCAGGCCGGCCCCTACCAGCAGCACCAGGGCCAGAGCCATCTCGGACACGACCAGCAGGCTCCGGAGCCGCCGGCCCTTCCGGCTCGCCGTGACCGATGCCGCACCGTCCTTGAGGGCGTCGCTCGCATCCTTCCTCGTGGCCTGAAGCGCCGGCAGAATGCCGAAGAGCACGCCCGTCGCCACGGAGGCCAGCACGGCGAACCCCAGCACGCGGGGATCCACCGACAGCTCCTGGAGGCGAGGGATCCCACCGGGATCGAAGTGGGAGAAGGCGCGGACGCCGGCAAAGGCCAGCAGAATGCCCGCCAGTCCGCCGCCCAATGCCAGGGCCACGCTTTCGGTGAGCAGCTGACCCACGATCCGGCGTCGGCTCGCCCCCAGCGCGCCCCGCACCGCGAGCTCGCGGGCCCGGGCCATGCCACGGGCGAGCATCAGGTTGGCCACGTTGGCGCACGCGATGAGGAGCATCAGGCCCACCGCGCCCATGAGCATCAGCAGCGTCGAGCTCACCTGTCGTACCGACGCCTCATGCAGCGGAATCAGGGGGAAGCCCTCGAACTCGCCGTTCCGGTCCAGATAGCTGTCCGGAGACGCCGCCACGGCCTGGTCGAGAATCGCGTCCAGCTCGGCTTGCGCGGCGGGGACGGTGGTGCCAGCGGAAAGCCTCGCGACGGCGTTGAGCACGTGCCATCCGCGGCTCTGATAGTCGGGATCAGCCAGGTCCAACGGAAGCCACAGGTCGACGGCTCCGCCCCGGTGCAGCAGCTCCGCCGGACGAAAGTCGGGAGAGACCACGCCGGCCACCACCATGGGCTGGCCGTTGACGGTGACGCGCCGACCGATGATCGACGCATCGCTCCCCCACTTCCGGGTCCAGAGGCCGTGGCTCAGGACCACGACGGCCGCGTCGCCCACGTGGTCGTCTCGCAGGAAGAGCCGGCCCAGCTGAGGTCGCACTCCCAGGACCTGGAAGAAGTCGCGGGTCACCTGGCCGCCCCACAGCTTCTCGGGCTGGCCGTCCCCCGTGACGGACACCTCTTCGTTCCAGACGCCGCCCATGACCTCGAAGCCGGACATCCCTTCCTCCCACTCCCTGAAGTCGAGGTAGGAGTGGCTTCCGTTGTCGACGTAGACGAGACGCTCCGCCTCCGGATACGGCAGACTCCGGAGCAACACGGTGTCCACGACCGAGAAGATGGTGGTCGTGGCGCCGATGCCGATGGCCAGGATGGCCACTGCCGTGAGCGTGAAGCCGGGTCGGCGTCGAAATGCCCGCAGTGCATGCCGCAGGTCCTGGATCACCCCTCCCATCACGTCTCCTCCTCTCCGTCTCCGCCGGGGTCCCCGCGAGACGGCTCCTTGCCTCGCGGCGTCCTGCCGATCAGGCCACCGGAGCCCATCGATGCGCTCGTCCACGGCGCACACCAACAACCGGCCCACCGACCGTAGCCAGACCCTCAGCGCGGCCGCCTGTCCTCCCTCGTCTCGTGCTCTCGAGTAGAGGTCCCGGAAGAGCTCGCTCGCGTCGGTGCCATAGGCGTCACGGAAGTCCCGAGGCAGGAGGCGCAACAGCGCACCATAGATGCGCTCGGCGAGGGAGGGCCTCATGCCGACGTCCGCGCCTCTGGAATCAAGCCGCTCGCCCGGGCCGCATCTGCCAGAGACGCCAGCCGGGCCGCTTCGAGCGCCACAACCTGCCGTCCGAATTGGGTGATGGCGTAATAGCGGCGCCGCTCGGACGTGCCCTCGACGGGGCGACGCTCGGCTTCCCCGACCAGGCCGTCCCGGCTGAGCCGCTTGATCGAGCGGTAGAGGTTGGCGGGATCCAGCTGTACCTGTCCTCCACTCTCCCTCTCCACCTCCTTCACGATCCCGTAGCCGTGCCGCTCACCGGCCTCGAGCACGAAGAGAATCAGGTAGTCCCTTGGATTCAGCGGAATCAGGTCGTGGGGTTCCATGGGCGGCTTCGGTCGGTTCGGGTCGGTCGGGCTCGTGTCGTCGAGGCGACACCAAGGCAGCCGAGGCGACGAGGCGGCGCCTGGTCTGGCTCTGCTGCGTTGGGCGCGGTCTCACTGCCGGTCAACGCCCATCCATTATATATGTCGTTTGACCTATAGTCAATCGACCATTATTGGCGATAGGATACAACGTGGCGGGAAAGGGTTGCTCAGGCCGCCCGCGCCTCCACCACGTCGACCTCGACGAAAACCTCGACCGCCCGACCCATGTGGAGCCCCCACTGGCTGCTCAGGGCCTTCTCGAGGCCCGGCAGCCCGGTCAGCTCCAGGCGCGTGGCGGCGGCCAACCGTACCCGGCACGTGCCATCCGCGTCCACGCCCCGGCCGCTCTCCACCATGGCGAGCTCCACGGGTCGGACGACCCCGCCGATGGCCATGTCGCCCAGGATCCGGAAGTGCTCGTCCTCGGTGCGCTCGACCAGGTGGCTCCTGAATCCGAGGACGGGCAGCGCAGTCATGTTCTCAGGCGTGGCGTCGGCGGCTTCGTTGTCGATGGCCAGCTCCGCCTCTACGTCCACGGTGCTGCCCAGCAGATCGTGCGCATCCACGTCGATGGTCCCCTGCACAGCCGTGATCCTCCCCGACACCGGCGGCTCGAGTCGGTGGCTGGCGGAGAAGGAGACGCGGGACCAGCGCGTGTCGACCACCCAGGTTACGGGCGAATCCATGCCGGACGGACCCTTCGGCTCATCAGCCCGGTCGAACGGGGCGATCATCGGATCCAGTTCCTCTCTGCTTTGGGAAGGTGCGTTTGGGACCGCACCCGTAGCGCTGCAGTGGCCAGCAACCGCGCCGCGGGAGTCGGTGCTGTGGCCTCATGGCCGACTCCGACCTGTCCGGCGCTGGACGTCGTGTGGCCGGTCATTCCCCTTCCGGATACAGGATCCGGTACAGCCACGCCCGGGCCTTGATCCAGTCTCGGCGGACCGTGCGCTCGGAGATCTCCAGGACCTCGGCCACTTCTTCTTCCGTCAGCCCCCCGAAGTAGCGGAGCTCGACGACTTGCCGCTGGCGCTCCTCCAGCTGGTCCATGGCCTGGTCGAGGGCCAGGAGCGCCTCGGGCTCGAGATCCACGGTGAACGCCTTGCCGCCCAGGGTGGTTCTGGACCATCCCCCGCCCCGCTTCTCGGCCTTCACGCGCCGTGCGTGATCCACGAGCACCTGGCGCATGGCCCGAGCGGCGATCCCGAGGAAGTGGGCCCGGTCCTGGGACGCGAGGCCCGCTGGCCCGGCGAGCTTCATGTACGCCTCGTGTACCAGCGCCGTGGCGTCCAGCGTGTGGTCCTGCCGCTCTCGGCGTAGTTGGCCCCGCGCGATCTGCTTGAGATCGGAATAGACCAGAGCTACCAGGCGGTCCACAGCCAGGCGATCGCCGCCCCGCGCCTGATGAAGGAGCTGTGTCACCTCTCCCGCGCCCGTCTCCCCACCCGTGGTCATGTCGTCGTAGCCTCCTGTTCCCTGCCCGTTCGTGATGTCCGCCTCCAGTTTGTCCGACCGCGGGCGAGGGAGCAAGCGAATTGACGTTCAACGGGGGTGTCCGGTCGTCCGGCTCCTTCCCGCACTACCCAATTGAGCACTCTCACCGAGGCAAGCGAGAAAATGAGAGACACACCATCACCCAAAGCGCGCCGTACCCTGGCCGCCATCATGTTCGCGGACATGGTGGGATACTCGGCACTGATGGCGGGCGACGAAGCTCGGGCCTACGAGGCGCGCGTCCGGTATCGCCGGGCGTTGGCCACGGCCACGGATCGTCACGGGGGTGAGGTAGTCCAGCACTATGGTGACGGCTCGCTCACGCTGTTCTCCAGCGCGGTCGAGGCTGCACGGGCCGGCGTGTTCCTGCAGCGCATGCTCCGGGTCGGTGATCCGGTGCCCGTCCGTATCGGGCTGCACCTGGCCGACGTCGTGCGCGACGAGGATGGAGTCTACGGATCCGGCGTAAACGTCGCCGCCCGCATCGAGTCTCTGGCAGCTGCCGGCTCGGTGGTGATCTCCGACCGGGTCGCTCGCGAGCTCTCCAACCAATCGGGGATCGACACCATCGCCCTGGGCACCGTGCAACTGAAGAACATCAAGGAGCCCATGGACGTCTACGCGCTGGACGACCCGGAGCTGGTGATCCCCGGGATGGGCGAGCTCACGATCCGCGCACAGCGGGCCGCGCAGGTCGACAAGATGACGGTCACGGCCGGCAAGTGGATCTCCAGGCCCTCCTCCACCGCGGCACCCAAGACCGAGCCCACCGTCCAGGGACCCTTGGCCGGACTCCTCTACGAGCTGCACCGGCGGCGCGTCTTCCGGGTGATGGTGGGCTACCTGGTCGCGGTCATGGGCACGCTGACCGGTCTGGAGCACGTGGGACCGTCGCTGGGCCTGCCCGGCTGGGCGATCCGGGCTGCCGTCGCGGCGGCGCTGCTGGGACTGCCGGTCACGGTGGTGCTGGCGTGGGTGTACGACCTGACGCCAAGCGGCATCCTGCGAACCGGCCGTACACACCGCGACATTGGCCGCTTGGGGCTGGTAGCCTCCGGCGTCCTGCTGGTCGCGTCCGGCGTCCTGGCGGCTGCGGTGTCGAACGGCGACGTGACCTCGATGGCGGAGTCGGCACGCTTCCCGGCGGCCGCAGCGTCGAGTGACGCCCTGGCCGTGCTGCCGCTGTCGGCCATAGACGATGACGACGACGGGTTCGCCGAGGCTCTGCACGAGAGCCTGGTGACCCGACTGGGTCGGGTGCCCGGTCTGCCGGTCCTGTCCCACGCTTCCGTGGAGTCTTACGACACCGCCTCGGCGGGCACGGATGGCGTGCGGCGACTGGGCGCCTCCCTGGCCCTGGAAGGCTGTGTCCAGCGGGCCGGCGGCAAGGTCCGCGTGCTGGTTCGCCTGGTCGACACCGAGCAGGACCGGCAGCTGTGGTCGGCCCAGTTCGACCGCGACTACTCCGAGGACGTGGCCCTGGAGCTGGAGAGCGACATCGCCGACGCCGTGGCCCAAGAGCTGGAGGAGCTGCTCTCGCCGCGGGCGTCGTCCCCGGTGCAGGCAGCCGCCCGGGTCGGAGCCTGAGCCGATCACGGGACTGCCTCCTCGTCCTGCCTCACCCCGACTCCCCATCCCGAGGAGTCCAGCGAGCTTCCGCTGATCCTCGACCTCGGAGGACCCGCTCGACTCTCGACCGATCGCGTGACCCCAAGGGCCCCCGCCCTTCGCGCCGGTAGCGTCCACCTCGCTCGCACCCGATGTTGTCTCCCCCATCTCGGCGGGGCCACCTGACGCCCGGTCGGACTTCACGGAACGGGAGAGAATCGATGCGACGGATTCACCTCTGCGCCGGAGCCGTGCTGGCTCTGACCGTCCTGCCGGCGTCACCGCTGCGGGGTCAGTCCGCTGAGGACGAAGTCGTGCAGGTCGTCCAGGACCTGTTCGACGCCATGCGCGCTCGCGATCGGACCGCGCTGGAGGCGGTGTTCACGGACGGGGCCCGGCTCTCGCGGGGAGTTACCGGCGCCGACGGCACGTTCGCCGTGCGCGACACGCCCATGGACCAGTTCATCGACGGCATCGTGTCCGCCGAGACCGAGGCGCTGCTCGACGAGCGCATCTACAACCCAGAGGTGCGCATCGACGGCAACCTCGCGACGGTGTGGGTCGAGTACGACTTCTACCTGGGCGAGGAGTTCAGCCACTGCGGTGTGGACGCCTTCCAGCTCGCCCATGACGGCACCGCATGGAGGATCTTCCAGATCGCCGACACCCGGCAGCGGGAAGGGTGTCCGAGCCGGTGAGGGCCGGGCGTTGGGCCGGGCGCAGTGGTCCGTCGAGGCTGGCGGCGGTCGCCACCCTGGTGCTGGTGTCGAGCCTGGTGGCCTGCGGCTCCGAGTCGGGCCCAGACCTCGAGCGGCTCCGGAACCCGGCCGACTCGGCGTTCCAGGCTCAGGCACCGGACGACTTCCGGGTGCGCTTCGAGACCTCCCGCGGAGACTTCGTGATGGAGGTCCGGCGGGAGTGGGCTCCGAACGGCGCCGACCGCGTCCACAATCTGGTCCGAGCCGGCTACTACGACGAGGTCCGCTTCTTCCGCGTCGTGGAGGGATTCATGGCCCAGTTCGGCATCAACGGCGACCCCCAGACCGCCGTCGCGTGGGCGCAGCAGTCCATTCCCGACGATCCCCGGGTCCTGAGCAACACCCGGGGGACGGTCGCCTTCGGCATGCGGGGGCCGGGCACCCGCACCACGCAGCTCTTCATCAACTTCGTGGACAACTCGGCCCTCGACGAACAGGGCTTCTCGCCGGTCGGCCAGATCGTCGAAGGCATGGACGTGGTCGACCAGATCTACGCCGGCTACGGCGAGATGGCGCCTCGCGGTGGGGGGCCCGCGCCCCAGTTCATCCCGGTGGCTGACGGCGGAACTGACGGCGGGTGGGGCGTTGGAGCTGGAATGGTAGGCGCCGGAGGCGCGCCCGTCGCCCTAGAACAGATTCCCCTGAACGGGCCCGTGGGGGCCAGAAGCCGATCCGCGAGAGGGGCGTCTCTCGTCCGACCGACCCGTTGATCGGGTCCGGCCGTTCCATCTTCGCAGACCCGGAATCACGACGTCCACATTCATGGTCTCGGGAGCGATCCGCCGAAGATACTCGGCCGTGAGGACCTGCCGAGCTACCGGCCCCGGCGGCCCGTCAGCCTCCAGGCGCAACACGGCGTCCGGCGGAACGGCGGCCACGGTGGCTCGCACCTCCCGCTCCAGCGCCTCCGCCGGGAGCGCCTGCACGCGGAGAGGACGGATCTCCATGGGCCGGGCTTCGAGGTCCTGAAAGGCCCACTGGGTCACCGATCCGCCGGCCGGGCATGGTGTCAACTCCATTGTCATGAAGCCCTTGGGCTCGTCCCGCTCGGCGAAAGCGGTCCGCTCCACGGAGCCCGGGTAGAACACGGGCGCCCGGCACGGACGCCCACGAAGGTCGGCATCCAGCACCTGAGAGCGGTGTATGTGCCCGGCCAGCACAGCAGCGAATCCGACAGGCACGTCGGCCAGCCTCACCACGTCGTGGCCTCGTCGGAACGTGAAGTTCGAGGGTCCTACCGTGGCGCCCTCGAAGGCCTGGTGCGCGACCAGTAGCCGAAGCCCGGCGTCCCCGGCCCTCCAACCCGTTCGGTCGAGCGCGTCCGGGAATCGCGTCCGGGCGTCGCGGCGGATGCAGGGAATCCCCGAAACCGCCA
This sequence comes from Gemmatimonadota bacterium, assembly GCA_039589315.1. Taxonomy (GTDB): domain Bacteria; phylum Gemmatimonadota; class Gemmatimonadetes; order Longimicrobiales; family Gaopeijiaceae; genus JBDHHQ01. The sequence continues at coordinate 14,345 of JBDHHQ010000053.1, forward strand.
CGGCAGCGCCGGCCACGGTCAGCCTCACCGTCCCGGACTCCTTGAACACGTGCACGCCCGGGTGATGGGCCAGCCAGTCGAACGGAATGCGGGACCGCTCGTGGTTTCCGGGCACCAGGAACACCGGGATGCCCGCGTCGGCTACCTCCTTGAGGGGCTCGAACGCCTGGTGGACGAGGCTGGCAGGCACATTTGGCTTGTGGAACACGTCGCCGCCGTGGACGACCAGATCGACGTGCTCGTCTATGGCGGTTCGCAGCGCTCGCCTGTAGTTGGCCAGGAAGTCGTGTCCCCGTCGCCGGCGCCGGACCTTTGGGCGCATGGGGTGGTCGAAGCCCAGGTGGGAGTCGGCGAGAAGGAGGACACGGATGGGGCGGGGATCGGCCATGAACTCGCGATCGAGAGCTCCGAGGCGGCGGTTGGAGAGAAGAACCCGAATATATGCCGAAACCACCCGCTACGAAAGAGCGACCGAATCCCCCACCTCGACCGGGAGCGGGATCTCGATCGACGAGCCGCCACCCGCTTGGAAAGGAATGAAGTACACGTCCAACTGGAAGCAACGCTCCCCCGCCATCCTCCGGAACTTGTGTACCGTCGGGGCGAACCAGGATTGGCTCTCCTCGCCTTTGAGCACGTGCCAGCAGACGTGCGGTGACTTGCCGACGATGGCCCGCGCGACCTGATCCAATAGCCCGTCGACCCAGGGCCCCGCTTCATGCGTGGCGTCTCTTTGCCACGTCGAGATCACCTGTTTCAGCGGCGTCCCCTCCCTGATGTCGGGCATTCCGAAGTGGCCGGCCGACTCCTGGTCACACGACTGTACCTCGGCCCTCGACAGGACCAACTCCCTGGCCCGCTGAAGGTCGGCCGTCCGAAGGACCTCTTCGACCTCGATCGGCAACCGCAGAGTGAGCTGCGAGAATGTTACTGATTCGTCAGTGGGCCCGAGGCCGAGAGACGCCAGAGTCTTCTGCAGCTCGTCGAAGAACTCTTCAGCGATCTCGTCGATCTCCTCAGAGTCCTCGTTCCACTGGGTCAGCGGGCGAGCTTGCCTGGGAAAGAACGTCGCATCGGTGAAGAACGTAGTGACGAAGCGGTGAACGTCGGTCCTCTTGCGAAGATCTACCCGGATCTCGTCTTCGAAGGGGTCGGGTACGTCGTCTGTACACTGAAAGACGAGGATCTCCGTGTCCCGGGTCTCCGGATCCAACGCCACACCGCACTCCCACATACAGAATGACCAATCCCTTTGATCGGTCGTGTATAGGAGAATGAGCACCTCGGACCGGAACAGCTTGTCGAGCAGCTCGTCGTCCAACACCCGTCCGATCCTCAACCCCGCCCCGAACTCCGAGGACTGAAACACCTCGACCTGCCCGAGAGTCCGTTCCTCGATGAAGCTGCGGACCACGTCCGCCAACTTCTGGTCTTGATGTTTATGGCTCAGGAAGACCATGGGCCTTGGCATGACTCTATCCTCCGCGTGACTATGACACGCTCAATGCGTCACGTTGGTCTCTTCGTCTATGATCTGAATCCTCGCCGCCATTGCCTGGCGTCTCCGAACATGTGCTCGAGAGGAGCTTCACTCTCCGCGAGAAACAACAACGAGTCTCCGACCTTGATCTCGTATTCAAGGTCTTTGGGAGGGCTCGTGAGGTAGACGTCCCGGGCCTCTTCTCCGTTGCCCGTGTGACTGACGCCGTGCGAGGTCACGAATCCCGGCGCGCCGTTTCGGTGAATCGAGACCAACAGCACTCCGAAATCTCTTCCGAGCAAGAGGGCCTTGTCGAACGTCTTACCTTCAAACTGCTCTTTCTCGTTTCCACTGACGGGCACCTCGATCAGCTCGCTGCCGCGCTCGACCGTGAAGACCTCCTCCATGAAGTGGCTGAGGCCGGGGTTGAGCACGCTGTGAGCCAGCAGTTGCTGGTCGAACTCCTGACCGCAGACGATCTGATTCACGTGGATCGCCTCGAAGATCCCCCGATTCTCAGGATTGGTCAGCTCGACGACTGTGTGGAGCCGCGTATTCCGCTGCTTGCGCTCACACTGCCGGTGTGCCTCCTTCTCCACCACCGAAGTGATGAAGAGCGTCTTGGCGTCCCGATCCTCTCGGTTGACGTTCTCGTCTGCCAATACCACAACCACATCGGCACGGTCGAGCCGTGCATCCGACAGGTGAGCCAGCTTGCTCGGCGAACCGTCAACCACCAGGGTCGTCGCCAGCTCTTCGTCTTTGAGCGGCTCGCCCCCGAAGGGAGCCACCACCACGACGTTTCGACGGCGGCCCTGGAGCTGGCCACTCGAGAGTGAACGCACCAGCCCAGGCCCTCGTTTGTTCCAACCGCAGATGATGACGTGGCCGTCCAGGTCACCCGAGGCGTCGTGAAGCTCCATTTTGAGACTCCTTGCGAATCGATCCGAAGCAATGACACCGAGGCCAAATACCACTCCGGTTATGCCCAGAAGCCCGATCAGCGCGCTCGAGACCTTACCCCTCACGGACAGGGGGAATCTCTGGTCGTCGAACCCGCTGGCTGCGAAGACGATCATCCAGATCAAGTTCTCACCGAACGTCAGGTTCACGAACTCGCTGTTCTCGCCCCGCTCGCGCGCATAGTCGATCTCGGCCATTTGCACGAACACGGACCCGAAGAACAGGAGTACGATCACGAATACGGGGATCAATAGCTTGCGGTATCGCCCCGTGACGCCGTCTGGTCCTACCAGCGCCCCCACCCTTTTCGGGGACAAGCGAAGCAGCGCACGGCGCGCCCTCTTCGAGAAGCCCAGAACCATGAACACGATCCCCAGGAAGGTGACGAGGACGACGCCCATCTTGAGGCGCCAATACTCATACGTGAATGCGCAGGCCTTGCCGGCGTCGTCGCAGTACGTTTGGGCGGCTGCAGGATGAATCGGGATCGCGATACCGTCCGTGAGACCCGTGGTGCCAAGACTCGGCTGCCCGGGCAACGAGATTTCGTCAAGGTGATGAAGGAGTGCCTCCGTGACGCGATCGACCATCTTCGAAGAGAATAGGTCGGCCCGTGCCAGGAGGAGCGCTCGAATGCTGACGGTGGCGACGGAGGTCGAGTCATCGTCGTGTGTATGTTCGCCCTCGGATACGACGGCGCCCTCCGCGGCTGCAGACTCCTGGTGAAGCGCCTCCAGGATTTGCGCCAAGACCCTGCGGTCGCGCGCTTCGGGGGAGTCCGGCAGTGGCCTGTTGTCGACGTAGTAGGGGCGTTCCTCCGGGTCGACCAGGTGCTGGAGAAGCCCCTCTTCTAGAGAGACGTAATTGGCCTTGGCCTCCTCGACCATCTGGTCGACGGAGTCGGTCCTCATGGTCGTCAGGAAGACGAGGTCTGTAGTCGCCTCACCATCGTCACGGCCGCGGTCGGGATGGAGAAGGCGTGCCTCTGCCCGCGGGCCGATCCCTTCGTGGAGTTGGAGCGTGGGCACGCTGTCGAGCTCCGCGTGCGTTATCAGCTCCTCCAAGACGATCGTTGCGTTTGCCCGGGTACCGCTTCCCTCGGGTCCGATAGCGACCCTCAGCGGCTCCTTGTCGGTCAGCATGGTCTTGAGCTCATGCGTGGTTCGCAGATGGAGCGACTCCCGCGCGATCAGAAGGACTTCCTCGTAATGGAGGCCCATCACGGCCCGGAGCCTGTCACCCCGTAGATTGAACAGGCGGTGAAACCACGTTTCGGCTTTACGCGCATCGAATGCGACATCGGATTGGGCGATGGCAAGATCGGCCTCACCATCCGCCAATGCGCGCGCGTTTTCCCACGATCCGCTACTCGTCCGCAGTAAGACGGTGTAGGGCGTCTCGTCCTGGATGACCTTGGCGATGCGGCAACCGATCTTGTGGTAGTTACCCCCCGACGAACCGGTCCAGAGGATCAGCACTTTCGAGTTATCTGTCTCAGCGGACCGCTGAGGTACCGGCCGGCATTGCGGACTGGTGGTGAATTCCGCGTAGGCATAGAACTCGCCCGCAGTTGAATCGCTGAACTGCAGCTTGGGGTTGGATCTCACGGCGAGGAAGACCATGACGAGGGCGAACGCCACCCCAGCCAGGCTCCAGATCTGAGCGCGAGAGGGGCGATACCGCTCCAGGAGGCGATGGTGCTTCTCGGGAAGCCGAGCGGGATACATGGGAGACCTCACAGAGGGCCTGGTGTGGGACTCGACACCGGCGGCAATGCAGACTTATTGGATGCGGTCGCCTAGGAACCGCTTCGAAGACGAGGAGCTAGCGCGGGCGCTCCGGACTTGGTTGGCTCTGATGCACACCCGAGGATCGGGCTGGTCGCGTTGGGGCGGGGGGGCGGCCCTGTTTCGCGACTCTCGGTCGTTCACGATAGTTGACACGAACCACTGTGGTATGCAAGGAAAACCTCACTAGCGCCGAATCGCGGAGTCACCGATCGAGGACTTGAAGGGCCGCTTCGATGCGGGGCGACTCGGAACGAGCGAACGTTGTGGCGGCGCAGTGAACCAACCCCGGGGCACATGACCTTCGCGGAAGCGATTCTCTTGTTCCTATCCCGGTCCCCACGAAGATTGCAGGGTCGCTGCCCAGCCCCCGGTCAGCCAACCCCGCCTCCCATGAGCAACGGACAGGACCGCGCCCTCGAACGACTCTCCGCGGCATTCGCGGAACGACGCCTGACCCTCTACCTGGGCGCCGGCGTCTCCGTGGGGAACGGGCTCCCGACGTGGGAGCGGCTAGTCCTGGCCATGTACTTCTCGGTCATGAGTCAGCAGCGTTTGGGGTCCTGGCGCCCGTTCGCCAACTACCTCTACGCCATCGCCGAGTGGCAGCTGGGTCAGACCAGCGAGCCGCTGGAGATTACCGCGCGCAAGCTCCGTAATCTCTACGGGTCCGATGGGGACGGGCGAAACGACCGAGAGGCGTTCCTCCGGGACCTCTGGGAGACCCTGTGGGCCGGATTCGTCGACGTAGAGGGCCGCCCCTCGGACGAGGTGCATCCCCAGGCCATTCGTGAAGGCAACCCGACGCTCGACGCCGTGGCCAGACTCATCGAGGCCGGATCAGCCAGCAGGGGTGTACGGGGTGTCATCACGTACAACTACGACAACCTGGTGGAGCTCGTCCTGGAGGGGGTGCGCCATCAGTCCATCTACCAGGTCGGTCCGCTGGAGGACGACGCCTTCCCCATCGCCCACGTCCACGGCTTCGTTCCCCTGAGCGGCGAGGGCTCGCTGCCGGACGACATCGTCTTCACCGAGGACCAATACCACATGGCCGCCCGGGACCCCTATTCGTGGGCCAACCTGGTCCAGATCCAGGCCATGTCGAGCACGGTGGGGCTGATGGTGGGCCTGTCGCTGTCGGATCGAAACATCCGGCGGCTGCTCGACGCCATCGCCCAGGCCCCCCTGGACTCGGAGAGCTTCATCCTGCTACAGCGTCCCCCGCGAGATCCGCCGGAACTGGAGGAGCTCTCCGGCATTCATGAGAAGGCCGTCGCCTACCTGGACCGATTCCGTCGCAGCGGCATCAAGGGGGGTGACGAAGATCGCATCGAGACCACAGGGACACACGTCGGCGTGAAGTCCGCCCAGCCCACCCCCATGTCCAGCTCGGGCGTGAAGGGGCCCATGTACGCGATGCAGATCGCGGGGATCCTGGAAGAGATCCGGAAGGTGGACGAGGATCAGCAGACCAAGGTCCTGGGCCAGTTGGGCGTGCACCCCATCTGGTACGACAGCCACGACGAGATCCCCGAGATCCTGAGCCGGATCCCCGGCGGGAGTTGAGCGAGAGAGACGCCCGGCAGGCGGCGCCCCATGGGCTCCATCCCCTCGCGGTCGCTGCCCGATTGGCTCCAGCCCTCGTCGTAGCCACCTCTGGGCAATCAGTCCTCGGCACGCTCCGGTAGCCGGCCCTCGATCCGGTGGATCGCGTCGCGGATCTCCGTGAGGAGCTCGACCTCGTCACTCGGCCCGACCGCGGGCAGGGCGGCCGGCGGGGCCTCACCTCCCGCCAGAGCCGCCACCACCTTATCGCGCTGATTCAGCACCGCTTCGCGGAACGCCTCGGTGTCCACGACTCCGATGAGCTTGATCAGCGCACCCTGCGACGACTGCCCCGCCGTCTCCACCGACAGGGCCCGTAGATCGTAGTGACGCATGACCGGGCCGTGCACGAGACCGACGTCCGTGATCTTGTCCAGCGGAACTGTCTTCTCGACTCGGACGAACATGCCCTTCGAGACCTCGAGGGTGCCCGTCGTCAGCACGCAACGCATGTGCTTCAGGTAGCGGTCCGTCAGGGCGTATCCAAACAGGAACCAGAACGGCAACAGCGGGATGCCCACGACGGTCGCGAGCAGGATGAGCGCTCCGCTCAGGAGCCAATAGGTGCGGACTCGGGGGTTGAACTCCGCTTCCCAGAGGATGGTCTTGTCACGAGGGCCCGCCGTCTCTTCGCCTGTCACCGGATCGCCTGCCTTTCGCCGTTGATTGGGGCGGCGAATGTAGGGGCGAACCCCGCTGACCCCGCAACTCCGTACCCGCCTACCCGCTCGCTCCCTTGACCGAACGCCCGGCGTCTGGTTCAGCAGTCGACCGAGGATCAGTGCGTCGCGGCGAAGCATGGACCGTCTCGCGGTCTGAGGTCAGGTGCCCGTATCCTGCGAGACAGCGGCGCGGCCGGAACCGATAGGACCCGGGGTCTGGCGGCGCAGTCGTTCCCCGAGAACCGCAACGAGGGCACGATGTCCCGAAGGCGTGACCCCGACTGGCGCGACGCCGAGGCCGGCCAGCTGGTCGTGAGGCACCTGTCCCGCCTCGACCCGTCGGGGACCGCGTTGGTGATGGAGGATGGGCGGGACGAGGTGGCGAACGGGCTGGCCGCGCGGGGCCTCACCGTGGAACGCTGGTGGCGCCGGTGCCTGGGTGGATGCGCCGCCTCTGCGTGGCCAACGGCCGGCCCGTTCGATCTGACAGCGCTCCGCCTGCCCAAGGCCAAGGACGAGCTGGAGATGGCGGTCCACGCGGCAGCAGCCGGCCTCGAGGCCGGTGGCACCCTGCTCGTCTACGGCGCCAAGGACGAAGGCATCAAGTCCGCGGGCCGCCGCATCGAGCCCCTGTTCGGAGCGGTACGGACCCTGGCCACGGGGGGGCACTGCCGGGTGTTGACCGCGACACGCCCCTCTGAAACGCCCGGGCTCCGAGGACGCCTGGACGAGTGGCGTGTCGAGGTCGCCCTGGACCTCGTCGAGCTATCGGGATCATGGGTCAGCTACCCGGGCGTCTTCGCCCACGGCCGGCTGGACGCCGGCACGCGGATGCTGCTGGGTGCCATGCCTCCTCTCGCTCCCGGCGCTCGGGTATTGGACTTCGGCTGTGGGTCGGGTATCCTCGGGGCCGTATTGGCGGCTCGCACCTCCGACGCCCGGGTGGACTTCCTGGACGTAGACGCGGTGGCGCTGGCTGCCGTGGCGGAAAACGTGCCGGGGGCCCGAACCGTCCTGGCTGACGGCATCGCCGACGTGAGCAACGAGGCCTACGACGCCATCATCAGCAACCCTCCCTACCATGAGGGCAAGGCCGAGACCACCCGGACGGTGGAGGCGTTCGTGGCCGATGCGCCCCGTGTCTTGGCGCCGGGAGGCCGGCTCGTTCTGGTCGTCCAACGGCGGCTCACGTTGGAGGCGGCGTTGCGGGCGACCTTCCGGACCGTGCGCATCCTGGACGAGGACGCCCTCTACCGGATCTGGGAAGGCGTGAAGGGCTGACCGCCGCGGGCATGGCGTCGGATTCTTGCGTCACGCCTCGACTCGGTGGGAAGTTGGCCGAAGGCCGAAGAGACGATCGCGACCGGGCAGGAACGGGGAAGCACACGCGACAAGCCAGGAGCTCGACCCACCATGCACCGACGCACCTTCCTGCAACTGTTCGCCGGAGCCAGCGTGACGGCGCTGCCGGGCTTCCGGCTTCGGGCCCAAGCGCCTCGCAAGGTCGTGGTGATCGGCAGCGGCATCATCGGCGCGTCCATCGCCTACCACCTGGCACGCCGGGGTGCCGAGGTCACGGTGTGCGAGAAGGAAGGCCCGGCGGCGGGAGCCACGTCCAAGTCGTTCGCCTGGATCAACGCCTCGGCCGGTAAGCAGCCGTACCACTACCACCGGCTCAACCACCTGAGCGCCCTCGCCTACAAGCACCTGGAGCCGGAAGTGGGTGGCTCGTTCCGGGTCAAGTGGGGCGGCAGCGTCCAGTGGGCTAGCGAGCCGGAGGCCGCCCGTGAGCTCCGCCGCGACGTGGCCGCGCAGCAGACCCGGGGCTACCCGACCCGGCTGATCGATGAGGAGGCCTTCCGTGCCCTCGAGCCCAACGTCTACCCCTACGGGCCGGTGCTCGCGGCCGCCTACTCCCGAGAGGAGGGCAGCATCGATCCGTCTGCAGTCACCCTCGGCCTGGTGGAGGCCGGCCGGCGCGAGGGCGTTCGGTTCGAGTACCCGTGTGAGGTCACCGGCCTCGGGCTCCGTTGGGGACGCCTGGAGCGCGTGGAGACGACCATGGGAGATCTGGAGGCCGACGCCATCGTGATCGCCGCGGGTGTCGAAACCCCGACGCTGGCCGCGATGGCGGGACTCCGAGTGCCGCTGCGCGATTCGCCCGGGCTGCTGGCGCACAGCGCCAAGGCCCCTGACCTGCTCGGGCGGGTGGTGCTCGCTCCCTCCGGCGCGATGAAGCAGAAGCTGGACGGTGGCCTGGTCCTGTCAGGTGGGTTCAGCGGCGTCGCCGTGCCCCAGGACCCGGAGCCCGTGGCGCAGGAGATCCTGGCACAAGCCCAACTCCTGATCCCCGAGGCCGAGGGCATCGAGCTCGAGCGATCCACGATCGGGTATCGTCCGCTTCCGGCCGATGGTCATCCGGTCATCGGCTTTGCCGAGGGAGCCCCGGACGTCTACCTGGCCGTGATGCACAGCGGCGTCACGCTGTCGCCCCTGGTGGGCCGACTGGCGGCCAGCGAGATCCTGGACGACGTGAGGGTGGAGATGCTGGAGCCGTACCGGGTGGAGCGGTTCGAGGACGGGGGCGGGGCAGCCTCCGACTAGAGCCCGGCGGAGCTGACTGCAGCCTTTCCCGAGTGCGGGTCGCAGCGCCGCGGCCAGGCACCCCCCCCTGCCTACAACCCGCCTCCTGCGCGCCCGGTGCTCGGACGGTGAAGGGCGGCCCTTCAATCAGAAGACAGCCGGCCGGCCCGAGGTCCGATCGATGAAACCCGTCAGCGTGTCGCGCCAGATGGGCAGCGACGGCTCGTGCACGTACATCATATGGCCGGCCTCGAAGTCGGCCCGCTGGATGTTGTCGCGCAGCTCGGGGGGCAACCCCAACTGATCCATCGTCCAGACGGCCGCGAAGTATGGCGTCGCAAGGTCGTAGATCCCGTTGACCAAGAGCACTTCGAGCTTCGGGTTCCGCTTGATGGCGTTGGCCAGATCCGTTCCCACGTACGTGATCCCCGACTGCCCGAAGCCTAGCTGGCCGTGCTCCCAGTTCCACGGGCGGACGTCGCCGCTGGGGGTGTACTCCCGCTCGCCATCATAGCCGAGCTCGTCCCTGAGATAGCTGTTGATGGCCGCCGTGTACGCGGCGCTGATGGCCGACGACTGAGGATCCTGGAAGGGCCTCTGGCTCAACGGATCACCCGTGTAGCCGGTGAAGCGGGCATCGAGTCGGCCCACCACCTGTCCCTCGTCCCGGAGCAGCTCCTGCTCGAACTCGGGTGCGGTCACCCGGAGGTTGGCCCGGTCGAGGAAGTCACGGCTGAGTCCCGTGTAGGCCACGAGCTGATCCAGGACCCGGTTCCTCTCTTCCGCACCCAGCTCCGATCCCTTGAGCAGGGCCGACGCGTAGTCGCCCAGGGCGAACGCCTCGACCTCCTTCATGAACGCGTTCAGATCCGTCCCCGGATCCGGAATCGCCTCCAGATAGCGCGCCGTCACGGCATACGAGGGCAGATTGACGATGTAGGGGATGTCGTTCCCCGCCGGAAACATGAGCGTGCTCAGGTCCAGGACGGCGGATACCAGCACGATGCCGTTCAGATCGATGCTCGCCTGCTGCAGGGTGCCGGCCAGGACTGCGGAGCGAAGAGTCCCGTAGCTCTCGCCCAGCAGGTACTTGGGCGAGTTCCAGCGGTTGTGCTCGCTGAGGAACCGGCGGATGAACTGGGTGATGGAGGCCGCGTCCTCGTCCACGCCCCAGAAGACGGTCCCCTCCGTCTCACCCAGCGGCCGGCTGAACCCGGTACCGATGGGATCGATCATGACGATGTCGGCGCGGTCCAGCAGCGTGTACGGATTGCTCTCGAGGGCGTACGGTGCCGGCCCGGCGTTGTCGAGCCCGGGAGTCCTCACGCGTCGTGGGCCCATGACACCCATGTGGAGCCACAGGGACGCGGATCCGGGTCCTCCGTTGAACGAGAAGATGATGGGACGGCGGCTCGCGTCGTCGACGTCGGTCCGCATGTAGGATGTGTAGAAGAGCTCGCCTGTGGGGTTCTCCTCGTCGTCCCTCAGGATGATGCTGCCTACGGTCGCGTCGTAGGGGATCGTCGCACCGTCCACGACCACGTCCCCCCCGCTCGCCCAGTGAGACGGTTCGGGTTCGTCTCCATTCTCCTGCCCCACGACACCGGCAGGCACGAGCGTGGCGAGCGCGAATGGCGCCAAAACGGTCAACGCGACACGCGCGAAGTCGCCGTGGCCGTGAGGGATGCGCTTCCTCATGAGTCCTCCTATCGATGACCCGGGCCTGGAGACGGCCTCGTGAGCGAGCGGGGCGTCAAGTTGGATGTTGTGGGCTCGGCGGGCAATCGGCGCGAGCGTCAGGCCGACGCGGAGGCCGTCGAGGGCCCGGTCGACCGAAGTCCAGGAGACTCCCGCGAACGGTGCGTTACGACCTCAGAGGACTCGCTTCGCGAGGAAGACGAGCAGACCTAGCACGGCCAGACCGAACACGACCCATACGAGAGAGACGTCCGTGACCCCCAGGTCGCCGCCGCTGCTCCTCAGGAAGAAGATGCCGCCGAGCACCGCCATGACACCCAGCCCCAGGGCCAGGGTCAGGCCTTGGGCCTGGACGCCCACGCCCTTGGCCCGCCCCACTGCCATGCGCGTGGCCTCTCGGATCTCACCTCCGGTGACCGTAGGGTGCTGCTCCTCATAGTCCCGGATCACCGCCAGGAGGCGATCGGCGAGCTCTCGCGTCCGTGGGGAGGGCGGACGGGAGCTCGTCCCGATGGGTACGAACGACACGAGACCCTCCTTGTTCGTGAAGTGCCAGAGGTACCTGGACGTCCACGGGTCCGTATACCCGAAGATACGCGACCGGCGGCGTGCGTGTTCACTCGACGCGCGCCGGGCTGATCGGCTTCGCTGGCTTTACGGCTCGGGCTCGGGCTCGGCCGTGCGGACCGCGGGGGGCCGCGGGAACCGGAAGCCGCCGTAGACGGCGTGATGGTCCGACAGGTCCTGGTCGCCCTGCCGAACGAACCGCACCTCGTTCACGCTCCAGACGGGACGCAGATGGGCCCGTGAATAGAGGATATAGTCGACGTGCTTCCGGGCCGGCGCGTCGAGCATGGAGTTGCTGGCAGCGTCCCAGGTGGAGAGCTCGTCCGGGCCGCGGACGAGGGGAGGGTGCGTCGCGTCCAGGATCTCCATCATCCGCGTGTACTCGGCGCTCTGGTCGTCCGTGAGAAGGTCGACGTTCACGTCCCCTCCGATCACCACCGGCTCGTCGGGGGGGATGCGCTGATCCGCCACGAATGCCTGGACGATCTGGAGCTGGCGCTCCCGGACAGCGGCATGGGACCGATCGGCCTGGGCATGCAGGCCGAACAGGTGGTAGCGGCGCCCGGCCTTGTGGATGCGCGCGTAGACCACACCCTTCTGCGCCAGGCAGTCCGTCCCAGCGCATGCGTCCCCGAAGAGCCGCTGGTCCTCGTGCCCGATGGGCCAGCGGCTCAGGATCACGACGCCGCCGTCCTGGCGGATGAGGCCGTCCCGGCCCAGAACCCGGGTTCGGTGCGGGTAGCGGTCGGCCAGCTCGGCTACGAGTCGCTCCCGGTGCCGGTCGCTGAACGCCTCCTGGAGGACGATGGCGTCATAGCCGTCCAGCTGGTCGTCCAGGAGGGCCACACGCTCGTCGTGGGCGTCCCGGAACACGAACAGGGGCGCCCGCATGAAGACGTTGTACGTGAGGAGGTGGAAGGCGTCGGGGTCGTCGTCGATCCACTCCCCGACCTGTCCCGCCACGGGCCGGGCGAGGAGCGCACACCCGGCGACGAGGGCGCCCCCGGCGACCAGCCCCGACCAGACGAGGCGCATCCTGGCCGCACCGGCCGAAGATCGCCGCCCGCCGGCGTGTTTGGCTCGTGCTTGCGCGATCGTCATCTGACCTCCGGGGCCCGACCGTTCACGTCCATCAACCCACCTGCGCTGGAGCCCCGTCGCGGGTGCGGGGCTCGTCCCGCCCTCCCGCCACGCGCTTGATCCCGAGACCTGTCCGGCCATACGCAGCCGCCCAGAACAGCGAAAAGAAGGAGCCCGTGTAGCAGAAGGTCGCCCAGGGCAGGTACTCCAGCGTGGGCACTCCGAGTGTCGTCGCCATGAAGAGGCCCGTCACGGTCCACGGCATGAGGGGCTCGACGATGGTAACCGAATCCTCCAGGGAGCGGGACAGGTTCACGGGCGCCAGGTCCCGCTCGTCGTACGCCTTCTGGAACAGCCCGCCGATGATGAGGGCGGTAACACCGGCGTGGCTGGTCAGCGAGATCATGACGGCTCCGGCGGCCATGGTGGTGGCAATGAGCCCGCCCACCGAGCGCACCGCAGCCAGCATGGAGGACAGCAGGGCATCCAGGGCGCCGGACACGTCCATGGCCCCCGCCAGGAGGAATGCCGCGATGATGACCAGCAACGTGTCCACCATGGAGTAGAGCCCACCCCGTTGCAACAGCTCCCTGAACGTGTCGCTGAACGCACCGACGTCGAGGCCCAGGGTGGTGACCATGTCCATCTGGAAGCCACTCACGGCGGCGCCCAGCGCGTCGATCAGCCCGAACCCCTGCACCAGAACACCCACCACCAGGGCCAGGGCCGAAGAGGCGGCGATGGTGAGGACGGCCGGGTACTTCCGCACGATGCCCGCCACGACCACCAGGGGTGGCAAGAGCGCCCACGGGCTCAGCCGGTAAACGGTATCGATCTCGCCCAGGAGGCGGGTGGCGCTGTCGGGCATGGTGGCGCCTGCCGGGGCCAGGCTGCCCCCCGCCACGGTGTAGACTACCAGCGCCAACGCGAACGAGGGGACCGCCGTCCAGGTCATGTGGCGGATGTGGGCGTAGAGGTCGGCTCCGGCCGCCAGCGCGCTGATGTTCGTGGTGTCCGACAGGGGCGACATCTTGTCGCCGAAGTAGGCGCCGGACACCACGGCCCCCGCGGTGGCAGCCACGGACGCATCCACCGCGATGGCGGTCCCTACCAAGGCGACGCCGATCGTCCCGGCGGATCCCCACGACGTCCCGGTGGCCAGCGACATGACGGCCGTCACCAGAAAGGCGGTGAGCACCAGGTAGCGAGGGCTCACCAGCTCGATGCCGTAGTAGATCAGTACGGGTATCGTGCCGCTGAGCACCCACGTGCCGATGAGCATGCCGATGGCCAGCAGGATCAGGATCATGGGCAAGACGGCGGCGATCTTCTTGGCGGTGGACGCCTCGATGTCGTGCCAGGTGCCCCCCATGCGCACGGCCACCGCCCCGGCCACCGTGGCGGCAACCAGCATGGTCACGACCAAGAGGTCGATCCCTACTCCCAGGACGGTGCTGCCCAGGAGGAAGACCACCCCCATCACGACCAGGGGGAGGGCCGCCACAGGTAGGGAGACCCGTCCGGTGGGTGGTCCGGCTCCCGGGGGCGGACTCACAGGACCGCCAAGGCCTGATCCAGGTCGGCCGTCAGTAGGTCGACGCTCTCCAACCCCACCGACAGGCGTACCAGTCCGGTGGGCATACGTTGGGATTCCACGTAGTCGAGGTCGACTCCGCGGTTGGGTGTGACCACCAGGCTCTCGACCCCGCCCCAGCTCACCCCGACGCGGAAGCGCTCCAGCGCGTTCACGAACCGCGTGACCCGGTCGAAGCTGTCCGTGTCGAGCTCGAACGACATGAGGCTGGAGAATCCAGTCAGACAGGCCTGCGCATAGGGTTCGGAGGCCGGGTTCAGAGCCGGGTGATGGACGCGCCGGACTCCCCGGTGCGCCTGGAGGTGCCGGGCCACGGCCAGCCCGTCGGTGTGGTGCTGGCGCATGCGGACGGGGAGCGTGCGCAGGCCGCGGTTCAGAAGCCAAGCGCCGAACGGTGACAGCTGTGCGCCCAGAAGGAGCACGCTGTCGTAATAGATCCGCTCCATCAGCTCCCGGCTGGTCACCAGGACGCCCGCCACCAGGTCGCTGTGCCCTCCCAGGTACTTGCTGGCCGAATGGACGACCACGTCCACGCCCATGCTGATCGGTTTCTGGAACAGCGGTGTGGCCCAACTGTTGTCCATGACCGTGTGGATGCCGCGGTCCCGGGCCATCGCCACGAGTCCCGCCGCATCCAGCATGCGGAACTGCATGGTGCCGGGGCTCTCGAACCAGATGATCCGGGTCTGGGGCGTGAGCGCCTCTTCGATGGCACGAAGGTCCAGGTCCAGGACGATGTCGTGTGTCACGCCGAAGCGTTCCAGCCGATCCGCGAGCTGCAGTGTCGGGCCGTACACGTTGTTCACGTACAGGACGTGGTCCCCGGCCTCGAGCAGCCCCAAGAGCACGGCGCTCACCGCCCCCATGCCCGACGCGAAGCACCGGCAGGCCTCGCCACGCTCGAGGGTCGCCAGCTTCCGCTCCACCGCCTCCCGGGTCGGATTCTGGGCCCGGCTGTAGACGTGGTGGGTGTGCTCGGCGCCGAGACTCTCGATCAGGTGGTCAAGGCTCTCATGGGCGAAGAGCGATGTCTGGACGATGGGCGGTGAGAGGGCTCCGCCCTGACCGGGCAGGTCCTCTTCATGGCCGAGGCAGACGAGCTCGTCCTTGGGGTCGATGGAGGCGAATTCCAGGTCGGTCACGGCGCGAATCTAGGGGGACGACGGACCGGAAGGCGAGACAGGGAGCGCGCCGGCCTGGTTTGTGAGGCGCTCAACGCAGGGCACGGCATCGTCCGGGCTGCCCATGCCTGGTGCGCCCCGCCCCCCACCGCCCCTCCGCGAGACACCCGGACCCCGTTTCTCAGGCGGGGGTTCTACGACGCCATGAGCATCGAACGCTACCGGGGCATCATCCCCGATTGGGACCGGTTCGTCGAGACCGTCCAGCGGCCGGAGCCGGTGACGCTCCGGGTCCGCCTGAGCCGTATCGGGACCGACGAGCTCGCGGCCCGGCTGGAGGCACGAGGATTCCGGACCGAGCCTGTCCACGGTCTGCCCAAGCTCCTGCGGGTCGTGGACGGCCCGCGCCCGGTCGCTCACACCCTGGAGCACTGGCAGGGGCTCTTCTACCTGCAGCAGACGGTCACCAGCCTGGCGGCCCCCGTGCTGGGGACGTCGCCTCGGGACCGGGTCCTGGACATGTGCGCATCCCCGGGCGGAAAGACCACCCACCTGGCCGAGCTCATGCAGGAACGGGGCTGCCTCGTGGCCGCCGACGTCAGCGAGGGTCGCTTGAAGGGGATGATGGGCAACCTCACGCGTTTGCTCATTCCAAACGTCGTGACGGTCGTGAGCGACGGCCGCCAGTTTCCCGGGGGCGCTCTGTTCGACCGCATCCTGGTGGACGCCCCCTGCTCGGCCGAGGGCAACCTGCGGAAGAAGGGCGGCCGGTTCCGCCCCCAACGGGCCTCGTTCCTCCGGCACGTAACCCGCCTGCAGGAAGGCCTCCTTCGCCGGGCGATCGAGCTGCTGCGACCCGGCGGATCCGTTCTGTACGCGACGTGCACCTTCTCGCCCGACGAGAACGAAGCGGTAGTGAGCCGGGTCCTGGCCGACACACCCGTGCGCATGGTCCCCATCGAGCTACCGGTCCCGTCCGCTCCTGGCCTCGCCGCTTTCGAGGACCAGCGCTTCGACCCGAGCCTGGTCCTGGCGCACCGTCTGTACCCCCATCACCTGGATTCGGGGGGCCTGTTCATGGCGCTGCTGGAGAAGGACGGCGAGACCGTTGAAGGCTCACGGCCGCAAACAAGCGCTGGATTCACTCCGGCGCCGGTGGGTGAGACCGAGCCGCCCCCGCATCCCGAGGCTGGCGCGGAAGATCTCTCACACCCCGCGTGGTGCCCCGTCCCCCTCACCTTTCCCGGTGCGTCCGTCTCCAACGCCGAGGCCCTCGCCTGGGTCCAGGACGGCCTCGGTCGGCTGACCGAGGAGTTCGGCGTGGCGCCGGGGGCGACCGAGGGGCTGCGCTGGATGGTCCGGGGCGACAGCGCCTGGATGCACACCATGGACGCGTGGCCCGTGGAGGCATGGGAGCCCGGCGAATGGCGCATCTCGTCGGTGGGGCTCCGGGGCTTGAGCCCCGATGCCCGCAGACGACTCCGCCCCACCAACTACCTGCTGCGTCTACTGGGCGATGGGGTCACCCACCGTTGCATTCCCCTCGATCGGGGCACCGCGCAGCGGGTGCTGAAGCGGGACCCTGTCCTGAGTCCCCTGGACGCGCCGGGGTACGCCACCCTCACGCTGGAAGGCCAGGTGATCGGGCGAGCCTCGGTGGGTCAGGCCGGCATCCGGCACGAGATCCCGAAGGCCCGGGCGCAGCGGCTGCTCGAGATCCTCCAGCGCGAGGAAGCCCCCACCCCTGAGGCCGAGTAGCCCGCACCTTGGCGCGCGCCCGTCAGGGACGCCAGAGTGGGTGGTCAGGATGGTGGCTCGGCAGGGCACCGGATTGCCGAAGCGCGTCGTATCCCTGAGCCCGCGACCGCTTGGCCAGCTAGAACTGGAAGAGCTTGGTGACCTTGAGCGTGATCGTGCGGTCGACGAGCTCGTCCGTCTGCAGATTGCGGCGCTCGCTGAACACCAGGAAGAGGTCGCTCAACGGAGCGTGCAGCAGGTTCAGCCGCAGGTTGGTGATGAGCTCCTCGGTCTGTGCCACGTACTGGACGAACGCCGACGTGAAGAGCTTGGTGCTGTGGGCGTACTTGACCCGGCCGCCGTACACGTCGGCGTCGAAGGACTCGCCGGTGAGGGTGATGGCGTTGCGCTCGCCGAAGACCTCGAACGACCAGTGGGGATTAGGCCGGAGGAGAGCCGTCAGGTTCACCGAGGTGCGGTCGCCGTCGTAGAAGCCGCCTCGGCCGAAGCCGATCACCCCCGAGATCTTGCGGGCACCGCTCGTCGTGTACCGGACCGTGGCGTCGGTGAAATCGTAGTCGCCGGCCGGAACCTCCTTATCGAGGATCAACGTGGGGGTCAACAGCCGCTCGAATTGATCGTTCACCTCGAGGGTCAGGTTGCCCCCGTCCAGGAACTGGGTGGCGATACCTCCTTTGACCCATTGGCTCTCCAGGACCCCCTCGAGGTTCTCGATGAACGAGACGTCGACGTACGGGTTGAGCTCCTGGATCCCTGGCAGATCAGGCTGGGGATGGGCGCCGAACGTCGCGAAGGCCTGGTTGATGTTCCGTCGACGGATGAAGCCAACGTCCGGATTGAAGGACTCGCCCACGTGCTTCACGAACGCCGACGTGTCCCAGATCCGGTCCCGGTACGCCGCCTGAAACCATAGCGACGTCCTGTCTCCCTGGACTTCGGGCTCGTCGGTGGCGGCCACGTAGCCGTTGAGGATCAGGTACTTGAAGAGGCGGGCGTTGGCGTCGAAGCCGAAGCTCCGGTTGTACTGGCCACCGCCGCCCGACGTCGCCTGGCGGTTGACGAACATGAGCCCCACCTCGGCGTCGCCCGCGGCGAAGGGCTGACGGACCCGACCAACCGTGAAGTTCTCGGCCTGGAAGTCGTCGTATGCGAGGGTCTGCATGTTCAGGAACCCGACGTCGGTCTCGCCCATCTTCCCCGACATGCGGACGCCGCCCAGCATGGGGATCACCCGACGGTCGGGAGAGAGGCCGATGTTCCTGGAGTAGAACAGCTTGAAGTCTCGGGGCGAGGATCCGGTCCGGTAGTTCCGCTCGCTCACGTCACCCAGCGTGAAGATGCCGTCGTTCTCCAAGAAGAGGTCGCGCTTCTCCGGGAAGAAGATGGAGAAGCGGGTCAGGTTCACCTGTTCCTGGTCCACCTCCACCTGTGAGAAGTCGGTGAAGAGCGACGCGTCCAGCGTGAGGCGGGGCGTGATGCCGTACTTCAGGTCGAAGCCCGCCGCGAAGTTGCCGCCCGTGTCGTCCAGCGCTTCCCGGGCCGTTCCCTGGAGCGTCTCTCCCAACGCGTATGGCTTGATCGTCAGGTTCCGGCCCTGCTCGAGCCCCTGGAAGCCATGGACCGTGCCGGCCCGCGACACCTTGTGGATCCGGAACTGGGTGGCCAGAGGCGCCCAATAGGAGTCCTCGTTGATGCGGCGGATCCGCCGGCCGAAGTTCATGCCCCAGGACTGCTCGCCCTCGGCCTCCTTGAAGCGGAACGTGGTCAGGGGGATCGCCATCTCCACGACCCAGCGATCCTCGTAGATCCCCACCTCGTGGTAGACGACGCCCTCCCACTCACGGCTGATATACCGGCTGTCGTTGAACATCTGGGCGTCGAAGAGTGCTCCCGCCGGGCTCACCCCCCACATGAACGCGGACTGGCGGTCGAGGAAGGTGTCGAACGCCACCATGAAGATGTCGGCGTCGTGGGTGGAGAAGTCCTGCTCGAGCCCGGGGGACGTGAGCTTCTCCGGCTCCGCGTCCCACATCACCGCCCCGAGGTAGACGAAGTTGTCGTCATAGAGGACCCGGACCTCGGTACGTTCCGTGGCCGGGTAGCCGGCCCGGGGCAGCGCGGTGATGAAGTCGGTAGCGGGCTGGGCCGCGGCCCACGCCTCCTCGTCCAGCACCGCGTCGATCTTCATGCCGCTGCTTACGGGAACCGTGGCGAGGTGAAGCGCCCGGAGCTCCGGCCGGGGCACGGCCTCGGGGTCGATGGCTGCAGGCATGGGGCGGTCGTCCGGGCCGCCGGCCTGAGCCGACAGCACTGCGGGCAGGGAGAGGGGAAGCATCACGAGGAATGCTCGAACCGCCACCCGAGACCTTATGCGCTGCACGCGAAGCTTCATGCGTTGAATGTACCCAGGATCTCACCGCGATTACACGGGCGTCATCCTAGAAAGACACCGGCAGCACCTGGGCTGTTGAGCGGTGACGGACTCACGGTGAGTGCCTTGCCGACGCGGGACGTGTGGCACGGGCCCCGAATCGCTAGCTTCGTCGCCATGGACGCCGCCGAACCGCCCATCGCCCCTCCGGACGCCACCTTCGCCAACGGCCCTCCGGAGACGCTGGCTCCCATTGGCGGGCCCACCCGGCGACGGCCCATGCCGGCACCCGTACAGGTGCTGCTCGCCGGCGTCCTGATCCCGCTGTTGGTGTCCCTGATCATCCTCTGGATCCTGCAGCCGTCCCTGCTGCTGCTGCCCACCACCCCCACGGGCTTCGATCTGGGCGGCCACGTCTACCCGTTGGCAGAAGCCGTAGAAGCGCTTCCCGACGGCATCCCGGCGTGGAGCGACGGGTGGTTCGGTGGATTCCCGCTCTACCACTTCTACTTCCCCCTCCCGGCAGTGCTGGTGTGGCTCCTTGGGTTCGTGGCGCCTTTCGAAGTGGCGGTGAAGCTCGTGTCTGTGTTGGGCATCCTGGGCCTCCCCTTCGCCACCTACGTCCTGGCACGTGGAGTCGGCTTCAGCCGTTGGGTGTCCGGTGCGTGCGTGTTGGGCGCAGGCGCCTTCGCGTTCATGCAGAGCTACTGGTACCTGGGCGGCAACCTGTCGTCGACGCTGGCGGGAGAGTTCTCCTACGGGCTCTCGTTCACGCTTTCCCTGATCTACCTGGGCCTCGTGGCCCGCACGGCCCGAGGGGGGCCCCGGCTGGGCGTCATCGCGTCGCTCGTACTGGCGCTCACGGCGCTATCCCACCTGCTCACGACCGCGGTCGTCGTGGTCGCGAGCCTGCCGCTGCTGACCATCCGCCGCTCGCAGCGCGCGGTGTTCGTCTCGTGGGTCGTGGGATTCCTGCTGGCCGGCTTCTGGACGGTGCCGTTCCTGCTCCGGGCGGGGCTCCTGCCGGACATCGTGTGGGACGAGTCGCTGACGCTGGCCGAGCTGTTCCCTCGCGAGATCTGGCTGCTGCTGCCATTGGCCCTGGCCGGGGGGATCCTGACGCTCGGCAAGCGCTCGGCCTCCGTCCCGCTCCTGGTCCCGCCCTTGCTGGGACTGGCGTTCTTCTTCGCGGGGTCGAGCGCTATCCACCCGGGTCGACTCCTGCCGTACTGGTTCTTCGCCATCCATGTGCTGGCGGCAGTGTTCACGGGTGGCGCCGTACGCAGGTATCTCCGGGACCGCTCCCCCGTGGCCTTCGCCGGGGGCCTCCTGGGCCTGGTGGCGTTCGCCGTGGTCGTGGGTGTGCGCGAATACCGGGACCTGCGCACGTGGGCCACCTGGAACTACTCCGGCTACGAGACCAAACCGGGCTGGCCCGTCTACGAGGCCCTGATCGAGACGTTCCGCCAACTCCCACCCGGCCGGGTCCACTGGGAGGACGCCGAGATCGTGGCCTCCTTCGGGAGCCTGAACGCGCTATCGCTGCTCCCGTACTGGTCGCCGGAACATCCTGCCGTAGGTGGTCTGTGGCTCGAGTCGTCCCTCACCGCACCCACGTTCCTTCTGGCCAAGCGAGAGATGAGCCGGGACGAGGCAGGCCGGAGCGACCCGCGGCTCGGTCCGGAGCGGGCGTTGGACTTCGAGCGCGGCGTGGCCCACATGCGGCTGCTGGGGGCGAGGTACTACGTGGCGTTCACGCCGGAGGCCGTCGCGTTGGCCCAGGAGACCGTGGGGCTGACCACGGTCGCGGCGTCAGAGGCCTTCTCCATCTTCGAGGTATCCGACGTGTACCCCGTGGAGGTACTCGGCACACTGCCGGTGGTGGCCGATGGTGGCGATTTCCAGGACGCCGTGGCGGCTTGGTTGGACGACCCGGACGGGTTCGGCCGGCTGCTCGTTGCCGACGGACCGAGCGGGTGGCCTCGCATCGGGGATCCGGTCCTCGGGCCACCCACGTCCCGGGGGTACGGCCACGTGGGAGATCCGGAGCCGGTGTCCGAGGTCACGATGGGCGCTCGGGAGATCACGTTTACGACTCTCACCGTTGGCGTGCCCCACTTCGTGAGGGCCGCGTACTTCCCCAACTGGCGGGCCGAGGGTGCCCTGGGACCGTACCTGGCGGCCCCGTCCTTCATGGTGGTCGTGCCCAACCGGGAGTCGGTGCGCCTCAGCTACCGGCGAACGTGGGTGGAGTGGTTGGGCATCCTGCTCTCCCTCCTGGGCGCCGCCGCCTTCCTGTCGGGCATGCTCCACCACGGGCTCACCTGGGCATTCCTGACCCGCAATCGCGGACCGCCCCACGCCACCGACCATCTCGACGAGGTCGGTCCCGAGGCGGTGGGCGCCGGGCCCGCGGCGGTCGAGTCCAACGAGGCCAGTGACAGGCCGGTGGCGGCCAAGTCCGGGGAGGTCAGCGACGACACGGCGGACTCCGAGTCCGAGGGTGGGACCGAAGACGCCGGACCAGAGGCGGATTCGTCGTCCAACTAGGGCACCGGGGGGTGGCGCCGCCGGCTCCAGGCTAGCGACCGAATGGCGAACGCGCCCTCACGACCCGACCAGATCGGTCAACGGGTTCAGGGTCGGGATGGTCCGCCACGGCTCGGGTGAGCCGTCGGGCAGGTCGAGACCCAGCCGGTTGTGCCAGACCACCGCCATCCCCGCAGCCGAGGCCCCGCCGATGTCCCCCGGGGAGCCGGCCACGAAGAGCGTGCGGTCCGCCGAGGCGCCCAACGCGTCGAGAGTCCGCTCGTACGGGGGGGCCAGCGGCTTGTAGGCGCCGGCCTCCTCTGCGGTCATGACCGCGTCGAAGGGGATGCCCAACGACCGGGCGGCGGCACGGCCCAACTTCACGGAGCAGTTGGTCACCACACCCAGGAGGTGCGAGTCGCGGAGTCGGCTCAACACCGAGGCGGCCTCGGGCCAAGGCTCCAGCTCCGCCCAGCGGTCGACGAGGCGGGCCGCGGCGTTGGGCGCCAGCCCCTCGTCGGCAGCCGACTCTGCCACCAGGTCCTCGTAGGGCCGATACGCCCCGGTGGCGTAGGTGATCTCCAGGTAGCGCAGGCGCCAGCGCCGACCAGGCCTCGCCCCACCGGCCACGTCGTCCCACAACGACCAGGAGTCGATGAGCGCGCTCAGCAGGTCGAAGATGACGGCGTCGAACATTCTGGCCAGGCTCCTCACAGCTCGCGTCTTCTCGGGGGGAGGGCAAGACTTACCCGGACCCCCCAGGAATGACAAGCCGCCCGCGTGGGGCCCCGAAGCCCGGACACGAAGGCCCGCCACCTGAGGCGACCGGGGCTGGCGCGAGTCCCGGCTGGAGGTTCTTCTGTCACTCCGTACCGCGAGCGACGCAACTTTCCGAGGCGAACGCCGTCCTCCGTGGGTCTTGTTCCCGGGTGGACAGAGACGAAAGCGCCGACCATGAACGTTCCTGACGCCGCCCATCGTCACTTGCAGCTTCCCATTGCCCTGACCGTGGCCCTCGCTGCCTTGGCCTGTGGCGGCACCGAGGACGCTGACGACGAGGCGGCCGCTCGGGCCGGGGCGATCCAGACCGCCCAGACGTCCGAACCCCGGATCCCTCTGTCGCCCACTGCCGAAGGGCAGCTCCCGGCCGCCGTCGTGGGCGAAGCCTCCCCGCCCATGGGTCAGGCCGTCCACTACGTGAGCGGCGACCAGGCCACCACCGGGTACCTGGCGGTCCCCGAGGGTGAAGGCCCCTTCCCGTCTGCGATCCTCATCCACGAGTGGAACGGCCTGGTGGACCGGATCCGGCAGACGGCGGACGCGCTGGCCGCCGAGGGCTACGTGGCGCTGGCGGCGGATCTCTACCAGGGCCGGACCGGGACGGACCCCGAGGAGAACATGGCGCTGGTGCGGGAGACCCAGGCGAACCCCGACGCCGTCATCGCCAACCTCGACGCCGCGGCCGCCTTTCTGCGTGCCCGGCCAGACGTCACGGGCAAGGTCGCGACCATGGGATGGTGTTTCGGCGGAGGCGTCGCCCTCAGCTACGCCATCGGGGGAGAGAGCCACGATGGCACGGCAGTCTTCTACGGACGTCTGGTGACGGACCCCGCGGTCCTCGCGTCGGTCAACCACGAGATCTACGGGACCTTCGCCGCCCTGGATCAGGGGCCGCCGCCCGAGCAGGTCAACGAGTTCGTCGAGGCCCTGCGGGCGGCCGGCATCCCGAACGACGTCCACATCTACGACGACGTGAACCACGGCTTCTGGCTGCACGTGGACGGGAGCCCCGAGAACCGGACGGAACCGGCACGGGACGCGTGGGAGCGGTTGAAGTCCTATTTGGGACGGGTACTGTCGGACTGAGCCGCATGACCCGGTCTGCCCGAGGCGACTGCACACGCCCGTCCGACCCGGACACGACCTCCGAAGCCGTCCACGCGTCGCCCATGGATCGGACATTCCCGCACTGAATGGGGGCGGGCACCACTGGCCGAGGAGGCTCGCTGATATGGTCACGGGAATCCAGGACCTCTACGAGTACAACCGCTGGGCCAACCGCCGCCTTCTCGCCGTAACCGCACGCCTGACGCCGGCCCAGCTCGGCCGGGACCTCGGCAGCAGCTTCCCCAGCGTCCACGACACGCTGGTCCACATGCTCTACGCCGAGTGGATCTGGCTGTCGCGGTGGGAAGGGACCTCGCGGACGGGGATCCCCGTCGATTGGGACCTGTCGACCCACGAAGCCATCCTGGGCGCCTGGGGCGTCGTGGAGTCGGAGCTGGCGGCGTTCGTGTCCGACCTCACCGACGAGCGTTTGCAGGCCCCGCTCCGGTACACGAACACGCAGGGGACGCCCTTCTCGACTCCGCTGGTGCATCTCATGCGCCACGTGGTGAATCACGCCAGCTATCACCGGGGGCAGATCGTGAGCATGCTCCGGCAGTTGGGAGTGGAGCCGGTGGCGACCGACATGGTTCTGTTCTACCTGGAGCGGGGTGGGCAGGTCTGAGGTTCGCAGTCCGCCCACTGGAAGATCTTGCGATCCCTCAGGTTGCGGCCCAGGGGCTCAACGCCTCGACCCTCTCCTCCGGAAGTCATTCCACGGGTACGGGCGACGACTGTCCCGAGACGCACTCCCAGCGAACGTCACCCAGACGATGGACACCCAGGTAGACGCAGCGCCGATCCACCGCCACTCCGTCCTCGACGCTTCGCCTCGACGAGCTCAAAACTGCGACGAACCAGACAACTCCTCGCATCGACACGTCCTTGCTCTGTGGATTCCGAGCTCGGCCTTCAGGACCCCGTCCCGGTCACCGATCACGGAAGCCCGAGCTGCCTCCTCACCTCTGCAGCCTGAGCTTCGTAACGACTGTCAGTCGTGCGCAAGAACTGCTCGAAGGCAGAGCGAGCCCGCACGGAGTCTCCGACTGATCGATACGTGAGGCCGAGGTTGTACCAGGCTGACGCCATCCCGGAGTCGGCATCGACCGCTCGTTCCAGGTATCGGACCGCGCCCCCCGGATCACCCTGCATGAGCGCGAGCGCCCCGAGGTCCGAGAGGGCACCGGCGTGAGCGGGGTCCACCTCTATGGTTCTGAGCCAGTAGTCGGTGGCCTCCGCCACGCGTCCCTGGTCTCTGAGCACACGCGCCTTGCCGTAGAGCACTTCTGCGTCTTTCGAGGTTACGACGAGCGCGCTGTCCGCGTACGCGTGAGCCCGGGCGAACTCTTCTCGCTCGCGATAGATGTCGGCCAGCCGCACGAGTGCCAGGTAGTAACGCGGGTAGATCTCGACCGCAGTCCGCAGGTACGGAATAGCCTCCTCGGATCTCCCGTCGACGAAGAGCACGTTACCGAGCGCGTACTGGGCCTTGGCGGAGGTGGGAACGCTCCGGACAGCGTGCTGGAACAAGGCCGTGTCGTCCGACCAGTGCGTGAGGTAGCTGCTCGCTCGGAAGCCAAGCGCAGCCATGAGCAGGACCGCCGCTGCTGTGACGGTTCGGGAACGGGTCCGAGCGCGCACCGCCGCCAGTCCGGCTCCAAACGCGAGCGCGAAGGCGACGCTCGGCAGATACAGCAGGCGCTCACCGAAGATGGTTCCCGTGGGAACCAAGACGTTCGACGCCGGGAAGAGCGATAGTCCATACCACGACGCCGCCAAGATCCAAAGGGGTCGTTGTGTCCGGAAGCGATATAGCAGCGCGCCGGTGAATCCGAACACGACCACGGTGATCACGAACCACCCCGCGAAGACCGTGTCAGCCACCGGAATCACGTCGTAGGAGTAGTCCGGGGAGACAGTGACGGGCGCGACGAGCAGCGCCAATCCGCGTCCGACCACGCCGATCGCGGTCACGACCCGGGCCGTCGTCGGAGCGTGCGCGGCCGGATTGTCGATGAACGGCACCTCGGCAAGGCCCAGTCCGCCCACGACGGCAGTCCGGGCGACCAGATAGGCGGACAGCAATCCCGCGTAGGCGGCGTACATTGCCATCCGCCGCTTCGTGACGTCGGTCGCGCCGCGATCCTGGCCAAGAAACAAGTCTTGGGCGACGACCAAGCCCAGGCCGACGACGCCGACTTCTTTGGAGAGCATCGCCGCCCCGTAGGCCGCCGCCGGGACGAGCGCGGCTGGCCAACGACGCCGCGTCGCCCAAGGGTGGCTCAAGACCATCGCCAACGTGAACAACGCGGCCAACAGCTCCTTGCGACCTGCGACGGCCGCCACGGCCTCCACGTGGACCGGGTGCAGGGCAAAGAACAGCGCTCCCATCCCCGCGGCGAAACTGGAGAGCCTCCATTGACGCCCAAGCACGAACACGAGCGCGGCTATCATTCCGTGCAACAAGACATTGACGAGGTGGAAGCTCCACGGCTCCAGCCCCGCGAGGGCATAGTTGACGGCGTACGACGTGATAGCGAGCGGCCGGTAGAGGTACGTCTCCCGACCCCCTCCGGTCCAAACGGTCGTAGAGAAGATCTCAGGGAGGTTTTCGAGGGATCGGATGTGTTCGTTCCGGACGATCTCGATGTCGTCGTCGAAGACGAACTCGTGCGTCAAAGACGGCGTAAAGAGGCCGGCCGCAACCACGAAGACGACGATCGTCCAGAGCGTCTGAGGAGATATCCGAGCCGCCGACCGTGGCACGCTCACTACCCCCGACCGTCGAGTTCTGGACCGTTTGGAGGACGCGGCGGGTCCGCCGACGCTCCGTGAGGCCCACCCGCGGCGCAGTCGATCACGCTTACGGAAGCGACAAAGCCCGCGATTCGATGCATCGACACAGGTCTTCGGGGAATCCCTCGATGCCCTCGGATGTCTTCCCCCCGCCCATCCTACCCGCCCAACCGCTCTACTGCCTCTCGCGCCAGCCTCAGCAGCTCGAGGTCCGGGTCCGCCTTCTCCCAGCGGAGAAGGAAAGTCCGATAGGCATCCAGGGCCTTGTCCGTCTCCCCGGTCGCCTCGTAGGCCACGCCCAGACGGTACTTGGCCAGCGTTCGGTCTCCGTCACTCCTCGACAGCCCCTCGTAGATGCGGATGGCATCGGGCCAGAGCCCGGTCCCGAAGGCCAGATCCCCCAGGTCTCCTGTGAAGAATGCGCGATAGAACGTCTCCCGCGGCAGGACGTCGAGAGTCTCGCGAAGGCGTCGGTACCCCTCTTCCAAGCGACCCTCGCTTGCAAGAAGCCGGGCATCCTCCACGGCTGCGATGACAACCCGGATGCCGGTGGTGTCCCACTGGACGCCCTCCAGATTCTGCTCCAGGTACGTTCGAGACCGCTCCAGGTGGCGTCGGGCCGCCGCCGTCTCTCCCAGCAGCGTCGCCAACCGGAACCGGTTGCCGTGAAGCTGGCTGACCCAGGGCCCGGACTCGTCGATCTCCAGGAGCGATTCGTAGGTCGAGCGAACGAGGTCGACGCCGTCCTGGCCCAATCCCGACGCGTCCTCGATCCAGCCTGCGTGCCGGACCTTCGACTGTGGTGAGTCGTCTTCCGAAAAGAGCCGACGCAGCGCCTCGAACTGGCCCGTCCCGATGTAAAGGCGAGGGTACCAGGCTCGCGCACCGTCAGGGTCGACTCGGGCCAACGCCTCCAGGTGAGGCTCGGCGGTCGCGAGCCCGTCGTCGAGACGGCCGTACATGCCGTTGTGGAGTAGGCCCAACTCCTGCTGCGCCATCGTGGCCAACGTCTCGATGGCCGCGGCTCGCTGCTCCTCGTCGCCCCTGAGGAATTCCCACTTGAGTCGCATGCGGTCCTGGCGAACCGGGTCTCCACCATGCTCCTCGAAGGCAGCCATCAGCTCGTGGTAGCGGTCGGGCTGGTTCTTCTCGATGGCCCACTCCGTGGCGTGGGAGTAGTAGGGTCCGAACGTGGGATCGAGCTCGACCGTCCTCTCGAGCGCCTCCTCGAGCTGGGCGTCCGTGATCCCGGTCTCGTCCCACTCGTGAAGCGCCATCTCCCCCAGGAGATACCACCCGTCCGGATCGTCAGGGTAGCGGCGGATGAAGTCGCGCAGGTTGCCCAGCTCCTTCACGCCGTAGTTGTTCGCGATGGCCGAGCCAACCTGCAGAAGCGTGGCCTCGCGGGGCGGGAGGCGGTCGCCGTGATCCGCTGCGCGGCGCTTGTACTCGCGACCCTCCATGGCGCCGATTCCCTCGATCCAACCCCACGTCTCGCCGAGGCGCCAGAGCGCCAGAGCGAACGTCGAGTCCTTTTGGACGGCCCGTTCCAGGTGTTCCCGGGCCGTGTTGAAGTCGCCCCGGCGGAAGGCGGCGTCGCCCTCCAGGTAGTCCCGGAGCGCCGGAACCGACTCGGTCAGGAGCGAGGCCAGGCGGAAGGTCTGGGCCGTGGAGCCCTGTCCCGTCACGTCGAGCAGCGAACGCATGACGTCGACGGTCAGGGCGTCGACCAGGCTCAGCACCTCGTCGGGGCTCCCCTCGACCTGCCCCGCCCCCACCTCCTCGCCCGTGTCAAGATCGTAGATGTCGGCGGTGAAGCGGATCCGGCTTCCAAGCTCCACCCCGCTACCGACGACCGCGTACCGGGCACCGGTCCCCGCGGCCACGCGAAGGGCCTCGTCCAGCTCGGCGTCGGCCGTCTCCCCGATCTCCCTGTTCCATCGGGCCAGCACGGTCCGAGCGTCCACGGCCCGGTAGCCCGATAGCCCGTCCAGGTTGGCCGAGACCAGGTCGACCATGCCTTCGCGGTACACCTCGAGGTCCGGGCCCGTGACGTGGAACGGCAGCACCGCGATGCCGCTGGCAACGTCGTCGGCGCCTGCCTCCTGAGGCCCGATGAGCGAGGTCGGCCCCCGGACAAGGACGTAGACACCGGCAGCGCCGAACAAGAGGGACAGCGCCACCACGCCACCCAGAATCGCCCGGCCCCAGGTGAGGTGGGGGAGCCGGCCCGACCTGAGGCTGCTCACGACGTCGCCCGGCGCTACCTGCCAGTCGGTGGGGACCTCGCCGGCTTGCTCCCGGGCCGTGGTCTGGGGCAGGGACTGGACCCAGGCGGTCGCCAGCACCACGAACATGCCGACGGCCAGGAGGATCAAGGCGACCGGGCCCACCCACTCGGGTAGCTCCAGGAGCCCCATGAGCGTCTCGATGATCTGGAGCACGATCCACGACACGCCGAGGTAGACGAGGAGGATCTGGACCAGGCGGGCGCGACGAAGGCGGTCCCAGAAGGAGGGCTGGCTCATGGGCTCCCCCAGACGTCCCGGAAGTACCGCTCCCAGTTCCCTCCGATGACCTTCTCCACAACGGTTGCGGAGTGCGCTCGGGCCAGCATCGCATCCGCGATCTGCTCCATACGCCTGGGCGTGTTCAGCTCCGGCACGAACAGGAGCTCGTATTCCCGCGGGGCGCCGATCCCGAGGCGCTGACGCTCTGCCGCGAACGCCTCCAGGCCCGCCCGGTACTCGGCCGTCGCCTCGGTCGGCGTGATGGAGTTGTCACTGCCGATGCCCACGTGGTCCTCGCCACACACGTTCACGGCGTGCTCGATATGCTGAATCAGGTGCTCGGCCCATCGGCCATGGCCCGAAGCTCCTCGTCCCGCTTGCTCCGAGGGTGCTCGTACACCGCCTGGCACGCGCTGTGGGTAATGGCCACCGGCTGGGTGGACGTCTCGATGGCCTCGGCCGTGGTGCGTTGGCCGCAGTGCGACGTGTCCACGGCGATGCCGAGCTCGTTCATGCGGGCGACGACATCGCGGCCGAACTTGCTCAGGCCGCCGTTACCGGTCTCCAGGCACCCGTCACCCACCTCGTTCCGGAGGTTGTACGTGAGCTGGATGACCTTGACGCCGAAGTCGTGGAACAGGTCCAGGCGGCTCACGTCACCCTCCAGCATCGCCGTGTCCTGGAAGCTGTAGATCAAACCCAACCGGCCGGTCTCCTTGGCCCGGTGCAGGTCGGCCACCGTCCGCACCTGCATGAACACCTCCGGATGCCTGGCCACCTCGCGCTGGAAGTAGCCGATCCCGGCGACGGTGGCGTCGAACGCCGAATGGCCCGCACCCCCCTGGTTGAGTGTCACGCTCACCGCAGTGATCCCCGAGCCGCGAGCGTTCTCCACCATCTCGGCGGTGAGCGGCTGACCCATGCGATCCATGACGTTGAACGGGCCCGGGCTGGCCAGGCAATCGATGACCATGGCCTCGGCGTAGCCGTCCCAGGCGGCCCTGGCAACCACGGCGGTCAGCCCGTGCGCGTGTGGACCCTCAACCAGCGCATCGAGATCAGCCATCAACGGGACGGCCGCCATTGCCGAAGCACGGCGGGTGAACTCGCGGCGGCTCAGGCGCTCGGACATGGTCGGTGCTCCTCCACTTCGACGTGCAGGCGAGTCGGACCCATGGCGTGATCTTCGAGTCGGCTGATCGGGTCCGCTTTCAGGTGGTCTCCGGGTCTCAGCGTCTGCAGACAGGGAGGATTCAGTATGGCCTCGCCAGCGCTCGCGCGCGAGGTGGTGGGCAGCCAGTCCGGGGCGACGGGGGTTCTGTTCCAACGCTCACGCTCCCCGCACTATCCGTATGCGGCGACATCGGGCCGACCAGTCCCGTCGAAGCGCCGGACGCTCCGGTCGCGTGGATGCCGAGGCCGGAGGCGCCGCATCGCTGACCCGCGATGATCGCCGTCACCCTCGACCGCGACCGACCCTACCCGCTTGGCTCTTCCTCGACATCGGAAACGTGACCGGTTGAAACGGGAGCTTACGCATGCATATTGGACACCCTCGCACTCGCGTCCCTGCCCACACCCCCGAAGGAGCGTTTGATGACCGCACTGAAAGTGATGGAAGGACAGTACCTCGAGCTCGACGACGACGCCGTGGCCGGCTTCACCGCCAGCCTGAGAGGCGACCTCGTCACGCCCGAGTCCGATGACTACGACGAAGTACGCGCGATCTGGAACGCGATGATCGACCGCCGTCCAGGTGCCATCGTCCGTTGTGCGGGACCGAGCGATGTCATCGCCGCCGTACGCTTCGCACGACAGCACGACCTGCTCGTTTCGATCCGCGGTGCCGGCCACAACATCGCCGGCAACTCCGTTGCCGATGGCGCGTTGATGATCGACCTGTCGGGCATGACGTCGGTTCACGTGGACCCGGGCCGGGGCATCGTGCGAGCCGAGCCCGGCTGCACGTTGGGCGATCTCGACCACGAGACCCAGGTCCACGGCTTGGTCGTGCCCACCGGGATCAACTCCACCACCGGGATCGCGGGTCTGACCCTGGGCGGCGGCTTCGGGTGGCTCAGCCGAAAGCACGGCATGACCATCGACAACCTGATTTCCGCCGACGTCGTCACCGCCGAAGGCGAGCTGGTCCGGGCAAGCGCCAGCGAGAACGCGGACCTCTTCTGGGGCATCCGCGGCGGCGGCGGCAACTTCGGCATCGTTACGTCCTTCGAGTTCCAGGCTCATCCCGTGGGGCCGGAAATCCTGTCGGGATTGGTCGTGCATCCCTTCGCGGACGCGATGGACGTCATGAAGCAAGTGTATGCCCTGACGGACGAGGCGCCCGACGAGCTGACCGTCTGGGTGGTCCTGCGCAAAGCGCCCCCTCTTCCCTTCCTTCCGGACGAGGTGCATGGCACCGCGGTCCTGGTCCTGGCCGCCATGTACGCCGGCGACATGGCCGACGGTGAGGCCGCGCTCGCGCCGTTCCGGGCCATCGGCAACCCCATCGCAGACGTGATCAGCCCACACCCCTTCACGGGATGGCAGGCCGCCTTCGATCCGCTGCTCACGCCCGGCGTCCGGAACTATTGGAAGTCCCACAACTTCGAGGCGATGACCGACGATATCCTCCAGATCGTGGTCGATTTCACGGGCAAGCTGCCCACCCCCCACTGCGAGATCTTCCTCGCTCAGTTGGGTGGAGCCACGCGGCGTGTCGCCCACGATGCCACGGCCTACCCTGCCCGGGACGCGGCCTATCTGATGAACGTTCACGGCCGCTGGGAAGACCCTGCGGACGACGCGGCCGTGGTCGGGTGGTCCAGGGAGCTCTTCGACAGCCTCACCCCCCATGCCACGGGCAACGTGTACGTCAACTTCATGCCCGATGACGAAGCGGACCGCATCAGGGGCGCGTACGGGAGCAACTACGACCGCCTGGTGGAGCTCAAGAGGAAGTGGGACCCGGCCAACATGTTCCGGCTCAACCAGAACATCCGGCCCGACTGAGGTACCCGGAGGGGGGGTGGGCTTATCGCCACCCCCCCTTGGTCCCACTATGTTCGTTCGCGCGTCCGTCCCTCACCCGTCATCCGACTCCATTCACGGTTCGAAGGCACACCCATGGATCCCACGGTCACGCACGTCGCGGACACCCAGGAGCCCCTGGAGTCCGTCATCAAGGGCGAGGTCCTGCGCATGTACCAGGAGGTCGCCGACAACCCCGAGAACGAATTCCACTTCTTCCACGGCCGCGAAGCCGCCGAGATGTTCGGGTACCGCACGGAGTGGCTGGAGCGGGCCCCGGAAGGTGCCGTGGCTTCGTTCGCGGGCGTGGGGAACCCCCACGAGCGCTCGAATCTCCAACCGGGGGAGACCGTCCTGGACCTGGGGAGCGGCGCGGGCCTCGACGGGATCATCGCCAGTTGGCAGGTGGGTCCCACCGGTCAGGTCATCGGCGTCGACCTGAATCCGTCCATGTGCCTCAAGGCCCAGGCCCACGCCGAGGCTACGGGCACCAACATCCAGTGTCACGAAGGCCGCATGGAGGACATTCCCCTCCCGGACGAGAGCGTGGACGTGGTGCTCTCCAACGGCGTGATCAACCTCTCTTTCCGAAAGAGGCGGGTGATCCGTGAGCTCTTCCGGGTGCTCCGCGCCGGGGGGCGCATCTCCATCACCGACATCGTCAGCGCCAAACAGCTTTCCCAGTCCATCGTCAACGACCCGCTGCTCTGGGCTTCCTGAATCGGAGGCGCTCTCCCGGAGGGAGAGATGTTCGAGCTCCTCGAGGATGCGGGGTTCAAGAGGGTCAAGTCGGCCGTGGTGCCCGGCTTCCGCTTCCGCCAGGACTCGACCCGCAACGCGGCCGAGGCGTACGGCGTCAAGGCGGTCATGATGACGGCGCAGAAGCCGGGGTGATGCCTCCGTCCTGAGGGGCTCACGCGGGAGCCGGTCGTCGGACGACGTTGCAGGGTCGGGCGGGCACGCCGCACCTTGGTGCCGACCCTTCACGGATCGGCCGCCCGGCGCTCACCCATGAGACCACCAGCCTGGAGGCCGGCCCCGCGCCTGGAGTCTCGTATGCAAGGCGGTTCGCTGGCGGCCCCGAGGACCCCATGCCGGCCCTGAAGACCCGGTCCGGGCACCCTGCCGCCGGGGCGCTCGCCCTGGGTCTTCTCCTGCTCGCCAGCTCACTGGCGGGACAGGATTCGGCGACCGCGGCCGGCGACACGGCTCGAGTCGGGGCCTCCGACGGCACCGCCCGGATCCTCCCCCCGCCGGAGCGGAACGGCCCACTCCCCACCATCGGACCGCCGCAGGATTCGACCGCGCTCATGGCGCCCACCGAGGAGCCCTCTCCCGCACAGGCGTCCCGGTTCCAGGGAGTCGGGGCAGACTGGACTGGGCGAATCGATGCCCATCGTGCCGGCATCGACGACGGCTCCGTGAGCTCCACGGTGGGAGGACCCCTTCTCGACTCGCTCGCCGCCGTCATCGACGCGGTCGAGACCGGGCTCGCTACGGCGCTCAGGGCGCGCGACGCCAACGTCTCGGGACCGGTGGACAGCGAGCTCCTTACGCTCCACCGGGCGAGGGAGTCGCTTCTGGTGGTGCTGGACGACACTACGCGGGCCCGGCTGTTCGCATTCGGAGCGGATGGGGCCCGGGCCGTGGGACAGGAGCTCAGGTTCTTTTGGCTTCACAGCCGCCACGAAACCGTCGCCATGGGGTCAACGACTCGGGGCGTCGTCGCCCAGTTCCTGGCCGCGCCTCTCGGTTGGATCCCGGAGTTCCTCAAGATCGCGCTGGCGCTCCTGCTCTTCCTGTGGTGGCGAGGGACGGGGGCAGAGGCCCTGGTGCGGTGGCGAAGACGGCTGTTGGAGATCCGGCCGATCCGCCGCCAGAACCTCCGCCTCGCCAAGAGCCTCTGGTACTTCGACCGGATCCGGGTCCCGCTTGAATGGCTGGTGCTGCTCACGGCCATCGTCACGGTCACGCCGGCACGAGACTTCGGCCCCGCCCTGTTCGTGTGGGCCGTCGCCAAGTGGATCCTCATCGGTTGGACCGCCGTCCTGCTGGTCGATGCCATGGCGGCGAGGAGCGCGGCCGGCCGTCGCGGAGAGAGCGGCCTGCGTCGCCGATCCCTATGGATCCTCTGCTGGTGGATCGTGGCGTACGGGCTCGGCCGGCAGCTGGTGCACGACTTCTTCGGCCCGGGCGCTCTGTTCCATTGGGTAACGGCCATCCTTCTGGTGCTGCTGGGCCTGGTCGTGATTGTCCTGGTGTCGTGGTGGCGGGAGGAGGTGCCCGAGCGCCTGGACACGCTGGCCCAACGGCCTCGATTCCTCGACGCGCTTCTGACCCATCGGAGCGGTCTGCGAAGTTACCTGACGAGCTTCCTGGGCGGATGCTACCTGCTCTTCGACGGAACCCGCGGAACGATCGTGCGCGTGCTCGCCCGGTCCGACCTGGGCCGCCGCACGCTTGCCCACCTCACACGGTCCGAGCTGGCCAAGCAGGCGCTCAAGGAGGAGGGAGCCATCGAAGGAGAGGCCCTCCCCGACCCGGTCCGGCAGGCCCTGCTGGACGGCGACCGGGCCACGCTGATCGACAAGGCCACGCGGAAGACGGTCGCGGAGCTGGTGCGCCTCCTGGAGTCCGGTGCCGGGACGACCGCCGCCCTGGTGGGAGAGCGGGGCTCGGGTAAGAGCTCCACGGTGCGCCGCGTGATGGAGAAGCTCGACCGGAAGGCGATGCTCGTGCAGTGTCCCTTCGGGAGCTACGACGAGCTTGCCAGGATCATCGCGGACAGGCTCCAGGTGCCCTGGGACTCGGAGACGGGGCGCCTGGCCGAGGCCCTGCGCTCCTCGGACACGGATATGGTGATCGTGGATGACGTGCATCGGCTCGCCCGTCCGGTCATCGGAGGAGTGGTCGAGATCGATCGTCTGCGGAGCCTGATCCGCGACACGGGCGACGACGTCTCCTGGATGCTCACGTTGGACTCGGCCGCCTGGGAATACGTGCGCCGCTTCAGGGAGACGGAGCCGGTACACAATCACGTCCTCAAGCTCGAGGAGTGGGGCGAGGAAGAGATCGGCCGGCTGGTGGAAGCGCGCACCAAGGCCGCAGGGGTCGAGCCGGACTTCGAGAAGCTCGTCCTGCCACGCCAGCTCGACGACAGCTCCTACGACAGCCTGGCCAGCCGCAACAAGGCTGGCTTCTACCGGATCCTCTGGGACGACTCGGGAGGCAATCCCGAAGCTGCCCTCCGGATCTGGGCAGATTCCTTGCTGGTCGATTCGTCTGGAGCCGAGGTCGTGCGCTTGGCGCACCCACCCAAAGCCGCCGACCTGGAGGGCCAGTCGTCGACCGCCTTTTTCGTGCTGCGGACGCTGCTCCGACTGGAGACCGCGACCGCGGAGGACGTGGTGGCGTGCCTCCCCATCTCGTTCGAGGAGATCGAGGACACGCTCCTGTTCCTTCGGACAAAGGGCATCGTGGAGGAGTACGACGGGCGTCTCTCGGTCGGTTGGACGTGGGACCGGGCCGTGCGGCGGGCCCTGTCCCGCCGAAACATGACCGCCTGAGCGACACACGAGGAAGCGATCCGACTCTGCCAGACCGATTGAAACGACCGCCCTCCCCTCTCGTCGCGTGGCGAGCGGCGATGGAGCGACGACGGATCCTTGGACCCCAGCTGGAGATCACCATGAGCACATCGACCCCGAGGCGCTCTCGCAGTGACCCCTTCGCGCTCCTTCCGGTGCTGCATGGCACGCTGGCGGCTGCCTTCGCCGTCCTCGCGTGGAGCCACCCAGCCTCGGCTCAGACGGAAGCGTCGGAATCCGTCGACGAGCCCATCCTCCAACTCGCCCGGCTGGTCCGCTGGGGCGGCGTCGCGACCTCGGTCGTCGTGATCGCGGTGGTGTACTTCGGCTTGGGCTTCATCGACCGCATCGTGAACGGTCTGGGGGAAACGTTCACGGACAAGCGGCTGACACTCCAGAAGAGCGCCACGTTCTTCCGGTTCGGCACCTACATCGCCACGTTCCTCGTGGTCTTCTTCCTCAGCTTCGAGGTCGACCAGCGGCTCCTGACCCTCATGGGCGGCACGGCGGCCGTGGCTCTCGGCTTCGCCCTGAAAGACCTGGTCGCATCGGTGGTGGCCGGGGTGATGATCATGATCGACCGCCCCTTCCAGGTGGGCGACCGTGTCCGGTTCGGCGGGGAGTACGGTGACATCACGAGCATCGGGCTCCGGTCCGTGCGTCTCCAGACGCTGGACGACAACACTGTGACCATCCCCAACAACAAGTTCCTGAGCGACCTCACGTCGTCGGGGAACTTCGGGGCATTGGATATGATGATCACCATGGACTTCCACGTCGGGATCGAGGAAGACGTCGCCCTGGCCAAGGAGCTCGTCCGCCAGGCGGCCGCGACGAGTCGGTACGTGTACCTGCCGAAGCCCGTCGCGATCACCGTGAAGCAGTTGATCGTCGAAAGCTACGTAGCGGTCCGGCTCAGGCTCAGGGCCTATGTACTGGATACCCAATACGAGAAGGCCTTCGAGACCGACGTTCACCTGAGGATTCTGAAGACCTTCAGGGAGCACGGCATTCGGCCCCCGGCCGTGCTCCACCGCGACCTGGCCACTGCCGCGCCGCAGATCCGGGCCGCGTCCTGAGGCGAACGTCCGATACGCTGACCCACCAAGAGCCGATGAGCGCGCGTCGCCCCAACTTCTTGACGGGAAACCCCCTGGACCGGAGGGACGATCTCCGGCAGGACGAGGACGCCTTCGATCGGGTCCTCGCCGAGGCCTCCCACCGGATCGTGCCGGTGCGCCACGCCGAAAACCTGGTCCAGGGCGAGGACCCGGTGCACGCCACATTCGTGGGCGGCGAGCGCGCCCGGGAGCTTCTGACCGACGTGCCGACCGTGGCACTCCTGGGCGAGGCCGACGAGAGCCTCTACTGGCTGGCCGATGTGGACGAGGACACAGGTGCCCGGTTGGAGCTGGATCACGGCGCCCGCTTCGCGAGTCTCCGGTCCGTCAGCGCGCTGCTGGCCCCCGGCGCGGGGGCCATCCTGGTTCAGGCACGGGCGCTCTCCCACTTCCACCGGACCCACCGCTACTGCGGCCGCTGCGGCAACGCCCTGGTGTCCCGGGGACTCGGGAGCTGGCGCCGTTGCCCAGAGAACGCTTGCCGCCACATGGCGTTCCCGCGCACCGATCCTGCCATCATCGTGCGGCTGGCCCACGACGTCCGGTGCCTTCTGGTCAGGCAGCCCGGCTGGCGGCCCCGGCAGTTCGCCACGGTGGCCGGTTTCGTGGAGCCCGGGGAGTCGCTGGAGGAGGCGGTGACGCGGGAGATCAAGGAGGAGGTCGGCCTCGACACCGTGCGCGTGCACTACCATTCGTCCCAGCCGTGGCCCTTCCCGAGCTCCATCATGATCGGATTCGACGCCGAGGTGCAGGGAGAGTTGGACCTCCGCTCGCACGAGATCGAGGAAGCCCGCTGGTTCACGCGCGCCGAGATGCGGGCCGCCGAGGCAACCGGCGAGATCCGCCTGCCATCGCCGTTTTCCATCTCCCGGCGCCTGATCGAGGATTGGCTGGAGGGGCACGGTTGACACCTCGACCCAGCAGGAGCGCCGCGCCGGACGCCTCGGTGCCGCTCGGCTCGAAGAGACCCACGTCATGACAGGCGAAGACGCGGCCGCCTTCGAAGCGGTGGTCGTGGGAGGAGGGCCCGCCGGCGCCGCGGCGTCGCGCCTTCTCTCGCTGTGGGGCCACCGGGTGCTGGTCCTGACTCGACGACCTCCCCAGGACCGACCCCTCCCCGTGTCGATCCCCCCGAGCAGCCGGAAGCTCCTCGACGTCCTGGGCGTGACTGAAGCCGTGGAGGACGCCGGCTTCCAGCGGAGCCGTGGCAATACCGTCTGGTGGGGAGAAGCCCCGACCCGGTGCGTGGACTTCCCCGACGGCAGCTCCGGTTTCCAGGTGCTGCTCGCGGAGCTGGAGGGGCTATTGCTGGAGGGATCGGCGGAGGCCGGGGCGGAGGTGCGCAGGGATGCGACGGTCCGCTCCGTGGACACCGGGTCCGGTCCCGCGCGGGTCACGTTCGAGTCACCCGACGGGTCGCCGGGCACGGCCGAGGCCACGCTCGTCCTGGATTGCTCCGGGCGGGCCGGAGTCGTGGCGGCCGGCTTCCGGATACATGACCACGCCAACGCCACGGTGGCGCTGTGCGGCCTCTGGCGCAGGCCCGGCGGATGGGGGCTGACCGACGAGACCCACACGCTGGTGGAGAGCTACCGGGACGGATGGGCCTGGTCCATCCCCACCGCCCCCGGCGTGCGTTTCGTGACGGTCATGGTGGATCCGCGCAGGACCGCTCTCTCCCGCGGTCAGGAGCGTGACCGCACCTACCTGGCCGAGCTGGACAAGACGGTGCGGATGCGGGACCTCGTGCAGGCAGCGCGGTTCGATGGCGACACCTGGGGGCACACGGCGTCCCAATACTGCGCGGAGCGGTACCAGGGCAAATCCCACTTGCTCGTGGGCGACGCGGCTTCGTTCATCGACCCGCTGTCGTCGTTCGGGGTCAAGAAGGCCCTGGCGTCGGCGTGGCTGGCGGCCGTGGTGGCGAACACGGCCGCCCGGACCCCCTCGATGGCCGAGGCGGCGCGCGAGCTCTTCGACCGCCGTGAGCGGTACGTCTGGGACGCCTACCGGTCCCTGGCGGCGCGCTTCTACCGAGACGCCGCAAGGGCCCACGGTACTCCGTTCTGGTCGGCCCGGGCGGAGGCGCTACCTGCCTCCGCGGATGCTGCAACACCGCCGTCGGACGTCCCCTCCTTGGACGCCCCGGACCCCCTGGACGCCGGAGGAGAGCCGGACGTGGACGTCCTCCGCCAGGACCCGGCCGTACTCGCAGCCTTCGACGTGCTCCGGCGGACTCCCGAGATTCGGTTGCGGCTCGGTCGAGGCGTGCGCCGCGTCACCGGCGCCGCGGTACGGGGCCGCCTGGTCGTGCCCGAAGACCGGCTCGCCACGGACACGTTGCCCGGAGGCCTCCGGTACCTGCGCGGCGTCGACCTCCTGCAGGTCGTCGAGCAGGCGCCCGCTCATCATCAGGTACCCGACCTCTGGGAAGCCTACTGCCGGTCGGCAGGACCGGTGATCCTGCCGGACTTTCTCGGGGTCCTGTCCGTGCTCCTGGCCCGGGGCATCCTGGTGAACGGCTGACTCGGACCGGTTCCTGATGACCGGGTGGGAGGCGGACCGGTCCCGCAGACCTCGCCTCGCCCGCCCGAAGCTCTTTGTCTCGGCGCCGGCCCGATGCTATTTGTAGGCTCGGCTTTTCGTGCGACCCCCGATGAACGAGGTGACGAGGACCCGCCCATGAAACGAGGATCGCTCTGCTCCCTCCGCTCGATCCCGGCCCTGGCGCCGGCACTCCTCCTCGTCACCCTCCCCAACCCCGTCCGCGCTCAGGCTATCGAGACCCACCCCGCAGGCGGATACGCCATCGAGAACGAGACCCTGGTCGACCGCTGCTCCCGATGCCACAAGCAGGACGACGAGGGGCGCATGAGCCGGATCTCGTACCTGCGCAAGACGCCCGAGGGCTGGCAGACGTCGATCCGTCGCATGGTCACGCTCAACGAGATTCGGCTCGGCCCGGACGAAGCGCGAGAGATCGTGAAGTACCTATCGGACCGGCAGGGACTCGCGCCGGAGGAGCTCCGCCCCGCCGTGTTCGAGGTGGAGCGCCGGCTGGTGGACTACAGCTACGAAGCCGATGCCGACGTGGAGCACACCTGCATCTCCTGCCATTCCATTGGCCGAGTCATGACCCAGCGGCGGACTGCCGAGGAGTGGGACCTGCTCATGGCCACTCACCGGGGCTACTACCCGCTGGTGGACTTCCAGGCCTTCCGCCGTCTCGGTCCCGCGCCGACGGAGCCCGGGCCCGACGGATCGCCGCCCGACACGCGCCACCCCATGGAGAAGGCGGTGGACCACTTCTCCCGGGTGTACCCGCTGGAGACGCCGGAATGGTCGGCGTGGGCGGCGACCATGCGCCCGCCCCGGCTCGAAGGAACGTGGACCGTGGCCGGACACCAGGCGGGTGTGGGGCCCGTGTTCGGCACCATGGAGGTGACGCGATCGGACGCGGGCCCCGACCGTTTCGCCACCCGCACCACCCTCCACTTCGCCGCCCAGGACCGCACGGCGGAGCGCTCGGGCGAAGCCACGGTCTACACTGGCCACCAGTGGCGCGGGCGCTCGTCGGTGGGAGGCGATGCCCAGCCGCTCCGGGAAGTCATGATGGTGGAGCGGGATTGGCAGGAGATGACGGGGCGGTGGTTCACGGGCGCCTATGACGAGATCGGCATCGACGTCACGCTCCGTCGGGCGGATGGCCCGGTGCTGGCGGGCGTCGAGCCCCGTGCCGTCCGCTCGGGGGCCCCGGGACAGTCCGTCACCGTCTACGGGGCCGGCTTCGCGGGGGACGTGGACGCGGCCGACTTCGACTTCGGGCCCGGGGTCGAGGTGACGCGGGTGGCCCGGGCGGCCCCCGACCGCATGACCCTCGAGTTGAGCGTCTCCGCCGAGGCTGCGGCCGGCCAGCGGGACCTGTTCGTCGGTACCGCGAGCCTAGGCGGCGCCCTGGCCGTGTACGACAGGGTCGACCGCATCGCAGTGGCACCGGCATGGGGGATGGCCCGGGTGGGCGGTGCCAACTTCCCCAGACAATACCAGCAGTTCGAGGCTGTGGCCTTCCACGACGGGCCGGACGGCGAGCCCGAGACGGACGACGACCTGGAGCTGGGCGTCGTGGAGGCCGAGTGGCACCTTGAGGAGTACGCCGCCACCTTCGGCGACGACGACGTCGATTTCGTGGGCGCCATCGATGACGCGGGCCTCTTCACGCCCGCCCTGGACGGCCCCAACCCCGACCGAGCCGGACGGCGCAACAACGTGGGCGACGCCTGGGCGGTGGCCACCTTCCGAAGCCACGACGGCCGTGACCTCGGCGCCCGAGCCCATCTGCTGGTGACAGTGCCCCTGTACGTCCGCTTCGACCCCTCCGACATGACCGGCGAGATGATCCGGCCCGGAGCCATGACCCGATGAGCCAGATGACGCTCTCGCGCACGCATGCAGCCCCCCTGACCCCGGGCGAGTTCCACCGCTTCGACGCGGCGGGCCAGCCTTTCGTCTACCTCGTGCCCAGCGCGGGCGTGTTCCGCCTGGACGAGGCGTCGCTGGCGGTGTTGGACGCACTTGCCGAGGCGGACATGACCGCCGAGCAGATCACCGCCGCCCTCCAACCCAGGTTCGCGCCCGGCGCCGTGATCGACCGCATCGGCGAGCTGGAGGGGATTCGGGCGTTGGGGCCTGCGGGCGAATCGAACGGCCAGGTGCCGGACGTGCTCCCCCCCAAGGGATTCCCACTGACCACGATGGTCCTGAACGTCACCAGCAAGTGCAACCTGGCGTGTACCTACTGCTACGAATACGGCGAGGACGCCATCGTCGAGCAGAGCACGAAGCCCCGCTTCATGGACGACGAAACGGCCCGGGAGAGCGTGGACTTCATGTTCGCTCAGGCGGGCTCCAACCGGGTGGTGCACCTGACGTTCTTCGGCGGCGAGACGCTGCTC
Organism: Gemmatimonadota bacterium; assembly: GCA_039589315.1. Lineage (GTDB taxonomy): Bacteria > Gemmatimonadota > Gemmatimonadetes > Longimicrobiales > Gaopeijiaceae > JBDHHQ01. The sequence goes on from JBDHHQ010000053.1 coordinate 56,029, forward strand.
AACTTCAAGCTGCTGAAGGGCACGACCGAGTACGCCCGCCGACGGGCGGCCGACTGCGGCAAGCGCGTCGAGTTCAGCCTCACCACCAACGCCACGCTCCTCCGTCCAGAGATCATCGACTGGATCGTCGAGAACGAGGTGGGCGTGACGATCTCCATGGACGGGCCTCGGGAGGTCCAGGACGGACTTCGGGTGTTCCGGAACGGCATGGGCAGCTACGACGTGATCCTCCCCCGGATCCAGGAGCTGCAGCGGCGACACGAGAGTCGACCCATCGGCGCCCGCGTCACGTTGACCAGCCGGAACCTCGACGTGATCACCATCTACCGGCACCTGACCGAGCAGATCGGCTTCTGGGAGGTGGGATTCGCGCCGGTAACCACGGCCTCGTGCCGGGACTACGCCATCGAGGACGCGGGGTTCGACCGCATGTTGGGCCAGTTCAACGAGCTGGCGTACGAGTTCCTCGAGCACGCGGCCACCGACCGGCACCACGGCTTCTCCAACGTGAAGGACACGCTGGAGGAGATCCACAAGGGCGTGAGCAAGGCGTACCCGTGCGGCGCCGGCCTGGGCCTCATGGGTGTGGCCACCGACGGCGACGTCGCCCTCTGCCACCGCTTCGCCGGCTCCGACGAGCACAAGATCGGCTCCGTGTCCGCCGGGATCGACGTGGAGCGGCAGTACGAGTTCCTCGAGAAGCACCACATCAACGAGAAGACGGACTGCAGCAAGTGCTGGGCGCGCCCCCTGTGTGCCGGGGGCTGTTATCACGAGGCCCACACTCGGTACGGTGACACCGCTGCCGCCAATCTCCACTACTGCGAGTGGATCCGGAGCTGGACCCACACGTGCCTGGAGATCTACGGCGAGCTGGCGGAGCGAAACCCCGACTTCCTCGCCCACTTCGATGCCTAGGGGCCCGGGGTCGGTACGCTCCACCCGCCGACGTGACAGCACCGGAGAGGACCGGCGCGTAGCGATACCAAGGAGACCCACGTGAAGCACCTGAAGCCCATCAACCGCAAGGCAAGCCGCATCGAGGCCCACCTGGCCCGGGACGCGTCCGGCGCCGCCGCGGCCGGCGAGCACCAGCCCGAGCCCCACGGCTCGCCCGGCGAAGAGAAGGACGTCGTTGCGCTGGGGGGCATCCTCCCGGAGGTCCCCGACTTCCCGCATATCCCCCTGGGGTGCTCGTTGGTGTTCTTCCCCGGTTGGGAGGCAGACGAGACGGGGGGGACCGCCGGGCTCTGCCAGCCGGTGGAGCGGGATCTCTTCGACTGCCACCTGGCTTGCTTCTGGCCGGCGCACGTCCCGGATCAGCTCAACAGCAGCCCCGATTGGACGGGCAAGTGCGCGGCCGCCCAGAAGGACTGGCGCAAGCTGGACCTGATCTTCCCATGAGCCTGGCGGCGACTCGCATGACGAGGGATGCTCCTGCCGCCTTGACGGCCGGCTCCATGATAACGCCTCCGCATCGGGGGCGGCCCGAGCCGGTGCGGGCCCTCCTGCCGTTGGTTTGCGTCCTGGCCCTCGGAGCCGCGGCTCCGGCCTTCGGCCAGCAGCCTGGCGGGGGTGACGGCACGATCTACATGGGCACCTACGCCGAGTCCATCTATGTCATCGACGAGGCGACGCTGGAGGTCACGGGCCAGATCGAGATGGACACGGGCATCCCCATCGACATCACCCGGTCGGCCGACGGCGAGCGTCTCTACGTGCGCGACGCCACCATGCAGTACGTCGAGGTCGTGGACGTCGCTTCGGGTCGAGTGGTGGATTCGTTCACGCTGAGTCACCGCAACACCCACTTCCGGTTCCGCGGCATGGCGATCGACCCGCAGGAGCGCTTCGTGGTCCTCAACGGGCGGGCGTACGCCAAGGAGCTGGATCGCTGGGACGTGGGACCCCACGTCATCCTCAGGGTCGATCTGGACACCCACGAAGTCACGGACACGATTCCGTGGCCCGACGGCGAGGAGCGGGAGTTCGTCCGGCTCATCTTCTCGCCTGACGGTGAGCTCCTCTACTTCTTCGCGGACGACATCATCGCTCTGGAGACGGAGGGCTTCACCGAGGTCGACCGCTGGGAGCTCTCGCGTCCGCTCGAGTTCGGCATGGGACGCTTTCGCTTCGGGTTCCCCCAGAGCCCCCACGCCGAGGAGGGCGTCTTCACCGGCTTGTTCCGCACTGACGACCCGGTGCAGGGACGATCGATGATGGGTGTCGCGCGCGTCAGCCTGGCCGAGCGTGACGTGGAATTCTACACGCTGGGGCCCAGCGAGTCGGTGGAGTTCCAACTCGCCCCTGGCGGCCAGCGGGCGTACGGCCTGCTGGAGGAGATCGGGCGATACGAATTCTGGACGTTCGACCTGGAGAACCGGCGGATCGAGAGCCGCGTCCCCTTCCCGGGCCGTCCCCGCATGGCCCTCATGCCCAGCTCCAACGGTGACCTGCTCTATGTGTACGCGGCCGGCAACACCATCGACGTCTACGACGCCAATGGCCACGAGCTGCTGCGCACCGTGGAATACGACGCGGACATGACGGAGTGGCTGCTGGTGCCCGGCGGTCCGTAGGGTAGGTGCGCACGCCTTCCCGCTCCGGTCTTCTCGGGGACCGCGAGTTTCGTTGGGCCCTGCGGTATGTCCGGCCCTATCTGCCGGCCCTGGCGCTGGTGCTGGGCCTCAGCTCGCTGGGGACGCTCCTCTCGCTCTACCTGCCCTACCTGTCCAAGGATCTGGTGGACAACGCCCTGCTGGGCGGGAGTCGCGCGGCTTTGCTCCGGATCGTCGGGCTGTTCGTCGGGCTCACGGTGCTGAGCTATGGGCTGAACGTGATCGGCGGGCTGCGCTACACCCGAGTCTCGGCAGACATCCTCTTCGACATGCGGCTGGACCTGTACCGGCACCTCCAGCGGCTCTCTCCCAGGTTCTACGCCGAGACGCCCCTGGGCGACATCGTCTCCCGGATCAACAACGACATCAGCGAGATCCAACGCATCGCCTCGGAGACGGTACTGGCGTGGATCGGCAACGTACTGTTCCTGGCGGGCACGGTGTTCATGCTCCTTTGGCTCGATCCCCTGCTCTTCCTGGTCAGCCTCGCGGTGCTGCCCCCGAGCCTCTGGGCCCTGGTGCATTACCGACGGAGGCTGGAAAGCAGCGTCCGGGTCCTGCGGGAGCGGAGCGCGGACATCGGGACGTTCCTAATCGAAACGCTGCAGGGGATGAAGCTGGTGGTGGCGTCCAACGCCCAGGCCCGTGAGGGCGATCGCTTCCGGAGCAAGAACGACGACTTCATCGGCGCCCTCATGTCCATGAGGCTGCTCACGTACCTGTCCGGGGGACTTCCCGGGCTGATCCTGTCCGGTGGCATCGCGGTGGTGTTCCTGGTGGGCGGACAGCGAGTGATCGGGGGCGCGATCACGATGGGCACGTTCGTGGCGTTCATGGCCTACCAGATGAGGCTCCTCTCGCCCATCCGGGGAATGATGGGACTGTACGCCAACCTGGCCACCGCCCGAGTGTCCCTGCGGCGGGTCCACGAGGTCCTGGACGCGCCGGTGGAGGTGACCGATCCGCCGGACCCGGTGACGTTGGACACCGTCCGGGGCGCCATCGACCTGGACGACGTCACGTTCACCTTCGGCCGGGGCGCCCCGGTGTTGGACGGGGTCAGCCTCTCGGTGGCACCGGGCCAGGTGGTGGCGATCGTGGGGCCCAGCGGCAGCGGCAAATCCACCATCGTGGACCTGCTGACCCGGCATCTGGACCCGGACGCCGGGATCGTTCGGTTGGACGGTCATGACCTGCGCGACCTCCGTCTCGCCGACGTAAGGCACCACGTGGCCGCGGTGGAGCACGCTCCCTTCGTGTTCAATACCACCCTGGCGGAGAACGTCCGCTACGCTCTTCCCGGCGCCGACCCGGCGGCCATCGACGCGGCGGCCCGAGCCGCGGGGCTGGGCGACTTCGTAGACGCGCTCCCCGAGCGGCTCGACACACCCGTAGGCGAGCGGGGCCGGGCCCTCTCTGCGGGTCAACGCCAACGCCTCGGCATCGCTCGGGCCCTGCTACGCGACCCGGCCGTGCTGGTCCTCGACGAAGCTACCGGGGCCCTGGATCCTGCCGCCGAAGATCTGGTGGTGGCGGGGTACGAAGCGGTCATGCGGGGTAGGACCACGATGCTCATCACCCACCGCATGGAGATGGCCCGGAGGGCGGATCGGGTGGTCGTGCTCCGAGGCGGGCGGATCGTCGAGGACGGTCCGCCTGCGGAGCTTCTGGCCCGGCAAGGCGCCTTCCATCGGCTGTTCGTGGATGCCGCCACACTGGCCTGAGGGCGCGCGACTGGGGCTCGACCATCCGGTCCTGGCCGGGGTGGTCGGGGCCGGTGTTCGGGTCGCGGTCGTCGACAGTGGCGTCCACGGAGACCACCCCCATGTCGGGGGCATCCAGGGCGGGGTCGGCTTCATGGCAGACGGACGTGTCGTGCCGGATCACGTCGACCAGTTGGGGCACGGGACGGCCGTGGCCGCCGCCGTACGGGAGAAGGCCCCGGCCGTGGAGGTCTACGCGGTGCGGGTCTTCCACGACGAGCTCTCCACCAGCGCGCGGGCTCTGGTCAAGGCCATCGACTGGGCGACGGAACGGGGGACTCGGCTGATCAACCTGAGCCTGGGCACCCCCAACCCCGCCCACGAGGCGGAGCTGGCGGCTGCGGTCGCGCGGGCCGATGCCGCTGGCTCCATCGTGGTCTCGGCCGCGGAGCAGGACGGCCGCCCCGCCTGGCCCGGCATTCTCGACGATTCGGTCGGGGTACTGCTGGACTGGTCCGTGGACCGGGACGCCCTCCGGCTCACCCGCGACCACCGGGGCGGAGCCGCACTGGCAGCGTCCGGATACCCCCGCCCCATCCCCGGCATCCCGCCGAAGAAGAACCTGGCGGGCATCAGCTTCTCGGTCGCGAACGTCACGGGTGTGTTGGCGCGCGTCCTCGAGGCGGAGCCCCGAGCCCGGCGGGCGGCTGGCCTGCTGGAGGTCGTGTCCGCCTATGCGTGGCCCGTGTCGGCCGACGGCCCGTAGATCCCCGGCACCTTGCCGCCTGCCGGCCGGATGTACGTGCTGAGCTGCCCACGGTGATGGATCTGGTCGAACAGGAAGCCCCACATGATCTGGCTGGCCGGGGACTCCAACGCCAGGTGCTCGCCGGCCCACATCTTGGCGGTCGCACCCCACGCCTCGTCGCTCATCCTACCCAGCTTCTCCTCGAGCTCGGTGTGGGCAGATTCGTACAGCTCCAAAGCCTCGTCCAAGGTGTCGAACTCGACCACGTTGCGATGGTGGATCACACCGTCGTCAATGAGCTCCACCAGGTCCTGTTCGTGGCCGATGATGTGGCCGATGAGCTCGCGGGCGGTCCTGGCCTTGGGCTCCGGGCGTTGGTCGAGGCCTGCTGCGGGCATCGCGGCGATGACCTTCCTGGAAAGGCCGGCTTCGTGGGCGCAACAGCCCATGTAGAACTGTCGGTTGTCCATGACTTCTCTCCGAAGCAATCTCATGCGTTGTCGGATCGAGCTCCCCGTGCGGGAGCTCCGGGGCGCTGAAGTTGTGCTCTGCCCCCGACCGCTGCAAGCACCCTTTACGGGGGCCCCGTATCGTGGATGTGCTGCCGTGAATCAGGGGACGAGATCACTGTGGGCGGGCGGCAGGGGAGTGCGCGACCGGCCGAGTTCGACCGCCCACGGCGGGTCCGCAGAGCACGTCTCTCGGCCTGGTGGAACGGCGCTTCCAAGGGGGGCGCCGCCCTACCGGACCAGCGGCCGGCCCAGGATCCGCACCCACTCCTCGTAGGCCGGCTTCGGCTGAAGCGCTTCGTCGAGAATGCCCATGGTGGCGAAGTTGCTCAGGGTGGACTCCCTCTCCGCCGAGAGCCCCCATCCGTCCAACGCCAGGTCGGCAGGAATCAGGAAGACCCACAGCGCACCGTCCACGCTGTCAAGGAGCTGCTCGAATCGTCGGAAGAACGCGGCCTGTTCGACGGGCGTCCCGCTGCCCCAGGCCGTGGCGCCGGAGCTCCAGCCGCCCTCCACCAGGATCAGAGGCAGGTCCGTGTGCTGCTGGAAGCGGCTGAAGTAGTCGTCCGGGATGAGCGCGGGCTCCTCGAATACGAAGACGGGATACGACGACAAGCCCAGGGCGTCGATGTCGAAGTCGTCAATGAGGGCGAAGTGGTCCGCCCCGTCGGGAATGAGCAGATTCCACGCGTCATCGACCTGGAAGGAGACGAAGACCTGGATGCCCGGCTGCAACGCCCGAACCTCCGCCGCCATGTCGTTGATCATGTCCACCAGGGCGACGTAGCGCGTCGGATCGCCGTGAGCACCCAGCGTGTTGATCTCGGAGGCGAGCCCTAGATACCCAGGCTGGATGCGCCGCACCACGGTCCTCACCCACTCCTCGTGGAGGGCCCGGATCTCGGGTTCCAGGATGCTACGGCCGGCCTCCACCAGCTCGAGCGGCTCGCGCCTTCGATCGAGACCGTCCAGCGGGTCCACCACGAAGACGATGTCCTCCGTGCCCAGAGCCCGCATGTAGTCCGCCAGGCCGCCGGGCTCCTCCACGAGCTCGTCCAGGGGGTCGCCGGCCAGGATCCGTGACCAGGGCGGAGCCGACTGCATGAGGGTCACCTCGCCCAGCTCGACCACGAGCTCGGCTGTGGCCAGAACCGATTCCGTGGTCAGTCGGGGGGGCGTCACGGACCAGCCCATGGCGAAGGTACGCGGCTCATCCTGGGGTAGTACCGGGTCCTGGGGATCCGTGGTGCTGGAGCAGGCCCCCACCATGAGCGCGGTCGTGGCCTGCAGGGTGGCTCTCCTGAGCGTGCACGTCCAAGTTCGAGCACTGAGGACGGGGCTGATCATTCGGCGAGGTCTCCGGATCAGTCGATCTTCGTGTCCCCCAAGTCGTCGACCGGGGAGGCTCGGTCCAGAAGGGTGCCCCTCCGCCGGATCGAAACTCGGCTCCTGCTGCTCTACGAGCTCCCTGTAGTGCTGCCGGTACCTGGCCCGCACCTCGTCCGAGCGAAGGACGACCGGAGCGCCGAGCGCTCCTCAAGCACCGCCTTGCAGATGTAGCTCCGTCGTCCCGGCGCCGATCTCGACCAGTTGCTCCGACTGCAGCGCCGGATCCACGTTCCACACCCTGAGGCGGTACCGACCCGGCGGTACGCCATCGAACGTGAATGCGCCGTCTGCCGCGGCCACGACCGCATACGGCTCCGTCACGACGACCAGATGCCCCAACATGCCCGGATGGATGTCACAGGCCACTGCGTACAGCCCGGTCCGGTCGAAGGTGTGCACGTAGGGATCGCCGATGACGGGGTTGACGCTGAAGATCATGGAGTCCGTCGCGGTCTCGACGACCCGAACGTTGTGGGAGACCTCTTCGCTGTTCCGAAACTCGACCAGTTGGCCCCTTCGGGCCACGAGGAGGCGTGGGACGAACGCGATGGCGAACTGGTCCATGACCGCCGGCTCGGTGGGCACCGGGCTCTCGCCAGGCGGCTCGGGAGCCAGGGTGACCACCGATCGGATGTCGCCCGTCGCGGAGGGCGCAGTGCCGACCACCATCGACGCTTCCGCGCCATCTGCGGGCTGATCGCCTTCCGGGCCCGCACAGGCAGATGCAGGAAGCAGGGTCAAACAGGCGAAGACGGCGGTCCAGCGCCAGCCACGCCCCCGCGACTCAGACTGGATCGTGATGATCTCTTCTGTACTTGGCACGAGCACCCCCCGATGACCGGTGGCTGGTGAAGATCTCCCCGCACTGGTCATATGCGGGTGCGGGCGAGTTGACAATCACACCACGGAATCCGATACTCTACAGGGGTATAGTACTCCGTCATGATACGTCGGGTATGCCGCACATGAGCACCACAGCGCACGCGCACGCAATGGGGATCGCAGAGCCTACGAAGGCCGATCTCCTGAAACGCCTGGCTCGGGTCCGTGGCCAGGTGGACGGCATCCGGAGGATGGTGGAGGACGAGCGGTACTGCCCGGATATCCTGCAGCAGTTCGCCGCCGTGCGTGCAGGCCTCGCCGCGGCCGAGAAGGAGCTCTTCGCGAATCACCTGGAAGGGTGCGCGACACACGCTCTGGCTCAGGGCGGCGAAGCCGCCCGGGATGTGCGCCAGGAGCTGTTGGACCTCTTCTACCGCTACATGCGCTGAGGCCCCCAAGGTGTCCATGTCTCTCAGTCGCCCTCTCCGGCGCGCGGTCGCAGTCCCGCTGTTGGGGCTGCTCATGGGATCCGCGGGCGCCTTTCCCGGGTCTTGCCCGGGGATGAACGAGAGAGGCGCCTCGGCAGTGGCCCCGACGGCGGATCAGCATGGCGCACATGCCCAGCACGAATCCGTGTCCCCACCACGGGTTACGCTCGCGGGCACGCACGCTCCGCCCCCGACGGCTCTGTCGCTCGACACGCAGGGCCAGCACACGGACCTTCCTGCCTGTGCAACGATGAGCCATTGCGCCGCCAGCCTGCCCGGCGCCGGTGCGCCCACCGCGCCGTGGAGTGACATGATCCCTACCTCGGCGGCTTCAGCACCCACCTGGCAGCTTCACGCCACGAGCCTCCAGCACCTCACCCCACCTCCCAGAGCCTGAACCCCACATCAACGCGGGAGTAGTGCGCCTTCCTGCCCCGACTCGGGCCGGAAGGTGCGCGCGCGGCCCCTCATGGGCCGCGCGGATTCGGGCTCAGACATCGGAGGAAGGAATCGTGGCACCTCGCATCGGTGCCGTTGGGATGGCCATCGTCGTCACGGCGTCTCTGCTCGGGCCCCGCAGCCCGGTCGAGGCTCAGGACGTGGATACGCTCCGCCTCGCGGATGCCATCTCGGCGGTCCGAACGACGAACCCCACCCTCCAGGCCGCCCGCTTTCGAGCGGACGCGGCGGTGGAACGGGTGCGCCCGGCAGGCGCCCTGCCTGACCCGGTTCTTTCGCTCGGGCTCATGAACCGGCCGGTGGACGACCTCGGGCGCACGGACGTTCAGATGACCATGAACGTCATCCAGCTGAGCCAGACGCTACCGTGGCCCGGAGCGCTGGGATTCGAAGAGGAGCGCTTCGCGCACCTCGCCACCGCCGAGTCTCTGGAGGCCGAGGAGCTGGACGCTGCGCTGGTGGCACGGGTCACGTCGGTCTACGCGAGGCTCGCCTACCTGGACCGGGCGATCTCAATCATGGAGACCACCCGGGATCTTTTGCGAGACTTCCGCCAGGTCAGCGAGGCACGCTACGCCGTGGGCGAGGGAATCCAGCAGGACATCCTTCAGGCCCAGGTGTCCGTGGCACGCATGACAGCCGACATCACCGTGGCTGCTCAGGAGCGCGTCGCGGCGGCGGCCCGGCTGAATGGGCTGATGGGGCGCCCGGCCACGCTGTCCGTTCCGGCCGTAGAGCTGCGCACCCCGGGACCCGAGCTCCCCGACGTCGATGGCCTCATGGAGGAGGCTTCTCGGAACCGACCCGCCTTCGGCGCTGCGAGAGAAAGAGCGCTGGCAGCCGAGGCCGCGTACCGACAGGCCAGCCGCGATGCCTATCCCGACTTCATGGTCACGCTGGGCTACGGCCAACGCCCCGATTTCGTCGACCTCGCCACCCTCATGGTCGGCGTGAGCTTGCCGGTCTTCGCCGGGGCCAAACAGAACCGCCGCAAGGACGAGCGCCGGGCCATCCAGTCGATGGAAGAAGCCAGAGAGCTGGACCTCTACAACGAGACCTTTGCGCGGCTGGCGGAGCTCAGGGCCCAGGCCGAGCGGGCCAGAAGCCTCTCGGAGCTCTACCGGACGTCCATCCTGCCCCAGGCACGGTCTTCCGTGGAAGCGGCCCTAACCGCCTACCAGGTAGGAAACGTCGACTACATGACCCTCCTCACCAACCAAATGACCGTGAACCAGTTCGAGATCGAGCGCGTGCGCCTGGCGGCCGAGTATCAGCAGGCCGTGGCCGGGATCACCGCGCTCACCGGCTCGAACGGGAGCGAAACACCATGAAGGCGTGGATCATGAACCGGATGTCGACCCGAACCGTCACGGTCGCAGCGACCCTCGGCCTCGGCCTGAGCGCTTGTGGTCCCGGGACCGGCGAGGCCGAGCCGGACATGGCGGCCACAGATGAAGCCGTGGTCACGGAGGACCACAGCCTCCACGGTATCGGGGGGCCCACCACCCGACAGGCGGTTCATCTCACCGCCGCCCAGGAACGGGCCCTGGGCGTCCGATACGCCACCGTCAGCACCATGGACCTGGAGCGGACGATCCGCACCGTGGGTCGGATCGAGGCCAGCGAGGACCGTATCGCCGACGTTACGCCGAAGGTGGACGGCTTTGTCGAGGAGCTCTTCGTCAGCACGACCGGCGAGGCCGTCCGGGCCGGAGCGCCGCTGCTGACGCTGTACAGCCCCGACCTGGTGGCCGCGCAGGAGGAGCTGCTGACCGCGATGCGCCTCGCAGACCGAGTGGATCCGTCGGCGGAGGAGGCGTATGAGGGCGCCCAGGCCATGCTCGACGCCGCGGAGCGCCGATTGAGCTTCTGGGACATCACCCGGGAGCAGGTGGATCGTCTGAAGGAAACCAGACGCGTGACTCGTACGTTGACCCTCGTTTCGCCCGTCAGCGGCATCGTGCTCGAGAAGCCGGTGAACCGGGGTCAGCGGGTGAATCCAGGGCAGCTCCTGTACAGGGTCGCCGACCTGTCCGAGGTATGGGTCGAGGGCGACCTCTTCGAGCAAGACCTGCAGCTCATTCGGGAGGGATCCCAGGCCCACATCGAGGTCTCGGCCTACCCGGGCGAGCACCGCATGGGCCGGGTGAGCTTCGTCTATCCGACGGTCGACGTGGGCAGCCGGACCAACCGGGTGCGCGTCACGCTGCCCAATCCCGGCCTGGCGCTCAAGCCGGGGATGTTCGCGACCATCTTCTTCGACACCCGAATCGGCGAGGGAGTCCCGATGGCATGCTCCAGCCACGCGAGGTCGTGCTGGGGGCGCAGGCCAGCGACTACGTACAGATCCTCGCGGGCCTGGACCTGGGCGAGACCATCGTGCAGTCGGCCAATTTCCTGGTGGACGCGGAGTCCCGTCTGGGCAGCACGGGGGGCAGCATGCCCGGCATGCAGCACGGGTCGGCGATCGAGCCGCCGGGGCTGGCCCCGGCACAGGATGCCGGCGGCCACGAGGGGCACGTGACGGAACCGGACACCTCCGGATCCGAGCACGAAGGGCACGACGTGCCTGAGGCACCTAGCCAGGACGAGCAGGACGGGCATGACATGCCGCCGGGAAAGCACGGAGGGCATGACATGCCGGATGACATCACCCGGACGGACGAACACGCAGGACACGGTAACCGGGAGGCGGCTCGATGATCGAGCGCGTCATCGACTGGTCCCTCAGGAACCCGGTCCTGGTGATGCTGGGGACCGTGGCGCTGCTTCTCGGCGGCGTGTGGGCCATGCGGACCACGCCGTTGGACGCCATCCCCGACCTCTCGGACGTCCAGGTGATCATCCAGACCGACTTCCGGGAGCAGGCTCCGCAGATCGTCGAGGACCAGGTTACCTACCCGATCACGACGGAGATGCTGAAGGTGCCGGGGGCACAGGTCGTGAGGGGCTTCAGCTTCTTTGGACTTTCGCTGGTCTACGTGATCTTCGAAGACGGCACGGACATCTACTGGGCTCGCTCCCGCGTGCTGGAGTACATCAACGGCATCCGGCCGCACCTTCCACCAGGGGTGGAACCCACGCTAGGCCCCGACGCCACCGGTGTCGGCTGGGTCTTCCAGTACGTCCTCGAGTCGGACAGCCTCGACCTGGCCGAGCTCCGGACGCTTCAAGACTGGTACCTGCGCTATCAGCTCACGGCCGTGCCGGGAGTCTCCGAAGTGGCCAGCCTGGGGGGCTTCGAGAAACAGTACCAGGTCGAGGTGAACCCCGAACGGCTTCGGGCCTTCGACATTCCCGTCACGCGAGTCGTCGAGGCCATCGGCACCCACAACGTCGATATCGGCGCTCGGGTGCTGGAGATGGGTGGGCGGGAGTACATGATCCGCGGCCTGGGATACCTGGGCGACTTGGAGGACATCCGGAACGTGGCAGTGGCGTCCACGCCGGGGGGCACGCCGATCCGCGTTGCGGACGTGGCCACGGTGTCGGTGGGACCCGCTCCACGACGGGGCGCCGCCGATCTGAACGGGCAGGGCGAGGTGGTGGCGGGAATCGTGGTCATGCGCTTCGGATCCGATGCCTACAGCACCATCCAGGCCGTGAAGGAGCGCATTGCGCAGATCCAGGAGGGGCTACCACCCGGCGTTCGACTGCGTACCGCGTACGACCGGAGCGACCTGATCGAGAGAGCCATCGACACCCTTCGAGAGAAGCTGATCGAGGAGTCCCTGATCGTGGCCCTCGTCATCGCCATCTTCCTGCTCCACTTCCGCTCGTCGCTGGTGGTCATCGTCACACTGCCTCTGGGAATCCTGGCGTCCTTCCTGGCCATGCGCGCCATCGGCGTGGGTGCCAACATCATGAGCCTCGGGGGCATCGCCATCGCCATCGGCGCCATGGTGGACGCGGCCATCGTCATGGTCGAGAACATGCACAAGCACCTGGAGCGAGCCGACGAGGGGACGTCCCGGTGGGACATCGCGCGCCGGAGCGCGAAGCAGGTGGGCCCGCCGCTCTTCTTCTCCCTCTTGATCATCACCTTCAGCTTCCTCCCGGTCTTCGCCCTCGAGGCGCAGGAGGGCCGGCTCTTCAAGCCGTTGGCGTACACGAAGACGTTCGCCATGGCGGGCTCTGCGCTGCTCTCGATCACCCTGGTGCCCGTGCTCATGGTGTACCTGGTCCGTGGGCGCATCCGGCCCGAGAACCGGAACCCGACGAACCGGGCCCTCCGGTGGCTCTACCGACCCGTCATCCGCCTGGCCACGCGGTTTCCCTGGGCCGTGGTTGTGGTGGCGGTGGTCGTTCTGGTGGCGACCGTGATCCCCTGGCGGCGGCTTGGGAGCGAGTTCATGCCACCGCTCCAGGAAGGCTCGATCCTGTTCATGCCCACCACTGTCCCTGGTGTGTCCATCGCCCAGGCCCGGGAGATCATGCAGTACCAGGACTCGGTCCTGTTCTCCTTCCCGGAGGTGGAGTCGGTCCTCGGGAAGACCGGCCGCGCTAGCACGGCCACTGATCCGGCCCCCCTCGACATGTTCGAGACCACCATCATCCTCAGGCCGGAGGAGGACTGGCGGCCTGGGATGACCTACGAAGCTCTGCTCGCCGAGCTCGACGGGGCCGTGCAGCTTCCCGGCGTCACCAACGCCTGGACCATGCCGATCAAGGGCCGCATCGACATGCTGGCGACGGGCGTGAGAACCCCGGTCGGCGTGAAGATCTTCGGACCCGACCTGAACATGTTGCAGACGCTGGGCGAGGAGGTCGAGGGAATCCTCCAGGAGGTCCCCGGCACCCGGAGCGCCTTCGCAGAGCGAGGGGTGTCCGGCTTCTACGTAGACATCGACATCGACCGGCCCGAGGCGGCCCGGTACGGCATGAACGTGGGCGATATCCATAATGCCATCATGGCCACGGTGGGGGGCGTGAACGCTGCGATCACCGTGGAGGGGCGGGAGCGCTACAGCGTGAACGTTCGCTACCCGAGAGAGCTCAGAGACGACGTCCAGAAGATACGGGACGTGCTGGTCTCGGCCCCGGGAGGCGCTCAGATCCCTCTGGGGCAGGTGGCTCGGGTCGAGGTGCTCCAGGGACCCATGGCGGTGAAGACGGAAGGGGCGTTTCCAGTAACCACCGTGTTCGTGGACATCGAGGGGGGAGACCTGGGTGGGTACGTCGACCGTGCGCGCCAGGCGGTGGCGGCCCAGCTCGAGCTACCCGCCGGCTACAGCCTGACCTGGTCGGGCCAGTATGAGTTCATGCAGCGGGTCCAGCGAAAGATGCGTGTCGTCATTCCCGTGACGCTCGGGATCATCTTCCTGCTGCTCTACCTCAACTTCGGAGCCGTCGGCGAATCACTGATCGTGATGCTCACCTTCCCCTTCGCTCTCGTAGGCGGCATCTGGTTCATCTGGTTGTTGGGTTACAACACGAGCGTCGCCGTCTGGGTGGGCTTCATCGCCCTGGCGGGGGTCGCAGCCGAAACCGGCGTGATAATGCTCATCTACCTGGACGAAGCCTGCCATCAGCGACGGGAGTCGGGCCGCATGAGCGAGGCCGCGGATGTCGTGGAAGCCGTGACGGAGGGCGCCCTCGATCGGCTCCGGCCCATTGCCATGACGGTCTTGACCATCATGGTCGGTCTCACACCCATCCTGCGGAGCCAGGGGACCGGTGCAGACGTGATGAAGCGTATCGCCGCCCCGATGGTCGGAGGCATGGTCAGCGCCACCATACTCACGTTGGTAGTGATCCCCAGTGTCTACCTGATCTGGAAGCGGTGGGAGGTGAAGCGGGTGTCTCGGCCGGTACCCATCGAGGACCTCGCTCCACCGGAGCCCGAGCCGGCCCATGCAAGCTGACGGCGACCCACGACACGACGAACCACCCCGGACCCATAAGGGTTCGGGCGGTGACGAGCCGCACCACCACCCCCGAGGTGACGAGGCTGTCGCCCAGCCACGAGCCGGATCGGAGGCGGGCCACGCCGGGCGCGACCACCACGGTCATGGGCGCGACGCCCACGAGCGACACGGTAACGGCCACGGCGACCACGGGCGTGAGCGTCACGACCCTGACGAGGCACACGACCATGGACACGACCACCACGCGCACATGGTGGCCGACTTCCGACGTCGCTTCTGGGTCTCGCTGGCGCTGACCGTTCCCATCCTGCTCCTGGCCCCCCTGATCCAGGGGTGGCTCGGGCTTGCGGAGGTATTGGCCTTCCCCGGGGATCGTTGGGTTCAGTGGATCCTGGCCACGGCCGTCTTTGTGTACGGGGGGTGGCCCTTCCTCACCGGCCTCGTGAACGAGGTCCGAAGCCGACGCCCCGGCATGATGACGCTCATCGGCCTGGCCATCACGGTCGCCTATGTCTACTCGAGCGCCGTGGCCTTCGGGCTGGACGGGAAGACGTTCTTCTGGGAGCTCGCCACCCTGATCGACGTGATGCTCCTTGGCCACTGGATCGAGATGCGCTCGGTGATGGGGGCATCCCGTGCGTTGGAAGAGCTGGTGCGACTCATGCCCACCGACGCACATCGGGTCGAGGCCGACGGCTCGGTTGCGGATGTTCCGGTGGCCGCCCTCGAGCCTGGCGACCGGGTCCTGGTCCTTCCAGGCGAGAAGTTCCCCGTCGACGGCGTGGTGCGGGAGGGGACGAGCTCGGTGAACGAGGCGCTGCTCACTGGCGAGAGCGCGCCCGTGGAGAAGTCGGGAGGTGCAGAGGTGATCGGCGCGTCCGTGAACGGTGAGGCTGCCCTCACGATCGAAGTCCTGAAGACGGGCGCCGACACCTACCTGTCCCAGGTGGTCGCGATGGTGCGCGAGGCACAGGAGTCCAGGTCCCGGACCCAGGACCTGGCGAACCGTGCGGCGTTATGGCTCACGATCATCGCGCTCACGGCCGGCACGTTGACGTTCGTGGCGTGGCTGGTGGCAGGGCAGCCTCTGGTGTTTGCGGTCGAGCGGATGGTGACGGTCATGGTGATCACCTGTCCCCACGCGCTCGGGCTCGCGGTGCCCCTCGTGGTGGCTGTCTCCACGTCCATTTCCGCCCGGGAGGGGCTGCTGATCCGGGACCGGTCGGCGTTCGAGCGAGCTCGGCAGCTGGACGCGGTCGTCTTCGACAAGACCGGTACGTTGACCGAGGGTCGCTTCGGCGTCACCGACCTCGTCGTCTTCGGCGACCGGAGCGAGCTCGACGTCCTGCGCCTGGCGGCCTCGGTGGAGAGCCATTCCGAGCACCCGATCGCCGCGGGCGTCGTGCGCGCCGCCGACGACCGGGACATCGACGTGCCCAAGCCTGTGGGGGCCAGGGCCGTGCCGGGAAGAGGCGCCGAGGGCACCGTGGACGGCCTCGAGGTGGCCGTCGTCAGCCCCGCGTACCTGCGGGAGGCGAGCTTGACCATGGACGACCCGAGAGTCGACGCGCTCGCCGCCCAGGGTAAGACGGTCGTCTTCGTGGTCGTGGATGGACGCGTCGAAGCGGCTCTCGCGCTGGCCGACGTGGTCCGGCCCGAGTCCCGTGAGGCGGTACAGGCCCTACACGACATGGGCATCCGTGTGCTCATGCTCACCGGAGACGCCCGCGCCGTTGCGGAGTCGGTGTCCGGTGAGGTGGGACTCGACCGGGTGTTCGCCGAGGTGCTCCCTCACGAGAAAGCGGACACCATCCGCTCGATCCGGTCCGAAGGGCTACGCGTCGCGATGACCGGCGACGGTGTCAACGATGCGCCGGCCCTCGTCGAGGCCGACGTGGGCATCGCCATCGGGGCGGGAACGGACGTCGCGATCGAGTCCGCGGACATCGTACTCGTGCGCTCCGACCCACGGGACGTGCCGTCCCTGATCGAGCTGGCCCGAGCCACCTACCGGAAGATGATCCAGAACCTCTGGTGGGCGACGGGCTACAACGTTGTTGCGATCCCCCTTGCTGCGGGGCTTCTCTACGGCCGCGGCTTCGTGCTCTCGCCGGCCGCGGGCGCGGCCCTCATGTCGCTCTCGACCGTGATCGTCGCCATCAACGCTCGACTACTCCGTGGGCCGGGTCGGGCTCGCTAGCCCAAAGCCGACTTTCGAACCAGAAAGGTCAACGCCATGAGGACGCCATTGAACACCCTTCCCCCGTTCGGCAACCTGCTTCTGCTCCTGGCCTGCTTGCCGTCACCGGCCATGGCGCAGGAACACGAGCATGCAGAGCACACTGGCCCGGCCCATCCCGAATCCGCCGCCATCGTCGAAGTGATCGAGGCCTATCACGCAGCTCTCGCCGCGGGTAACGGGGACGCCGCCTTGGCCCTCCTCACCGACGACGCCATCATCCTCGAGAGCGGCGGCGTAGAGACCAAGGCCCAATACGCCGATCACCATCTGCCGGGTGACATGGCCTTCGCACAGGCCGTGCCCCGGGCCCGGGGCGACATCTACGTGACCGGGCACGGCGAGGTGGCATGGGCGTGGTCGACCAGCGAGACGAAGGGCACGTACCGTGAACGGGAGATCGACTCCGTCGGCGCCGAGCTCATGGTGCTCGTCCGGACCAGCGAGGGTTGGAGGATCTCGGCGATCCACTGGTCCTCGAGACGTAGGGGCTAGACAGCCCCGCGAGTGTGGAACGAGGGCGCCGACTCTCCGGCGCTCTCGTGGCGGGACCCCTCGCTGTTCTGCAAACCGAGTGCGGAGCCGAGCCACAGCTCCGCTTCCATCCCGCTACCGGATCGACGGCGGCGCGGCTGCTTGCTCGTTCAGGTACCGGCGCAGGCTGGCGAGCAGCGGAGCGGGAAGCACTTCGCCGCCCCTGATCCCGGTGCTCGACCGGGCGCTCCCGGTGTTGTTGCCCTCGCGCTTGCCTTCCTTCTCGACGGCAGGCTCTTGCGGTGGCGATGCCGGTGGCCCGTCGCCGATCCCGTTCGTGGCCTGCAAGAAGGACCGCACGGCATTCGCCTCGCTCTTGGTCAGGTTCCCCCGGGCCCGCATGTGAAGCACGATGGTGGTCCAATCCCGGTTGTATGCCAGCTTGAGGGGTGAGGTCGGGCCCATCCAGTACGCGAGCCCCAGGGCGAGCACGTCGCGCCCCTGGCTTACGACCTCGGAGCTCACTTCCCCGTCCAGCAGCTGGTCCCGGTAGACGTCCAGGTGGTCGCCGCAACCAACCGGGACCTGGAGGCTGCCGTCGGAGAGGGAAGCTTCCGCGAGGATCTGTTCTACCGTCTCAACGTGATACCCATAGAGCTGCCGCCCCTTCGGGAGAGGCGAGAGGACATCGGCCCTCTGGCCGTCTACTTTCTGGACGGCCTCTGCCAGGAGATGAGCCTGCCCCGCGGCACTTCGACGGAGAGGCCCTCCGAGCCCTCGAAGCCTACGATTGGCCAGGTAACGCCCGGGAGCTTCGCAATCTCGTCGAACGCATCCTCTTCCTGACCGACGAAGAGACCGTCGGCCCGGACCTGCTGCCATCGGAGATCGCAGGACGTGCGGCGCCGACGGGAGAATCCCTGGTCCTTCCCACGTCTGGGCTGGATCTGGAAGCGGTGGAGAAGTCCCTGATCTTGCAGGCCCTCGAGCGGGCTGCGGGGAACAAGAGCCAAGCCGCGCGCCTCCTCGGCGTCTCACGAGACACGTTGCGCTACCGACTGGAGAAGCACGGGCTCGGAGACACACCCAGGAATGATGCTGAACTTGGCGGTGGTCCAGCACCCGGATAGCCTCGGCCTCTCCGACATGGTGGGTCTCCTGGAGCGTCGTTCCTCTCGGAAGCAGCGCGCTCTGCTCGAAGGGCAGGCTGACTCGGATGCCGACGGACCGAGTCCGGTCTTCGGGGTCGGCCGCCGCCGCCCCTTCGTTGGCTGCCTCCATCAGTCCCGGTCCGCCCCCCTTGATGATGTCACAACCCATTTCGGTCAGCGCGGCGGCCAGGCGCTTCGTCTCGTCGTACACCCACGTGCCCGGCGTCGAACGGGCCGAGCCGAAGACCGTGACCCGGTAGCGCTCATGAGAGGTGGGGCGGAGGCGAGTGAGGGTGTTGACGGCCTCCCAGAGCCTGAAGAGCGTCTCGCCCAGGAGGGTCTTGACGTTCTCCTCATCCGCGAGGCTGACGATGTCCTATGCCGAGGCCAATGGCCGTTCATCGGTCATGTCTGGCTTCCGTGAGTGGGTTTCTGGATCGGTTCGCGTGAGTCGAGATCGGCGTCGCACTCGCTTACGAAGCGAGCCGATGGGAAGCTGCCTGCCCGAGTCGGTCCGCGAGCCCAGGCGGAGGGTGGAGGTTTGGCGGGGGAAATAACAGAGGGACGGCGCCGGAACAATCGCGAGGGTGGCACGGCATGCTCAGAGACGGAGGTCCTGAGGCGCACCGGTTCCCATCGGCTGGAACCGATTCGCGCCGTTGCGTGCTTGGCTTGGGTGTCTGCGCCCTTTATCGTTGAAATACCCCGGGCCCCCACACCGACCCACGACCACCTCCGCCCCCGGCGAGAGCGGTGTAGATGTCGCCGATGTCCATGCAATCCCTGAGATCCATCCTGTGTCAGACGGCGGCCACGGCGGCAGCCGCTCTGCCCGCCGCGGCGGCGGCGCAGAATCACCCGGCCCTGCAGACCCTCGGTGCCGGCCCTCCGGCCTACGTCCACGAGGTGTGGACGGTGGCTGACGGCCTACCGGTGAACTCCCTCAACGGGGTAGTCCAGGGGCAAGACGGATACGTGTGGGCTGCCACCTTCGACGGGCTCGTTCGCTTCGACGGGGTTCGCTTCACCGTGTACAGCACCGGAACGCATCCGGGGCTACCCAGCAACCGGATCGTCGAGATGTGGGAGGCATCCGATGGAAGCCTCTGGCTGATCACCGAGCAGAACCACCTCGTGCGGTTCCGGGACGACCGATTCACCCATTTCGGCCCCCAGCACGGCATAGCGGACAACGCAGCCACGGTGGTGTACGAGGAGGCCGACGGCACCGTCTGGGTTGGCACCCAAGCCGGGTTCGGGTGGATCGTCTGGTCGAGGAGGTCACCGACCCCGCGAATCGCCTCGGCTCGGTTCACTCGTTCTCGGTCGATGCCGGTGACGCCGTCTGGGTCGCGGCCGATCGTGGCGCCTACCGCGTTGTGGACGGCCGCCTCGAGCGCGTCGCTGCGGGCGGGTACGCCCCTACCCTCGTCAAAGCCACGGTGACGGGGGCGAGCCCCGGAGAGCGCTGGATCTACTCCGAGCGCGGAGTCTACCGTCTGCACGAGGCGGAACCGCCCCGGCTCTTCAGCGGCGAATTTCACGACCTCTTTCGGCGCGACCTCATCCGGCGGACCGAGAGCGGGGTCGTCTGGTACGCGTTCGGCACCGAGCTGTACCGAGCCGGTGAGCGGGTTGCCCGGCTGGGCGCCAATGGCTTGACCGACGCTGCGCTCCCGGAAGAGATCCGGGCCTTCACGATCGATCACGAGGGCAGCATCTGGATCGGCACCAACTCCTCCGGCCTTCACCGGCTCAAGCCGTCGGTCTTCGCCATGGTGGGCCCTCCAGAGGGGCTCGCCTTTCGCAACGTCTACTCGGTCTTCGAGGATCGAGCCGGCGTGATCTACGTGGGGACGTGGGGTCACGGACTCAACCGACTCGGCCGCACCGAGATCGAGAGCTACGGCCAGAACGAGGGCATCGGGGACCACATCACGTCGTTCGCCGAGGGCGACGACGGCGATCTCTGGGTGGGAACCTACGGAGCCGGAGTCATACGTTGCCGGACCCCAGCCATGACGTGCAGTCGCTTCGAGGAGCCGTCACTCGAGGGTGCACGGGTGTTTGCGCTCCACCGAGCCGAGTCCGGAGCCATGTGGATCGGCTCCGACCTGGGTCTTTTCCGATACGAGGGTGGCACGGTCACGCGACTCGACGCAGGCGATGAGGTCGCGACCAGGCCGGTCCGGGTGTTCGCCGAGGCCACGGATGGCACCCTCTGGATGGGATCCAACGGGGATGGCGTGTTCCGATACCGAAGCGGTCGGCTCACGCAGATCACTGAGGACGATGGCCTTCCCAGCAACCTGATCCGGTCCCTCTTCCTCGATACGGACGGGCTCTTATGGATCGGGACCGAGGGCCGCGGCCTGGCCCGGCTCGACCCCCGCGGGACAGCGTCGGAGTCGAGCTCCCCAAGCACACCCTACCGCTTCGTCACCTTCCGGAGCGGCCACGGCCTTTTCGACGAAGTCATACACCAGATCGTGGAAGACGCCGGCGGGCGCCTGTGGATGAGCACGAACCGAGGGATCTTCTGGGTGGCGCGAGAGGAGCTCAACGCGTTCGCCGAGGGCCGTAC
The DNA here is from genome assembly GCA_039589315.1 of Gemmatimonadota bacterium. Lineage (GTDB taxonomy): Bacteria > Gemmatimonadota > Gemmatimonadetes > Longimicrobiales > Gaopeijiaceae > JBDHHQ01. The sequence continues at coordinate 77,080 of JBDHHQ010000053.1, forward strand.
TGCCAGCATCCACTCCACGAGCTACACGGAACGGGACGGCCTCCGAAACCGTGAGGCGAATGGCGGCTTCCAGCCGGCGGGCATCCGTGCGAGCGACGGGACGCTTTGGTTCGCTACCCAAGACGGCGTCGCGATCGTCGACCCGAACAATCTTCGTGATGACCAGGCCCCCCCAAGGGTCGTCGTGGAACGAATCGTGAGCGAGCGTGAGACGCGGCTCGCCTCCACCGGACCGATCGTGCTCGACCCGTCCGAGCGGGATCTGCAGATCGAGTACACGGCGCTCAGCTTCCTCGCGCCGGAGAACGTGCGGTTCCGCTACAGGCTCGATGGGTACAGCCCCGATTGGGTCGAGGCCGGCAACCGGCGGACGGCCTTCTACACGGGTCTGCCACCGGGGGACTATGTGTTCCAGGTACAGGCGAGAGCCAGCGGCGGGGTGTGGAGCGATTTCGCGGCCCTGGACCTGACCCTGGAGCCACGGTTCACGGAAACCCGCCTCTACTACTCGTTGGTGGCCCTGGCGTTGGTGCTATTCCTTTTCGCAGCGCTCCGCTTCCGGGATGGGCGCATTCGAGCGAACGAGACGCGATTGGCCGGGCTCGTGGACGAACGGACCCGCCAAATCCGCGAGCACCAGCGACAGCTCGAGGTCCAGAACGCGCAACTCGCTGCGCAAGCGACGAAGCTGGAGGCTCTGGACGAGGCCAAATCCAGGTTCTTCGCCAACCTGTCACACGAGTTCAGGACGCCCCTGACCCTGACCATCGGCCCCCTCGAGGACGTTCGCAGCGGAATCAGGGGAGACGTGAGCGACGAGGCCGAAGCCGACCTCGACCTGGCTCTCCGGAACTCGCGGCGCCTGTTGAGGCTCGTGAATCAGATGCTCGACGTCGCGCGTCTCGAGGCCGGTCAGCTGGAGCCGCGGATCCGCGAAGACGATCTCGGAGAGCTTCTGAGGGGGGTCGCCGAAGGGTTCACTCCGCTGGCGGAACGCAGGTCCATCGACTTCGATGTCGCGCTACCGGACCTCGATCTCTGCTACTTCTTCGACGCCGACCTGATGGAGAAGGTCTTCACCAATCTGCTCTCGAACGCATTCAAGTTCACGAATGACGGCGCCACGGTTCATGTCAGCCTGAACGAAGTCGAGGGTCCGGAAGGGGAAGCGAACGGCGCAGTGATGACGGTGCGCGATACCGGCTCCGGGATCGAGAGCGCGGACCTGCCGCATATCTTCGAGCGCTTCTACCGGGCCGGGGACGGCGTATCGCCGGGTACCGGGATCGGTCTTTCGCTGGCCAAGGAGTTGGTCGAGCTCCACGGCGGGAGAATCGAGGTCACGAGCGAGCCGGGGTTCGGCAGCACGTTCCGTGTGTTTCTCGTCGGTGGCCGCGACCACCTGAATCCGGCGTGGGTCGCGACCGACGGAACAGAGGCACCCGCTAGGAGCCAAGAGCAATTCGAACCCGAATCCGAGCGGGGGTCGACCTATGGGGAGGAGGTGCCGGACGGCGAATCGGACCTCGACCGGACCACCATCCTCGTCGTCGATGACAACCATGGCGTTCGCTCCTATCTGCGCCGCCACCTCTCCGATTCGTTCCGCGTGCTGGAGGCGGCGGACGGCGAGCGTGGACTCCAGCTGGCCCGCGACGAGTTGCCCGACGTCGTGATCGCCGATGTGATGATGCCGGGCATGAGCGGCCTCGAGCTGTGCGCCGCTCTCCGGTCGGACCCGACCACGAGCTTCATGCCCTTCATCCTCGTGACGGCCCGGGCATCCCCCGACGAGAAGCTCGCCGGTCTGTCGGCCGGAGCGGACGACTACGTGACCAAGCCCTTCGACCCGATGGAGCTGGGCGCACGGGTCCGCAATCTCGCGCAGGCCCGGCGGCGACTCTGGCAGCATATGAGATACGAGGCTCGACTTCTCGCCGACGATTCGCCTGCCGCCACCCCCGAAGAGCAATTCCTCGACAACGTCCGCCGGACGATCGAGGCCCATCTCGACGACGAGTCGTTCGACGTGGAAACCCTGGCCCTCTCGCTCGGATATAGCCGTGCCAGTCTCTATCGTCGCCTGGAGGGTCTCGTTGAGGACTCTCCGGCGGAGATCATCCTCAACGTCCGCCTCGAACGAGCTGCACAACTCCTTCGGGCAGCCGACCGAACCGTGAGCGAGGTCGCCTACGGTGTCGGATTCAAGAGCGTGTCGCACTTCAGCCGTCGGTTCAAGCGCCGCTTCGGCGTATCCCCGTCCGAGTTCAGGTCTCCCTACGCGAAGTCGTCTGCCGGCCTGCACGTCTCGGATTCTTGACTCTCCGTCTCGTGAGACGGAGCGGCATGCGTAGGCGACGCTGGGGTTCAGTCTACTCTTCTCTTCTTGCCCATGGTGTCGGGCCGGCTGGGCGCGAGCCCAAGCCGTGGATCAGCCGCGGTGGTCGATCCAACCCCGTCTCCTCGGAGTCGCCATGGCCATGCCCTCCTCGTCTTCCCGACGGACCGGCAATCCGGTGTCGGACGTGGTCGAGCTCGAGGTCGAGTTGCTGGAACCGCGGGGGACGGCAACCGCCCCCGACGGCGAGGTCCCGCTTCGCCCCGACGTTCCGGCGTTCGCCATCCTGGTGGTCGACGACGACCCCGACCTGAGGCGATACGTGCGGCGGTCGCTCAAGCGGCCCGGACATCCCGAGACCCAGGTTGTCGAGGCCGGAGACGGTCCTGAGGCGCTGCGGATCGTCGCAGACGCGCCACTGGACCTCGTGATCACGGACGTCGTGATGCCCGGCATGGACGGCTTCAACCTCGTTCAGGCGATTCGGCGGAGTCACTCGGCCGACCGGCTGCCTGTGCTCGTGATGACGGGGGAGGGTTCATGGAGAGAGGCCGAGAGCGAGGCGGCTCGCGTCGGAGCCCAGGCGGTTCTGAGCAAGCCGTTCAATGCCCACAAGCTCTGCGATGTCGTGGCGCGACTCCTGGGCGCGCGCGCACCCCCAACGCCGACCAGCAACACCGAAGCCCAGCCACCCGAAGACCCATTCTAGACGGAGGAAGAACGAGATGATGGTCCCATGCCGCGCTACTCTCACAGCGGCACTTGCGATGACCCTGGCGCTAAGCGCGCTCGAAGTCCAGGCACAACTCCCCGACCCCGGCATGGAGGTGGATGCCAGCAATACGGCCCTCGTGATCACGGATCCCCAAAACGACTTCCTTAGCCCGGACGGAGTGACCTGGGGCGTCGTTGGAGAATCGGTCACTGAGAACAACACCGTCGCGAACATCGGAACCCTGCTCGAAACCGCGAAAGCCAACGGCATCCACGTCTTCGTGTCACCCCACTACTACTACCCGACCGACCACGGCTGGAAGTTCGGCGGCGCGCTCGAAGTCCTCATGCACAACATCGGGATGTTCGACCGCCAGGGCGCTCTCTCTCTCGACGGCTTCGAGGGCTCGGGCGCGGATTGGCTGGAGCAGTACAAGCCGTACCTGGAAGACGGCGAAACGGTCATCACCAGCCCCCACAAGGTCTACGGTCCCGAATCCAACGACCTGTCGCTCCAACTGCGCAAGCGGGGCATCGACCGCGTAATCCTCGCCGGAATGTCGGCCAACCTCTGCGTCGAGGCCCACATGCGTGAGCTGCTGGAGGACGGGTTCGAGGTGGCGGTCGTCAAAGACGCCACCGCGGCAGCGAAGATCCCTGAGCTGAACGGATACGAGTCCGCCGTGATCAACTTCCGCTTCATGGCCAACGCGCTGTGGGATACCCCGGGCGCGGTCACGGCAATGCAGGGTAGCCACTAAACTCAACGTCCGGGCTCGTCCCGACGACGAGCCCGGAGGAATTGGAGAGATCAGAATGACGATCCGACAGAACGTCGACGTCGACAAGCTCGAGGAATTCCGCAACTTTCTCGCCGACAACCCAGAAAAGGCTCGACTTCACCTCGAGGCGAAAGCCATATACGAGGAGCAGGCCGGGCGAAGCACCGTGCACATCGGACCCTTCGCGGTGGACGATCAGAAGATCGACCGCGCGACCCGTCACTACACGTTCCCTTTTGGAGCCTGGCGTGAGGTCGAAGAGCTGATCGGAGTCCCGGGGGCCACCGACCGAATGGAACCGGTCGAGATGACTCTGGCCGCGGTGGCCGCCTGCTTGATAAACTCGATCAGTTTCAACGCCGCTCGGTTGGATATCGACACCGAGGGCATGGAGATCAACGTCCGCACCACCGTGGACCCCCGAGTGCTGTTCGCCCTCAAGGGCCCCGAGGAGCATGGCACGTGCATCGGCACGATCGCCTACGACGTCCAGGTGAAGGGCGATGTGAGCGACGAAGAGCTCGAGACGATCCGCGACCTGTGCCGGTACTCGCCCGTCTACGGAATGATGTCAGAGAAGATCAACCTGGTCTCGAACGTGGCACGCGCGTAGCACGCGCGATGTCTCCCAACAACAGGAGAGGATCAACATGGAACAGACATACGACGATCTACTGCCGAACCCCGGCTTCTCGATCGACAAGGGTCGGACGGCAGTCGTGATCACGGACCCCCAGAAGGACTTCCTCTCGGAGGAGGGAGTCGTGTGGGGGGTCGTGGGGAACAGCGTTACCGAGAACAACACCGTGGAGCACTTGCACCGGCTCCTCGGCTCGGCGCATGCGAATGGAATCCCCGTCTTCATCTCGCCCCACTACTACTACCCCCACGATCATCAGTGGGATTTCGGCGGCGCGCTGGAGAAGATGATGCACGCCGTCGGGATGTTCGACCGCACGGGCGCTCTCGAGACCGAGGGGTTCGACGGGTCGGGCGCAGACTGGCACGAGCCCCTCAAGGACCTGATCGAGCATCCCAACGTGGTCGTGGCCAGCCCCCACAAGGTGTACGGGCCCGAGTCCAACGATCTGGTGCTCCAGCTTCGCAAGCGCGGGATCGACAAGGTGATCCTGGCGGGGATGTCGGCCAACCTGTGCGTGGAGGCTCACCTGCGGGAGCTCACGGAACAGGGCTTCGAGGTGGCCGTGATCCGGGACGCCACGGCGGGCGCGCAGCTTCCAGGTGGTGACTTCTACCAGGCGGCCATCCTGAACTTCCGGATGATCGCCAGCGCGGTCCTCACCACCGACGAGATCGTCGGGGCGATCGCCGAGGCCTGAGGTGTCTTCGTCCTCCCGCCAAACCGAGAGCCCCCTCGTCGGTGACCATGAGCTGGCTCGCCTGCTCCTGGCGTCCACCGGCGAGGGGATCTACGGCATCGATCTGAAGGGTGAGTGCACCTTCGCGAATCCAGCGTGCGTCCGCCTGCTCGGATTCGAGAGCGATGCCGAGCTGCTCGGACAGCACATGCACAACCTGGTGCATCACCACCGTCCAGATGGCTCCCTGTATCCCGAGAAGGAATGCCGGATCTACAAGGCGTTCCGGGAGGGAACGGGGGTGCACGTCGACGACGAGATCATGTTCAAGAAGGACGGCTCGAGCTTCCCGGCCGAGTATTGGTCGTACCCCATGGTGCACGAGGGCGAGCTGGTGGGGTGCGTGCTCACCTTCATCGACATCACCGAACGCAGGCGGTCGGAGCAGGAGCTCCGGAAGGCGAATCAGCTGGTTCGGCTCGTGCTTCAGTCGACCGGTGAAGGCATCTACGGCATCGACATGAAGGGAGAGTGCACGTTCGCCAATCGCGCGTGCGTGGAGCTCCTCGGGTTCGAGTCGGATCAGGAGTTACTCGGGCAGCACATGCACAATCTGGTCCACCACACGCGACCGAATGGCCTGCCCTATCCCGAGAAGGAGTGCCGGATCTACAAGGCGTTCCGCGAACACGTCGGAGTCCACGTCGACGACGAGGTGATGTTTCGAAAGGACGGGTCGTCGTTCTACGCCGAGTATTGGTCCTATCCGCTCGAGCGTGACGGAGAATTGGTGGGTTGCGTGCTCACGTTCATCGACATCACCGAACGCAGGCGCGTGGAGGACGAGCTTCGACAGACCGAGAAGATGGCTGCATTGGGCAAGATGTCGGCCGGGCTCGCCCACGAGCTGAACAACCCCGCGGCCGCGGCGCTGCGTGCCGGAAGCCAACTGATCGACGGGCTCGACGCGCTGCGGGAATCGACCCTCGAGCTCTGCACGAGCGGGATCCGTCCCGCGCAGCTGAGATCCATCATGGCGCAGACGGCCGGCATGACCGAGCGGGCCGACGTTGCCCCCGCGCTGTCCGCGTTGGAGGCGAGCGACCGCGAGGAGGAGCTGCTCGTTTGGCTCGAGGAGCAAGACGTGGACGACGCCTGGGAGCTTGCTGCCTCCCTGGTTCGAGCGGGCGTGGGAGCAGAGGACCTGGTGGCTCTACGAGGCGACCTGGGCCCGGAAGCCCTCGCCCCCACGACGAAATGGCTCGTGACCGCCCTCGACCTTCACGACTTGGTGGGCACGGTCACACGCAGCACGAGCAGTATCTCCGAATTGGTGGGCGTCGTGAAGTCCTATTCGCACATGGACCGGGCACCCGCCGACAACGTCGACGTTCACCGCGGGATCGAGGACACGCTGAAGATACTCCACCACAAGCTGAAAAAGGGAGTCGAGATCGTACGGGACTTCGACCCCGATCTGCCACTCGTGCAGACCCGCGGAGGCGAGCTCAACCAAGTCTGGACGAACCTGATCGACAACGCCGTCGGGGCCATGGACGGCCGTGGGACGATCACGATCCGGACCTACACTGAAGATGAGCAGGTGGTCGTCGATGTGGTCGACGACGGCCCGGGCATCCCGGAAGAGGTCCAGGCGAAGATCTTCGATCCGTTCTTCACCACCAAGGGCGTGGGCGAAGGAACGGGCCTGGGCCTCGACGTGGCCCGACGGATCGTATCGGGCCGATGCGGCGGGTCGATCGACTGCACCTCCAGACCGGGCGAGACGCGGTTCCGGGTGCGCCTGCTTCCGGACTACTCGTGCGATGCTCCCTCGTCCACCCCCGCCACGATCACCGAGTCCTAGGAGCCTCCGAACATGGGCAAGCCTGCCATCCTTACGCTGGACGACGACACCAACGTCCTGAGAGCCGTCGAGCGGGACCTCCGCCGGGAGTACGGCCGAGACTTCCGGATCGCCCGGGCGGATTCCGGCTCCGCGGCTCTCGAGCTTCTGGAAGCACTCAAGAAGCGGGGCGATCCATCGGCCCTGTTCCTGGTGGACCAGCGCATGCCGGGCATGAGCGGTGTCGAGTTCCTCGAGAAGGCGATTCAGATCGACCCCGAGGCAAAGCGGGTGCTGCTCACGGCATACGCCGATACCGATGCGGCGATCCGGGCGATCAACGAGGTCCAGATCGATCATTACCTCCTGAAGCCCTGGGATCCGCCCGAGGAGAAGTTGTTCCCCGTTCTCACCGATCTGCTTGATGATTGGCGCGGGGCCCACCGGCCCCCCTTCGAGGGGATCCGCGTGGTCGGCAACCCGTGGGATCCCGTGTCCCACCAAGTGAAGGACTTCCTGTCACGCAACCAGATCCCCTATCTGTGGCTGGATCCGGAGGTCAGCCAGGAGGCTCAAGATCTGTTGGACTCCGCCGACGTACCGATCCTCCCGTGTCTCTTCTTCGCGGACGGATCCAACCTGGTCCGCCCCGGTGACCGCCAGATCGCCGACAAGGTGGGACTGCAGACCACCGCCAGCGGACCTTTCTACGACCTCGTGGTCGCGGGTGGGGGCCCAGCGGGGCTCGCGGCCGCCGTCTACGGGGCGTCCGAGGGCCTGCGGACGCTCGTCGTCGAGGAGAAGGCACCGGGCGGACAAGCCGGAATGAGCTCGCGGATCGAGAACTACCTGGGTTTCCCCGGGGGTCTCAGCGGAGCGGAGCTGGCGCGTCGTGCCGTGAGCCAGGCCAAGCGCTTCGGTGTGGAGATCCTGAACGCGCAGCGGGTGGTGGGGCTGGACACTACGGGGCCGTCTCGGACGGTGATTCTGGGTGACGGCAGCACGGTCCGCTCCCGCGCGCTCCTCATCGCCACAGGGGTCTCGTACCGACAGCTCGATGCGAAAGGAATCCTCGATCTGACTGGGGCGGGCGTGTATTACGGCGCCGCCATGACCGAGGGAGAGCAGGTTCGGGGCGGCCACGTGTTCGTCGTGGGAGGCGCGAACTCGGCGGGTCAGGCAGCCATGTACTTCTCCGGCTACGCGGAGCAGGTCACGATGCTGGTCCGGGGTGAGTCCCTGTCGTCCAGCATGTCCCAGTACCTCATCGACCAGATCGATTCGACGGGCAACATCGACGTGCGCACCGGCACTCAGCTACAGGAGGCGATCGGAGGGGAACGGCTCGAGGAGCTGGTGCTGGCCACGGGCGGCGGATCGGATACCGAACGCGTGGCGGCGTCGGCTCTGTTCATCTTCATCGGCGCACGACCGCGAACCGATTGGATGGGGGACGCCGTCGCCCGTGACGAGCGGGGGTTCGTGCTGTCGGGTCTCGACGCGGCGGGTGCTGACGGAGCAGAGGCCGCCTACGCCTTATACCAACGAGCCCCATTCATGCTCGAGACGAGCGTACCGGGCGTATTCGTGGCGGGCGACGTGCGACACGGCTCCGTGAAGCGGGTTGCGTCTGCGGTGGGCGAGGGCTCCATGGCGGTCATGTACGTGCACCACTACTTGAGCTCTGCTTGAGGGTGCTCGAGACCGCGGCCCACTGCCGCCGAAGTCATCGAAGATGACCTCGGTCGGATCGTCATCACCTGGGCCCACTGAGGCGGCGAGCAGGAGGGCTCGAGTCGAGTGGCGTGTCGCCTCGCTCCCCTCGCCAGGATTGGGCGGCCGAGTCGTGCGCTTGACCATCGGGCGGTGAACGAACAGTTCTACGTGTTCACGTCCCACCTCCTCTTCCCTATTCGGTCGGGGCCGCCGGCTTGATCGCATCACTGGCACAGGACTCCGCTGCCCACCCGGCGTTCTTCTCCGAGGTGGCGGTGCTTCTGCTCGCGACCGCTGTGGTCACCTACGTCGCAGCGCGACTGGGGATCATGCCCATCGTGGCGTTCCTCCTCACTGGGGCGCTCATCGGGCCCCACGCCCTCGGGTTGGTGCACAACGAAGCGCTGATCGAGGCGGCCGCCGAGATCGGCGTGATTCTGCTGCTCTTCACGATCGGGATCGAGTTCAGCCTGGCGAAGCTGGCCCAGATCCAGCGCATCATCATCGTGGGAGGTGGACTCCAGGTCGGCCTTGTAATCGCGATCGTCACGGGGGTGCTCGCGGCGCTCGGCGTGGGCTGGAGAGCGGGCGTGTTCACGGGGTGCCTGGTCGCCCTGTCCTCCACCGCGATCGTCATGAAGCTACTGATGGACCGCGGGGAGGTATCCACCGACACGGGTCAGGCGTCGCTCGGCATCTTGATCTTCCAGGACCTTGCCGTGGTAGCCATGGTGCTGGTCGTGCCGATGCTCGGCGGCACGATCTCCTCGGGCGCCGAAATCGCCGTCGCCCTGGGAAAGGCGGCTGTGATCGTGGCGGTTGTCCTCGTGGCGGCTCGCCGAATCATGCCCGTCGTTTTGGAGGCGGTGGCCCGGACCTGCTCCCAAGAGATCTTCCTGCTCACGATCGTAGCCATCTGCTTCGGCACCGCGTACCTCACCAGCCTGGCCGGAGTCAGCCTTTCGCTCGGTGCCTTTCTCGCCGGCCTCGTGGTGAGCGAGAGCCGCTACAGCCAGATGGCGGTCGGAGAGATCCTGCCTCTGCAGATCCTCTTCAGCGCCACGTTCTTCGTGTCCGTCGGCCTGCTCTTCGACGCCGGCTTTCTCATGGAGCAGCCGCTTCTGGTTCTCGGTGTGGTCGTGGCAGTCTTCACGGTCAAGCTCGTCACCACGGGCGCCGGCATGCTCGCGCTGGGGTACGGGGCCGGTACCGCGGCCAGCGCCGCTCTGCTGCTGGGACAGGTAGGTGAGTTCTCGTTCGTGCTCGAGCGGACGGGTCGGCAGGCGGGGCTGTTCCCGGCGGGTCTCGAGAGCGGCGGTCCGGAGACTTTCATCGCAGCGACCGTAGTCCTCATGATCGCGACGCCGTTCCTCACGCCGGTACGTGCCGCGTTGGGGGGAACGGCGCGCCCTCGAGCACCTCAGCCGGAGCCCGAGTCGCTTTCCCACCCGGCCGCCGAGCACCAGGCCGAGCTCCGCGACCACGTGATCATCGCGGGCCTGGGTGAGGCCGCGAGCCAGCTCGCCCCACTGCTCGACGAGGCCGAGATCCCCTTCGTCATCGTGACCTTGAGCCCGCAGGCCGCCCAGGATGCCGAGGATGCCGAGCGCACCGTCATCCGTGGAAACTACGGCCGACGCCACGAGCTTCAGCGCGCCGGTCTGCAGGCCGCTCGCATGCTCGTGGTCGCGGACGACGAGCCCGAGATGATCGTCCAGGTGACGGAAACGGCTCGGGCCCTCCGATCAGACCTGCCCATTCTGGTTCGAGCGCGCGCCCCGGCCGATCCCTTCGAGCTCCGGGAGGCCGGAGCGACCGAGGTCGTGTCCGACCTGAACGAAAGCGTCATCCGCCTGCTGACTCGGGTGATGGACGAATATGGCTTGACCGATGCCGCGGTCTCGACCCATCTGCGTGCGCTCCGGGCCTCCGCCGCGCCCGTGACAGCCCGTTCGAGTCGGAACGGCTCGATCCGGCTCACCGACCGTCAGCGGACTACGGAAGACTGCCGGCACGTAGATGCAACGACAGCAGTGATCCCGAGCGCCGAGGGCTGCCAGGAGTGCCTCCGGATGGGAAAGCGCGGCTGGGTACACCTGCGTGTTTGCATGACCTGCGGGTTCGTAGGCTGCTGCGATTCCTCGCCTGGCACGCACGCCAGGAAACACCATGAGGCCAGTGGGCACCCCATCATCCGGTCGATCGAGCCCGGAGAATCCTGGGCCTGGTGCTACGTGGACGAGCAGTTCCTGTAGAGACAGCCTTGCGGAGCCAGCCCCAGTTCACTGCGCGACTGGGTTAACGATCGTCCACAGGGCCCACGTCCCCGGAACCACCGGTCCATTGATGTCCCCTTCGTGGAGCTCGGCGTACTCCTCCATTCACCAGCCGATGGGTTGGTCGAACTGAAGGATGATCGGGTCGTTCGGGCCGATGTTCGTGGCACCGGCCGGCGGTGCGACGTCCAGGAGAGCCGTCTCGACGCCCTCGGAATGCGGATCCACATGGACGAGAACGTCCAGGAGCCCTAGCCGGAGCGGACGCGAACGCGGTCGCGGCGTGTGTGTGGGTGTTGGGCCGTCGTGGAGGCTAGGTGCTCGAGCCCGAGGGAAATCTCCCCACATCAAGCTCCAAGCTTTCTCTTACAGAGATCCTGGAATCCAACGGCAATCTTAGGCATGAGTCAGTGGCCGTGGGACTTCGCTCCCGGATCCTCTCCGCTGGCTCCCAATGAGCTCGACCCGACGACTCGGTCCCATGAAGGACCTGCTGGATATGCTCAGGCCGCTCGGCGCGCGTTGCCACTCAGGTACGCCGATGCGCGGTAGTCAGAAGGGTCAAGCTCATGCCGACGCCCCTGCCTGCGGAATCCGGTTCGAACGGTGGTTCTGGCGCATTGGCCGGCGAGCGTGGTCTGGCGGGCAGAGTCGCCCTCTCCTGGTCCGTCGCCGGTGGCGTCGCAGCCGGCGGCTTCCTGTTGATCCTGTCGACGGCCATGGGAAGCGGCAGTGGCGCGGGAATCCCCATCACCTCGACCGCCCTCTTCGCCGTGGGAGCGGTGGTCGGATTCGTCCATGGCGCGATCCTCGGACTGGCCAGCCGGCCCCCGGGTGTGAGCTACGCCTCGTCCGTTCGAGGTCTGGAGTGGGCCGCACTTTGGGCGATCGCTGCCCTGCTGGTTGCCTGGGTGGCTACGCTCTGGCTGGCCATGACCACGGTGGCCCTGACGACCGGCCGCTTTTCCATTCTGCTGGGCGCCGCCATCGGTTGGATCTTTGGACTCGGTGCATTGGCCTGGGCGGCTGTCGAAGGCCGGTCGGCCCTGGGGCATGCGCTGCGAAGGTGGCCAGAGCGTCGAGCCGGATCCGTCCTCGTCTCCCTGACTTTCGCGACCCTCCTCGTAGCCTTCGTGGCGACCCGCCCCGAAATCTGGTGGACCGATCTCCAGGTCTCCGGCTTCGGGGCAGTGCTCCTCGCTCTGGGTGCTACCTTCTGGATCGTGATCCCTGTTGTCATCGTCGTGCTCCACTTCCTTCACCAGTGGTTGGCCGACAGTCCCATCTGGGATAGTTGACCTTCGCATCCCCCGAGCTCGCTCTCCTCGGCTACGGATACCGCTCCTGGCGGCGCCGGCGCTACCGCCTCATGCTCACCGTCACGGGCCGCTCCCAGCCCGTGATGATCTTGGGCTGGTCTTCCAGGAGCTCGTTCAGCTCGACGACGATGCCGTTGACCAGGTCGGCCAGCTCCTGGGCCTTCACCTGGGCCTCCTGCTCGATGTCGGTCAACGCCTCCACCTGGCCGTCGGTGGGCCGTGCCTGGGTGAACTGCATCTGCCGGTTCACGAACCCCAGCTCCTCCGAGAGGCGCGGGTAGTCCCGGTAGTTCATGCTGCCCGGCGGCCGCGTGAGGTCGCCCTCCAGGTCCTCGATCTGCTCCTGGGCGCTTCCGGCGGTGGTCTTGATGGCGTCCTCGTTGGCCAGACCCTTGCCTTCGATGCTGCCCAGCAGATTGTCGATCTGTCCGTCGATGTCCTGGAGCGTGCCCACCATCTGGTTCAGTTGCGACTGCAGCTCCCGGGCCCGAAGACCCGCCGCCGTCCTGGCCTCATAGTCGGCCTGGGTGACGTTCGCTGC
>JBDHHQ010000054.1:0-54514 GCA_039589315.1 Gemmatimonadota bacterium
GGGTTCGTGGACGGGGTGAACGCCCGGGTGCGGGAGGCGCTCGACGACAGGTCGCTCCGCTCCGTGGAGTTCGAGATCCTGGGGATGGAGCCGGGACTGTGGACGCCTGCCGTCGTGATCTCCCGACATCAAGGCCTCCTCGGCAACATCGGCGACGAGCTGCGCGTGGGCCGTGCCGTGGCCCGGTCGGGCCCCGACGCCGTCGAGCGCGTGTCCTGGTTCCATCCGGGGGAGCCGGAGCTGGCGCTTCACGAGAGCATCGACGGGGATCTCCTGTTCGACGACATCCTGGGGCTGTACGACGCGTTTCGGGATGGCGTCCGGTTCAGCCCCGACGACATCGCGCCGGGGTTTCGGCGGGCCGCTCTCGACGCGGCGGATCCGGCGGTGCGCCTCTCCGGCGACGCCCGGGCCCCCGACCCCCTCGGCGGCATGCCGGTGGTGAACGCCGAGGACCTGGGGAGCAACAACTGGGTGGTCAGTGGCCGGCTTACCGAGAGCGGCTATCCCATCATGGCCAACGATCCCCACCGGGCTCAGGCAGCGCCGTCACTCCGTTACGTGGTGCACCTGAACGGGCCCGGATGGAACGTCGTGGGCGGGGGTGAGCCCACGATCCCCGGGGTGTCCATCGGCCACAACGACTACGGTGCCTGGGGGCTCACGGTCTTCCGAACGGACGGCGAGGATCTGTATGTCTACGACACCCATCCCGATGACCCCACGCGCTACCGGTACGGCGACGGGTGGGAGCGCATGACCCTCATCACCGAGTCCATCGCCGTCGAAGGCGCGGACGACGTTGAGGTCGAGCTGCGCTACACCCGCCACGGCCCCATCGTGTACGAGGACACCGACCATCACAAGGCCTACGCGGTCCGGGCGGCGTGGATGGAGATCGGCGGCGCCCCCTATCTGGCCAGCCTGCGCATGGACCAGGCCACCTCGTGGGAGGAGTTCCGGGATGCCTGCACCTACAGCAACATCCCGGGCGAGAACATGATCTGGGCCGGCCGCGACGGAACCATCGGATGGCAGTCGGTGGGCATTGCCCCGATCCGACGCACCTGGAGCGGCCTCGTGCCCGTGCCGGGTGACGGCCGCTACGAATGGGACGGGTATCTGCCCATCGCCGAGAAGCCCCACGCCGTGGATCCCTCGGAGGAGTTCTTCGCCACGGCCAACAACAACCTCACGCCGCCGGACTACCCCCACATGGACGCCATCGGATTCAGCTGGTCCGACCCGTACCGGTGGGCCCGCGTCAGCGAGGTTCTGGCGTCAGGCCGACGGCTGTCCATGGCCGACATGATGCGCCTGCAGACCGACGTCCTATCCATCCCGGCCCGGACACTGGTGCCTCTGCTCGAGCAGGTCGTGATCCACAACCCGGCGGTGGAACGCGCCCGTCTTCGGCTCGTCGAGTGGGACTACCGGTTGGAGGCCACGTCGGTCGAGGCCGGCATCTACGCAGGCTGGGAGCGGCAGCTACGCCGGGCCGTGCACGAGGTCATGGTGCCTCCCGCCGTGCGGGAGTGGGTCCCCACCATCCCGATGAAGAAGGTGGTCGACTGGATGCTGGTGCCGCCGGGCGAGCTGGGCACGGACCCGCTGGCTGCCCGTGACGCCCTGCTCGTCGAGAGCCTGATCCGGGCGGTGGCAGAGCTCACGGACCGCTTCGGTGGCGAGCCCAGCGCCTGGGTGTACGGACAGGCTGAGTACAAGCACGCGACGATCCGTCACCCCCTGTCGCAGGCGGTGGACGACGCCACCCGGCAGCGCCTGGACGTGGGGCCCGCGCCACGCGGCGGGAACTCCTACACCGTGAACAACACCGGCGAGGGGGACAACCAGACGTCCGGCGCGTCGTTCAGGATCATCGTGGACACGTCGGACTGGGATCTGACGGTGGCGGCCAACAACCCCGGCCAAGGGGGTGATCCCGACGGCCCCCACTACGACGATCTCTTCGACCTGTGGGCCAGCGACCGGTTCTTCCCGCTCCCCTATTCCCGCGGGGCCGTCGAAGCGGCCACCGGTAGCCGGCTGGTGCTGGCACCCGGGCGGTAGCGCGTTCGACCCTCGACACGGGCCGACCGCCGCGCCGCGGGGGGCTGGGCGGGGGTCGGAGAGCGCGAGGGCTCGGCCACGTTCGGGCTGCCGCCCTCTCGCAACCAGCGCCGGGGCTTCACGGTCGCGTCGCGCTGCTCCGATCGCAGGCGGAACCAGCGGGCCACCAGCAGGATCTCGGCCGCTTCGTGGGCTTTGAGTCCGGCCGGACCCGGGTCGCCCTGGCGGAACACCTGGCGGACCCTGGCCGCGGTAGCGGCTCGTTCGAGGTCGGTCGTGGGCGCCGGCAGCTCTTCACGGATCGTGCCCCTTCGGATCAGGTAGAGGCGGTCGTCGCCCTCGAACCCGGGCACGACGTAGACGAAGGAGAGGCTCTCCACCTGTCCCCGGAACGCCAGCAGCTCCTCCCGGAACCGGCGAAGCCGGTCGCCCCGCTCCCGGAGGATGGCCGCATACTCGAAGTCCAGGCGCCCGGCGGCTTCACGCATGGCCCGGTCCACCCTACGAACGGGCTCGACGCCGGATCCGTCGAGGAAGTCCCGGGCCTGGCGGACCCTCTCCCGGTACGCCTCCGCGTCGGCTCGGCCGCAGCACGGAGCCAGGCACGTGCCCAGGTCCGCCCGCAGGCAGCCCGGCGTGCGGTCTGGGCTCCAGAGGTCGAGCTGGTCCGCGAAATGGACCGGCGTGGTCGCTGGGCAATCCCTCAGCTCCAACGCCTGGCCCAGCTCCCTGACGGTCTGAGCGACACGCCCCACGGCCGGGAAGGGACCGTAATAGGTGGCACCGTCCTCGACGACGCGTGTGACCGGCAGCACCCGGGGCGCCCGCTCGCGGGTGATCTTGACGAAGGCGTACCGGCGCTTGCGCCTGTGCTGGACGTTGTACTCGGGCTGGGATCGCTGAATGAGCTTCATCTCCCGCACGAGCGCCGCGAACTCGTTGGGCACGTACTCCCACACGATCTGGCGCGTCTCGCGGATCAGCTCCGATGCCTTGTCGCTCCGGTCTGCCCGGAAGTAGGAAAGGAGCCGCCCTCGTACACGGATGGACTTGCCGACGTAGAGCACCTCGTGGTCCCTTCCGATCATCCGGTACACGCCGGGCCGGTTCTGGGCATGGGCCCGTACGTAGTCGCGGAGCGGGCTGTCTTCGGGCACGGCGTGGGGTCCGAGGCGAGGGAGCGGAGAACGACCGTAGCGTGTGTTTTCGCTTTTTGTTCGGGTAATGTAGGGCGCGCGCGGCGAGCGACGCCAGCCTTTTCTTCTCGGGCGCGATCGGCCAGGATGCCAGAGGACCGAGTATGGGATGGATGGGTGCCCAGTAGGTCGTGGGGCGCGCGCACGCGACGCCACAGGAGACTTCCGCTTCAGACGGGGGATGACCTGACGTGAGCTCGGACGGGGCCTACGAGCGCTTCACGCCGGAGGCGGTCAGGGCGATGGCGGACGCGGAGCCGGGTACCTGGTCGCAGCTGCGCGCGGACGTCGAGGGGTGGCTTCTGCACCTGATCCAGGAGGGTGGGCTGGAGGAGCTGCGACGAGGGGTGAAACAGCTGAACGATTCGGGCTTCGGTTTCCGGGAGGAGTCGGCTACGGAAGCCCAGCTGACCTTCACGGCACCTCTGCCCGGCGCCGAGTCGACCATCCGGATCATGGGGTCATCGACGCCGGCACTGGTCTCCGCGGACGTCTCGATCGGCCCGCCAGGTCCGGGACGGTCGTGAAGCCCGGAGCGCTCCTTCAGGAGGCCGAGCGTATCCTGGTGCTGACTGGGGCGGGGATCTCGGCCGAGTCGGGGCTCCCCACCTACCGGGGCGTAGGCGGACTCTACACCCAGGGGCCGAGCCCGGAGGGGTACGAGATCGAGGAGATTCTGTCAGGATCCATGTGGCGTCGCAGTCCGGCGCTGGTCTGGCGCTACATCCGCGAGCTCGCTCTGGCGAGCGAAGGCGCCGAGCCCAACGCCGCCCATCGGGTCATCGCCGAGCTGGAGGACACCTTCACCGTCCTCACCGTGACGCAGAACGTGGACGGCCTGCACGCACGCGCAGGGAGCGAAGCGTTGGTGGAGCTCCATGGGAACGTCCTCCGCTTGCGCTGCGAGGCCTGTCCCCACCACGGTCAGATCTCCAGCTACCGAGCGCTGCCCCACCCTCCGCCGTGCCCGCTCTGCTCGAGGCCCCTGAGACCGGACGTCGTTCTGTTCGAGGAGCTGCTGGATCCCGGGGATCTCGACCGCATGGGCGCCTTCGTGGACGGAGGGGTGGACCTGGCCCTGGTCGTGGGCACGACGGCCCAGTTCCCCTACCTCCTGGAGCCCATCTGGCGCATTGCCGCCAAGGGAGGCCGGATCGTGGAGATCAACCCGGACCCGGTGCTGCCGAAGGGAATCGTGACGACGACGGTAGCCCGTGGAGCGGCTCGGGCGCTGCCAGCCCTCTTGAGGGAGGTCGGTCGATGACCGGAGTCTCCGTGGCCCCGAAGACCCATCCCAGCACCCAGGAAGCCCTGTCGCGAGTCGAAGGGCACCGCTTCTTCCGGTCCCCTTACATCGGGCGGCACGGATGGGTGTCACTCTGGGCCGAGACCCGGCTCGACCCCGCAGAGTTGGGCGACCTGGTGACGGAGGCGTATGAGCAGGTGGCGCCGAAGCACCTGCTGCGCAGCTCGAGAGGGGACTGAGGAGCGACCCATGTACGAACGCATCGTGTGCCTCACGGAGGAGACGACCGAGGCGCTGTACCTCATGAAGGAGGACTGGCGCATCGTCGGAATCTCCGGCTTCACGGTTCGACCTCCCCGGGCCCGGAAGGAAAAGCCGAAGGTCTCGGCTTTCACGAGTGCCAAGATCGATCGCATCGTACGGTTGAAGCCGGACCTCGTCCTGGGCTTCTCCGACCTCCAGGCCGACATCGCCCGCGACCTGATCCGCGCAGGCATCGAGGTTCACGTCTTCAACCACCGCAGCGTGGCGGAGATCCTCCGGACGGTGCGGGCGCTGGGCGGCATGATCGGAGAGGCGGAGAAGGGCGAGCGGCTGGCTGCGGAGCTGGAGGGCAACCTCGACCGCATCCGGGAGCGCGCGTCGGAGTTCAGGGTTCGCCCCCGGGTGTACTTCGAGGAGTGGATGGACCCGCTCATCACCGGGATCCGCTGGGTCTCGGAGTTGGTCGAGTGTGCGGGCGGGGAGGATTGCTTTCCCGAGAAGGCCTGCGAGCCACTGGCGAAGGACCGGATCATCGCGGACCCCCTGGACGTCGTGAGGCGCGCGCCCGACATCATCATCGGCTCCTGGTGCGGGAGGAAGTTCAGGCCGGAGCGTGTGCTCGCGAGAGAGGGTTGGAGGGAGTTGCCGGCGATCAGGGCCGGTGAGGTCCACGAGATCAAGTCACCCTTGATCCTCCAGCCGGGTCCCGCGGCCCTGACGGACGGCGTCGAGGCGATCCATGCTCTCGTGGCCGATTGGGTCTCCCGCCGGGAGGATCGACCCGTGTGAGAGCGAAGTGCGTAGAACCAGCGGGATCGATGCGGGACACGGGTCGACCCGGAAGGAGGAGCGAGGGTTGCAGGAAGAGCGAAGGTGGCGGGAGGCGGCGGGGACCACGGGTGGAGCGAGCGTTGGGCTACCAAAGGAGACGTGCATGGATGAGCAGGCATACCTCACGGACCGGGTCGACGATCAGATCGACTGGATGTCTGCGAAGGCAGGGCGTAACCAGAAGTGGTTCCGGAGGCTTCGGCTGATCGAGTTGGCCGCCGCCGCGTCGATCCCCTTCGGGGCCGGGCTCATCCGGGAGCCCGGCGATGCCTTCGCGCTTTCGGTCGGGCTACTGGGCGTAGCCGTTGCGGTTATCGCGGGCGTGATGAGCCTCTTCCAGTTCCAGGAGACGTGGGTGGAGTACCGCCAGACCGCCGAGCGCCTGAAGCGGGAGAAGTACGTCTTCCTGACGCGCACCGAGCCCTACGACGGCGAGGATCGCCTGCACGTCTTCGTGCAGAGGGTGGAAGCCGCGCTCTCGGACGAGCGGTCCTCGTGGAGCGAGCGCACGGCCGCGACGGGGGCCGAGCCCGTGTCTGGCGAAGAGGAAGGCGAGGGTCCGTAGCCGGCGGCTCCCGGCCCGGAGCGGCCCGGCTTTCGCACACCGCGCCCCGGCCCCTACGTTGCCCCCGGTAACGCACGCAACGGAGGACCCGGGAGCGTCCCCATGAAAGCCATGTCTCTAGCCCGACCGTTCACGGGGCTGGCCGCGATTCTCGTCGTCGCAGCCGCCTCCCTCGCCGCCCAAGCCCCCGACGTGCCCAGCCCGGAGGAGTTCTTCGGCTTCCGCATGGGGGCCGACCGGCAGCTGGCGCGCTGGGACAAGCTCGTGGAGTACTACGAGCTGCTGGGGCAGGCGAGCGACCGCCTGGAGGTCGTGAACATGGGTCCCACCACCCTGGGGAACCCCTTCCTGGCCCTCTACTTCTCGTCGCCCGCCAACCTGACACGGCTCGACGATCTGAAGCGCATGAACGCCACCCTCAGCGACCCCCGCGGTGCGTCCATGGCCGAGGTCGACGACGCCATCGACAACGGGCGAGCGGTCATCGTACAGTCCATGTGCCTCCACTCCACCGAGGTCGCGGCCGGGCAGACGGCTGCGGAGCTGGCCTACGACATGGTCACCCGAACCGACGAGGAGATGGTCCGGATCATGGAGAACACCGTGGGGATCATGATCCCGTGCTTCAATCCCGACGGGCAGATCATGGTGGCCGACTGGTACCACGAGTGGGTGGGGACCGAGTACGAAGGCGCGGGCCCACCGTCGCTCTACCACCACTACATCGGCCATGACAACAACCGCGATGCGTTCATGCAGAACACCGTGGAGTCGCAGTACGGCGCGGAGATCATCTTCCGGGAGTGGATTCCGCAAGCGTACGTCGACCACCACCAGATGGGCTCCTACACGGCGCGCATCTATCTGCCCCCGTACGCAGAGCCGGTACGGCCCGAGGGCGATCCGCTGGTGTGGCGGGAGATGTCGTGGTATGGCGCCCACATGGCGTACAAGATGGAGGAGGAGGACCTGGAGGGGGCGGTGAACGCCGCCATCTACTCCGGCTGGGGCCACTTCGGCTTCCACTGGATCACGCCGTTCCACAACATCGCCGGGATGCTCACGGAATCGGCCAGCGCCCGTTTGGCTACGCCCCTCTACGTGCACCCCGAGCAGCTCGGCGGATCTCGGCAGCTCCCCGAGTACGAGGAGCAGACCACCTTCCCGAACCCCTGGGCCGGCGGCTGGTGGACCGTCAGAGATATCGTCGAGCGGCAGAAGGTGGCGTACCTCGCCACGCTGGACATCGCCGCCCGCAACCGGGAGACCGTGCTCCGGAACGCGTACCTGAAGGCCAAGCGGCAGACCGAGCGAGGCCTCGAGGGGGAGGTCAAGGCCTTTGTGATTCCCGCCGAGCAGCATGATCCCCTGACGATGAAGCACATGGTGAACAAGCTGCTGGCTCAGGGCGTCGAGGTGCAGCGGGCGACAGGGCAGTTCGTCCACGACGGTCGGATCTATGGCGCCGGCACCTACGTGGTGACCATGGCGCAGCCGAAGCGAGGCGTGATCCGCTGGCTGCTGGGCCAGACCTACTATCCGGACAACAGCTACACCCGGGACCGGGAAGGCAACCCCATACGGCCGTACGACATGTCCACCGACAACATGGCCGAGTTCATGGGCGTCCGGGTGGACCCGGTGAGCAGCGCCGTAGAGACACCGCTGGCGGTGGTGGACGGCTGGCTCGACCCGGTGGGCCAGGTGACTGCCGGTGCCCACGGGTACGTCCTGGACGGTCGCCAGAACGCGGCCTTCAAGGCCGTCAACCTGTTGTGGGACGAGGGCGTAGGCGTGAGCCGCGTGGCGGAGCCCCTGGGCGACCTGCGACCCGGCGACTTCGTGGTCGGCGCTGGTGCCCCGCCTGCGGTCCTCTCCGAGACGGCCAGCGCCACCGGAGTGGACTTCGAGGCGCTCGAGACGGATCCGGCGAGCGTGAGCCGGCCGCTCAGCCGCCTGCGCGTCGGCATGTATCAGCGGTACCTGGGCGGCAACATGGACGAAGGCTGGACTCGCTGGCTGCTCGAGGACTTCGCCTTCCCCTGCACGTCGCTCAAGGACGCGGAGATCCAAGCGGGCGACCTGATCCGTGACTACGACGTGATCATCCTGCCGGCTGATCGGTGGAATCGCATGACTGGCGAGCCGGGGCCAACCGGACGGGGCGGCGACCCCGAGCAGTATCCGCCCGAGTACCGAAGCGGATTCGGCCAGTCCGGCGTCGATGCTCTCGAGACGTTCGTCGAGGCCGGCGGCACGCTGGTCACATTCGCCGAGGCAGGGTCTCTTCCCATCGAGAAGTTCGACCTGCCCGTGCGAAACGCTCTCGAGGGGCTGTCGTCGACGGAGTTCTGGTCGCCGGGATCGACCCTCCACGTGAAGGTCCACAACGACCATCCCCTGGCGCATGGCATGCCCGAGGAGGCCCTGGCCGCCTTCCTGGCCAACAACCAGGTGTACGAGGTCGTGCCGGGCCGAAAGAACCACACCGTGACCCGGATCGTCGAGTTCGGCGAGCGGGACATCCTCCAGAGTGGCTGGCTGCTGGGCGAGGAACGGATCGCGGGGAAAGCCACCGTCGTATCCGTGGATCACGGAGAGGGCCAGGTGGTCTTGATCGGATTCAGGGCGCAGCATCGGGCGCAGACGCACGGGACCTTCAAGCTCGTCTTCAACGTGCTGGTCACCGGTCACGACACGGCGGGCGCCGTGGCGGTTGACGGCGGAGGGAGCTGACGGCGGCAGCGTGGGACTGACCGGTCGCCCTGGACGCGCGGCGGGCCGTGGGCAGGCCGTAGGCGCTCCCCAACAATCCACGTCCTCGGCCCGTCCAAGGGAATGAGGCGCCTCCCGTCCCGGAGCGGCTCGTCACCCCGACGGAGGGCTGCCGCAAGATGAGCGTGGTCTTTCTCGCTGTGTCCCTGGCGGTGGGAGGAGGGGCTGGCCACCTATCTTCAGCTTCTCATGAGGGAGGAGCTTGATGGACGGAGGGTGCTCGCCGACCGGATCGCCGGGTACGAGACGCGGTACCGTCCCGCAGTGGCGGCTGGCGACCCGGTAGCGCGCTTCCCGCTGGCGCGGTACGGTCAGGAAGGTATGACCGGCCATGCCTACCGGGTCGGCGCCCTCATGTTCTTCGCTCCACGAGATCGTCGGAGACGCAGCCTTCGGCCGGATCGTCGGCGGCTACTACCGTACCCATGCCGATGGCGAAGGTACGTCTCAGGCGTTCGTCAGCTTCGCCGACGGGCAGACCCCCGTCGACCTGGAGTCGTTCTTCCGCCACTGGCTCTTCACCACCGAGTGGGCCGATGCTCTGTCCCAGGGAGCGTCGGTGGCCGACTTCGTGGCGTCATATGGACGGGAGGGGGAGCCCGGCCCGGCTCGGTAATCGGAGTGCGGGGGGCTGCGAGGCCTGCTCGGTAGCCGGATTGCGGTACGTCGCTGGCTCTCCTAGCGTCGGCATGAGCGAGCGGCGCTCCGGACTTCGTGGCCGCGGTCCGGACCGCCTCTCGGGAGTCGTTCCGGCACACGAGGTGTCCCGTGGAGGAAGCACTGCGCGAGGCCTGGCGGACCAACAACCGCATCAACCTCCTCCTGCTCGAGCACGTCAGTGACGAGGGCCTGCTCAGCTCGCTGTCGACCCGGGGGGGGCGAGACGTAGGCCGTCAATTCGCCCACATGCACAACGTCCGTGTGTGGGCGTTGGAGAACCGCCGCTCCAGGGACCTCGCGGAAGGCCTGGTCAAGTTCCCGACCAAGGTGACGCCGTCGCGCGCCGAGCTGAAGCAGGCGCTCACGGCCTCCGCTGACGCCGTCGAGCAGTTCCTCGTGGACGTTCTGAGCGGCGCATCCAACCGGCGGGGGTTCAAGAAGGGCATCTTCGCCCACCTGTCTTACTTCATCGCGCACGAGAGCCACCACCGGGGCAGCATCCTGCTGACGTTGAAACAGTGCGGCCACGCGGTGGACAAGGCGACGGCATACGCGATCTGGGACTGGGACCGGCGATGACCCCGGCGTCATCGGCTCCGAGGGCGGCCCCGCGTCGATGAGTCCGCTCGCCGCGACCGTGCTGGTTGCCGTCACGTTCCAGGTCGGGGTCGACTGCCCGCCGTGCGACAGGGCCATGGCCACGCTGGCGGGCGGTGACACCGCCCGAGCGGTCGAGGATCTGCACGGGGTGCGGCCCAGCTGGCCAGCCTCGAGGCCGAGGACCTCTACCGGGAGCGACGGCTCGCCCCGCAGACGCCGGCCGGGTTGCAGGCGGTCGACGGCTGGCGGCTCGCCATCTTGGTGAGCGACCGGTCCTTCGGCGTCTCGAGCCGCAGGCCCGCCGCCATCTACCGGCCCTGCAACGCGTACGAGCGGGACCGGGCGCTGGGCGACCTCAGCTGGAAGGACCCGGCCGGGCGTCCCGACACGCGCTGCCCGATCCAACATTGCTGCCATACCGACCGGGGGCGAATCCTGGTCGTCAACCGCTCACCGGCAGTCCAGAGAAGCAGGAGCCGTCGGTCTGCCTACGCCCCCGAGGCCCGGGCCACGGTCATGCGTCGTCTGACGCGGTGCGCGCCCCCACGGGTGCGGTGCCCGGGGTCGCCGCGAGCTCCGACAGCTCCGGCAGCGCCTCACCGCCGTTGCCCATCCGGTAGAGCCGGTCCGCACCGATGAGGTAGGCGAACTCCTCTCTGAACGTCTCCACTGAGACCCCGGCCGTCGCCGCGAACTTGGCCAGCTCGTGGGGATCCTCGAAGTCGTCCTTCACCAGCCTCCGCATGTAGGCCCGGGCGATCTTGAACCACTCCGACGTGACGTCCACCATTCGGACCCTCGTGCGCTTCGTCTCCGGGTCGAAGATGTCCGCGAAATACAGGGGCACGAAGTGGCCGTTCTGGATCGAGACCATCGCGGCGTTGCCGCCCTTCAGCAGGAAGGTGGCTCCGCAGTAGCCGAGGTCCCTGGTGTACTCCAGGTCGAAGGGGATCGGGTCCGCGCAGCGGAGCTCGTAGCCGATGTTCTTGGCGATGATGGTGGCCTTGAGGCCGAACTCGGCGAGACGCTCCTGTACGCGCAGCTTCACGATCTCCCCGAAGGAGACCTCGGCCAGGCGCAGGTTGCCGTGGGCGTCACGCTCCGCGCTTTCCAGGATCGCCAGGTCCTTGGGGTTCAGCCGCTCGAGGAGCCCTTCGGCCAGGATGGCCACACCGTCTCTTCGTCCCCGACTGAGGCGCTTGATGATGGCCCCGACGAGGATGTCGGCGATGTGGGACAGGTCAATGACGCCGTCTGGGAACTCCTCGGGGATGAGGCTCAGGGTAGCACCGGACGCCTTGCCGATCCCCATGGCCAGGTGACCGGCCTTGCGGCCCATGGACACGACCAGGTACCAACGGGAGGTCGTCCTGGCGTCGACCATCAGGTTCTCGACCAGGGACACGCCCAGGTGCCGTGCGGTGTTGAACCCGAACGTGGGAATACCGTGGGGCAGCGCAAGATCGTTGTCGATCGTCTTTGGGACGTGGACGACGTGAATGCGACCCGCCGCCTTCTCCTCCAGCTTCATCGCGCTGTAGGCGGTGTCGTCGCCACCGATGGTAATCAGCTTGTCGACGTTCAGCCGGAGCAGCGATGTCACGGCGTTCTCGAGGTGCTCGGGCCGCTTCGTCGGGTTGTCCCGGGCGATGCCGATGTAGGAGCCCCCGCGGAAGTGGATGCGGCTCACCGCCTTGGGGGTCAGCGTCTCCGCATGGGAGATGTCCCCCTGCATGATCCACGAGAATCCGTCGTGAATGCCCACGACGTCGACGCCCTGATCATGGGCCCGGAGAGTCGCAGCGCTGATCACACTGTTGATCCCGGGGGCGGGACCGCCGCCCACGAGAATGGCCATCTTCTTTGGCTTGTGCACGTGGTTCTCTGGCTCGATGAACGTGATTCGGGCGGACCGCGCGGATGTGGACGCGCTGCCCGGTCCGGAGAATCTACAATGACCGAGGCTCATGAACCGAGTCAACCGCCCCACGGGACCGGTTCCCGACCGCCCAAGCCTCACTACGGGAGTGCGAGCTCCGCGGGACTTCTGGGACGGCCCGTCGCCGCGCTGTCCGCCGACCGGCACGCCCATTGCTCGGCCCGCCGAGTCAGGGCTACTCTCGGGCATCGGCTGGCCCGCCGTGAACTCCTCCTTTCCGCTAGCGCATGCCTCATCCCCGAATCGTGCGGGACCCCATCTGGAACACGATCCGGGTCGATCCCACAGCGGTCCGCATCATGGACACGGCAGCGTTCCAACGGCTCCGCTACATCCGCCAACTCGGGCTGGCGCACTTGGTGTACCCCGGCGCGACGCACACCCGATTCGACCACGCGCTGGGCGTCTACCACCTCGCCACCCGGGCCATCGACGTCCTCAGGGATCGTGGGCCCAGAGGGCCGGAGGCGTGGGAGGCTGCAGAGCTGGTGCCCTACGCAGCGCTGCTCCACGACATCGGGCACTACGCCTTCTCCCACGCGGTGGAGGAGTTGGAGTCGGACGTGATCCCGGGAGATCACGAGGCGGTGAGCAAGCGCTTCTTCGATTCACCCGAGCTCCGAGAGGCCCTGGCGTCATTGGGACCGGACGCCGCCGAGGCCATCTACGCCCTGATCCGGGGGGTGAGCCGTGTGCCGCTGCGGGGTCTCGTGAGCGGGAGCCTGGATCTGGACAAGATGGAATACCTCCGCCGCGACGCCCATTTCTGCGGTGTTCCCTACGGAGAGGTCGACGTGGACAGACTACTCCAGGGTCTCGTGCTGCTACGGGATCCCGTCTCAGGCACGTGGGAGGTGGGCCTGCACGAAAAAGCAGCGAGTACCCTCGAGTCCCTCCTGTTCGCCAAGTATCAGATGTTCAGAAACGTCTATTGGCACCATGCCGTCCGGTCCGCGACCGTGCTGTACAAGCGAATCGTGGAGGAGTCCGTGGGCTCGGGCCTGGTCAGCCCCGACGAGTTGGTAGGTCCGACGGACGAGGAGCTCCTCTACGAGATCGCCCGCAGGGCAGGGAGCGAGGACGGCGCGGTGGCGGAGCGACTCGCCACGCGGTGGATACCGGCGCTCCGGCACCGCCGTCTCCCGAAGCGTGCCCTGGAGCTCACTGCCGCGGACCTGTCCGGCGTCAGAACGGCACCATGGGTAGGAGCCGACTCCGCCGAGAAGCGCGTCGCGGAGGATCGGTTGGCCACGGAGCTCGGACTCGAGCCGGGCGAGGTGGTCATCGACTTCCCCGTGAAGCAGGCCATGTTCGCGTTGGATGCCCTGATCCTCCGCAGGAGCGGGGCGGTGGAGCGGTTGCGGGAGGGAGGGCTGCCCGGGGTCCTCGACTTGCCGAAGGTGGCGCGAGAGCTCTACCGAGCCGCGCGGGTGCTGCGCGTGTTCTCATTCGAGCGCCGAACGCTCGAGAGGGACCGGGCGCTGGAGGCGATCTCGGTCTAGTGTCTGGGCAGGACGCTAGTCCGGACCGTCGGGCAAGAGCTGCAACAGGGTCACGGTGATGTTGTCGGCCCCTCCTCGCTGGTTGGCCAGGCTCACGAGGCTGCCGAGGATCCGGTCGAGGGACCTGTCCTCGTTGGCCAGGAGGTCCTCGATCTCGCCGTCGGAGATCATGCCGACCAGCCCGTCGGTACAGAGAAGAAAGAGGTCTCCCGGCTGCCCCTGCCCGCTGATGATCTCGGGCTCCACCGGACGGCCGATTCCCAGGGCCCGCGACAGAATGTGCCGCAAGGGGTGACCGACGCCCATTTCCTCGCTCAGCTCGCCCTTGTCCACCATCTCCTGAACCCACGTGTGGTCGCGGGTCAGCTGCCGGAGGCGACAGTTGGAGAATACATAGGCGCGACTGTCGCCGACATGGGCCAGGGCGTAGCCGCCGGTCGAGGGTGAAACCTGCAGGGCCGTCAGCGTGGTCCCCATTCCGGCCCTCTGGGGATCAGCATCGGCCGCGGCCAGGATCCGCTCGTTGGCACGAACGACCGCCTCGGCCATTCGTTCGCCCGCGGCTTCCGCTAATCGTTCGGTGTCGTTGGGACGATCTTGAACAGTAGGAGGCTCCCTCAAAACCGAGGTGAGCTCCTCCACCGCCAGAGCGCTGGCGATATCACCAGCCGGATGACCACCCATTCCATCTGCCACCGCTACGAGGCCCAGCGAGGGCTCCACCGCGAAGGCGTCTTCGTTTCGGCTCCGAATGCGGCCGACGTCACTGACTCCGGCCGCCTGCAAGAGTCGTGGCACAGAAATCCCAGATGGAGGAAGTGTCATCTCGACTCAAACGTAGGGACTCGTCGTCCGGCGCCGCAAACCTCGCGTCTGCGAGCCGGCTGGCAAGCCGTGATCGGGACGGTAGAGCGCACCTCGTGGTGCTCGAAGCGGTCTCCTACAAGGATAAGCGGCAACCACTCCGGAAACTGGACATCGGGGGGGCTGCGCCCAGGAACTTGCCCAAGCCCGTGGGGTCAAAACAGGGGCTCGGGCCCCTGGGCCGAGCGCCTTCCTACCCACGGTTCTCCGAGTCGGGAACCCCGGCGGCCGTCGACGGTCTTAGGGCCGCGACCGATATGGACAACAGGTCTCGACCCTGATACCTTAAACGGCTGTGGATCCTTCTCGGCACGTCAGGGTATCGAGTTTTCTGAACGGGCCGAGCGTAGAAAGTGCCCGCGATACGCCACCTTTGCAGGGTGGCGCCGAGTCCGGCCGACGCCAGAAGCGCGGATCGGGGGCGATTCGGATTCTAGGAGGGAGCCCCCGCGGGGCGCTCCTCAGGAGATAAGACGATGGCTGCAATGACGACAAAGGGACGCCGGGGGCGGAAGCGCCGCGAGAATCCGCTGCTGGGGTTCGACGCGGGCATCGAGGAGAAGACCGCACTGGACCAGTACCTCCGCGACGTGAGCCGTCACGAGCTGATCACGCCGGAGCAGGAGAAGGAGCTGGGGGCTCTGGCGCAGAGAGGCGACGAGGAGGCTGTCCAGGCGCTGGCTCGGGCGAACCTCCGTTTCGTCATCAGCGTGGCGAAGAAGTACCAGAACCGGGGCCTTTCCCTGACGGATCTGATCCAGGAGGGCAACGTCGGTCTGGTCACGGCTGCGCGGAAGTTCGACCCGGAGCAGGGCGTCAAGTTCATCTCCTACGCGGTCTGGTGGATCCGGCAGGCGATCCTCGCCTCGTTGGCAAACCACGGCCGCGCCGTGCGGGTCCCGCTGAACCGGGCCTCCGACCTGGCGCGCATCTTCCGGGAGAAGGAGCGCCTCAAGCAGGAGCTCGGGCGAGAGCCCACGACCGAGGAGCTGGCGAGGGCCACGGACCTCACCCCGGAGCTGGTGGAGTCCCTGCAGACCCTGAATGCGGCGGAGATCCGGCTGGACGCGCCCATCGGGGACAGCGAAGACTCGCAGCTCGTCGAGCGGTTCGTGATGGAAGAAGCCGCCGAGCCCGAGGTCGAGGTCGAAGGTCGACTCCTCGCCGAGGCCGTGCGCAGCGCGCTCACGACCCTGGAGGCTCGGGACGCGAAGGTCCTGCGGCTGTACTTCGGCCTCGAGGGCGAGCGGGAGCACACGCTGGAGGAGATCGGCAACATGCTGGGTGTGACGCGGGAGCGGATTCGCCAGCTGCGGGACCGAGCCCTCCGTCGACTCAGAGAGGGCGAGCGGGGATCCGCGCTGGAGTCGTTCGCCGCGTGACCCAAGCCCGGCCATGAGCCGCGCCGAGCCCCGTCCTTCGGACGCCCAGGATCCTGGGGGTCACGAGGGACGGGGCTCTTTCTTGCCCACCGAGGGCGTGGGCACGGTGTCCCGGGTCCGGGGCGGCCGCTACGAGGTGACGCTGAGCGACGAAGTCTCCATCGACGCCTCCATACGGGGACGCCTGAAGAGGCAGAAGCGCACCGGCGACCGAATCGTCATCGGGGACCGGGTTCGCGTCGACGTGTCTCCCGACGGAGGCAGCACGATCGAAGAGGTGCTGCCGCGGAGCACGGAGCTGGTACGTCGTGGCCCGGGCGGGCGCCGCCCGAAGATCCTCGCTGCCAACCTGGACCGCCTGGTCGGGGTCGTGGCAGCAAAGAGCCCCGACGTCACGCCCGAGCTCGTGGACCGGCTCCTGGTCGTGGGCGAGTCCGGCGGGCTCCCCTGCACCCTGGTCATCAACAAGATCGACCTGCCAGGCGCCCAGGAGGCCGCCGGACCCCTCGTGGACCTCTACAGGCGCATCGGCTACCCGGTGATCTGCACGTCGGTCAAGGCCGGGATCGGACTCGAGGAGCTGGCCGAGATCCTCTGCTTCGGCTCTTCCGCTCTCGTAGGCCCGTCCGGGGCGGGTAAGTCGAGCCTGCTGAATGCCCTGGAGCCCGGGCTGGAGCTGCGGGTGGGCGACGTGAGCTGGAAGACCCGGCGCGGCCGCCACACCACGGTCACGTCCAGGTTGATCGACCTGGCGTGCGGAGGCCGTGTCGCCGACACGCCGGGGATCGGGGAGGTGGGCGTCTGGGGTGTGGAGCCGACAGAGCTGGATCAGTTCTTCCCGGACCTCAGACCCCTGGCGGAGCGATGCCGCTTCCGGGGCTGCAGTCACCTGCGCGAGCCGGATTGTGCCGTTCGTGCCGCCGTGGAGAGTGGGGAGATCGACGAGGGAAGGTACCGGAGCTACCGTACCCTGCGGGACGAGGCCGCCTGAACCGGCTCCAACGGCGCTTCAGGCCCGGTCGAGAGGCGTGACCCTGGGGCTCCGCGACGTCGGATCCACTTCCACCGTCACGGGCCATCGGTACACGGCTTCCAGCACGTCGGCCCGAAGCACCTCCTCGGGCGGGCCTTCGGCCGCCACGCGCCCCTCGTCCAGCAGAAGCATCCGCCCCGCATAGCGGGCCGCCAGGTTCAGGTGGTGGGTGATGATCAGCACCGTGGTCCCCCGCTCCGCCAACGCCCGCAGCAAGCCCAGGATCGTCATCTCGTGTCGCACGTCTAGGCTGGCCGTCGGCTCGTCGAGGATCAGGGCGCTGGGTGCCTGTGCAAGCGCGCGGGCGATACGGACGCGCTGGAGCTCTCCTCCCGAGAGCGTGTGCACGGAGCGCTCCGCCAACTCGCTGACGTCGCACCGTTCCATGGCCGCCGCCACCGCATCGCGATCCTGACGCCCCTCGGCCCGGAGAGGTCCGAGGTGGGGGTAGCGACCCATGGCCACGAGCTCGCGGACCGTCAGGGGAAAGGCGAAGGTCTCGGTCTGTGGCACGGCGCCCACCTCCCGGGCGAGGGCACGGCGGTCCCAGCTCCGGCTGTCACGAGGCCCCACTCGCGCACTCCCGCGCTCCGGGACCATGACGCCCAGCAGGGCTCGCATCAGGGTGGATTTGCCCGAGCCGTTGGGGCCCAACACCGCGTAGAGGTCACCCTCCGGCACCGTCATGCTCACGCCGTCCAGCGCCGGACGGATCGATGCGCCGTAGCGCACGACCAGGTCCTGGGTGGAGAACGTCACTGTCCGGCCTCCCTCATCCGGATACGCTCCGTCGGAGAAGCACCAGGAACAGCGGCACGCCCACGAGGGCGGTGACCACGCCGATGGGGACCTCGGACGGCCGCAGCGCCGTCCGGGCAGCAACGTCGGCGAGGGTCAGGAAGGCGGCGCCAGCGAGGAACGAGAGCGGGAGCAAGACCCGGTGGTCCGAACCGACGACCAGGCGCATGGCATGGGGTACGATGAGGCCCACGAAGCCGATCACACCGGCGACGGCGACACCGGCGGCGGTGAGGAGGGAGGCTACGCCGTACGCCAGCCGCTTCACGGTCTCCACGTCGGTTCCCAGGTAGCTGGCCGTCTCCTCCCCGATAGCCATGAGATTGAGCGAGCGCGCCAGCCCCATCAGCAGGAGCGCGGCGGGCAGGGTGTAGCCGGCCGCCACCGTGACGGAACGCCAGTCTGCGCCCGAAAGGCTGCCCATCATCCAGAGGATCGCGCTCCGCACCGTGCGAGCATCCGAGACGGAGAGCACGAAGGCGATGCAAGCCGTGAAGAAGGCGCCCACCACCACGCCCGCCAGAAGTAGGACGCGCACGTCCAGGCTCCGGTCCGCGGCGGCAGCCACCCGGAAGACCAGCACGATCGCCAGGAGGGCCCCGCCGAAGGCGGCCAGGGGAAGGGCCCAGGAACCGGCCGCCGCCAGGCCCGCAGCCAGCACGACGACCGCACCCATGGCCGCTCCCCCCGAGATTCCGAGGATGTACGGCTCCGCCAGCGGGTTTCGCAGCAACGCCTGGAATACCGCTCCAGCCAAAGCCAGACCTCCACCCACCAGCAAGCCGAGGAGGGCCCGCGGAAGGCGTAGCCCTCGGACGATCGTCTGATTCACCTCGGGTCCACGGCCCAGCAGGCCATCGAGCGCCTCGGCGGCCGTAAGGCTGACGGCGCCCCACCGCACGCTGGCGAGCACCGCGGCCAGGGCGGCCACGATGAGAAGAGCCAGCACCAGGGCCCGCCTCATGGCAGCGCGCCCGGGTGGAGGACCCTCACGATCTCCAGGGCGGCTTCGCCCAGCCGGGGGCCGGGGAGCTGGGTGGACGGCGGCACCTCGACCACCCTCGCGCCCGGAGGCAGTCCGCCCGGCCGGGCCCCCACAGGGGTGAGGACCACGTCCATGCGCCGTGCCACGAGCTCCTCGGGGCTCACCGGCGCGTAGGGCCGGGTGAGGTCGGCGAAGACGTTGCGGCCTCCGGCGGTGGTAATGAGCTCATCGATGAAGGTGCCCGGGCCCGCCGCCCAGGGGGGGGTACCATCCAGCAGGAAGGCCACCGCACGGGGCGGTCGTCCCCGCACGGCCTCCCGGATGCGCTCCAGGGTCGCGTCGATGGAGGCGAGGATCGAGTCCGCCTGGGCCGTTCGACCGCTGATCCGACCCAGGTCCGACAGCATCGTCCGGACATCCGCCATCCGCTCCGGCCGGACCGCGAGGTGGCTGATTCCCAGCTCGTCGAGCCGGGCCGGGGTCCGCACGTCGGTCTCCGCGGCGAAGCGGATCACCAGATCGGGCTCCAGCGACACGATGGCTTCCAGGCTGGGGTCGAGCCCGCCACCCACTGAGGGCAGCTGCCTCAAGACGACCGTGGTGTCGAAGTCGGTGCGGCCCACCAGTCGGCCCGACGCCCCCAGGGCCACCAGCGCCTCCGTCGCCGACGGAACCAGCGAAAGCACGCGCTCGGGAGGTGCGTGGAAGGCCAGCGTTCGGCCCACGGCGTCCGTGACGGAGACGGCGGCGGCCCCTCGGTCCTCGGGAAGGGGCAACGCCTCGGAGGCGTCCCCCCCGCACGCCGCCGCCGAGGCGACGCACACGAGGAGCCGGAGGGCGGGTGCGGCCGGGTCAGCCGGCCGGTGGGGCCTGGAGCTCCGGCGCGCCACAGGGATCCTCGAAGAACCGCTGCCAGCCACCGGCGGTCCGGCTCAACGCGCCATGCCATCGCTCGCGGGCCCCGAGGACTTCCACCAGCATCTCCGGCGCGCCGTCCCCGTTCCAGTCCATGTGCCCGAAATAGCGCGCGGCACCCTTCCCCTCCTCAGCGACGAGACGGTACCAGTAGTACGAGAAGCGGTAGCCCTGCCCGCCGTCCTCTGCCAGGAGGAAAAAGGCGTAGGAGGCCGGCGTGGCCTCGGCTATGGCCATCTGATCCTCGTAGAGGTAGGTGGCGGCGATCACGGGGGGCTCGTCGGGGCTCACCGGGAAGACCTGCACGTCACCCCGGGCCCTGCCCATGGAGGACGGCCAGCGGGCTCCCACGTCCATGATCACCGTTCCGGCCACGTTGGCGGCCGTCACCCGCAGCGCCTGGTCCACCGTCCTCGCGGTGTAGTCGCCGTGGGAGAACAGCTCGCCGTGAGACGCGTCGAGGGCCAGGAACCGGGTGGCCGATCCCGCCGAGGGCAGGACCTCCACCACTCCCGAGGCAACGGGTGGCTTGGTGCAGGCGTCTTCGTCCACCCAGGTGGAATCGCCGAGAAGGAACCGACCCACCCGTTCCCCGTGCGCGAAGAGCGTGAACTCCCGTCCCCTCTCCATGCGCTCCTGGACGAAGTAGTCCCAAAATCGTGCATCCTCGCGCTCCGAGGTCAGCGGCAGCAGCGAGTCAGCCGAGATCTCGCCCACGGGAGAGATTCTCGCTCGGCTGCCGGATCGGTCGACCCGAAACAGCACCGGGCCCGCCGGTAACTCCGGTGGAGGAGCCCCGGCAGCCGCGGTGTCACCAGTGGCAACCTCGGTCACCGGCGGGGGGTCGAGGCGTATGTCGATCCCGCCGAAGGATACGTTGTCGCATCCTGTGGCGACGGCTAGAATCACGGACGTCGAGAGCCAGGGGCGGGCGGTTCCATTCACCGGAGGTTGCTTCGCTTCCAGGTCCTGCGGGTCGAGGCGTCGTGGGTGCGCGGAGAAGCGCTCAAAGCTACCTCCAGCGAGGGACGATGGCAAAGCTCGACAGGGGCCCCTACCCGCCCGGCGGTCGCATGAGGCTCGTGTGGGTTCCGCCGTTCATCGCCGGCGCGGTGGCGGCGACGGCTGCCGAGTTGGCGGCTGGACTCCTGCTCTACTCGGCCCTCGGCTTTTTGCGAGCGTTGACAGTCGTCTTGGCGGTGGAGATGGGTGCCTTCGGGTTGGGCCTCTGGTCCGCGGCTGGCACCCGTGCCGGCAGCGAGGAGCAGGCTCGCCGCGCCTGGTTGTTCTGCCTGGTCGCCTACTCCGCGGCCGCGGCTCTGACAGCCGCCTGGCGGCTTCTCGGGGATCTCGGAGCCAACGCCCTTACCCAGGGCCTGGGGCTGGCCTTGCTGGGTGGCCTGCCCATGTTCGCGGTGGCGGCTCTCTTGGGATCGCTCGGCAGCGGCGCGAGCGGACGGAGCGTGGGCTCATCCGCGGCCATGGGAGCGTCGGCTGGCCTCCTCGTCACCGGGTTTTTGTTGGTCCCGGCCCTGGAGCCCTCCTCGATCCTCCTCGTATGCGTCATCGCCCTCTCGGGGGGCGCGCTGCTCCACGGGTGGATCCACGCTCCGGCCGCCGCTGGGCCACAGCCCACGAGCTCACTCGACGGCGCACCGCCCGGCGGCGCTCCGCCGCCTGCCGACGAATTCCTGGAGGCACCTCCGGACGAACATGCCTCTGCGCCGGTGGTCCGACGCCCAGGTCCGCCCGACGACCCGGTCGTGGAACCGAGCTCCGCTTCATGATCGTCGCGCACCTCTCCGACCTCCACCTGGGATACCGCGCCTACGACCGGCAGGAGCAGGGCCGCAACGTCCGCGAGCTCGACGTGGAACGCGCCTTCGGGCGCGCGCTTGAGGCCGTGATCGCTTTGGAGCCTGGACTGGTGGTGATATCGGGTGACGTGTTCGACCGTCCGGATCCGTCTTCGACAGCCGTGGTGGCCCTGGCGCGCGGCCTCGAGGTGCTCCGGGAGTCCCTGCCCGACACGCAGGTGGTCATGGTGGCCGGCTCGAGCGACACGCCGCTCCGGGGAGGGGGGCCGGGAGCGCTGGCCGCCTTCGACACCATCCCCGGCGTGGAAGCCGCCTTCGGAGACGTGCGGGCGCTCAGGCTCCTGGACGGCGAGCTGCACGTCCTGCTGGTGCCCCACCGAGCGCTGATGCGTCGACCTCCGCCCCCGTTGGCGCCGGACGCCTCGGCTCGATGGAACGTGCTGGTAGTGCGAGCCCGGGTGGGGACGAGCGCTGCCGCGGTGGCGCGAGGGAGTGGTCGCGGCCGAAGGCGGGCCATGGGCACGGGCGTGCCGCTGGGAAGGGCTGATTGGGACTACGTGGCCCTGGGGCACGAGCATGGGCACAGGGTCGTGGCGCCTGCCATGGCGTACGCGGGCTCGCTCGAGCGCATCGGACCGGATCCGTGGCGCGAGGCCGTCGAGGAAAAGGGATTCGTGAGCGTCGATCTGCCCACGGGAAGCGTCCGGTTCCACCCCATCGGGGGCCGACCGGTGGTCGAGTTGGCCGGTATCCGCGTGCGGCCGGGTGACCCGGAGCACGTCGGGCGCAGGGTGCGTGAGGTGGTGAGCGAGACGCCGGGCGGCATCGACGGGAAGATCGTGCGTATGCGGATCCAGGGCCTGCCGGGAGGCGCCCCGCCGAACCTGGACGACGAGCTGCTGGAATCACTCAGGTCCCGGGCGCTCCACCTCTCGGTGAGGGTGGACTGGCCTCCGTCGACGCAGGGCGTCCCTTCGTTGGAGTCCAGTCTGTCGACGATGGCCGACGATGGAGAGTCGAGCCCCCTCGCGGACATCCTCGATCTGCTGGCCGAGGGCGAGGAGGAGCCCGTCGCGTGAGGATCGACCGCGTGTCCGGCAGACTCGGGCTCACCCGGACGCCCACCGAGCTGGAGCCGGGCGACGGGCTGGTGGCGCTGGTGGGCGACGGGCGCGCCCGCGAAGCCGCCCAGGCGCTGGTCATGAGCGCCGTGGTAGGTGCCAGCGGCCACCGGAGAGGGCTGGTGAGGGATGCGCGGGTTCGCGTCGAGATCCCGTCGGTCGGAGAGGCGGTGGAGTTGGATCCGGGGGGGAGCCCGGACTCGAGGGCTCGGCGCCGCCGTCTTCAGCAGCTCGTCGGCATGGACCTCGGCGCGTTGGCGCTTCTCTGGGCGGGCGGAGCGGACCGTGCAGTGGGTTTCACCGTGGCCGCCGGCGCCCGGCTCCTGGCCCGGCGGTCGGGGCTCGCGCGTCTGGAGCGGGGGCTGATGGCCCTTTTGGAGCTGCCGGCCGTGGAGAGGGCCCTGGCCGGCAGCGCGGCGGATCCGACGGCCTACGGCGGCGGAGAGTCGACCGGCGCTCAGGCGGTGCAGCTGGCGAGAGTGGAGCGCGAGATTCGCGTCCTGCGCGCCGACGCGGCCGAGTTCCAGGGCGACCTGGACGAGGCCACCATGGAGTGGCTGCGGGAGCGCCAGGACGCCGAGACGACGTTGATGGCGTACCGCGACCGGGCCCGTGAGCTCCAGGCTCGCCTGAGGCAGATGGAGGCAGGCGGTCCCGACACCGCATGCCTCACCTGCGGCCGCCAGCTGGAGGAGCGCTTCGACGCGGTCTCGACGGAGCTGCGGGAGGAGTGGGAGTCGGTCGTGCAGGACGGGCAATGGTGGAAGCGTCGCCGGGAGCAGCTCGAATTGAAGCCCGAACGCGTGCGAGAGCTGGAAAGCCAGGCACATCGCTTCCACGCAGCGACCGAGGAGGCCGCGGAACGTGCGGAGCATCTCCGCACGGCCCTCGGCGCTGCGGCGTCGAGCCGGACGGACCAGAGCGGAGGTATCAGCGAGGGACGGCCCGTGCCCCGGGAGCTGATCCAGGCAGCCAAGGAGATCGCCGACCCTGTCGCGGCCGCACTCGCCCTGACCGATCTGGCCAAGGAGCTCGTAGACGGCGCCCGAACACGCCTGCTCTCCGAAACCGGCAAGGTCCTGAACCGTCTGAGCGGGGGCCGCCTCGTCGGTCTGGAAGCACCGGAGGGCGCCGGTGGTGCGCTCGTGCCACGGCCGCTGGCCGGAGCCCCGGGACGCGAAGATGTCGCCGCGGCGCAGGTCTCCGCCCACCTCGCGCTGGCCCGCCTCCTCCGACCCGGCCCGCCCCCCATCGCTTCGCTCTTGGTGGGGGAGCCCTTCGCGGCCATGGAGGAGGAGGACCAGATCCGCGGTGTGGCGATTCTCCGCCGACTGGCGGACAGCTATCCTCAGATTCTGGTTCTGCCCGCCGCGGGCGTGGTCGATACGATGGCGGAGGCCTTCGACGCGGTATGGGAGTTCCGCCCGGCACCGGAGGCAGGATTCCCAGCGCTCCGTCCTCTGTCCGTGGGGGTGGGGAGGGTGGACGTGGGCCGGGACTGAGAGGCTCGGCCGGGCACGTGGAGCGGGCCGGACGCCGGCCTACGACGGCGGGGTCGTCAGTTGCCCAACTCGGCCCAGGCGTCGCCCCGAGCCCGGCTGGCCTCCATGCGGTCGTCCTGCCCCATTTGCAGCGCTCCCTGCGCCACCGAGTAGTACGACCAGGCGTAGTAGTTGGGGATGCCGAGCGTGGAGCGATCCGGCCAGACGTCCCACTCGTCGGGGATGCCGCCCCGGTGGACGTACACCTCGTCGAGCAGGCGCGCGGTCCGGTCCACGTCGATCCACGGACCGGTGACGTTGGCCAGCGGAGACGGTGTGGTGCGGACCACGCCGTCGGGCAGGTTCTCCGGGTCGAGGGGCCCGTCGTTCAGGCGAAACGCCAGACCGTGCCTGATGAGGTTGGCGGCCACACCCAGCGTCTCGGCCGCGTTGCCACTGGTGGCGAAGTAGATCGGCCTCTCGGCGATCGAGGTGGCGATGGCGAGCAGCGCGAACTGGTGCCAGGGCAGTAGGACCTGGCCGGCCCGCAGCGTAGCCGTGAGATTCCCGAGCACCACCGTGCGGTCGCTGTCGAGTCGGCTCACCGTGCCCGCCACCTGGTCGATGGTGTTGTCGTCCAGATCGAAGACGGGCCTGGTGGGCCGGGCGATGGGTGACGACAGAACGAGGGGGACCTTCCCGGCCGCTTCCGCCTCTGCAGGGTCGGCGGTGTACATGGCGTCCGTGTTCTCGGCCGTGTACGGGCGCTGGCAGATGATGCGCGTGGGGTCGTCCGCCGGGTCCTCGCCCGGTGCGCAGGGGGTCGTCAGGTCCCGGACCTGCTTCACGTACCAGTCGGTGTTCAGATACGAGGTGACCAGAACGGTCACGTCCCCGCGGATGCCCTCCACCTCCTGCAGATACCACAGGGGGAACGTGTCGTTGTCGCCGTTCGTGAAGAGGACGGCGTACGGCTCCGCGCTCATGAGGAGGTTGTACGCCCAGTCCCGGGTGGCGTAGTCGCCAGCACGGCTGGCGTGGGGCCAGTTCAGGACCAGGGGGATGAAAGCCAAGGCCAACACGGGCGAGGCGCTGGCGAGTCCGCCCTTCAATCGCTGACCGAGCTCCAGCCATATGGCTGCGATCCCCACTCCGGCCCACAGACCCCAGACCGAGAAGCTGACGATGAAGAAGTAGCCGTACTTGAAGTTCAGGTACCAGATGAGCGCTACCGAGAGCGTGCCCAACAGGGCCAGAACGTAGAGCCAGCTCTTCCGGTCCCGCTTACGGTGCTCCAGGCAGCCGATGATTCCCAGGACCGCGAACAGGAAGGTGAACGGTAGCCGCAGGAACGAGAACGCGGTGCGGTCGGGTTCCAACGAGCGGGCCCACTGCCAATCGAAGTACTGAACGTAGTTGGCGACCTGCGAAGCTATGTCCGCCTGCCTGGGAACCAGCGGGGGCTTGTCGTACTGCTGGCGCGTGAGAGCGTCGTTGAGGCTTTCGCATCCGCTCTGCCCGTAGGTGACCACGCTGGTAACGGCGCCCACCAGGCTCTCGCAGGTGGGATCCGCTTCGCTGATCACGGGGTCGAGACCCGCCCGGAGTGGCAGGAAGAGGTGGATGGAGATGCCCAGGAGGACCACGACGACCGCTGCCGGATAGAGCTTCCAGTTCAGCAGCGTGCGCGGATGGACAAGGAGTATGAACAGGCCCAGCGCCGGCGCTGCGAGAAAGGCCATCAAGTGGTTCCCCACCGACAGGGCGAGGATGAACACCATCAGAACCAGCAGGTTGTCGTCCTTGCCGCGACCGAGGTTGTCACGCCAATGGAAGACCAGCCAGGACAGCAACGCGATGGTGAACAGGGAAACCGTATAGACCTTCTCGTTGACGTTGGACTGGTTCCAGACGGTGAAGGCGGTGGCGCTGACCAGGACGGCGATCATCGCGCCACCGACGCGGAATCCGGGCTCAGCGGAGAAGAAGCTCAGGATGCGGTGAACGACCAGGAACCAGAGCCCGTGGGCGCCAGCCGACACGGCTGCCGAGAACAGGTTGATGCGCACCGCGACCGGAATCCCGAGGGGAGCCAGGATCAGATCCCAGGCCCGCGCCAGCACCACGAAGAGGGGGTTGCCGGGTGGATGGGGGATGCCGAGGATGTGTGCGGTCGCGATGTACTCGCTGGTATCCCAGAACGCGGTGGTGGGGGACAGCGTAACCACGTAGAGCAGGCCGACCAGCGCTCCGGCGAGCGTCGCCCAGCCGTACGGCGGGCGTGGGCTGGTTGCCGCGGCCGGACGGGGTCCAGGAGCATCCTTCGTCATGTCACTCCGTTTCGACATCGCGATCGGCCGTTTCGGTTGGCTGTAGCACAGGGGCACCGGTCCCTTCCGCCGCAGTCCCGGGCACCCGGCCCGAGCCCCACCGCGGAAAAGTCAGCAGAAGTATAGTCAGGCGCTTCGTGACAGGTGAAGACTGCCCCAGCGATCGACCCGGAGGGTCCACCCCTCGGGCACCCACGTCGTAGAGCTGTACTCCAGGACCTGGAGCGGGCCCTCCAGCTCGTGGCCGGCCCTCAGGTCCTTCCGCCACACCCGTCGCGTGGCGATCCAGACGCCGTCCCAGTGGGCGCGACCGGCCGAGGTAGCCGGAGGCCCGCCTGCCTGCCCCAGCTCCGGGTGGGGGAGCGAGGGCCCCGGCGCCCGCGTGACCACCCTGAGCGTCACGGCCTCCACCGGCGCTTCGGGTCGCTGATAACCGTAGCGGACTGCGTGGGCTCGATGGAACGCCCGGCGCCACTCCCCCCCGGGTACGCGAAGCTCGAAGCTCTGCCCACGATACCGGGCGTCCACCCACCGCTCCACTGCTACGGACTCCCGGGGCGTGCCCTCTGCAGCCATGACCGAGATAGCGCCCGCCTCGAGCTCGTCGAACGTGGCCTCGATCCGCTCGTCCGCGTCGGCGTCACCTCCAGGTATGAGGACGGTGCGCGCCGTCTGCCTCATCACGTCTGCCGCGAGCATGCCGTATGCCGAAAGCAGCCCTGGGTCTCGGGGAACCAGCGCCGCCCGCGTGCCCAACCGGACCGCCAGCTCGGCCACGTGAAGACCACCCGCGCCGCCGAAGGCCACCAGCACGAAGTCCGCCGGATCGTGGCCGCGCTCGACGGAGATCACCCGAAGGGCCCGCTCCATCGCCGCGTTCGCGACGGCGAGCACGCCCTCGGCGGCCTGGTCGAGCGTCATGCCCAGGTTCCCGGCGAGTGCCGCGAGGGGGGCCTCGACGGCGTCCCGATCGAGGCTGCCCTCTCCCCCGAGGAACGCGTCGGCAGGGAGCCGACCGAGCCAGACATTGGCGTCCGTCACCGTGACGCGCGCGCCAC
Source organism: Gemmatimonadota bacterium (assembly GCA_039589315.1). Classification (GTDB taxonomy): domain Bacteria; phylum Gemmatimonadota; class Gemmatimonadetes; order Longimicrobiales; family Gaopeijiaceae; genus JBDHHQ01. The sequence goes on from JBDHHQ010000054.1 coordinate 27,433, forward strand.
CGATGCCGTAGCTGATGGGGCCGGGGTCGGCGCCCGCGCTGTCCGGGCCCACGCGCAGCGCGCCGCCCGCGTCCACGCGGGCCAGCGACCCGCCCCCGGCGCCCACGGTGTGGATGTCGATGACCGGAATGGCGATGGGCTGCCCCCCGATCTCGAACTCACGGGTGTGGAACGGCTGCCCCTCGCTGAGGGAGACGTCCGTCGAGGTGCCTCCCATGTCGAAGCTGATGATGCGCTCACAACCGGAGCGGCGTGCCCGGTCCACGGCCCCCACCACTCCCCCCGCCGGACCGGACAGGACTGTGTGGATCGGCTCCCGCACCGCCCGATCCACCGACAAGGCACCGCCGTTGGAGCCCATGATCCAGGTCCGGCCGGCTCCACTCTCCCGGCGCACGCGGTCCAAATACCTGGACATGAGCGGGGCGACGTAAGCGTTCACCACGGTCGTGGACGTGCGCTCGTACTCCCGGTACTCGGGCAGCAGCTCGGCCGACAGCGTCACGAAGGCCACGGGTCCCAGGGCATCCCCCACCGCCCTCTCGTGAGCGGCATTGGCGTAGGAGTGGAGCAGCACCACGGCGACGGCCTGGGCGCCCGCCACCCTCTCGGCGAGCGCCGCCAGCTCTCCGGGATCGATGGGTTCGATCTCCTGGCCCTCCGGCCCTATGCGGCCCGAGATGCCGAAGCGGCGATCCCGGTCGACGAGGGGAGGTGGGCGGTGACCGACGAGGGCGTATAGCTGGGGGCGGTTCTGTCGCCCGATCTCTATGACGTCCTCGAAGCCTCGGTTGGTGATCAGGGCCACGCGCCCGCCCCGCCGTTCCAGGAGCGCGTTGGTCGCCACCGTGGAGCCGTGCAGGAGCAGGTCCGGTCCCTCGGCGCCCGTCACGGACCTCACGCCTTGAAGCACCGCCTCAGCCGGATCGTCGGGCGAAGAGGGGACCTTGAGGGCCGTGAGCCGGCCGCCTTCGAGCAGCAGCACGTCGGTGAACGTCCCGCCCGTGTCGACGGCCACCACTCGGGTTGACTTCAACTCAGGCACCTCGGACATTCGGTCTCCGCCAGGGGGCCGCCGGGGGTCGATGGACCGGGAAGCTCGCCGGTGTCAGGCCTTTCTCGTGACACGAGGGAACGGGTACAGCCGGCGCCCATCCTCGTTCCCCTCGGCACTCTGACTCGACCACCGACGCCCCCGGCCGACCCCAGTCTCCATGCGGCTCTCGCCCACATTCGAGGAGTTCCGTCGCCTCGCGGCGACCCACCGGATCGTACCCGTGTGGAGGGAGCTGCTCTTCGACGTCGATACGGCGGTGACCGCGTACGCCCGAGTGGCTCGTCCGCCCTTCGGCTTCCTGCTCGAGTCGGTGGTCGGAGGCGAGCAGTGGGCGAGGTACACGTTCCTGGGGACCCGTCCGTCCGCGGCGTGGCGGCTCCACGGTCGCCGCGTCGAATGGTGGACGCCGGAAGGCGGCTGGGCTGCCGTGGAGACGGCTGACCCGTTGGGGGATCTGGACGCGCGCCTCCGGACCAGGACTGCACCGCAGATTCAGGGCTTGCCGCGGCTCTGGGGAGGCGCCGTGGGCTACTTCGCCTACGACGTGGTCCGACTGGTCGAGCGGCTTCCCCGGGCGCCCGACGACGACCTGGGGCTGCCCGACGCCGTGGTTCTCTTCACCGACGTGGTGCTGGCCATCGACAACCTGCTGGGGCGCGCCAGGGCCGTTGCCTCGGTAGAGGTCGAGCCCAGCCTCACGGCGGAGGAGCTGGCCGCGCGGTACGAAGCCGGTGGGCGTCGGGTCGACGGACTGATCGAAGAGCTCACCCACGGCCGCCCCCCTCTGGCCCTGGAGATCGGCGACGAACCGGACGAGGACCCTTCCTTCACCAGTACCATGAGTCGGCCGGCGTACGAGGCGGCGGTGGCGCGGGCCCAGGAGTACATCCGTGCCGGCGACGTCTTCCAAGTGGTGCTCAGTCAGCGGCTGGCCATGGAGCTGGACGCTTCGCCGTTCGACCTCTACCGGGTCCTGCGCTCGGTGAATCCGTCGCCGTACCTCTACTTCCTCGAGCTGGACGGACTGACCCTCGTCGGAAGCTCCCCGGAAGTGCTGGTTCGAGTCGAGGACGACGTGGTGACGGTCCGCCCGATCGCGGGGACACGGCCCCGAGGCGCCACCCCGGAGGAAGACCGGCGCCTGGCCGCCGACCTGCTGGCCGACGAGAAGGAGCTGGCCGAGCATCGGATGCTGGTGGACCTGGGGCGAAACGACGTCGGTCGAGTTGCCGAATACGGGACGGTGGTCGTGCCCGAGCTCCAGATCGTGGAACGGTACTCCCACGTTCTCCATCTCGTGAGCCAGGTGGAGGGCAAGCTCCGGCCGGGGCTCTCGGCGGTGGACGTCCTGCGGGCCTGCTTCCCCGCCGGCACCGTTTCCGGCGCCCCGAAGATCCGGGCCATGGAGATCATCGACGAGCTCGAACCCGTGAAGCGGGGGCCGTACGCCGGGGCCGTTGGACACCTGGGCTACGGAGGAATGACCATGGACACCGCCATCACGATCCGGACGGTAGTGGTCTCGGAAGGCCGAGCCTACGTACAGGCCGGCGCCGGCATCGTCGCCGACTCCGATCCATCTCGCGAGTACGACGAGACGGTCAGCAAGGCACGGGCGTTGCTTCGGGCGGGATCCATGGTGGCCGGGACCTCGGTGGAGGCTCAGCCCGAGAGCTCCTGATAGAGTTGTGCCAGAGCACGGATCCCGGCATCGAAGTTGTCGGCGGGGAACCACTCGTCGGGTGCGTGCATGTTGGCGCCAGGGAGCGCGAACCCGACCAGAAGGGCGGGGGCGTCGAGCAGCCGCTCGAAGTCCACCACGATGGGAATCGAGCCGCCCTCGCCCACCAGTACCGGCTCCGCGTCGAAGGCCTGCCGAAGAGCGCGGCTGGCCGCGGCGACGATCTCGCCTCCGAGCTGCGCCCTCCACGGCTTCCCGCCGTGCAGGCGCTCTACCCTGACGGAAACGCCCGGCGGGGCCACCTCCCGGACATGTTCTTCAAAGAGCTTCTCGATGTGACCGGGGTCTTGCTCCGGCACCAGGCGGAAGCTGACCTTGGCCATGGCATGGCTTGGCAGCACGGTCTTGGCGCCCTCGCCGGTGTACCCGGAGAGGATCCCGCAGATGTCGCAGGTCGGTCGGATCCAGAGACGCTCCAGCGCCGAGAACCCGATCTCACCGCCCAGCTCAGGTGCGCCCACTTCGCTCCGGAAGTCTTCCTCGTCGAACGGCAGCTCCCGAATCCGTGCCCGCGTCTCCTGGTCCCAGGCCACGACCTCGTCGTAGAACCCCGGGATGGCCACAACCCCGGCTTCGTCGTGAAGCGAGGCGAGGATCTGGGCCAGGGCGTTCGCCGGGTTCACGACCGCGCCTCCGTAGGCTCCCGAATGGAGGTCTCGGGACGGGCCCGCCACGTGCAGCTCCAGGTAGGCCAGCCCCCGCAGCGAAAAGAGCAGCGACGGCTGGCCGGGAGCGAACATCGTGGAGTCGGAGATGACGACGGCGTCGCACGCCAGCCGCTCGCGGTGGGCCTCCAGGAAGGGCAGAAGATTCGGGGAGCCGATCTCCTCCTCTCCCTCGGCAAGGACGACCACGTTGACCGGAAGCCCTCCATTGCCCTTCAGATGGGCCTCGATGGCCTTCACGTGCATGAAGAGCTGGCCCTTGTCGTCGGCGGACCCCCGAGCATAGATGCGTCCATCCCTGATCTCGGGCTCGAAGGGCGGAGAGGTCCACAGGTCCAGCGGCTCTACGGGCTGAACGTCGTAATGCCCATACACGAGTAGTGTCACCGCGTCAGGGCCTGCGCCCCGCCACTCGCCGAGGACGATGGGGTGTCGATCCGTCTCACAGATCTCGGCCTCGAGACCCGCTGCCGTGAGATGACGGGCAAACCACTCGGCGGCGGCCTGGGTGTCGCCGTCGTGCTCGGAGCGAGCGCTCACCGAGGGGATTCTGAGAAACTCGAAGAGCTCGGCGTGAAACCTGGAAAGCTCGCTCTCGATGTACGATTGGGGGTCAGGCACCTCTCCCTCCTTGCCAGAACGGTTGTCACGGGCCTGCGAGGCCGCGCTGAATCTATCCTCGTTTCCGGAGTTCGCGAGCCACGAGGGAAGGCCGGCGGGGGGACGGTGGCAGGACGCCGAACGCCCAGGCCCAGTGGCGACGTCGGCGGCGGCGGGAAACGATTCACGGAGACGAGCGTAGGTACCAACGTGACTGCCCTCGTGGGAGTGAATGGGCAGGCAACCTGGCCCCAGAACTAAGGGGCGGCGAACCCGGCCTCCCTGGACCGAGGGGACTGGTAGGCCCGGCCTCCCGGCTGGAGGCGGCAGGGAACCCTGCAACCGTCCCGGGAGTTAAGTCGTCAAATCGCGTGAGGAGGGTCAGCCTGGCCCGCCTCGGGTGGGTAGCAGGACGCGACGTCCGGCGCGTAATCCGGACGGGAGAGGCTGGTCACCTCTCTTTCAGGAACCCACGGTGTGCCTCCGTGGGATGGGATAGGCGGCGGTCTTTCGGGGCCGTCGTCTTTCCGTTTTGGGTGTACCCGCGAGTCGAGGTTAGGCGAAGCCCTTCACGCCCCAGCGATAGACCCAGGTGAGAATCAGCGCCAGGACCACGGCTCCACCCATGCCTCCCGCGCTGATGGCCAGCGGCTCCCAGAAGTGGAAGATCCCCACGCCCAGCATCCCGCCGATGACGGCCGAAAACGCACCCAGCACCATCAGCAGCACACTGTGTCCCGGGGTCTCCTGGTCGAGCTTGACGATCACCCTCATGGAGAGGCCGATGACCGCGCCCAGCACGATCCAGATGCCCACACCGATCCAGTTTTCCATGACTGCAGCCCGCTGGCGTTCTCAGGTTCGGAGAAGGCGAGAATCTACCCGTTCAGGGGGGGGAATGCCAGTGGAAACGCGCCTCCGCGCCGGTTGCCGTACGCTCTCACCGGGGCTAGCGTTCGGCCACTGTGAGAGACCACGTGATCGACCTTCGGGAATACCTGAAGGCGAAGAAAGAGGATCGCCGCGGCACCTTCTCGATCTGGGGGGGCGAGGGCGAGCGATCCCGGTTCGCTCTCCCCATGTGGCGAGCCATCTACCTCGCCGGTGGAGACTGGGGAGCCCTGCTGTGGGGGAGGGATGAGCACGTACCCCACAAGCTCACGCCCTTCTTCGTCCTGGATCTCAAGTCGGAGCCGGCCCGCACCGCGGTGGATGCCGACCTCGCGGAAGGCCTGTGGAGAGGAGAAGCGCCTCAACTCATCGAGCACGCCAGCGGACCCGTGTTGGTGTTGCTGGGCCAGCGGGATGGGCGGCGCTGGTTTCTGGCCATCGCAGGAGACGGTCGCGACCCGCACCTCGAGCCCCACATTCGTGATGATCTGCTGTTCCTGGCGGGGGAGTGTGCCGGCCTGCTGTTTCACCGCGACCTGGCGGGTAACGCCGACGCTCCCGAGAGCTGAGGGGGGCAGGGGGTCCGGTCAGTCGCGACCCATCTTCCGCTTCAGCTCGTCGAGGCGGGTGTCGATGTCCACTGCCTCTTCTGCGTCGTCCCGCTCCAGCTCTCGCCAGGTCTCCTCGCTGGCGCTGGCCGCGTCGTCGTCGCCCTGGATGCGCTCGGCCATCCGGTCCAGCTCGTCGAAGAGGTCGTTGGCACCCTGAATCGTGTTACGGGCACTGGCGCGCCCCGCCGTGGCGGAGAGGGCATCCCGGTCCTTCTGGGCCTGCTTGATCTTCTCCACCATCTCGGCGACCTCGCCTTGCCGTAGGTCCAGCTCCTCCTTGAGGGCGTGGGCCTTGGCCTCGAGGACCTCCCGCTTGCGATCGTGCTTCTCGGCGAACTCGGCGGCCACGTCGGCCGTCTCCTCATCGCCGATCTTCCGGGCCATCTTCTCGCGGCGCCGACACGTTGCGGCGTCCCGAGCCTCCCGCTTGCCAACCTCGAGCGTGAGCTCCACGTCTCTCTCGAGCTGCCGGACTCGTGCCTGGGCGTCGGCAGCCTCGTTCTTCATACCCACGAGGAGCCGATCCACGGCCAGAGGCACGTCGTCCCGGTTCAGCTCTTCCTTGAAGTTGTCGACGGCCTCCCGGAAGGCGTCACGGAGCTTCTCGAACATCATGCAGGGTGGATGAGAGCTTGGGCAGATGGATCGGGGTGCTCTGCAAGGTAGCACCGGAGCGTGCGCCGAAACAGAAGCCCGGACCGGCTTCAGCCGGTCCGGGCCGTGCCTCGCAGAGCTCGGCGGATCAGTTCAAGAACGGCTCGATCCGCTGAGCGAAGGAGTTTCTCGCCCGGTGCAGACGGCTCTTCACCGTGCCGAGGTTCACGCCGGTGATCTCCGCGATCTCCTCGTAGCTCTTGCCCTCGAGCTCTCTGAGCCGAAACACGAGCTGGTGGTGCTCCGGCAGCTTGCTCACGGTGTCCTCGACGAGCCGTTGGAGATAGCGCTTCCGATACAGGTCGTCCGGCCGCATGGTGAAGTCCTCGAACTGGAGCGGGCGGTGATCGTCGTCCCAGTTGTTGGTGAGGCGCTGGAACAGGACCAACGGGCTGCGGGAGCGATTCCTCAACTCGTTCTTCGAGAGGTTGCTGGCGATCGTGTAGACCCACGTCGAGAACTTCTTCGTCGTGTCGAACCGGTGCAGGTGGCGCGTGACCCGGATGAAGGCCTCTTGCACGAGATCCTGCGCACGGTCGGAGTCTCCCGTCTTGCGGGTGATGAAGTACACCAGCCGATCGCGGTACCGGTTGTACAGCTCGTGGAAGGCCCCCGGGCGCTCCTCGAGGTGGGCGGTAACCAGCTCCTCGTCGGTGAGAGCCTCGACGGGAGGCTGCTCGATGCAGGTGGTCTCGTTCGTCACGTCTGCCTCGCGTGATGGTCGTGCACTAGCTGGCGAACCGGAGCGCCTGGGCTCGTCCCTGAGGCCCGAACACCGCCCCGCGAGCACAAACAAACACGACGACCGCCTCACGACGGCCTAATCGCGAATAATTCTCCGTTGTAACGATGAATATGCAACGACCGGCGCCGCGTTTCAAGGTGGTCGTCAAACTGGACGGTTCTCCAGCGCCAGCAACGTCCCTCCCTCCGAGATGCCCTCGTAGAGGGCATAGGGCGCGTCCGGGTCCAGGCCCTTGGATTCCAGGGCCCTCTCGGCAGCCGCGTCCACCTGCCTGACGACCTCGTCCTCCACGGCCTCCAGGGTGTCAGCGGGGACGCCGGACCGCTGCAGGTAGGCCTCGAACAGCCCGATGGGGTCCCTTCGACCCCAGGTCTCGAACAGCTCGGGGGGAAACGTCTCCCGGGCCTCCCGCTCGTCGTGGGTCGCGTGCCCGCCCATGCGGAAGGTCTCGGCGACGATCGCCACGGGTCCCTCGCCCCTCCGGCACTGATCCGCCGCCAGGCGCGTGGCCGCGTACACGTCGAGAACGTGGTTTCCGTCGCAGCGGAAGCTCGGGATGCCGTACATGTCCGGCCAACGTGCCAGCTCTCCCGCCCCGTGCTGGGAGAGGCGGGTGCCCAGGGCGACCTGGTTGTTCTGAATCACGAAGATGGCCGGCAGGCCGAGGACCGCGGCCAGGTTCATGCCTTCGTGGCACGCCGCGGTCTTCGTCGCACCGTCCCCCACCCAGGTGAGGGCAACGCGGTCCTCGCCCTTCAGCCGGAAGGAGAGTGCCACGCCCGTGACGATGCACACGCTGGTGCCCATGTGGCTGATCGGTTGGATCACGCCCTTGTCCAGGGCACCCACATGCAGATCTCTGCCACCGTTCGGAGCGTCCGCAGTGGCGAGATACCCTCGGAACAGAGAGGCGAGGGACATGCCCATCATGTGGCAGGCGCCGGCATTGCGGATCATCGGGGACACGAGGTCCCGGGTCCGGTCCAACGCAGCGACGGCCCCGACAGTCGTGGCTTCCTCGCCCGTTCCCAACCACGCCTTCGAGATCACGCCCTGGCGGACCCAGCGCTTGAGCCCGATGTCGTGGAGCCGGGTCCGGAGCAAATCCCGGTAGAGGTCCAGCAGCTCGTCTGCCGATAGCGCGGAGATGACGCCAGCCCGCTCCGTATCGGCGTGGGCGCGCTCCGTGAAGGCGGCTACCAGATCTGGATCGGCGATCCAGTCGAGGTACTCCGGTGGGTCGAAGGCCCGATATCGTCTCATGGTCCGTGGTCAGGGTCGTCGAGTCGGTTGTGGGGCGCCGAAGGATACGGGGGCCGGATCGAGCGATCAACCGGACGAAGGCATTTGAGGAGGGTGGGTCGCTGAGTCACCGCGCCCCGGACGACCTGTCGTCCTCGCGGGCCCACACCAGCCTGCGACCCGGGGCAAAGAAGAGGCAGCGGTAGGAAAGAAAAAAAGAGCGGGGGAGGGCAGAATGGTCTCGGGGCACGAACCAGCCCCCCCATGGCCTCACGAGCACCTTCGACCCTCGCCCCGCTCTCGACATCCCGGCAGCGACTCGCCGCCAGACCGGACAGAATCCGTATGTCACACGGTATATAATGCCGGCTGGGAGGAATGTCATTCTCAATTTGGTACGGTCGAAGAATCCCGTGCGGCATCGCTCGTCCCCGTCGTTGGGTGGCCCTCCGCCGCTCTTCCTTCCGGACGTTGCTCCAACGGCCCGCGCCACCGACATTAGCCCCCCGGCTTCCCCCGGATGGCGGATCCGGGACGTGGGCCCTCCCGAGACGTGCGTGATCAGGCGCATCAGACATCAGGCAGCCGTGAGCTCGACTTCTCAAACAGCCGGCCCCCGGCAGGGCCGTCCGGCCATCGCGGCCGTCGTGGCCCTCACGCTCCTGGAGGTGATCCGGAGCCAGGATCGGCCGGAGGAGATCCTCCAGGACGAGGATCCGACGATCACGATGCCTCGGAGACTGGGGCTCAGCGACGTAATCGACACGCAGATCCGGAGGTACGGGGAAGCGGCCCGGCGACGGCAGCGCGTAACCGAGAGCGAGATCGGAGACCTGTTCGCGCTGGTCGTTCGACGCCCGGACTCCCGCGAGGTCTTCTTCGAGGCGGGACGGTCGCTCACGGGTAAGCTGCCCCGCCGCCGGCGAGCCGGACGCCTCAAGGGGCGGCTGGCGCGGGCCTCGGCCAAACGGCGGGTACGCAAGCGCCTGAAGACGCTCTTCGGGCAGCCGGTGGGCTCCTTCGGGCAGGGTCCGTTCGTGCTCGAAGGCAAGGATCTGATGTTCGCCAGGACCACGCCCAGGGGTGAGGCGTGCGAGCTGATCTCCGGCCTCTGCCAGGGAATCGCCGACGGCTACGACTCGGGCCCGGTCCTGCTCGTCCACAACGCCTGTCAAGCCCAGGGGGATCCGGGGTGCCGCTGGGCGCTTTCGTTCGGTCACGGTGACGAGACGCCGGAGCGGGAAGAGGGTGCCGGAGCGGCTTCGCCGGTTTGACCGTCGGGTTTGGGGGCGTGGTGCTTGCGGCTCAGGCGGACCCGGCCAGGGCGTGGGGTCCAGCCAGCGCACGGTGGACCTTGTAGATGCAGAGGTCCTGGACGACTGTGAGGCCTGCTGCCCGTGCTTCCTGGGCCGCCTCGTCGTTCCTGATCCCCTCCTGAAGCCAGATGACCGGACGCTCGGGCCGCCTCGCCGCCTGACGGATGACGTCCCCCGCCTCGTCGGACGGCCGGAATACCAGCACCAGATCCACGGACTCGGTCACGGCGTCGAGGCTTGCGCGGGCGGGCTTGCCCAGGATCCGCTCGGCGAACGGGTTCACGGGAATCACGTCGTAGCCCTTCGCAGCCATGTACGACGGCACACGGCGGGCTGCCTTCACCGGATCGCGGGAGAGCCCCACCACGGCGATGGTCACAGTGTCCTCTATGATGCGCAGCATCTCGTCGGGGCCCGGGTTGTTCGGGTCGCCGCTCGCCTCGAGCGTGTGCGAGAGCCGGTAGGAGGTCATGGAATCCTCGAATCCGTCGAGTACGTGGACCCACAGTATTGCCTTGGGCATACGCCTCCGCCAACATCTTTATCGCATAGACCCGCAGGGAATGCGGTATCCTGACGACCTCCACGAGCAGAAGCAGCCGTGACTCCAACAGTGCAGATCCTTCTGGTTGTCGCCATCGTCGCGGTCGCGCTCGCGTGGGCCATCGGGTGGAAGTTGGGGGGCAACGCCCGGGAACGGGCCGTGGCGGACCGCCTGGCAGCTTTCGCTCGGGCCCTGAAGGGCCAGTCAGGGCAGGACGAGCTGGCTGGGCTTTCCGGATCTCCCGAGCTGGCGGACGTGCGAGCCGCCCTGGAAGAGGGATGGGTCCGGAAGGGCGAGGAGAAGGAAGAGGCGGTGAGGACGGCGCTGGAGCGCCTGTCGGCATTCCTGCAGGTGGCGGTGGAAGGTCCTCTCAACCGGGCGCTGTCGTCGGGAGGGTCGACGCTGCGGGACGGTGTGGAGGACGCCCTCGGCGCCATCGACGACCTGGAGTTCTTCCTCGAGGAGCCGCAGGAGGGGTCCGGACCGACCGACGTGCGCGACTCGGTTCGGAGGGTCGTACGGGACTTCGTGGGTTCGTGGGATGTGCCGGTTCGCGAGCGGCTGCCCGATCGACCGGTGCGGGCGCGCATGAACCCCGATGCGTTCATGGACGCGGTCTTCCTCATCCTTCACAACGCCGCTCGGTTCGGTGATGGCCGACCCATCGACGTGACCCTTGCCCAGGAGGGGCACGAGGTGCTGGTGCACGTACGCGACCAGGGACCCGGATTCTCGGCGGAGGCGTTGCTACGGGCGCTGGACCCCTTCTACAGCACCGCCCCCGGCGGCCTCGGCATGGGACTGCCCCATGCCCGGAGGCTCATCGAGGGTCAGGGAGGTGTCCTCCGGTTTCGCAACCTGGAGGCAGGAGGCGCAGAGGTGACGGTGGCCTTCCCCAAGCTCTAGTTCCCACCCAGGGCATCTTCTCCGGTCCGGAATCGCGAAACGACCCCCGCGCAGCGCAATGTGCGGGCCGCTGCACGGAGAGGGTACCCGGCGCCCTGTCAGACCTCTGACTACCTAGGGTTCCGCCCCTGCAAACGGGGCGCGTGGGCTCACCCGGCGCCGGTCAGACGTATCCGTAGACGTGGTAGAGGAGCACGTAGACCGCCAGCCCGGTGACCGAGACGTACAGCCACATGGGGTACGTCCACCTGGCCAGGCGGCGATGCTCGTCGAACCGGTCGCGGAGGGCCAGAAAAAGCAGACGGAGAATCAGCGGGACGATCACGACGGCGAGCACCATGTGGGAGAAGAGCAGCCCCAGGTAGACGGTGCGGGCGGTCCCGGTTCCGGCGAATCGATGGGTGCCTGTGAGGGAGAAGCGAAGCACGTAGAACACCAGGAAGAGCGCCGACGCCCCCACCGCCCCCAGCATGGCGGCACGATGTCGGCCGATCTGGCCTCGGCGGATGAAGAGAAAGCCGGCAACCAGCAGGCACGCGCTGGTGAAGTTCAGCGAGGCGTTGACCGGCGCCAGCAGGTTGCCCAGGGCCTCAGCGTCCACCCAGGCTCTCCGCTGCGAACGACTCACTCGGGGGGCGCACGGCCTCCGCCGGGTCCTGGCGGCGGCTCCAGGTCAGGGTCGCCAGCGCCACCAGCAGCGAGAGCACCGCCGCCGCCACGAGCGTGTGCAGGGAAACGGGTACGACCGCCAGCGTGGTGTAGACCGAGGCGAATCCCAAGCCCACCTGTGCCAGCACGCCCACCGCGGCCCAGGCCGCCAGCCGACGAAGCCGCCGCGAATCGGTGAGCCGTCGCACCTGGACGGCCGTCAGGAGAACCGCCGCGGCCACCAGGTAGCCCAGCATCCGGTGGGAGAAGTGCACCACGATCAGGTGGTTGGCCATCGGCGGCACCACGCGACCCAGGCACAGCGGGATGTCCGGACACGCCATTCCGGCTTCCATGTGGCGGACCAGGGCGCCCACGAGCGACTGGGCGAACACCAGCGTTGCGGCCACGATGGACCACCGGCGGATCGTTCCGGCCCTGCTGGCCTCCGGTTCGAAGGTCACGGCCGCGCTCGGGCCCGTGCCGATGGTCAACACGACCGCCAGCGCCAGGAACAGGAAGGCGAGGCCCAGATGGGAGGTCGACACCGCGTCGGGCAGGCGAAAGATGACGGTGAGGCCGCCCAGAACCGCCTGGATCAGCAAGGCCACGATCCCCAGGACGGCTGCCTTCCTGATCCACGGCCGATCCGCCTCGGGCCGCCACGACAGAGCGGCGGCGAGCATGAACACCAGAATCAGGCCCCCCGCCACGAGCCGATGCAGGTGCTCCCAGAAGACGCCGCCGGTCATCTCGGGCATCATCGTACCGAAGCAGGTGGGCCAGTCGGGGCAGGCCAGCGAAGAGCCGGTGGCGTGGACGACGCTGCCGAGCCAGAGCAGCGCCAGCGTCCAGGCCACCGTCAGAGCGAAGACGCTCGAGTGGAGAGGTCTGTTCATCGTACCACGGCTGGGTCAAAAGGTCCGCCGTGCCTACCCGCCAATGGACGGGTGGTGCCTCGACGCCACCGTCCCCGGCGGACTCGACCGACGAATGCGCGGCCGCGTCCGATTCGTGCCCCCAACCGGGGACCACATGGAATCGACGGCCTCCGGATTCTATCTTCCGGGCCGAATCCCTGTCTCGGGCCGGCTGGAACGCGACCCCCGGGACCCTCCCAGGTGACCTGCGCCCATGTCCAAAGAGAAGCTCAGCCCCGCCCGAACCGTCGGCTTCCTGAGGCGGCTCGCCCCCCGGGTCCGGCCCTACCGCGGAGCCCTCGTGGTAGCGGGGGTGCTGATTCTGCTCAGCTCCGGGGTGGGCCTGATCTTTCCCCTGATCGTCCGGGAGCTCCTGGACGCCGCCTTCCTGGCCGGAGATGGAGGGCTGTTGAACCGCATCGCCCTGGGGCTGCTGTCGCTCTTCGTGCTCCAGTCGTTCCTCAACTTCTCCCAGAGCTACCTCACGGCAGCAACGGCCGAGCGGGTAGCTGCCGATCTCCGGAAGGACCTCTTCGGGGCGCTCATCCGGCAGCCACCGGGCTTCTTCGCGGAGCGGCGGGTCGGGGAGCTGTCGTCACGCCTCGCCTCGGACACCGGTCTGATCCAGGGGGTGCTCCGCTTCGGCGTCCCCGAGCTCGTGCGGCAGGCGGTGTTCCTCGTGGGCGCCCTCGTCCTCGTCACCGTGACCCACCCTCGGCTGACCCTGGTCACGCTGACGGCCATTCCCATCGCGGCCCTCGTAGGGTGGCTCCTGGGCCGGCGGGTCCGTCGCCTCAGCACGGGGATCCAGGATCGGCTGGCGGCAGCGATCGCCCGGGCCGATCAGGTGTTTGCGCAGATCCGCACCGTCCAGAGCTTCACGCGCGAGCGGTGGGAGGTCCAGCTGTTCGACCATGAGGTGGACGCGACCCGTGACGCGGGTCTGCAGCGGGCCGTTGCCCGGGCGAGCCTCACCGGAGCGGTCACCTTCGCGGCCTTTGCCGCCATCGTGCTCGTGTTGTGGGAGGGTGGGCGTCTGGTCCTGGCCGGGGCGCTCACGCCAGGGACGCTGGTGGCGTTCCTCCTGTACGCCGTCACCATCGCCGGCGCGATCACGTCGCTGGCCGGTTTCTGGGGGAATCTGCAGGAGGCCGCAGGAGCGGCGCGGCGGATCTTCGAGCTCCTGGATCACCCGGTGGAGCTGACCGATCCGGAACACTCGACGCCTCTGCCAACGCTCCTCACGGGCGAGGTGACCTTCGAGAACGTGACGTTCAGCTACGGTCCGGATCAGCCGACGGTGTTGGCGGGGATCGACCTGCAGCTCGCCCCCGGCGAGACAGTCGCCCTCGTAGGCAGCTCCGGCGCGGGCAAGACCACGCTCGCGGCGTTGCTACCCCGCTTCTACGACGTGGTGGGTGGACGAGTCGCGCTCGACGGCGTCGACGTGCGGGACGTCTCGCTGCGGGCGCTACGCTCCTGCATCGGGCTGGTGCCCCAGGAGCCGCTGCTCTTCGCCGGCACGGTCCGAGAGAACCTGGAGTACGGGAACCCGGGGGCCACGGACGCGGAGATCGAGGCCGCGGCGAAGGCGGCCCACGCGGACGAGTTCATCCAGCAATTCCCCGACGCGTACGAGCAGCTCATCGGCGAGCGAGGGGTAACCGTGAGCGGTGGGCAGCGCCAACGCCTGGCCATCGCCCGGGTCATGCTGAAGCGACCCACGGTGTTGATTCTGGACGAAGCGTCGAGCAGCCTGGACGCCGAGAGCGAAGCGCTCGTGCAGGACGCTCTGGAGCGGCTGATGGCCGGGCGCACGACGCTCGTGATCGCCCACCGCCTGTCGACGGTGCTTCGGGCCGACCGGATCCTGGTGCTGGAGGGTGGCGAGATCACCGACGAGGGGACGCACGGAGAGCTCCTGGAGCGGAGCGAGGTCTACCAGCGCCTCTATCGCCGCCAGTTCGAAGACGCGTTGGCGTCCCGGGGCGCGTGAGCGGCGTCGGCTAGGCCGGCCCCCCGGCCGTGGCGTGCTCCGCCGGCTCGGGCTGAGCGACCTCCGGAGTGGCGCTGCCCGTGCCCGGCGCAGCCCCGTCGGAGAAGTCCAGCACGCCCGCCTCCAGCCATCCATAGCGACCCTCGAGCACGCGCTTGGCGGTCCTGTACGTGGCCACGTCGTCGTTGGCAAAGATGGTGCGGAAGTTCTGCCGAATGCGCCTTCGGGCGTGGCGCGCGAACAGGTCGGCCAGCTCCACCGGCGTCAAGTCTGCCGGGTTCTCTCGCCTCAACATCTGCGCCCGCACGCACGCCGCGGTCAGGACGAACAGGTCGGCGCCGATGTCCACGATCCGCCCCAGAACCGCCTGACGCCGTTCCAGCCCGGCGCCGAAACGGATCATCGCGTAGAACAGGGCGCGGGCCAGCTTCCGGGACATCCGGTCGGCGAATCGAAGGTGTCCGGCCAGCGGGCCGAACTCCCCGTAGCGGGGCCACCGACCCCAGCCCAGCCACCGCGTCGGATACCACCAGGCGTAGTGCAGCCCGGCCTTCACCAGCCCAGAGAGCCGGGCATCCAAGGGAGCACGGGGGTCCACCAGGGCACCCGCAACGCTCAGGTGTGCATCCACCGCCTCCCTGGCGATGAACAACCGCATGATCTCGCTGGAACCCTCGAAGATCAGGTTGATCCGCATGTCGCGGAACGCCCGCTCGATGGGGTACGGGGTCTCGCCCCGGGCCCGGAGCGAGTCGGCCGTCTCGTACCCACGGCCGCCCCGCACCTGGAGCGCTTCGTCGATGGTGTCCCATCCGGTCTCGCTGTGCCACAGCTTGGCGATGGCGGCTTCCAGCCGGATATCGAACCTCTTCCGGTCCGCCATGATGGAGGTGAGCTCGACCACCGCCTCCATGGCGAACGTGTCGGCCGCCATCTTGCCGATCTTCTGGGCGATGGCGTCGTGACGTCCGACCGGCGCGCCCCACTGAACACGCTGGGAGGCCCAGTCCCGGCACATGGCCAGCGCGCCCTTGGTGGCCGCGAGACAGAAGGCGGGCAGGGAGAGCCGCCCGGTGTTGAGAGTGATCAGCGCCAGCTTGAGGCCCTTCCCCTCACCCCAGAGGACGTTCTCCTTCGGCACGCGGACGTCCTTGAAGGTCACCACGCCGTTCGAGATGGCCTTCAGACCCATGAACTCGCACACGTGGTCGATCTCCACGCCCTCCCAGGCGGTCTCGACGATGAACGCCGTGATCGGCCGCTTGCCCTTCACGCCGTCGCGGGCGGGCGTGCGGGCCATGACCACCATGATCTCGGAGCGGGGGCCGTTGGTGCACCAGAGCTTCTCGCCGTTGAGGATCCAGGCGTCTCCGTCCTCCGTGAGCTCGGCGGTCGTCGACATGTTGGCCGGGTCCGACCCTACCTCCGGCTCGGTGAGGGCGAAGGCGGAGATGGCGCCCGCGGCCAAACGCGGCAAGTAGGCCCGCTTCTGCTCTTCGGTGCCGAAGTAGACGAGGGGCTGGGGCACACCGATGGACTGATGGGCGGAGAGGAACGCGCCGGAGGCCGAGCAGCGGCTCGACACGATCATGAGCGCACGGTTGTAGCTGAGCTGGGAGAGACCCAGACCGCCGTACTCGCGGGGGATCTTGATGCCGAAGGCGCCCAACTCGGCGAGCCCGTCCAGGACCTCCTGAGGCACCCAACCGTTCCGGTCGTTGGCGTCTCCGTCCACGTTCTGCTCGACGAACGCCTCGAGCCGCGTCAGGAATCCCTGGGCGCGCTGCTGCTCCTCCGGGTCCGGCGCGGGGTGCGGATGGATCAGGTCGAGCGAGAGCCGGCCGTCCCAGATTCCGCGGGCGAAGCTCCGCTGAGACCACTCCGTCTCACGGGCCGCCTCAGCGACTTCACGGGACTCGAGCGCGGACGCGGGCTGGTTTCCGGGGTTCGCCATGATGTCTCTCCTTGTGCCAGAGCCCAGATTGGACTCTACCCGCCTCGTTCCGCAGGGTTGCGGCTCGGAGCGGCGGTCGCGGCGCCCTGGGAGACGGCCGACAGCTCAGGCTGGAAGAACCGTTCGATCTCGTCGGCCCGCGCTTCGGCGTCCGCCTCGCCGATCTCGATGAGGCGCGACAGGTAATCCGGCTGGAAGAGGATGAGGCTGAGGGCGTCCGGGCTCCGTGTCTCCTTGGTGCCCAGTCCTCGCGTGAGGAACCGGAACGCCTTGGGCAGCTGGGGCTCGTACTCGTTGGCCAGGACCCCCAGATCCACCGAGGGACGGAGCACCAGCAGATCCACGTGCCGGAGGCCGTCTCGCTGATCGTTGGGCAGCCGGTCCAGCAATCGGTTCAGCCGTTCGAGGCGGTACGCGTCCTGATCCAGCAGGTCCAGGAAGACCGAGTTCATGAGGACTCCGGCGACCTGGGCGGGCGGCGGGTAGCCCGCCACGAGGGGCCGAGCCGCCTCGCTGTGGCTGCGGACGTACCGCGTCGAGATCGCCAGGATCCGTCGGGCGCCGAGGTGCAGGGCCGGCGAGAGCGGCGCGGCCAGTCGGATGCCGCCGTCTCCGTACCACTTGTCGCCGATCTTGACGGCAGGGAAGAACAGCGGCAGCGCGGCCGACGCCATGACATGGTCGATGGTCAGCGTCGTCTTCACGGAGCGGCGCAGCGGCCGCTCCCACTCCCGGATGTCATCGCCCTGGACCCAGGTGATGGACTGACCCGTGCTGTAGCTCGAGGTGCTCAACGCCACGGCCTTGAGCCGGCCCCGGGCCAGGCGGTAGTTGACGCCGGTGAGCTCACCATCGACGGAGTGGAGCGTTTCTCGCAGGAAGCTGCGTAGCGGGCTCGTGTCCACGAAACCCTTGACCCGGGGCGGTCCTCCGTGGCCTCCGGACGCGAGCTGGCCGAGCCACCGGACGGCGTTCCAGCCCAGGGACCCGGCATCCACGCGGAACACGTCCCCTACGGTGAGGTTCGACCAGAGGCCGGCGAGCTCTTCCACCATCTGCTGGAAGGTCCCATGGTGGGACGCCAGCAGAGCGGCGTTGATGGCGCCAGCGGAGACCCCCGTCACGATGGGGATCTCGAGGTCGGGGAGACGCCTGGCTATGCACCGCAGGAAACCGATCTGATACGCGGCTCGGGCGCCGCCCCCAGTCATGACCAGCCCCAGGTCGGGCACGCCCTTCGGAAAGGCTTCCGCCGCGCTACCTGCTTCGTCTGTCGGCTCCGCGTGCATCTCGGCCGTGTTGATGAGGGGGGTCAACGCCATCTCCTTCCGGCGGGTCGAATTGTCGAGCGCGGGTCCGCGGGCGTCAACCGACAGGCCCGTGCATGGGGTGCATCACCTCGCGCCGACCCGGCATCGCCCTGGACTCGCGCGACTGGATGATGGGCTCTTATCCTGCACGCGCACCCCCCACAGGGTGTGTCGTGCCGCTGCGATACAGAGGTCCTCGCGCTGCATCACGACCTCTGCATCACCACAGCCAGAGCTGGCTGGGAAAGGCGCCCGGGCGCGTAATGCGCCTCTCGAGATCAACACGCGATACGGTGACGCGGGTCCACGGCCCGCCCCCGGCGCGTGGCCGAGGAGTGGGTTCGATGGAGTCGGACAGAGGTCCAGGAGGCGAACCGTCGCGGAGTGGCGCCGGTGGGGCGGACCCCCGCGACGGCAGGCTGGGCGGAGCCCTGCCGGGCGCGACCGTCCTGGCGGCGAGCCTCGCGCTGGGCGCCGTGTGGTTGAGCACCACCGGCTCGCCCCCACCGACTGTCTCGATGGCGGCATTCGCCCCACCGACCGCGGCGACCGCGGTGCAGCAACCGGGGCCCACGGTCGACGACTTCGTGGGGGCCGCGGTGTGCGGCGAGTGCCACGCCGACCAGCTCGCCGCGTGGCAGGGCTCCACCCATGGGCGGGCGGGGGGGCCTGCCGGCCCGGAGACGGTCATCGCGCCGTTCGACGGCACACCCATCGAGTTCGCGGACGCCACCGTGATCCCGGCTGTGTCCGAGGACGGCGTGTACACCTTCACGGTGCGGCGGCCGGGCCGGGCCGAGGTCGGCTACACCGTGGATGGCGTGATCGGCCGCGGGCACATGGTGGGCGGTGGCACACAGGGGTTCGTGAGCCGCGTCCCCGACGGCACCGTGCGGTTCCTGCCCTTCGACTACAGCCGTCACGGCGACACCTGGTTCTGCAATACCGGGCGCGCCGCCGGGTGGTGGACCTCGGGGGACGAGCGAGCGCGGCCCCGGACGGACGAGGGCTGGATCCCCGTGACCCCGGACCTGCGGCTCGCCGAGTGCGGGGATTGGCCTCCAGTCCGGGTCCTCGGGACCGACTTCCGCTTCGGCAACTGTCAGGACTGTCACGGCAGCCAGATCACGGTGGCCCTGGATCCGGTGGCCGGTCGCTACGAGACCCATGTGGGCAGCCTGGCGATCAACTGCGAATCGTGTCACGGGCCGGGCCGGGCTCACGTAGAGCTCACCAGGACCGCCGACCTGGGTCTGGCCGACGACCTGGCGATCGCACAGCCCGCCCTCCTGGGGGAAGACGGGTCGCTGGAAGTCTGCTTCCAGTGCCACGCCCTCAAGCGAGCCCTGCAGGCCGAGTACCTTCCGGGCGACGACTTCGCGGCCCACTACTCCCTGCTCCTGCCTCAGCTCGGCAACCGGCCCTACTACCCGGACGGCCGGGTGCGGACCTTCGCCTATCAGCAGAACCACCGGCAGAGCGCGTGCTACCTCGATGGCGCCATGACGTGCGTGGACTGCCACGACCCCCACGGCCTGGGTTACCGGGACGTGGCGGCGGAGCCACTGCCGGACCGCTTCGACGACGGGCAATGCGTGGACTGTCACGCCAGCAAGGCAAGCGAGCCGGCCGTCCACACCGGCCACCCGGCCGAGTCGGACGGCAGCCGGTGCGTGGCCTGCCACATGCCCTACCTGCAGCAGCCGGAGCTGGGTGAGCGGATCCGCTACGCCCGGTCCGATCACACCATTCCCCTGCCCAGGCCCGGCGCGGACGAGTCCATGGGCGTGCCGAGCGCGTGTGCCCTGTGCCACCAGGACCGGTCCGCCGACGAGCTGGCGGCCTGGACGCGGGACCAGTGGGGGGAGCTCAAGCCGCACGAGCCGGTCGAGGCGGCGTTGCTGGAGGCGGAGCGTTCGGGCGCCACGGCAATGGGCAAGCGAGAGGCGTTGGCACTTCTGCGACCGGAGGATCCAAACGCCATGCCGTTGGTGGCCGGTGTCAATCACCTCCTGGACGGCTACTTGCAGCCCGACATGTCCGAGCTGGATCCGGAGGTCGAGGTGGCGCTCCAGTCGCTGACGGACCATCCAGATCTGGACGTACGATCCGTGGCCCTGGTCGCCCTCCACGTCGCCCGGGGCGACGACCCGGACGTTCGCGAGTTCTTGAGCGACAAGGTCGAAACCCTGGGCGAGTCACAAGAGCCGGTCCTACGACGCTGGCTGACGGGGCTTCGCTTCATCGGCGACGGGTACCGACGGCGGGGCGATCCCGTAACCGCACTCCAGGTAGTCCGTAAGGGTCTGGAGATCGCGCCGACCGACGCCGGGGTGTTGCTGGACATGGGTGCGCTGTTCGACGCCGTAGGTGACGTGGCCGAGGCGGCGGCGTACTACCAACGCAGCCTGGAGGCCGATTGGACCCAATCGGTGGGGTGGGTGAACCTGGGGCAGGCGTTCGAAGCCGCGGGTGACCCCCTACAGGCCGAGCGGGCGTATGAGCAGGCGCTCGTGGTCTACTCCGGCGAGGCATTGGCGCACCTGAACCTCGGGAACCTCCGACTGGCAGCGGGGGAGTACAGCGCTGCAATCGAGCGGTACCGATACGCCCTGGAATCCGACGCAGGTCTGGCCGGGGGGTGGTTCAACCTGGCACTCGCCCATCTGGGTCTGGGGGAAGCCGGGCGGGCAGCCGCAGCGCTGAGGTCGGCCCTCGAGATCGACCCGCTGGATCAGGAGGCTCGAGACCTCCTGGCCCGTATCGAGGGTCAGCGCTGAGGCTCAACGGCTGCCACGCCCTGTGAGTCGCCGACCGGGCGGGCGAAGCAGGGACCCCGGGAACATCCTCTTGAACGAGATGTGATCGAGTGAAGAGAGAAATCGCCCTGGCGGCCGCTCTGGCCGCTGGTATGGTCGGCGTGCTCGCCGCGTGCAGCGACAGCCTCGTCGAGGGGGGGCGTCCCCTGACCGTTTCCATCTCGGCCGACAAGACGCTGGCAGGGGTGGGGGACTCGGTGACGTACACGGCGGACGCCACCGGCAACAACCTCGTCGGCCTCGTCGTCGACTTCGGCGACGGAACGGCGGACTCCACTGCGGCCTCCGGTGCCGTCACAGCCGGCGTCGTCCGCAGTCACGCCTACGGGGAGGCCGGTACCTACGTGGCCAAGGCCACCGCCGTCGACATCCAGGGAGTCGTGGTGGAGCAGTCGGACTCGGTGTCGGTGCAGATCGTCGAGGCGGGGGGCTAGGGCACGAAGCGCGTCCCGGTGCGACAACATCCGGGGTCGCGCTTCGATTGCCTGTCACGGGAGCGTCCGAGTAGACGTTTGTGCGGTGTGAGGGAAGGGGTGGATCCCGGTGCCTTCCGGGAGCTCCGGAAGGGCACCCCGGTCTTCTGAATTACGGGCAGTGCGTCGGCGGGGCACGCCTTCCCAAGGTTATTGACACGATTGGTGTTGGCGTCGTACCGTCAACGCGACTCATAGACGATCGAAGCCTGTGCTCGGCGCTCCTCGTGGACGGAAGAGCGAGGGGTGGGTCTTTCTCCATTATGGACCCAGTCGAGCACACAAGGCCGGGCCCGGAGCTCAAGGGGGCCACGGCACTACTCGAGAACCGGGCGGTTGGGCAATGGAGGGAGGACTGAAATATCCGTACCCGATCGATCTCGTGCTGTCCCATCCTACCGGGGCCGGCGAATGGCCCACTTGCGGCTGTGGGCTTCGCTGCCCCGGCGCACCCGACCAACTCCTTTCGTTTCATCGTCCCACTAGAAGGAGCGGTTGTATGAACTTCCCAACGTTCGAACCCTCCGGCCTCAGTGCCGGGCGTTGGCGCGCGGTCACCTCGGGCCTGATGGCCCTGGCGCTCGCGGCCTTCGCACTCCCTGCCTCCGCGCAGGACACGGGGACCATTACCGGGATGGTCTCCGACGCCGCCTCTGGCGGCGGTCTGAACTCGGTACAGGTCTACATCGAAGGTACGGGCCTGGGTACGCTGACCAACCAGAACGGTCGGTTCATCATCATCAACGTGCCCGCCGGTCAGTACACTCTCACAGCCGAGCGCATCGGGTTCCAAACGAACTCACAGCAGGTGACCGTTTCGGCTGGCGGCACAGCCGAGCTGAACTTCTCCATGAACTCCGAGGCCCTGGGCCTCGACGAGATCGTGGTGACCGGTACCGCCGGTGCGGCTCGGCGGCGGGAGGTGGGGAACACCATCTCGCAGGTGAACATGAGCGATGTGCCCGAGCCGCCGGTCAACGTGGACGGGCTGCTTCAGGCCCGCGTGCCCGGCATGTCGGTCATGGAGAGCTCCTCCAGCGCCGGTGGCGGCGCGCGCATCCGGCTTCGCGGCAACGTCTCCGTGGCCATGAGCAACCAGCCGCTCCTCTACGTCGACGGCATCCGGGTTCGAGGCGACGCGTTCCACAAGAACGTTCCGCCGACGGGGTACCCCGGGCGGAGCGGCAACGACGTCGCGAGCCCGCTGAACGACATCAACCCCAGCGACATCGAGCGGATCGAGGTCATCAAGGGCGCTGCGGCGACCACGCTGTACGGCACAGAGGCGGCGGCCGGCGTGATCCAGATCTTCACGAAGCGGGGCCACCAGGGCCAGGCGCGTTGGACCGCCCAGGTGGACATGGGCGCGGCGTACACGCCGGCGTTTGGGCCCGACCCGTCCACGCGGCCACCCTCGGAGCCGGCCGAGTCGGCGTCCGGCGGCACCTCGGACTTCCTGTTCATCAACCCGTGGCTCCGTACCGGCTTCCAGCAGAAGTACCAGCTGTCCGTGGGCGGCGGGAGTGAGGCGCTCCAGTACTTCGTGTCCGGGACGTGGGAGAAGCGCGAGATGCCGCTTCCCAACGACTTCCTCCAGAAGGGCGTCGTTCGCGGCAACTTCACGTTCTCGCCCATCGAGAGCCTGCAGCTCCAGTGGAACACGTCATTCACCGGCACCGAGATCAACAACACGGCGGCCGGGAACAACGCCCACGGACTCACGCTGAACGCGTACCGCCGCGACGCGAACTACCTGGCTGACGAGTCCTTCGATGCCATCGACCCGTTCCGGAATCAGGGCATCACATCGGACATCGATCACCTGATCACGGGCCTCACGGCCACCCACACGCCGTCGTCGACCTTCACGCACCGGTTCACTGTGGGCTTCGACCAGGCACACCAGAACAACCGTAACCTGCGTCCGTTCGGATTCATCCGGGCGCCGTTCGGAATCCTGTCCGACGGCCGGAGCCGGTTCACGACGATGACCGCCGACTACGTCGGCTCGCTGAACTTCCCGCTGGGCGGCAACCTGCGGTCGACCTTCTCCTTCGGCGGCCAGACCGTGACCAGCGACATCCAGCAGACCGTGGCCTACGGTGAGGATTTCCCCGGACCCGGTGACCCGACCGTGACCTCCGCGGGCACCAAGCTCGGCTTCGAGCTCCGCGAGCGGGTCGTCAACGCCGGTCTCTTTGGTCAGTTCCTGCTGGACCTGAGCAACAAGTACTTCCTGACCCTCGGCCTGCGCGTGGACGGGAATAGCGCCTTCGGTGAGGACCTGGGACTCCAGGCCTACCCCAAGCTGAGCCTCTCGTGGGTCCTCTCCGACGAGAGCTTCTGGAGCCCCGATATTGGCACCGCCAAGATCCGGGCTGCCTGGGGGCAATCCGGTCGCGCGCCCGGCGCCTTCGACGCTGTGAAAACCTTCGACCCAGTGGGATGGGGCGGCAGTCCAGCCTTCTATCCCAGGAACCTGGGGAACGACGAGCTGGGTCCAGAGCGGACGTCCGAGGTCGAGGTGGGCTTCGAGAGCGCACACTTCGACAACCGGCTGACGCTGGACTTCACGTACTACAACCAGAAGACCACGGACGCTCTCTTCAACGTCCGCCAGCCGCCGTCGGCCGGCTTCGTGGACCTGTTCGGCAGCACGTCGCAGCTCGAGAACGTGGGCGAGATCAAGAACCAGGGTATCGAGCTCGGCCTGAACGCGACGCTCATCCAGAGCGAGCGCTGGCAATGGGACCTGGGCGGATCGTTCTTCACGAACGACAGTGAAGTCGGCCTGCCCGAAGAGGTGCCCGAGTTCTCTGTGGGCGACAACGCCTGGATCATCAACGGGCAGCCGGTTCCGGTCATGCGGGCCGACCGGTGCATTACGAACCCCGACGAGCTGGCCGAGCCCAACGTGGTGAGGCAGGGAACCCCCGAGGCGGCGGCCCTGAACGACTGCATCATCGGGCCCAACCAGCCCACCAAGATCTTCGGAATCAACACCTCTCTGGTGATGCCGGGCAACGTCCTGCTCACGGCACGGGGCGAGTTCCAGGGCGGGCACCACATCTACGACGGCGCCGCGTGGAACGCGATCCGCCGCTCCGTGACGTGGCCCGGCTGCTACGACTTCTACAACACGGTCGAGACACAAGGCCGGGATGCGGCCACGGCCGCGGACCGGGCCCAGTGCGACGTGCAGCTGGCCGAGGACGACTACCTGGTCTACAAGGCCGACTTCTTCAAGATTCGCGAGGTCACGCTCAGCGTGCCGTTCGCGGACCGTTACACGTTCACCGTGTCAGGACACAATGTCCTTCGGATCCTGGACACGGACGAATTCCCTGTGTTCGAGCCGGAGATGGGCAATAACAACGACAACAACGGCCTGAGCCGTGACGGCGCGTCGAGCGGCGACTTCCTGGTCACCTCGATGCTGGAGCACGTGCCACCCGCGACGACCTGGACGTTCTCGATCCGGGCCACGTTCTGAGGGGGGCGGCCATGAACGACACGACTCACAGCAGAGGAAAGACAATGCGCGCTAAAGAGAGCAAAGGCGGGCGGTGGCTTTCCGGAGCGCTGGCGGCCTGTCTTGTGTTGGTCGCTTGCGACACCGACGTCACGAATCCGGGGCCCGTCCAGGACGACTTCCTGAACAACCCGGAGGCCCAGCCGGCCATGGTCCAGGGGGCGCTCCGGGCCCTCGGCGACGCCCTGAACTGGACCGCCTACACGAGCGGTGCGGTGGCCCGGGAGATCCATCCTTCGGGTTCCACGGGCTCGTTCGGGATCACCATCCGGCAGCAGCGGGGCGAGCTCCGCGACGACGAAATCAACACCCAGTGGGAGAACGCCCATCGGGCCCGGGCCAGCGGTGAGGGCACCGTGACTCGGGTGGAGGGAGAAGGAGGACCCGGCTGGATCGACAACTCCCTCCGCGACCAGGCCTACCTGTTCACCGCCTTCGCCTACCGGCTTCTGGCCGAGAACATGTGCGAATCCGTCTTCGACGGCGGCTCCGCGGGTTCCAACGACGAGTACACGAACAGGGCCATCCAGTGGTTCGACCGGGCAGTCAGCTCTTCCGACGCCGAGCTCAAGATGGCGGCCTTGAGCGGCCGCGCGTCGATGAAGGTGTGGATGGGGGACTGGGCAGGCGCCGTCTCCGACGCCTCCCAGGTGCCCACCGCGTTTTCGTACACCCTCGACTACCACGACATCGGCGACGAGGAGCAGGCCAACCGGATTCACCGTTCCACGTTGGGCCAGCCCTACAAGGCCCACACGGCGTGGTCGACCTGGATCGGCGGCGACGACGACCAGATCGGCCCCATCGGTCAGGAGGTGGACGTGCTGGGTAACGTCGTGACACCGGGTGACCCGCGGGTCAGCTTCCGCAAGACCGACGAGAACGGAGACGCTGCCATCGACTGCTGCGGCAGCGTGCCCTGGTGGCCCCAGTGGAAGCACAACAGAAACGATGCGCCCATCGAGCTGGCCAGCGGCGTAGAGATGCGCCTGGTCGAGGCCGAGGACATGATCCGGAACGGCGACGTTGCGGGGGCCATGGCCAAGATCAACGAGGTCCGGGCGCGGCCGGGCGTTGGATTGCCCGCGCTCACGGCTGCGAACGCCGACGAAGCCAGGGTGCACCTGAAGGCCGAGTACCGGAACGAGCTGTGGCTCGAGGGTCGGCGTCTTCCCCAGCTCTGGCGCTGGGAGCGTACCAGCTTCGGCGGCGACGACGACCTACACCCACTGGAGAGGGTGTCCGGCAGCTCGGCCGAAGGGTCACATCTGGTACAGCGTGACGTCTGCTATCCCATCTCCGAGGGTGAGAAGCAAACCAACCAGAACGTCAGCTGAACGCTCGGCTCCTTTAGCGGAGCAAACAAGAAGAAGGGGGGTGCCGATAATCGGCACCCCCCCTTTTCACGTCTCGGACCGTGTTCCCGTCCGAGTCCCGTTTCTGCCAGGGGCGGAGCCCCGTCCTCCTATCGACTCTCGTCCCTGGGTCCGACGAAGAACTACCAATCGAAGGGGCGCCGATACGGCTACCCGGTTCAGCGCCCGCGAGAGTCCTAGCGGCCGAGGGGCAGCCGGAGCAGGGGGATCAAGATGTCCTGGGGGCCACCGGGTCCGGTCCCCGGCGTCGTGCTGCTGGACGAGGCCGTGATGGCGGCCACGACCGCGACCGCAGCCACCGCTACCCCTCCTGCGATCAGCAAGGTGGTCTTGGTCTGGTCGACGTTCTTCTGATCGACGGTCATGACCTCCGTGGTGGGGATCCGCACCCGCTGGTTCAGCGTCTCGACGCGGCCGCGGCGCTCTGCGGTGGCCGCGGCCACCTCCAGGAGGATCTCGTCGGACCCGTTCTCGACGACCCTGCCCTCCACCGTGCGGTCGTCCGAGCCGAGCACGTCGGCCAGCGCGTCCGACTGGGCGCCGCTCACGCGTGCGCGGATGTCCATCTCGGGCCTGATGTCCGATACCTCGATGGGCTGGTAGGAGTAGCAGCCGGAAAGCGCCATGGCGCCAAGGGTCAGGGTCGCTTTCGAGAGGCTCTTGCGCATGTGACTTCTTGGGTTGCCTGGTGTCTTTGGACAGATCGGGCGCGCCAGGAGCGCGGCTTTCGGGCAAGTATACTAGCGGAACCTCCCGACGCATGCAGCCGCCGCCCGGTGCCGGCGACCGCGACGCCAGGGCGCTCACCCACGCTCCTTCATACGTACCGGACGGCCGTTTGATTCCGGGGGGCCCCGCCTGGACAATCGTCCGGAGCCGTCGAAAGGTGACACCCCGCGGTCCCGTATTCCCCTCTGCGAAGGAGCGTGACGGGGCGTCCGGGCCGGGAACCACCCCTCCACCCAAGCGTACAGGGGTAGTGGATGAGCACTTGCCTCTAATGCTGCATCAACTCGCTGGGCCGCTATGAATCCGAATGGAGTCCCCCACCTGCGTTGGCCATTGGGTGGGCTTCTTCTTCT
>JBDHHQ010000055.1:0-29262 GCA_039589315.1 Gemmatimonadota bacterium
ACTGCGTTTCGTCCGGCGCCGCACCCGAGGTCGATCGCACGGCCCTTCCCCGAACGCCGCAACTCGTCAGCTCCGAACCGCAGGAGGACGGCGTTCGGGGGAGCCTGAACGAAACCGGCGACGGTCTCGGCTTCGCTCCACTTCGAACCGGCGAGTGGGTCCATGCCCCAAAGCTCGCGTAGGCTGGCCACCGGGCAAGGCCTGGGCCGGTGGCTCACCCGCAGACGCCGTCGGGGGCGCGTACGAGCTGGGCTGGACTGCGGAGGCCGGTGACGCGCTCATGACCCGAGCCGGCGGATACCGGCCGCCTTCACCGCAACGCCTCCAGCGCCCGCCTTCCCTCCTCCACCAAGTGCTCGAGCTCCGGATCGCCTATCCCGCGAGCCCTCTCCCCAACACGCGGGTCACCTCCCGAGCCAGCCCTTCCACCTCCGCAGCCGTCATCTCGGCTTCCCCGACCCGCCCGTCTATGAGCAGCATGGCCAGGCCGTGAACCAGTGACCAGGCACCCAACGCCAGTGCCTGAGCGAGCCCCTTCCCCTGCCTGCCACCCTTGCGGGTCCCGCTCGCCTCGAGCCCCCCCAACGCGGATCCGAGAGCCCCGTACGTGGCGTCCGCCTCCCGGTTGAGCTCCGGGTGCCGATCGCGGTCGCTCCATTCGCCACTGAACATCAGTCGGTAGTGATGGGGGTTCTCGAAGGCGAACAGGACGTACGCGATCCCGATCGCCTGCATCCTCGCCAGGGGGGATCCCACCGCCGCATCCGCGCGCCGGATCATGGCGTGCCGAAGGTCCCGGAAGCCGTCGGCCGCGAGGGCGGCGAGGAGCCCCTCCCGATCGGCGAAATGATGATAGGGCGCGGCACGGCTGACGCCTGCCTCCCGGGCGATGGCGCGAAGGCTGAGGTGGCTGGCGTCGGTCTCCTCCAGGAGCCGGTGGCCGACCTCCAGGAGCACCCGGCGCAGATCACCGTGATGATAGGAGGTCCGTTCCGGCGCCGTCGGGGGACGGGTTCTGTCATCGGACATCTTGACACCGTCAGGTTCGAGTGTAACTTAGCACTGTCAAGATGGTCATCCGACGCGATGGGGCAAGGGCATGGCGACAATCCTCTGGGACAGTCTCGGAGTGGCGCAGCGCATCCTCCTGGAGCTCAGGCGGAACCGAAGGCTCCTCATCTTCTGGATCCTGTTCCCCACTCTGATGCTGCTTCTGTTCGGCTGGATCTACGCTGATGGGTTCGGGGGCCTCGGTCCGTCGTTCACCTGGACCGCACCCGGCATCCTCCTGGGAGCGGCCATGTTCTTCAGCTGTCTCAGCGGCCCCGTGTCCGTGATCGTGGGGGAGCGCGAACGACGTACGCTCCGGCGCTTGCTCCGCTCACCCCTGGCCGGATCGGCGTATTTCCTGGGGGTGGTCTGGGCGCACGTGGCCGTCGCGGCGGGACAGGGCGGCATCGTCTACGGCCTTACGTACGCGTTCGGCGGCGGCTTCCGGGGCTCACTCCTTCTGGGCGCCGCCATCGTCCTCGTGAGCGCCGTCTCCTACGTGGGCCTGGGCTTCTATTTCGGGGCCCGATTCGCACGGAATACGGAGGACGCCACCGGCCCCGTCGCCGCCGTGGGAGTCCCGCTGCTGGTCCTGGGCGGCACGTTCTTCTCTGTGGACATGCTCCCTGGCTTTCTCTTCGCGCTGACCCAAGTGAACCCGATCTATCACATGAACATGGCGCTGAAGGCGGTGGCCCGGGACGGCGTCGGCATCCGGGCCATCTCCACCCATCTCCTGTTCCTCGGACTGTTCGCCGCGGCCTCCCTCGCGCTCGGGACGCGCGCATACCGCAGGATGCTCCATCTGGAGCGGGCGGACTGAGATGACCATGATCACACTTCGGGGATTGGAGATGAGCTTCGGCAGCCGCCGGGTCCTCCGGGGCCTCTACCTGACGGTGGGCGAGGGCGAGGTCTACGGCCTGTTGGGGAACAACGGAGCCGGAAAGAGCACGGCCATCAACATCCTCACGGGCTTGCTCCAGGCGGACGCCGGGGAGGCCCTCGTGGCCGGAGGCCCCTTGACCCCGGCGACCCGGACGTGGACGGGAGTCGCGCCGCAGGAAATCGCGCTCTACCCCCATCTGACGTGTCGGGAGAACCTGCTCTTCTTCGCCGGTGTGTACCACCTTCGCGGCTCTGCTCGGCGGCGGCGCGTCGACGACGTCATTCGCATCATGGAGCTCGGCGACCACGCGAGCACACCCGTAGCCGCCCTGAGCGGCGGCTGGCAAAGGCGCCTGAACCTCGCGGTGGCCATCGTTCACGGCCCACGCGTCCTGATTCTGGACGAGCCCACGGCGGGGCTGGACATTCAGACGCGTCACAATCTCTGGGCGTCTATCCGTCGGTTCGCCCGCGAGGGGACGTCCGTCCTGCTCACCACCCACATGCTCGACGAGGCCGAGATTCTCTGCGACCGCGTAGGCATCCTGCATGCAGGACGAATCGTCCGTGAGGGGACCGTGGACGGACTTCGGCAGAGCGTACCGGCGGCTGAGCTGGCCGAGGTCGAAGCCGAGGACGACGAGGCGCTCCTCGCGCGGGCCCGCTCGCTCCGCATACCCACCCGACGATACGGCGGACAGCTCACGCTGCTCCTTCCGTCTCCCACCACCCTGGCTGCACTGGTCCAACGTCTGGACGGCGTAGCCGTGAGGTCGCTGCGGCTACGCCCCATCGGGTTGACCCAGGTCTTTCTGGAGGCAACCCGACCGGAAGAGGTGCGGTTGGAGGACGGCGTCGAGGTCGGTTGATGCTGCGCTGCAACCGGGCATTATCTTGCAGCGACAGCCCACGGACCCCGCGACGGAAAACGTCGTCACGGTCCTGACGTCGACCGCATCCAATCGAAGCCTGCGGGGGCAGCGTAGTGTCCGATCATTCTCCGGTGATCGCTCGCGAGATCGGAGCGACCGTTCAGCAAGTGCAGGCGACTTGGGAGCTCCTGTCCGAGGGAGCGACCGTTCCGTTCATCGCCCGCTACCGGAAGGAAGTCACGGGGTCCCTGGCCGAGGTTGCGGTCGCCGCCGTCCGGGACCGCATGGCGCAGCTCGCCGAGCTCGACAAGCGCCGAGCCTCGATCCTCGTGTCTCTCGAGGAGCGGGGGCTCCTGGACGAGAAGCTTCGGCGTCGCATTCAGTACGCCGAGACCCTTCCGGTTCTGGAGGACGTCTACCTGCCCCACCGCCCGAAGCGGCGTACCCGGGGGACGGTGGCGAGGGAGCGAGGCCTGGAGCCGCTGGCGAGAGCCCTCTTGGCTCAGACCGGCAGACGAATCGACGTGTCGGGCTTCGTGAATCCCGAGCGGGGAGTCGAGGACCGGGACGGGGCCCTGGCCGGAGCCCGGGACATCATCGCCGAAGACGTCAGCGAGGACCCGGCCGTGCGCGGCGAGCTTCGTGACCTCTTTGCCCGGCGGGCCGTCCTGGTCTCGACGGTGGTGAAGAAGAAAAAGGCCGAAGCAGGCAAGTTCCAGGACTACTTCGACTGGTCCGAGCCCCTTTCACGGGCCCCGAGCCACCGGATTCTCGCTATCCTGCGGGGCAGAAATGAAGGCTTCCTCCGGGTTCACGCGAGACCCGACGAGGCCGACGCGCTGGTACGGCTCAGGCGACGCCACCTGCGTGGGCTTGGCTTCGCCACCGAGGAGGTGAGTCAGGCCCTCGATGACGCGTACAAGCGCCTGCTCCTCCCTAGCCTCGAGCGTGAGGCTCTGAAGGAGGCGAAGGCCCGGGCTGACGAAGGCGCCATCCAGATCTTCGTCACCAATCTCCGCGAGCTCCTCATGGCGGCACCCTTCAGGAACAAGCGGATGCTCGCGATAGACCCCGGGTTCCGGACCGGGTCCAAGGTGGTGGCGCTGGACGCCCAGGGAGCTCTCCTGCACAACACCACCATCTTCCCCACCCAGAGTCAGGGCCGGCGCGAGGAAGCCGTGCGGGTGGTCCGGGACCTCGTCCGGCGGTTCTCGCCGGAGGCCGTCGCCGTCGGCAACGGCACTGCCGGTCGCGAGACCGAAGCGTTCATCCGGGATCTGTCCCTCGACCTGCCCACCATCATGGTGGATGAGAGCGGCGCCTCCATCTACAGCGCCAGCGAGGTGGCCCGCGAGGAGCTCCCCGATCACGACCTGACAGTCCGCGGAGCGGTTTCCATCGGACGTCGTCTTCAGGATCCACTGGCCGAGCTGGTGAAGATCGACCCCAAGTCCATCGGGGTGGGTCAGTACCAGCACGACGTGGATCCGGGCGCGCTCAAGTCGGCGCTGGACGACACTGTGACGAGCTGCGTCAACGCGGTGGGCGTGGACCTCAACTCCGCCAGCGCCTCCCTCCTCACCTATGTAGCCGGGCTGGGGCCCGCGTTGGCGAAGAACGTCGTGAGCTGGCGTGAGCAACACGGCGCCTTTCGGACACGGCGAGACCTGCTCGAGGTGCCGCGGCTGGGCGGCAAGGCCTTCGAGCAGGCGGCGGGGTTCCTCCGCATTCCCGACGGGTCGAACCCCCTGGACGCGAGCGGTGTGCACCCGGAACGCTACGCCCTCGTCGAAACCATGGCCAGGAACCAGGGATGCTCCGTGCGTGACCTGCTGAGCGACGGGAAGCGTCGGAGCGCCATCGTCCTCGACCGCTACCTCGGAGAGGGTGTCGGCCGCCCGACCCTGGAGGACATCCTGGATGAGCTCGCCCGGCCGGGACGGGACCCCCGTCCGGCGTTCGCAGCCTTTTCCTTTGCCGACGTTCACGCCATAAACGACCTCGAGCTCGGCATGGTCTTGCCGGGCATCGTCACCAACGTCACCGCCTTTGGCGCCTTCGTGGACATTGGCGTTCATCAGGATGGTCTGGTCCACGTGAGCCAGTTGGCGGATCGCTACGTGAAGGACCCCAACGAAGTCGTCCGCGTGCGCCAACAGGTCCAGGTGCGGGTTCTGCAGGTCGACATCGACCGGCAGCGCATCGGTCTCTCGATGAAGACGGGCTTTTCCCGGGCCGAAGCAGCGGCAGCCCCGTCCGAAGGCAACCCGTGACCCGGGCGTCGATCCAGGGCGAGGCGGGTGCCTTCAGTCACACCGCTGCTCGTCAGCTCTTCGGCGACGACGTGGAGATCGTGCCTTGCACGTCGTTCGACGACCTCTTCGAGAGCGTGGTCCGGGGACGTGCCACGCACGGAGTCGTGCCTGTGGAAAACACGCTGGCGGGGTCCGTGCCCGGAAACCTGGACCGTCTGATGGACTCCGGACTCCACGCTGTATCCGAGACCAACGTCCGCGTCGAGCTCTGTCTCATTGCTCCGCCGAACCGACAGGTATCGGACCTTCGCTCAGCGGCGTCTCATCCGGTGGCGCTCGAGCAATGCCGCAGGTTCTTCCGGGAGCGGCCGCAGGTGACTCCGGTCACGATCTACGACACGGCGGGCGGCGTCAGGGACCTGATGCGCGGAGGTGCGAACTTCGATGCAGCGATCGCTTCACGCCTGGCCGCAGGTTTGTACGGGGCCGACGTCCTCCTCGAAGGGATCGAGGACAACCACAAGAACTTCACGAGGTTCTTCGCGGTGGCCACCGAGCCTGGAGAGCCGCCTGCGGAGTCCGTGACCGCGTCTCTCGGTTTTGTCGTTCCTCACGAACCCGGGTCGCTGCACCGGGCGCTTGGCCACTTCGCTCGAGCCGGAGTCAATCTCACTCGCCTGGAGTCACGACCCATCCCCGGCCGGCCCTGGGAGTACCGGTTCTACGCCGACGTGCACGGAGATCGCGACCCGATCGAGGAGGCGCTGGAGGCGCTCGGACGGGGTGCGGCCGATGTTCACGTCCTGGGAATCTACGGCCGACCTTCGACATCGAACTGATCCCCGTTTCCCGGGCCTGCTGGCCTACCTTGCCCAGAGGCGTGCGTGCTTCTCGCTGTCAGCCGAACCGACTGATGCGGAATGGGCTGAGGTCGATCGACGGACGTCCATCGAGCACGGATTCCGCGACGAGCTTGCCGGTAACCGGTCCCAGCGTCAGGCCCAACATCGCGTGCCCGGTCGCAACGAACACATCGGGGTGCCCCGGGATGGGGCCGATGGCCGGCAGTCCGTCCGAAAGACAGGGGCGCAAGCCACACCACTCCGAGCTCGGTGCGGTGTCCTCGAAGTCGGTGAAATAGCGCGGGGCAGCGCCAGTCAGCTGGTCGAGCCGGCGCCGGCGTAGGTCGTGGTTTTCACCCGAGAACTCGAGCGTGCCGGCGAAACGAAGGCGGCCGGGCATCGGCGTACAGAAGACCGACGCTTCGCCAAGCATACACGTGCCCCCGAGGGCCGGCGTTGTTCCCGCGGTTTCTGACAGGTCGCGGTGGTATCCCTTGGCCGGCTGAAGTGGAAGGCGGACGCCGAGCGTTCGGCACAGTTCCAGGCTGTACGCCCCCGTGGCGAGAATCACGGTCGTCGCCCCGACCACCTCTCCGGTGTCGAGTCGAGCGCCTCTCAACGCTCCGTCGTCAGCGACGACCGCCGTGACCGAGGCGCCGGTCCGGATCTCCGCACCATACCGCTCTGCGCACCGCGCCAGTCCGATGACGAATGCGAACGGATCGACCGTCATCGCTTCGGGATAGAACACGCCACCACGAACCCGATCGCTGAGCGCGGGCAGACGAGCCCGCAGGGCGTCCGATTCGACCCTCTCGGGCTTGAAGCCGTAGGGACGTGTGAGCTCGGCCTCTTCGCACGCCTCGCCGAACGCCTCTTCGGTCAGGTACACCTCGTGATAGCCGTCGCGCCGAAACCCGCATTCCAGCTCCTCCTCGGCCATGATGCGGTCATACATCTCGACGGTGGCGTGACCGAGGGGAGCGAGGGACTGGAGAGCGTGATTCCAGGCCTGCGGGGTGCAGCTCCGGCGGAATGCCAGTAGCCAACGAGCCAGCGCGGGATCCCATCGAGGTGCCACGAACAGCGGACTCAGCGGATCGAACAGCGACCGGAGTGCTTGGCCAACGCGACCGGGCTTGTTGATGGGGCCGTGCCCCGGAGCGATCGTGCCCGCGTTACCGAAGGACGCGCCGTGCCCGATCTCGGCGCGTTCGAGAACGGTCACCTGTGCGCCTCGCTTGGCGAGGAAGTACGCACAGGAGATCCCGATCACTCCGCCACCGACGACGACGACCTGGTGCTCTCTCTTCACGGTGCGAAACTACGTGCGGCTGTTGACGTGCGATATGGGGCCTCAGCCGGCGATGCGGGGGCGGCCCGCGCGCGTGTCGGTCGCGTCCGTGACCGCACCTTCAACTTTGGTGCCTAAGGATCCGCCGGCCCCACCTCCCAGGGAACGAGGGGGGATCTGCGGAAGTTGACTCCGAGAGCGGTCCACCGAGCGGACTGTGCACCGAGCCGCATGCGGTACTCGTCCCATCGGGTTGCCGACGCCAACGACCAGCCCAGCTCGGCGACGCCCGCGAGGCGGGGGAAGGCCATGTACTCGAAGTCTTCGATCGTGGCCACAGTCTCGGACCACAGAGGCGCCTCGACCCCGAGGATGGCCTCCTCCGGCAGCGTGCTGAAGCGGGCCCCGATGTCCCAATCGTAGGCGTCCCGCACGTTTGGGATCCCGGCCCAGGTCAGTCCGAGGGCTGTGCTGGAGTCGTACTTCAGGTCCAGGTAGACGAGGTCGGCGGGAGACAGAATGACGTGCGCGCCGGAGTCGACGACGTCCAGGCTTCGGGTCTCGAACTCTCTAGCCCGGGCGGCGCGTGCCGAGTCCGGCTCCTCCTCGCCGGGAACCGGCCAAAGAGGGCGCCACAGCTGCACGATCGAGCCCGGCTCGAGGTCCGCCAGGGCCACCTCATCCCAGCCGATCATTCGTTTGCCGTGGGACCCGACGATGGATTGGACCCGGTGGATGAACCCGACGTAGTCTTCCTCGCTGAGGCGCTCCACCTCGTCGCCGCCCACGTGGAAGTACCGCCCGGGCGTGAGTGCCGCGATCTCCCGGATCACGTCCTCGAGGAAGGAGTAGGTGGTCTCCTCGCCGACACAGAGCGCGCTGAATCCCACTTCCGTTCCCGTGAACAGCTCGGGGGCGACCCCGTCGCAGTTGAGCTCGGCGTACGAGGACAGGGCCGCGTTGGTGTGTCCGGGCACGTCGATCTCCGGGACCACGATCATGAAGCGGTCCGCGGCGTACTCTACGATCTCGGTGTATTCATCGGCCGTGTGGAAGCCGCCTTCGCCACCCCCGACCTCGGTCTGACCTCCGTGCTCGGTCAATCGGGGCCACCCGGGAATCTCGATCCGCCAGCCCTGGTCGTCGGAAAGATGCAGGTGGAGCCGGTTCAGCTTATAGAGCGCCGCGAGATCGATGAACCGCTTCCTGCCCGGGTCAGTCGGATAGCCCCGGTGCGCTCCGCCGTCGAGTCGGGTCGGACCGGCGGCCTGGTCTCCACGCTGTTCCCGATCAGCTCGGCGAGAGACGTTGCGACCCGCTCGCCGTGCGCGTCGCCCGCGTCGAACAGAATCGCGGTCCGGTCCGAGAGGTGGAAGGTGTCGGACTGGACCCACTCCAACTGGACCGGCAGGGGGATGACGGTGTGCGCCGGGAGGGGAGCCTCGGGCTGGCAGGCGCAGAGTAGCGACGCCAAAGCGAGGACCGCCGTCCCCAAGGGCCGATTCCCACTCGTTTGGGGCGCTGCCGTTTGCATCCCCGCCTCGCTTCCCGGAGCCGAATGCCATGATGCTTCGTCGGGGCGCTTCGAGCCCGGGACCCGGCGGCTAGTCCAGGACGGACACTGCGGCGACGAAAAGGATCTCGCTAAACGTGCGGCCGAGCGACGGACTCGAGAAGTTCCTCATGAGCGATCCGCCGTTCCAGCCGACCCTGGCTCCCTCCTCGATCTCGGTGGCTGGTGCGGCGATCCACAAGTTTTCCACGCCCGTGTCCACCAACAGGTAGACGTAGGATCCCACGGCAATGATCTCCTCCACGGAGCCCTCGTGCTGGAAGGAGGCCTCAACCGGCCCCAGGTCCTGGCCAGCCCTGTGAAACCCGCCCGTGAAGAAGAGCTCGTCGAAGTGCCGACCCAGGCTCTCGCTCCGGAAGCCGCCCATGTTCATCATGTCCGGCACGGACACGGTGTCACCCACGGCAAGAGGAATGGGCGGTCCGGCAATCCAACGCTCCCCGCCATCGAAGTCCACCCTGGCGTAGGTGTAGCCGCCGCCGTGGAGCGCCTCCATAACCACCCCCGTGGTTCCCATGCGTCCCTCGGGCCGAGCCTCGTCCAGACGGGGGACGCTGGTGACGGGGTGGCCTGCCGGGAGCCGAGGTGCTGGAGCCTCGGCTTCCTGCGGCGGGCCGGAACAGCCCTCACAGGCGGTCATGAAGACGATGAAGAGAACGAGAGTCGGGCGCAGCGGCGTGGGGACCCTAATCATGGCGGTTCGGGAGGTAGCTAGGAAGAAGGGAGCGGCTGTCGTCGTTGAACATGGAGAATACGGCGGGTGCGCCGCTGTCGGGAGATCCCCTGCCAGACATGCGGAGTTTTCCCGGTGTCGTAGAGCCGTACCGGGCCGTTTCTTGCATCCGGACCGTCCGGCGTCCAGCTTCCGCCGGTCGTTGTCACCCTTCTTATCGACGGTCCGTCTGGATGTGCGACTTCGCAGCCCCCAGGATGCTTTGAATCCCCTACTGCGGCGTCGACGTGCACAGGTCGAGGCGAGCCTCGCCCAGGCAGGGCAGCTGCATACCCTGTCGCTGGCGCGATGGCGACTGCACTCGGTCCTATCCGAGGCCATCGCGCGATACGGTACCGGCCGATATCTCGACGCGGGCTCGGGGCGCTCACCCTACCGGGCGTTGCTCGAGGAAGTGGGGATGGAGGTCGTGTCCATCGACGTGGAGGACCGTTCGGGCGACGTGGACCTCTTGGCCGATATCCAATCCATGCCGAAGGTCGCGTCGGCTTCGTTCGACACGATCCTATGCACTCAGGTACTCGAGCACGTGCCGCGGCCGTGGGACGCCGTGGCCGAGCTGGCCGTGTGTTGGCCCCGGGCGGGACGATGATCCTCACCGTGCCTCACGACTATTACCGGTTCACGCAGTTCGGGCTGTGTGCGCTCTGCGAGGACGCCGGACTGGATGTGGTCGAGGTCGAAGCGACGGGAGGGCTCTTCACGTTTCTGGGCCACGGCGCGAGCGGACTGATGATGAGCACGCTGGGCACCCTGCCCTTCGTGCGTTGGCCTGTCTGGCTCACGAACTACGTCTTTCTGGTGCTGCTACTCGGCCTGGTCGACCGGGCGTTCGGTATGCCTCGGCTGTATCCCTGTGACCACCTGCTGGTGGCACGGAGGGGCGACAGGGGAGACACGCGCGATGGGTGAACGGCCGGTGCGAGCGCTAGTCGTGAGCAACACGCTCGCGACAGGCGGAGCTCAGCGCGTGACCAGCACCCT
The DNA here is from genome assembly GCA_039589315.1 of Gemmatimonadota bacterium. GTDB lineage: Bacteria > Gemmatimonadota > Gemmatimonadetes > Longimicrobiales > Gaopeijiaceae > JBDHHQ01. The sequence continues at coordinate 10,492 of JBDHHQ010000055.1, forward strand.
GCTTCGCCACTTCGATCGGGAGAAGGTTCGGCCCGCCCTGGCGTTGCTTCGACCGGAAGTCGCCTACCCGCTTCCGGATGACGTACCGGTTCATCTCCTGGGGTACCGCGGCGTGCTCAGCTTCATCGCGACCGCCCGCCGCCTGCGTGGATTGATCGATGACGCGGAGCCCGATGTCGTGCTGAGCAACGTCAACGCCACCAACCTCATTACCGGTTGGGCGCTTCGCAGCGCCCGGCATCGGCCACGGTGGGTGGCGAGGGTGGGAGCGCATCCGAAGGAGAACGATCGGGGCATGCGCAAGGTGGTCGCGCGGAGGGTCTACGGCCGTGCGGATCGGGTGGTGGTGAACTCACGCGGTTTGGGTGAGGCCGTGGCCACGCACTACCCAGGGTGCGTGGAAGCCATCACGTGCATCCCGAATCCCACCGACTTCGAGCTGATCGATACACTCGCTCGGGAGCCGCCACCTCTGCAGCGACCCAGCGGCACGCCCGTGATCATCGCGGTGGGCCGGCTCTTCCGCCCAAAGCGCTACGACGTGATGCTGCGCGCGTTCGCCGAGGTGCGCTCGGTGCGCTCGGCGGAGCTCCGGATCTGCGGGGACGGGCCGGAGCGGGCGGCACTCCGACGATTGTCGAGCCGCCTGGGCATCGAGGATTCGGTCCGCTGGATGGGCTTCGTAGACAATCCCTACAGTGTGATGCGTCAGGCGGACCTGTTCCTCATGACCAGCGAGAACGAAGGCCTCCCCAACGCCCTCATCGAAGCCCAGGGTCTTGGACTGCCGGCTGTCTCGACCGATTGCCCCCACGGCCCGAGCGAGATCATCGTGGACGGCGTGACGGGCTTGCTGGTGCGGGTGGGGGACACCACTGGCATCAGTGATGCCATGACGCGATTGCTGCTCGACGAGCCGTGGCGTCTGGAATTGGGGCGGTCCGCGAGGATCGTGGCGCGGCGCCAGTTCGACAATGCCGTGCTGACGGCTACCTGGGAGCAGTGCCTCTCAGATCGTGGATTCCAATGAACCTGGTGTTCCTCTCGTCGTCGCTGGCCATGGGCGGCGCGGAGCGGGTTATTGCCTTGCTCACAGGTGGCCTAGCGGACAGAGGGCACTCGGTCGCGTTGATCACGACGACCTCGCGACGAGACTTCTTCAGCCCCTCACCCAACGTCGAGAGAGTCGCGCTCGACCTCACCGGTCAGCCGGCCGGGACGGCAGCGCGTCTTCGCAACGTTCCTGGAGCCATGAGAGGCGTGGCGAGCGGCCTGCCAGCCCTCAACCAGGCCCTGGCGTCCCGTGATCCTGATCTCGTCGTCTCGTTCCAAAGTCAATTGAACGTGGTGACCCTGGCAGTCGTGCGCGGACGATGGCCGGTCGTGATCTCGGAGCGGACCGATCCTGCCCGGGCGCACCTGGGCGTGGGGTGGCGCGTACTCAGGCGGCTGCTGTATCCGCGTGCCTCCGCCCTGGTGAGTCCGAGCCGGGGAGTCGATCGAGGCCTGAGCTGGATTCCGGAGCGCAAACGGTTGGTCGTGTACAACCCTGTCGAGACCGGGACTGATGCCGACGCCCAGCCGCTGCCGGCCGCGCTTTCGTCCGGCTGCTTCGTCGTGGCCATGGGCCGGATGATCCCGGAGAAGGGATTTGACCTGCTGCTCGAAGCGTTCGCCCGTGTCAGTGGCCGCCACCCCGATTGGCGACTGGTGGTTCTGGGTGAGGGGCCGGAGAGAGCCCCTCTCGAGCGGCAGATCACGCGACTTGGCCTTGGAGAGATGACAGTGCTTCTGGGTGCGGTCGCCGAGCCTGCCCCGATCCTTCGGGAGGCCGGGATCTTCGCGATGACGTCCAGACGCGAGGGGTCTCCGAACGCGTTGGTCGAGGCTATGGCCTGCGGCGTTCCCGCAGTCAGCTTCGACTGCCCCTCCGGACCAGCGGAGTTGATCCGTCACGGAGAGAACGGGCTACTTCTGCCGGCGGGGGACGTCGCGGCGTTTGCCGACGCCCTCTCGCGATTGATGGAGAATGCGCGTCTCCGGCACCGGATGGCGAACGCCGCGCGCTTCTCGGTGGCGCGGTTCGCGCTGGGGGACATCCTGGACCAGTGGGAGCAGAGGGTGTTTCCACTCGCTCTCGGAAGGAGTAGGACCCGCTCCGCGTGAGCCTCGTCGCGCGGCCAGACAGGCACGGATCAGCCGCGTTCAGGCTCCGTGAGGGTATAGAACAAACGGTACCACTCTCCGAGGATCACCTCGGCGCGGTAGCGAGCAGCATGCTCAGCGCCGCGCGTGGAAAGCCTCCTTCTGAGCTCCTCGCTGTCCATCAGGCGCTTCAATCCCTCTGCAAGCCTATTCGGGTCATCCACTGGCACGAGAAGACCGTTGTCGCCGTCGATGATGATGTCGCGCGGGCCACTCTCGCAGTCGGTGACCACGACGGGGAGACCGCACGCCATTGCCTCGACGATAACGTTCCCAAAGCCCTCGAAGCGTGAGGCGAGCGCAAACACGTCACACTGTTCCAGGATCGCGAAGGGATTGCCCTGGTTACCAGGGAGATGGACACGGTCCACCAGGCCGAGCCCAGAGACCTTCGCCTCGAGGGAGAGTCTTTCGGGTCCTTCGCCCAGAATCACGAGGTCCCATTCGGCGTAGTCGCCGGACACCTTTGAAAAGGCTTCCACCAGGACGTCGAAGCCTTTGAAGCGTCTCAGCCTGCCCATCGAGACTATGACCTTGGTGTCACGAGGAGGACGCCACTCCGGCGAGGCCCCTCTCATGTCGTCGATATCCAGAGGCAGCGGATTGGGGATAACCCGCCGTCTGACCTGTGGGATCCACGGGAACTGGCTGTCCACGCCGTGGCTCGCGCTCACGAGGAACGAACACCAGCGATACGAGGCGCGCCCCGCCAGACGGAACGGCATAGGCGCGGGTTGACTCTTCGGATCGGTGTGCTCGGTCACGATCACGGGGATTCCGGTGGCCAGTAGGGCCACGAGGACCCGTACGTTGGTCACACCCATGAAGGAGATCACCACGTCCGGGCCGAATGTGAGCATGGATCGCCGGATTCTCCGGAGCCGGACGAGGTTGTTCCAGGCGCGCCGAATGACGCCCCTGCGGGGGAAGGGGCCGAACCAACTTCGTCGAACGCTCTCCGAGAGTGGATAGAGATCGTCTTCAGGCGGCTGGCTGGTGAGAACCAGCACGTCGTGTCCATCGCGGGCGAAGCCGTCGGCCATTACCGTGGCTACCCGCTCGGCCCCGCCCGCGCCCAGCGAGTGGATGATCAGCGCGACCCTCAATCCACCGCCTCGCAAAGGACGTTCTGGGACTGACGGAGCTCGCCGGTGACCAGCGGAATCGCGCGACCGTCACCCCCCAGCCGGAACGTGTCGTAGCCCCTCCCAGTCACCCACTCCATCAGGTCGATCATCGAGTGCCCTGCCCTTCGGCAGTTCTCTTCCGCCAGCTCCAGGAGAATCCGCGGCTTGTGCGCCAGAATCGTCCCCTCGCCCCCGATCAGCGCGTCGAGTTCGCCGCCTTCGATGTCGATCTTCATGACGTCCAACGGCTCGATCGGGTGTGCCCTTGCCAGGACATCAAGGGACACAATCTCGACGTTCTCGGTATGGGCGCTGCGGCTGCCTCCTCTGAAGAGTGAGGGCAGGCCACTGTTGATGGTCCCGTCGTGGAACTTCTCTACCTGGGAGTAGATGGGTACGGTCGCTGATCTTTGACCCAGACCCAGCTGAAGAAGCTCGACGTTGGTGAACAGATTTGCCCGTACATTCTCGAGTAACCGGACGTGCAGCCAGGGAACCGGCTCCATGGCAATGACTCGCCCCCGTGACAGGCGCTTGGCCGCGAATAGAGTCACTTCTCCTTGGTTCGCTCCGACGTCGAGCAGTGTCATTCCCGGCGTCAGCACGCGGTCCAGGCACCTCAGCACGTCGACGGAATAGGCGTCGCGCCAGAAGATATGGCTTCCGATGTGCTCACCCAGATCACAACGGAAGCTCAGCGTTCCATCGAAGTCGCGCACCTCCAGCTCGATCGGCATCCGCCTGGCGAACCATCGACGGAGTCTTTCGCGATGGCCCATGACGCCGAAGAGCCTCGTCGGGACCCGCGAGAGCACGCGCAGGGCCCGGAGAGCCCCGATTGCCGGGCGATTCACCGGCGTCGTCATGGACTCGTCGTGATGCCCAGGATGGTCGGATCCAGTCGTCGGTGTCGGTACGCCACTACGACGAGCAACACGTTCCAGCCCACCATGGTCGTGGCGGTTGCCAGTGCGGCACCCATGAGTCCAAGCTGCGGGATCAGAAGGCCATTCAGCGCGATATTGAACAACGCACTAGCGCCGAACACCCACGCCGCCCGCAGCTGTAGCCCGGTCATCGTCATGAGACTGCCGACGGCTCCCGCGCCGCAGTTGACGACCTGGGCTGCCACGAGCACGACGAGTGCCGGCACCCCTTCCCTGAAGCTGCTGCCGAAGACGCCCAGCACATGCACCCCCGCGATCCATAGGACCAGGGCCACGGGTAAGGCGAACCCAAAGGACACCCGCGCGCCGAGAGTCAGGACCCGCTGGAGCTCGCGCCGGCGGCCAGTGGCATGGAGCTCCGCGATCTGCGGGGCGATGATGGCGTTCACGGCGCCGAGCATGAACGAGGTGAACACGGCCAAGCGACTGGCCACGGCGTAGATCCCCGCCTCTCTCGTGCCTCGCATCGCACCCAACATCAGCGTGTCGGTCTGGCCGAGGAGCAGCACGAAGCCGGATACGAGGAGGAGCTGGGATCCGACCGTCACCCATTCCCGCTTCGGTCCGTGGACATGGGTTCGCTTCGGCAGGGGCTGGACTTCTCGCGTCAGCACGAGCTCGACCACCGCGAGCGCCGCGAGCGTAGACAGAATGTTCAGCACCATGACCACAGGCGCGTCCAGGCGCTCCCGAGCCAGGACGAGGATTACGACGACGCCGAGGGAAACGAGCACCGGACGCAGCGGGTCCGGGGTCCGCGCCAACACCACACGCTTGAGCCCACGGAGCGCGCCGCTACGGACCTCCATCAGGGCGATCAGGGGCAGAAGAGCCGCGCCCGCCCAGAACGTGATCGCGAGCTCCTCGTCCAATCGGTCTCCCAAGGCGAGCACGGCAATGGTCATCGCGAGTGCGACGAAGATCGAGAACGCCAAGGCCAGTTTGGCTGAGAACCGTAGGAATGCGTGCAATACATCGGGCCGCTGTTGGGCGCTGTATTCGGCGGCAAAACGGGCACCGGCAGCGTCCATCCCGCCTGTCGACAGGCGTGAGAGCACGTGCACCCAGGTGATGGCGTAGATGTAGTACCCGTAGGAACCCACCCCCAGGAGCCGGGCGAGCAACACATGCATCGCGAATACGAACCCGGTAGCGGCTAGCCGAATCGTCAGGCTGCCGAGGGATCCCCGCGCCAGAACACCGCCAACCCCGGGGCTCAGTATGGCCACGCGAAGCCATGCGATCCGGTCCTCGAGCGACATCAGGGGCCCCGTTCAGCATCGGCGGTGCTCACCGCCCTACCGCCTCCAGCTTTGTCCTGACACGCTCCACCACCGCCCCGAGCTGGGGAGGCGCGACCTCCACGAACCTGCGATACCAGGGAACCGCCTCGTCCATCCGCCCGAGGCGCTCCAGCGTCTGGGCCAGGTTGTACAAGGCCTCGGCGTTGCTGTCGTCGAGCCGCACCGCGGTCTCGTACTCGGCGAGCGCCGCGTCGAGGAGGTTGGCCAGCGCGTACACGTTCCCGAGCTGGTTGTGGGCCACAGAGCTTTCCGGCCGGAGCTCCACGGCCCTCTGGAGAGCCGGGATTCCCTCGAAGGGCCGCCCTGCCCTGCCGAACTGTACTCCGACGCCCATGAACTGCTGGAAGGCCTCGTCTGTTCTGCCCGCCTGCTGGAGGGCGAGTCCAGCTCGGAAGGGAGCGTCGAACCTGGAAGGATCCAGCACCGTTGCCTCCCGGTAGACTTCATACGCTTCCCCCGCGGCGCCCGTCGCCCGGTAGACGTCTCCCAGCTTCAGCCGACTGTCGTAGTCGGTGGCATCCAGCGCCACGGCGAGCTGTGCGGGAGCGAGGGCTTCCTCCGCCCGGCCCACCTCCAACAGGGCCTGAGCCAGGAACACCTGAGCCCGGGGCTTTTCGGGCGACTTCTCCGCGATGTCCCGGTGGAACTCGATGGGATCGGCCCAGAGCGCGTTCCGGGCGAACGTGGCCGTGCCGAGCAGGGGAGCGATCACGAGGCCAGCGCCGAGTGCCGGCCTCAGCCTAGCGCGCGGGAGCTCGGCCAAAGCCGCGGCTGGTAGGAGCATGAGCATAGCCAGGGGCAGATACAGCCGATGCTCGAAGACCAGCTCCAGGTTGAACGGCCCGGCCTCGATCAGGTGGCACTCCATGTATGCGAGCAGAGGAAACCCGTAGAGGGGGCGGCGGCGTGCCAGAAGCAACGCCCCGACGACGGCGAGGGCCCAGAACGCCACGGCCGGCAACGTCGAAGCCGGATCGAGAAGGCCACGGGATACGGCTACGTCGTGGTCGAGATTCAGGCGGCCAGGAGTGGGCCAGACGATCAGGCTGAGATAGAGCAGCCCGACCCGACTCTGGGTCAGGACCCGCTCCACAGCGCTGAAGTCCCGGGCCGGTAGCGTCTCGAGCCAGGTGGACGGGCTCCCGGCGAACCGCAGCCCGAGAGCGCCGATCACCAGAGCGGCCCCGAGGGCAGCGACGGAGACGGCAGCTTTCTTCGCCGGTTCCCAAGATCTCCAGGCCTCTCGGACCGCATCCGCCCTGAGGCCGCCGAAGCACCACTCCCACGTGAGCACGACCAGCGGCAACACCGCAGCGTTCTCCTTGCTGCCAAGGCCGAAGAGCCAAAACAGCGCTGCGGCCGTGAACCAACCCCACCGCGGCCGCGCGGACGACGCCCTTCGCCCCTTCAGGTACGCCGCGAAGGAGAGGATACAGAATAGGGCCGCCAGGACCGTCATGCGTTGCACGACGTAGGTCACGGCCTGCGTGTTGACCGCATGCAGGAGAAACAGCGCCGCGGGCAAGAGCACGGCGGCTCGCGTGGTCGCGTCCTCCCCTGCCCGCGCGCCGCGCAGATACAGGACGGACAGCCATGCCAGAGCCGAGCCCGTCGCGAGGTGGAGGAGCACGTTGACGAGATGATAGCCACGAGGGTCGAGACCGCCGGCGAGGTGGTTCAGAGCGAAGGACACGTTCGCCACGACGCGGCGGGAGTTGAACGTGTAGGTCAGCGCCTGGGAGAGCGCCTCCCGGGAAATCTCCGTCCAATGCAGGGAAGGCGCCTCGACGATGTTCCAGAAGTCATCGAAGATCCACCCCACCCGGAGGGCGGGTAGGTAGGCCAGGAACGCCACGAGCAGGGCGCCTGCCCAAACCACCGTCTTCTTCCGTGACGTCACGTCTCCCGCTCGGCGTGCGGGGACGACAGAGGGCGCCGAACGCTTCCGGCAACCGCGGTTTCCAGGTACCCGAGATAATCGTCGGCCACCGATGCCCAATCGTGGCCTCGAGCCGTGCGAGCGGCGTTGCGCGTCACCGCATCCGCGTCGCGCGCCTCCAGGGACTCGACGATCCGGGCGGCGAGGTCCTCGGGATCCTGCTCCCGGCACAACCAGCCGTTCTCCCTGTGCCGAAGCACGTCGGGGATCCCATCCACCGCAGAGCCCACCACCCGCACCCCCGCGGCCATGCTCTCCAGCACGACCGTGGGCATGCCCTCGGTCTCGCCGCGAGAGTCGATGATGGAGGGAACGACGGCCGCGCGGCAATCATGTAGGTAGCGCACGATATCTGCGTGAGGCCGCCTCCCCAGGAACCGCACCCGGTCGGCTACTCCGAGGCGCTTGGCCTCGGCCTCGAGCTTCGGACGCTCTGGCCCGTCGCCGATGACGACGAGTCCGAGGCCAGGGTACCGCTCCACTACATCCGGGAGGGCACGGATCAGGAAGACCGTGCCCTTCTTCTCGGACAGACGTCCGAAGAACAGCAGGAATCCCTCAGGGAAACCCGTTCGCACGCCATCCTGGATGTCGGACCCTTCGTGTCGCCCGAAGATCGACGTATCGACACCCATGGGTCGTAGTAACGCATTGCTCGGCTCGGCCAGGAGGCGGTCCAGGGCGTCGCGAACGTGGCTCCCATCGGCCAGCACGACTCGGCTGCGAGCGACGACGTACCGGGCCACCGCAGGTCCCAGCGGAATGCGGCGAAGCAGATAGACGCCCCCCGCATGGGCATGCAGAACCAGCGGAATGCGGTGGCTGCCTCCGCACGCCCAGGAGCTGGTCAGCCCAGAAGGCACGATCCAGTGGGCGTTCACGACGTCGATAGCATGCGCTCTCACGAGGCGTCGGGTGGCATGTGCCTGCGTGGCGAGGAACGTGGGCACCTGTGCCCCGGCCAGCCACGAAGCCCGGAGATTCTCCCGCATGCCTTCACCCAGGGCAAGCCGTTGCGCCCGACGGGGGGTGAAGTACGAGAATCGGTGAACCTCCACTCCCTCGAGCGTCTCCCGGCGAGCGGCGCCCGGCGCGTCCGGCGCCAACACCGAGACGTCGGCATGGGCAACGAGCGATCGGGCCAGGTCGAAGACGAATCGCGGGATGCCGTCCCCCTCGTGGACCGGGAACGTGCTGGTGGTGATGAGGACCCGCAGGCGGCGGCCGAGTGTCACGGCTCCTCACTCGTTTCGATCCTGGCGCCGCGTCCGCCGAACATCATCTTGCGCTGCTGGTACAGCACTCGCTCCTGGTTGACGCGAAGTCGATCCAGCATGTCGGCCAGCAACGCGAAGCCCAGGATCAAGATCCCCACCACGACCAGCGCCGTGCCGGTGAAGCCCACGAACTTGTACGGCGAGAAGCCCCCGCTCCTGAGCCAGAACGCGACGAGCCACAGGTCCATGATCACTCCCACGAGGATCACGCTCCCGGCCATTGCCCCGAAGAACCGGAGCGGCTTGAAATCGCGAGCGGTGCGGAGGATGATCTTCAGCGCGTTCACCCCGTACCCGACCAGGCTTCGGGCGACCCGCGACCGACGCTCCTTGGGGTATCGCACCGTGATGGGCACTTCGGACACCCGCAGGCCCTTGTGCACCAGATCCAACAGGGATTCCTGCGTGTAGGTGTGCCGACCGAAGAGATTCAAGTTGAGCAGGGCCTCTCGGGAATACGAACGGAAGCCGCACGACACGTCGTGGAGGCGCTCCTCGAGAAGCGCATTCAGGAGGCGAGAGAAGAACAGGTTTCCCCAGTACCGAAGACGTGGCATGCCGGCGGGCCGGCGGCCGTCGTGGAATCGGTTGCCGGTGACGGCGTCCGCGTTCCCCCCCAGAATGGGACCCACCAGCAAAGGGACTTCATCCGCGTCGAACTGGCCGTCCGCGTCGATAGTGACGAGGACGTCCGCGTCCAGGTGCAGCGCCTCGGCAACCGCCGTGTTGAACGCCTGACCCAGCCCGAGATTGCGGCGGTGACGTACCACCCGCGCGCCGCCGGCCTCCGCCACCTCGGCAGTCCGATCGGCGCTCCCGTCGTCCACTACCAGGCACTCGACCGCCGAGGCACCCTCGAGGCTGCGGGGAAGCGCGCCGAGCACTTCCCCGATGGTAGCCTCCTCGTCGAGGGCGGGGATCGAGATGAGGACCTTCATGGGCGTGGTGTTCGGCTCGGCCTCTCAGAGGGTCGGAAGACGCGGGCCCAATATAGGGTCCCCGCCAGGGCGCGGCATCACGGTTACTGTTGCGACCTCTGACAGGGCAAGGCCTGATTCGCTGGCATGTCACGGTCCACATCACTCATGCCTGAGCTTCTGACCTCCTCCAATTCGACGATCGGTGCCGGGAGCCGGTTACCACGTGTGCAACCTTTTCGGTGTAGAAGATGTCTACATCGATATCAGGGGGTTCTTCGAGAGGAGCAAGGGATGGGTCGCGCACCGATGGGAGAGGTGGAGCAGTGGGTGCTCCTGGCCGTACTGAGGTTGGGTGAAGAGGCGTTCGCACTGAACGTCCTTCAGGAGCTCGACAGGGAAGCCGGGCACGTGGTCTCGCGGGGCTCCCTTTACAAGACCCTGGAACGGCTTGCGGCCAAGGGATTCGCGGCCTGGGAGATCGAGGAAGGGTCGCCGGCACGCGGCGGGCACCCACGCCGGCGCTTTCGCGTAACGCCGGTGGGCGTCGACGCGCTTCGCGAGGGTCGTGCCCGGCTCATGAACCTCTGGGACGGAGTGGAAGCCGTATTGGAGGGGGAAGGATGACCGGGTCGGACGAAGGACGCCGTCCTCCCAGGCTGGCAGAGTACGTCCTGCGTCTCCTGGTGGGGTCCGATGCCGAGGGAAGGAGCATCCTCGGCGACGCCCGGGAAGAGCTGGATGTCCGGGGCCGTACGTCTCGGCTGGGAGCGACGATCTGGTATTGGGCGTATGTGTTCAAATTCGCCGTGAGCTATCGAACCGGTGGCAAGGTTCGGCACCCGGATCCGGAGGAGGGTCGACGGCGGGCCAGCGCCGTGACCGGTCTGGTTTGGGACGCGAAGAGCTCGACGCGCTCACTGCTCCGTCGGCCTTGGCTGTCCATCGCCGTCATCACCACGCTGGCGGTGGGCATCGGGACCACGACGCTGGCCTTCGCGTTGGTCGACGGCGTCCTCCTGCGACCGCTCCCATTTCCCGCGCCGGAAGAGCTGGTCGACGTATCACGAGTGGATCCGGCGTGGTACGGTCCCAACCCGACCGCGGCCCAGGCGGGCAACGTCTTCGCCACGCCCGCAGCGACGTTCTTCGATTGGGAACGGTCCGCTGCGACCTTCTCGAGCCTCGGTGCCTACGCCTGGAGGTCCGGCACCTTCAGCGGGGACGCCGCTCCCGAACGGATCATCGGTGCAGTCGCGACCGGCGGCGTATTCGAGGCGCTCGCCGTCCCGGCCGCGCTTGGACGGCACCTCACGGCATCTGACGAAGCTCCCGGCGCCACTCCGGTCGTGGTGCTCAGTCACGGTCTCTGGGTGCGCCGTTTTGGGTCTGATGCCACCATCGTCGGGAGAGTCGTCCGCATGGACGGTGTCGCCACCACAGTGGTCGGTGTCATGCCGAAGGGCTTCGCGTTCCCCGATGAGACGACCCACTTCTGGCTGGCGTTCGACGACGAACGTCGAAGCGACTCCACACGGAACGCGGGGTATCTGCACGCCATCGGCCGATTGGCTCCGGGAAGTTCATTGGCTCAGGCCCGCGCCGAGATGACTGCCATCCAGACGCGGCTCGGTGAGCGTCACGCGTCCGAGGCGAAGTTCATCTCGGTGGCCTTCTCCCGGCACGAGCTGATGGTGGCTGCCACCCGGCCCGGTCTACTCATCCTGCTGGGCGCCGCCGCCGTCGTGCTGCTCGTCGGGTGCGCGAACGTGGCCAACCTGCTTCTGGCCCGAGTCGCCGAGCGGAGGCGTGAGCTCGCCCTGCACGCGGCATTGGGAGCGAGTCGAAGCCGGCTCGCGGGACTCCTGCTCAGCGAAAGCACAGTGTTGGCGGTGCTGGGCGGAGTGGGCGGGATCACGCTGGCGTGGGTGGCACTCCGGCCGTTCGTGGCGGCCTTCCCCATGACGCTACCGCGATCGGCCGAGATCCAGATGGATCTTCGAGTCCTGGTCGTTTCTCTGCTCGTTTCGGTGGCCGCCGGGCTGCTCCTGGGCCTGCTGCCCGTCGCGCGATCCAGTCGTATGGACCTGAACGTGGTCCTGCGAGAAGGGGGACATGGATCCACCGGCGGGCGCCGGACCTCTCGCACGCACGCGCTGCTCGTGGTATCCGAGGTCGCTCTCTCGGTCCTGCTGCTCTCCACGTCGGGGATCTTCGTGCAGAGCTACCTGAACTCAGCCCGACAGGAGCGTGGCTTTCGCGGGGAGAACGTGCTGGCGTTGCGGGTCAGCGTTCCCGACACGCGGGCCGGCTCGGAGGAGGAGCTACGGTCCTTCTACTCAGAGCTGCAGGGCTACATGGACGCCATCCCCGGTGTCACGGCCTCGGCGCTGGCCCAACAGATGCCCTACTCAGGATGCTGTTCGAGTCCGCCAGCTTCCATGGATACCGAGGACGGTGTGCAAGAGGCGTCCGTCCACACCTCGTCGGTGACGCCGGAATACTTCCAGGCGATGGGCGTTCCCATCCTGGCGGGGCGTGCCCTTCTGCCCAGCGACCGGGAGGGGAGCCCACCGGTCGTCGTGGTCAGCGAAGCCATGGCGAGGCGGTACTGGCCGGACGCGGATCCCATCGGGAAGCGCGTTCGCCTGGAGTCCACGGACGAGCCGCAGTGGCACGAGGTCGTAGGCATCGCGGGGAACGTTCGATACCAGTTCGCGGGACCCGAGTTCGTCGAATACTACCGGGCCTTCGCGCAGCACCCGTACGGATCACAGGCCGTGATCCTGAAGACGCGGTCCGGGGCGGTCGGCGTGGCCGCGGCGGCCGAGCGCGCCGTGCACGCTCTCGAGCCCACGATCCCCGTGACGGCGCGCTCCCTGACGGAGCTCGCCGCGGCGGACCGAGAGTACCGAACAGCACGGATCGGCTCGCTGATCCTCACGCTGCTCGCAGCGGTAGCGACGGGCCTCGCCGTGCTCGGTGTGTACAGCGTTCTCGCGTTCAGTGTGCTCCAACGCACCCGCGAGATCGGCATCCGCGTGTCGCTCGGGGGCAGCCGACTAGGGATCCTGCGCGCCGTACTGGGTGGGGGTCTGGTCATGACCGGCGCGGGGGTCGCCATCGGCCTGGGACTCTCGGCCGGCCTGTCCACGATGCTCCGGAGCGGCCTGGTCGGGGTGAGCACCGTGAACCCGTGGGTGGTGCTGGCCGTCGTCAGCACGATGTTCGCAACTTCCGTCGCCGCGAGTCTGCTGCCTGCGTGGAGAGCGGTGCGGGTCGACCCGCTGGTGGCGTTTCGTGAGGATTAGAGCCGGGGAGCATCCACGCGCCCCGGCTCAGCCCAGCCCTGCCTTGACCAGTGCTCCGGGTTCGATCCCGCGGATCCAGCGCCCCATCTCCTTCATGTGCCCGGGGACGTTCCGAACTTCTGCCGCAAGAAAGCGTGCACGGCGCGCAACATCCCACGGGCCAACGGACCCAGCGAGATCTCGGTCTCGGGCCCCTCGCCTGGGTCGAGGCTCCGCACGAAGGCAATGATCGATCCTAGATCATCATCCGTGAGGGAGTAGAACATGTCCGAGGGCATCACCAACATGCCTCGCCCGTTCTTACGCACCCCACCTCGGATCGCTCGCTCCAGCTCCGAATCGGTGTACTCCCGTGCCACGCGGGTCAGATCAGGCACGACGATCCTGCCGACTAGGGGCTCGTCGAAGAACACGCCCCCCTCGAGCGCACCACCATGACATCCAAGGCACCCCCGCAGGCGCGCCAGCCTCTCTCCCGCAGCGACCGAGGCCGAATCCGTCGGAGCGGTGAAGGCCTGTAGGGGCACGTCTGGGTAGGCCCGCCTGAGCGTGCGCTCCGTGAGGAGGTACAAGCCGGCGATGGCCAGAACCAGGAGGATCAGGACCCCTGCGGTGCCTCGGATCAACCACTTCTTGACGCGATCCACGGCTGCCCCTTCGTCTTGGGGGGATCGGGCTGGAGCGCGCGACCTCCAAGCTATGCGGAAGACCCCCGTACCCGTAAGAGCGGCGGCCTCACCCCCGCATCACCGGGACCAGGAGCGTCCGCCCGACCGACACCACCTGTCGCTCTGCGGGCCAGGGGATGGAGAACGATCGCCCCCGTCGTTCAGTCGCGGGTCTCCTCGGCTCTCGCGACCAGGCGCTCGCTCGGGTAGGTGAGTGGGATCATGCGTCCGCGGGCGCGTGTGAAGATGGCCACCTCGTCCCGCTTGGCGCTGTAGACGACGTGGTGGTTCTTCACCCCTCCGAGGTTGAGCCACACCGTCTTCCCGTCCGATTGGGGATTGTGCGAGACGATCAGCGGCGCGGACCCGGGAAGGTCCAACGCGTTGCGGAACGCCTTCACCTCGCGCTTGGTGTAGCCAGCGGGATTCGAGGGCCGCCGAAGGCGGTTCCAGGTGAGCTCGTGGCGGAGTCTGCGCCGTTCCCGGATCTCGATGATCCGCTTCCGCGACACTTTTCCCAGAGGAGGGCCCGCGTGGCAGGCGACGAAGTCCTCCGACATCACGACATAGGGGAGAAGCTCGTAGAACCTGACCATCTCCTGGACGTAGGTGGCCCCCCTGAGCTCCTCCAGCCGTTGCCGCCACGCCTGCCCCTGGGCCACCCCGCCCTTCGTGACCTCGTGCGAAAAGCTGTCGTGATTCCCTCGCACGTAGATGAAGCGGTCCGGGAACGCGAGCATCAAGCTGTGCACCACGTCCATCATCAGCACCGAGTCATCCATGGCCGCCAGATCGGGACCCTCGTCCAGGTGCACGGCATCTCCCAGCAGCACCACGGCAGCCGTGCCCTCTTCCACGTGGTCGAGGTGGCGGCTGGAGGTCAGGACCGTGAGCAAGTTGTCCAGGTTGGTGTGGAGGTCTCCCACGATCAACGGCGTGATCTCGTGCGGAAGCTCGACCAAGCCCCCGGGCAAGCCGCTGGCGTCCTCGCTTCGGAACGGTGCCTTCTCCAGCGCGAGGTTCGCGCGCCGGATCGATTCCAGCGCTCTGTCGGGCTCCCAGATGTGGAAGGGGCCTCCGAAGATCTCTAGCATGCGCCGGAAGCTGGTCTCTCGATCCCGGACGAGCTGCCGGGCGTCCGCCGGATCGGTCAGGGTCCTGACGGTCGTGCCAGTCGGGGAGTGGAGGTCGACCACGCTCAGATGCGTCCGCTCGTTGACGATTTCCAGCCTGGGGAGGATCTCGTCGGGCAGGCGCGACGTGACGATACGGTCCTCTTTGCCCTTGCCAATGCGAGTCCGTCCACCCTCTCGCAATCGGAGGAAGCCCGATGGATGTCCGTACTGATCAGGGTCGACGAGGATCACGCTCGTGGCACGCACGCGGGTCGGCGGAACCAGGAAGGGCTCCGGAAAGACACGGATGCGCTGTGGGCCCACCGTGATTTCGATGGGGAGATGCTCCTCCCTGACCACGGTCCCCGTGCCCGAGAGACGAACTTCGTCCACGCTCCCCTGCAAGAGCTCGGCGTAGGGAGATCCATTGGGCGTTGGCCCGATCCGGCTCTCCAGGGCTTGCTCGACACGGCGTCTCCAGTCCCTTCGGGGCGTCGCCGACGAGGTCGCCTCGTCGACGAAGGCCTTCGGGATTCCTCCGAACTCGTCCCGGACATACACCTTGAAGCCGTTGCGGCGAAGATGGAGAGCCACCGCCCGGTAGTCGTCAAGCTGCTCTCGGATCCGGTCCAGTGACAGCTCGGTGTCGACGTGGTGGCTCTGACGGTAAGCGCGGGCCTGGCGAGCCTCGTACACGGCCGCGGCGGGCGGAAGCAGGAACTCGAAGACGTACTTCTTTCTCGGGTTGCCGATCGGAAGGTGTCGGCTGGGCAGACGGATTCGGTCGAGCTCGAGCTCCAGGGGGCCCTCGGCCTCGAGCCACTCCTCCTCGAAGAGGGCGAGTGCCTGGCCGTGTCCGCGAAAGGGGAAGCCGAGATGGACCTCTCGAGGACGAAAGGTCAGCGTCCTCGAGCGCCACCACCGGCGCGTCAGGTCCAGGTATCCCTCTTCCGGCCAGCCCCCGATCTGGCGTATTTCGGTCGTCTTCCCGGATCCTGGCGGACCCGTGATGATCAGCTGGCGGAACGCAACGTTCTGGGGAAACAGGATTCCCTTTTCCGATCGAAGCTCCTTCACGTCCCGGAGTCGGCTCTCCGACGCTGCCATCAGTCAGCTGTATGCATCGGCGTTGGTCGATGACGGAGTTCCCGCCCCGCCCCCCTACAGGAAGACCCCCCGGAAGAAGAAGAAGAAGAAAGCGGCCAGCGCCGCTCCGATGGGCAGCGTGACGAGCCACGAAGTGACGATGCTGAGGACCACCCTCAGGTCGATCGCCGCGATTCCGCGAGCGAACCCCACCCCCAACACCGCCCCGACGATGATGTGCGTGGTGGACACGGGCAGGCCGAGGCGAGACGCGATGACGACGGTGCTGGCGGCCGCGAGCTCGGCACAGAAGCCACGACTCGGCGTCAGCTCGGTGATCTTCGTCCCGATGGTTCGCATCACTCGGTAGCCCATCGTGGCGAGCCCCAGGACGATGCCGACCCCTCCGAGGGCCAGAATCCACAGCGGAAGGGCCGATTCCTGCTGAACAAGCCCGGTCTGGACCGTTGAAACTACGGCAGCCAGCGGTCCGATCCCGTTCGCGACGTCGTTGGAGCCGTGGGCAAACGCCATTCCGGTGGCGGTGAACACGCAAAGGGGAGCGAATACCTTCTCGACGGCCGCGTAGTGGAAGTCGCGCGTCGCCTCCGGATCGACCTCGACACGCATAATGAGGGCCTTCCCGATGAAAGCCACGATCACGCCCACGAGCAGCGCGATGCCGAACGTCTGGATCGTGGTGAGCTCCAGGTTCAGGTGCGTCAAGCCCTTGAAGAAGGTCACGAGCGCGATCAACACCCCCATGAGGAATACGTACATGGGGCCCCAGCGTTGAGCATTCGCAAAGGGATTGTCCGTGTCGAGCACCAACACCCGGATGCTCTGCGCGAGGATGAAGGCCAGGGTCGCGCCGAGAATGGGTGAGACGACCCAACTCGCGACGATTCCACCCACCGCCATCCACTCGACGGCGTCGACACCGACCCCCACGACACCGAATCCGATGATCGATCCGACGATGGTATGCGTAGTGGAAACGGGCCATCCGAAGTAGCTGGCCACCATGAGCCACACGCCCGCGGCCAGAAGGGCGGAAAGCATGCCGTACACGAGTACTTCCGGGGAGTCAATCAGGCTGGCGTCCAGGATCCCTTTCCGGATCGTTCCCGTAACGTGACCACCTGCCAGGAAGGCGCCTGCGAACTCGAAGATGGCGGCGATGATGATCGCCTTTTTGACGGTTATCGCGCCGGACCCCACTGAGGTTCCCATGGCGTTGGCGACGTCGTTGGCACCTACTCCCCACGTCATGTAGAGGCCGAAGAGGACCGCCAGGGAGAGGTAGATCAGCCCATATTCCATGATACGGAGCTCCGGGGAGTGGGGTTAGCGAGCCAAGAGGAGTCGAAGACGGTCGCCCACCTTCTGGGCATGATCCGCCAGGTCGCCCAGCATCTCGACGAGGCGCTCCCAGTAGACGACGTCGAGAGGCCCCAATTCCTCTTCCCTGGCAAAGATATCTCCGACCAGGAGCATCCCGAGCTCATCCCCGTTCTGCTCGATCTGGGCGAGATCGTCGACCATCTCGATCACCCGGCCCACGTCCCGGCCGCGGAAGCTCGACTCGAGCAGCTCATCGAGCATGTTGACGATCTCGCTGCATTTGCGGACGGCATCAACGTTGAGCTGAACGAAGGCACTGAGATTGTCGGTCATGAAGGGCGGGATCTGCATCCCGCGCAAAACCAGCAGCCCAACGATGTCCTGAGCCGTATCCGCGATGGAGTCCTGGGAGTGCAGCTGATCGAGGAGGTCACGGCGGTCGACTGGGAGAAAGAGCGTCTTGGGAAGGTGCGCGCGAATATCGTTCTTGATGTGATCGGCCTGCCCCTCCAGAGCGAAGATCGTCTCCTTCAGCTCGGCGATCTTGTCTCGATCCCCCACCGTCAACGCTTCGAACAGCGGCACCATCTCCTCCACGCACTCCGCAACCACGGCCATGTGCTGCTGCAGGCGTCGGAACGGGGATCGGCCGAACAGGCCGGCGATGGGACTCGTGGTCCTCATGGACTCTCCTCCGTTGGGGTCGGTCGTTGGCGCGACCGACGTTTGGGCCGCTGATCCAGCAAGACCGCCGGCGTGTCACCGAGGCCCACACCGATCGACAGCGGCTTGCTTTCGGCTCACAAATAGTCCCCTTCCGCAACAAATGCCACCGGGGAAATGCTGATCGGCCTGTAGGACACTCTCCGCGATCCGAGACGGGATTGCCCCACTCTAGCCGGGATCTCGGGGTTCCAGGCGGCACCTTCCATTACCACGATCACCCGTTTGCGTCAGACCGAGACTGTCTTCATGGGTGTCCCGCCGCGCAAGCGGACTGACGGAGGTATCGGAGAGGGGCACGCCCGCCTCCTGGGCCTGCTGCGCTGCCAGAACCGCCTGCTCCCGGTTTCCGAGCATGGCATGGAAATACGCGACGGCAGCCGGATAGTATGGATCCTCCGGGTTGATCTCGATCGCTCGTTCGTACGCGTCGATCGCGTCCTCATAGCGGCCCTGACCGTCCAGCGCGATGCCGACGTAGTAGTGGCCGTCGGCCTCTTTTGGATCGAGTTCCAGAAGTCGTTCCGCCTCCAGGATGGCCTCCTCGTGCAACCCCGCCCAGGTCAGACGCGCGACGAGGGACCTGCGGATCTCCACGGCGAGCGGATCGATCTCCACGGCCCGTCGGGCCGTTGCCACCGACCCCTCCATATCGGCCTCGCCGAGAAGAACGGAACTGTAAAGGGACAGGGCGCGCGCGTTGCCGGGACTCAACTCGAGGGCCCGCTCCACCGCGCGCGCGTTGCGCCAGGTGAAGAGTTGGGGACCGGGTGCCGGCGGCGTGGAGGGGTCCACGGCGTCGCGTGAG
>JBDHHQ010000056.1:0-28988 GCA_039589315.1 Gemmatimonadota bacterium
GCACGGCACGAAGCGCCGCCTCGACACGGCCCACGCAGGCGGCACAGTGCATGCCCCGGATGCGGGCCTCGACCGACTCGGTGGACACCCCGTATCCGGCGTCGGCAATGGCATGGGCCAGGGCATCGGCACCGACGCGGCCGGGATCGAAGCGGACCCGGGCCTCGTTGTCCGCCAGGCTCACGCTAGCCGATTCGACGCCTTCAGCGCCTGCCAGGGCACCCTCGACGCGCGCAACGCAACCCGCGCAGTGCAGGCCCTCCAGGGGCAGCGTGAGCGTGCACGCCTCCGCGTCCTGGGAGTCCTGCGCGACCTGCAGGGATCTACGCTTGTCTTCCGACTGGATGCTCATCGGCCTCTTCGCTGTCTGCCGGCCCTGACGATTCGACCTGCCGACACTTGGCTATAGATACTCCGGGGGGGTATCTAAGGAAGGGTACTAGAGCCGGGCTCGGGATTCAAGGTCGGAGGGCTACCGGTAGGGCCGCTCCGAGGCGGCGTTCCCGGTGATGTAGGTTGCGAACCCCGCCGTCCCGACGGAGTCGGCCACCGGTGTGGCCGCCGCGGAGGATGCGAACCGCCCGACCCGCACGCGGAAGAGGGGGCTTCCCGGCACGTGCACGATGCGCGCAGTGAAACCCGCCTCCGTCACGCGCTCCGCCATGCGGGTCGCTCGAGCTGCACTCAAGTACGCCCCGATCTGGACCGTGAAGGGCCCGTTGGCGGAGCTGTTCGGCGGCCTGTTCTCGGCGGCCACGGCGGTCTCCGGCTCGTCCGCTCGAACGGGCGCCTCGGCGCGGTGGGCCGGTGGCTGGCTCGGAGCCTCCTCCACTCGGACGACGGACGTCGGGGAAGCCCGGCCTTCCGAGCCGTGCACAGCCAGCCAGGTCTCGGCGTCCCCGCCCGTCTGCCGGGAGGGGTAGTCGGTGGCCAGCGCCCGGTAGTGACGACCGGCGGTCTCGAGATCGTCCCGCGCCTCGGCGGCAAGGGCCAACCTCAGGAGTGCCTGGTCCGAGTAGGGTCCACCGGGATACTCGTCCACCAGGCGTCGGTAGTCTTCGGCGGCCTCCGCGGGATCCAGCGTGAGGCGTCCCCTGAGCCAGAGGCCCCGCTGGACCTCATCCGTCTGTACATCGGGGCCCGCCGCGGCCCACCACGCTCGGATGAGGGACCGGGCATCCTCGGTGTCCCCTTCCCTCACCAGCGCCTCGACGGCATCCAGCGTGGGCTCTTGCCCAGCGAGCTGCAGCGGCACACCGAGGAGTACGCCGACCCTGACCGCGCCCAAGAAGCGTCGAGCGGCGACCCGCCATCGCCGACCACTCGGTCCATGGCGCTGCGCAGCCACGACCTTCCTCCGGCCGGCGGAGCTCACGCGGCCTCTCGCGCCCGGACCATGACGCCGAGCAACCACTCCTCCAGAAGATGCTCGGGACGCAGCGGGCTGGACTTCAGCAACTGGTCCAGACGTCGGAGCTCCATCACCGCCGCGTCCACCTCGGCGGCGCTCCAGCGGTGGGCCTGCCCGGAGAGCCTCCGTGCCAGCCACCTTTGGTGAGACGGCAGGACTTCCTCGAGGGCGCCGGCGCCGTCTTCCACGAGCACGCCGATGCGAAGGAAGTGCGTGGCCAGGCCGATGGTGAGGCTCACGGCGCTCTCTCCGCGTGCCAGGAGAATCGCGAGCCCCTCCAGGGCCGCGGAGAAGCGCTTCTCGCCGACCAGATCGAACCACTTCCAGCGGTCTTGCTGGAGGATCGTCGTGCCCCCTGCCTCGACCTCAGCGAGGGTAATGGGCTCCCCGTCCTCCACCATGTCCGAGAGCTTCTCCAGCTCCCGGACCAGCACGCCCAGGTCGTTCCCGACCGCAGCGCCGAGGGCGCGAGCCGCCTCCGGTTCCAGCTCCCGGTCGTGCGACTCGCGGGCTCGAGCCATGAGCCAGCCGGGCACGTCGTCCCGGGAGACGGCGGGAAACTCGGCCGTGTGGCATGCGGCCTTGAGGCTCCGGTACACCTTGGCCTTGGACCCGGACGGGATGTCGGCGACAAGAATCGCCGCCAACCCGGGCGGAGGGGTCGCCGCCACCTTCAGCAGGACGTCACGGGCCTGTGCGCTGCCGGCCAGGGCCTCCACTTCGGTGACGACCACCACGCGGAATTCGGCCATCATGGGCGGAGTCGCGAGGACGCTGGCCAGCGACTCGACATCGACTTCGGTCCCCCTCAGTCGGTCGAGATTGAAGTCCCGGGTCGCTGGATCGATGTACGTGTCCACCAGCGCGACGAGCGCCTCCTCGCGCTGAAAGCGATCCGAGCCGTGCAGGAAGAAGACCCCGCCCTTCGGAGCGTCACGAAGGGAGGGAGGGAGTTGGGGAGCGGGCACCCGAAAGGCCTCTAGCGGTCCACGTCGGTTCTGCGGAGCCGCGTGTCCTGTCGGTACTTCTCGGACAGCGGCGAATACTCGTAGAGGAGCGAGTGGGTGTGGACCCAGAGCCGCTGGCTGCTCTCCACAGGCTGCTGCACGCCGGTAAGCACGCTGAGGGGTCCGAACAGGGAGCGTGGCGCGTTGAAGTCGGGCGTGAGCGTCGCACCCCCGCCGCCGGCGGCGCTGGGTCCGAACGGATCTGTGGATTGGACGTCGACCGGCGCGAGCTCGGTGGGCGGGCCCGCCTCCTTCATGGTCGGGGACCACGCCACCGCGGTCAGGAGCACGGCCATGGCGAAGGCCGTCGCCCCGGTCGTTCCGGAGCTCACGGTGCGGGCCAGCGCAGCCTCGTCGGCAACGTGATAGATGCGATGTTGGAGGCGCGGCTCGAAGTCCGGCGGAACCTCAGGCGTGGGGAGAGACCGGAGTAGCTGACCTCCCTTGGTCACCACCCGGTGGTAGCGGCGACAGGAAGCGCACGCTTCGAGATGGGCCTCCATCAGGCCAGTCTCGTCCGCTCCACCCGTCCCGTCGTAGTAGTCGGAGAATCGCGCGATGAATCCCGGGCAATCCATCCCTAGTCCAGAGCTCCGTCAGGTTTTTCGGGCCGGCGGGTCGGGGCAGTCACGCCGACCCACTCCTGGCCGTTGGGAACTTCTACTGCCGTGGTCGATCCCGGGTTCCGGCTCGGAGGCCGGGCCTCGGATCCGATTCGTGGTACAGGGCGTTGGCGGGCCAGGTTCCGCACGATGGGGAAAGACGAAGGGCCCCCGCCGCGGTCGCGGCGGGAGCCCTTTCTCCAACTCGAGGCGATCCCGGCTCAGTCCAACCAGGGGCCGATGATTCGGGCGAAGTTGTTTCGCGCCCGGTTCAACCGGCTTTTCACGGTCCCCAGGTTGCATCCGGTGATGTCGGCGATCTCCTCGTAGGTCTTGCCCTCCAGCTCTCTCAGGACGAAGACGATCCGGTGATGCTCCGGCAACTGCTGCACGGCGCGATCCACCAACTCCTTCAGGTGCCGCTTCCTGTACAGATCGTCAGGTTTGAGGCTGGAATCTTCCCACTCCAGCGGTCTGTGATCGGCGTCCCAGTTCTTCTTGATCGTCTGGAACAGGACCAACGGATTCCGTGAGCGGTTGCGCAGCTCGTTCTTCGCCAGATTCCCGGCGATGGTGTAGATCCAGGTCGAGAACTTCTTCGACTGGTCGAAGCGATGCAGGTGGCGGTACACCCGCACGAAGGTCTCCTGGACCAAGTCCTGCGCCCGTTCCCGATCTCCGACGGTACGATACACGAAGTTCAGCAACCGATTGTCGTACCGACTCACCAACTCCCCAAAGGCGCGAGACTCACCATCCAGGAACCGCTGCACGATCTCACTGTCGTTTAGAGAGCTGAGCTCCCGCCGTAGTTCCAGGGCGCCGTCGCGCGCTTCGGGCGTGTGGTCGTTCCCTTGCTCGAGCGTAGTGGCGGCCATTTTGGATGTTTCCCTCGCTGTCACGGTAATATGGACGACCCCAACCGGGGTTCTTTTGTCTGACTCGCAGTACGTGTATTAGCACGTTCCGTACCACCCCGAACATGCCTGAAATACGCTGATTCTCTGCGATCTTTTCCGTTCGCTGTCCTCGCAGGGGGACACCCTGTCGTCCCACTTCGGAACGCCGGCGCCCTGTCATGGAGACAGTATGGGCCAGGAAAACGTTGGCTGGGTCCCCAAGGAGGGCGCCGGATCGAGAGGGGTGCTACGGCGTGCGGTCGGGGCTGTCGAGTAGGAACGCACCGGCGAAGAGAAGGCACGCGATGCTCTTCGCGTCCACCAGCTCGCCCGTGCGGATCAGCTCCAGGGCCCGGGAGAAAGGCACCCGGACGACCTCCAGGAACTCGTCTGCGTCATGATCGGGCGAGCCTCGGCTGAGCCCCGTGGCCGCGAAGAGGTGGATGACCTCGTCGGTGAAGCCGGGCGTCGTGTAGATGCGGGTGAGCGGGTGCAGGGTCCGAGCTCGGTAGCCCGTCTCCTCTTCGAGCTCCCTGTGGGCGCAGGCGCTCCACGACTCGGAAGGGCCTTCGGGGATGCCGGCGGGCACCTCGTACATGAGGCCGCCTCCGGCGTAGCGGTACTGGTGAATCAGCAGTACGTCGGGATCGGGCTCGCCGAGGTCGCCGAAGATGGGAAGCACACACGAGGCTCCGGGGTGCCGGACGAGCTCGAGCGTCCCAGTCGATCCGTCGGGGAAGCGGACCGTGTCGACGCTCAGTCGCACGATCCGGCCGTCGAAGACCGCCTCCCGCTCGATCAGCGCATCGACGTCGTGGGGCGGCGGTCGTCCCTCGGCTCCGATGTCCTCGGAAGATGCGGAACGCCGGCGTTGGACGGACTCGGGGTCGCGGTCCGTCACCGTCAACCCAGGAGGACTTCGGGGTCGTGCACCTGGACCGGCCCGAGCTCCAACGCCTCGAGGGGGCGGCGAAGAGCGTCGGCGTCCCCCACCACGACCACGGCCATCTCCTCCGGCCGAATCGCCCGGCGACCGGCGTCGGTGGCGTCGGCCGTGGTCACCGCCGCCACCCGATCCCGGTAGGTGGCGTAGTAGTCATCGGGGAAGCGGTGGACGATCAGGTCCGCGATCCGCGATGCCACCTGGCCGGTCGTCTCGAGCCGGAGAGGAAACACCCCGACGATGTAGTCCCGGGCCGCCTGCACCTCGGCGTCGGTCGGCCCGTCTCGCACGATACCGTCGAGCTCGCTCATGGCCTCTCGGACCGCGTCCGCCGTCACCTCCGTAGCCACGGCGGTGGCGACGCGAAACGGTCCGGGGTGACGGCGGAAGCCGAAGCTCGAGCGCACGCCGTAGGTGAAACCGTGCCGTTCGCGGAGGTTGAGGTTGAGCCGACTCGTGAACGCACCGCCCAGTACCGTGTTCAGCACGCTCAGGGCGAAGAAGTCGTCCGAGCTGCGAGCCACGCCCACGTGGCCGATTCTGATCTCCGACTGGACGGCCCCGGGTCGGTGGAGCAGGTGCACGGCGCGCTCTCGCGACCGGGGTTCCACCACCAGCGCGGGGCGAGCGACGCCCTCGCCACCACGGTGTGCCAACAGGGGTCCCGCCAGTCGCGCGACCGCGTCGGGATCGACGTCCCCCGCCACCACCAGCCCCGCGCCCGCGGGCCGGTAGTGGGAAGCTGCATACTCCGCGGCTTGCTCGCGCCCCACTCCGCCGATGGACGCGCGGGTCCCGCCGGCGGACCGGCTGTACGCCACGCCGTCGGCGAAGATGAAGTGAGCCGCGGCGTCATCGGCGAGGCGGCGGGGATCCATGAGACGCTGCCGAATGGTAGCCAGCCGTTGCTGCCGAATGCGGGTGAACTCTTCCTTCTCGAATGACGCCTCGCCCACCACCTCCGCCATGAGCTCGACCGCGTCGACCAAGCGCTCGGACAGACATCCGAGCGACACCGTCGTCGCGTCCCAGCCCGTCGCCGCCGCGAGGCCCACTCCGACTCGCTCCAGGGCCTCGGCGAGCTCGGCACCGCTCCGGCGGGCGGTGCCGGCCTGTAGCGCGTCCCCTGTGAGCACGGCCAGACCCGCCCGATCCGCGGGCACGCCGGTCTCGCCGGCCTCGAGGATGAGGCTGGCGGACACGACCGGGAGTCCGGGCATGCGGGCCACGCGAACCGACAGTCCGGTGTCCAGGTCGAAAGACCGCACCTGGGGGAAGTCGAATTGGCGGATCTCACCCGGCAGCGGCACGGTGGCCCGGTCGAATCCGTGGCTGGCGACGCTCACTGGCCACCTCCGGGGACGTACGTGAGAATGGCACGGTTGTCCTCGCCCAGATGATGCCCCGCGAAGTCCCGCAGATCGTCGAGGGTGACCTCCCGAAGTCGCTCGATCTCGGTGTTGATGCGCTCCGGCTCGCCGAAGAAGGTCTCGTACATGGAGAGCAGGTCGGCGCGCTCGCCCACCTGCTCGATGTCCTTGACGAAGCTGGTCTCAATCAAAGCGATGGCCCTGTCCACCTCTTCTTGGCGGACGCCGTCCACGGCCTGCAGCTCGGTCACCAGAGCCTGCTCCAACGCGGCCGGTTCCGTCCCGGGGTAGCCGGTCGCCCACAGCAGGAAGATCGAGGTCCCGGTAACCAGCGGGAACGTGTACGTGACGATGTCTTTCGCGATCTTCTTCTCCCTGACGAGGCTGGAGTAGAGCCGGCTTGCCCGGCCTGTTCCCAGCAGGGCGCTGGCCACGTACGCAGGATAGAAGGCGTCGCTCGTGTAGGGAGGTACTCGACCCGCCATGTACACGCGCGGCAGCGGCACCTTCGCCTCGACTCGCTCACGCACCGTGGTCCCGATCCTGAGCGGGATGTCCCAGTCCCCCGGAATCGGCGGTAGCGGATCACCGGCCGGAATCTCACCGAAGAGTCTGTCGATGAGCGTGAGGGCATGATCTTCCTCGAAGTCGCCGCAGACGGTGAGGACCGCGTTGTTGGGCACGTAGTACGTGCGGAAGAACTGTGCCACGTCATCGAGATCGGCGGCGTCGAGATCCTCCATGGAGCCGATGACCGAGTGGTGGTAGGGGTGCCCCTCGGGAAACACCAGAGCCTGGAGGCGCTCGTCCCAGTCGCCGTAGGGCTGGTTGTCGTAGCGCCACTTCTTTTCGTTCTTCACCACGTCGCGCTGATTGTCCAGCTTCTCCTGGGTCATGGCCGGCAGAAGCCACCCCATGCGGTCGGCCTCGAGCCAGAGCGCCAGCTCCAGATGGTGCGCCGGAACCGTTTCGAAGTAGTTGGTGCGATCGAACCAGGTGGAGCCGTTCAGCGACCCGCCGGCGCGCTCGATCAGCTCGAAGTGTTGGTTCTTGGGCACGTGGGCCGAGCCCTGGAACATCATATGCTCGAAGAGGTGCGCGAAGCCGGTGCGGCCCGTTCGCTCGTTACGCGAGCCCACGCCGTACCAGAGGTTGACGGCCACGACGGGAGCGGCCGAATCCCGGGAGAGGACGACACGCAAGCCGTTGTCCAGCGTGTGTCGGTGAGCGGGGATCGATAGCACGCGAGCTCTTTCGCTTTCGGGTTCAGACGCGACCGGCTTTCCAGTCGGTCGCGTCGCTGGATGCTTCAGGACGCCGTGGGATCTTCGGCGCTCGCGCCATCCTCCGGCTCCAGGACCTCCACGGGACCGGCGCCCAGGGCCCGGAGCGGTGCTTCTACGACCGAACGGTCCCCTACGACGACGATGGCGAACCCGCCCGACAGGTATCGCTGCGCCGCCGCCTGGACGTCCGCGCTCGTGACTGCCAACACGGCGTCTACGTATGCGTCGTAGTAGTCCAGGGGCAGCTCGTGGAGCACCAGGTCGGAAACCCGAGAGGCCAAGTCCGATACGGTCTCGAAACTCTGGGGCAAGCGCAAGGCGACGAAGTTGCGCGCTCGTTCGAGCTCCTCGACCGGGACGGGCTCGTCGGCCATCCGCCGGATCTCGCCCAGGAACTCCACGACCGCGCTGTCCGTCACCGGCGTGTGGACCGCGGAGCCCGCGACGAACGGTCCGGCCATCCGGCGCAGGGCGAATCCCGACCGCGCACCGTAGGTGAAGCCCTTCTCCTCGCGCAGTCTCATGTTCAGACGGCTCGTGAACGAGCCGCCCAGGACGGTGTTGAGGACCGTGAGCCGGTAGAAGTCGTCCGTGCGGCGGTCGGTGGCCACCCGTCCCACCCGAATCTCCGACTGCGCGGCGCCGGGCTTGTCGACCAGATAGACCCCGGTGGCGTCCGGCCCTCGTTGAGCCGCTCCGTCCGCAACGGCGGCCGCTGCGGATCGCCATGAGCCGAGGACCGTCTCCAGGAGCGGCTCCAACGTCTCCTGGCTGACGTCTCCCGCCACGACCAGCGTCGCGTTGCCGGCGTGATAGCGCCCTCGATAGAAGTCGAGGACGTGGTCCCGGGTGAGGGAGGCGACCGAGGCCTCCGTACCGATGACCGGCTGTCCGTACGGATGGGCATCGCCGTAGAGCACGTGGGCCAGGGCGTTGTCGGCCAGCACCCTGGGCTCGTCGCGTCCCTGCAGGATGCGCGTGAGCTGCTCCGTGCGGACCCGCTCGATTTCGCGCTCGGGAAACGACGCCTCCCGGACCACCTCGCCGAAGATCGCCAGGCTCGGCCCGAGCCGGCCACTCACGACGGACATCCGGACCCGACTCGCGTCCCGCCCGGCAAACGAGGAGAAGCTCGCGCCGAGACGCTCGATCTCACCGGCGATCTCCATGGCGGATCTCGATGCCGTGCCCTCATCCAGAAGATCCGCGGTGAGGGCCGAGAGCCCCGCCTGACCCCGCGTCTCGGCCGAAGCCCCGCCGCGGAGTTGGAGCTCGATGGCCACCACCGGCACCTCGTGCTTCTCCACCAGCACGACGCGGAGCCCGTTCCCGAGGCTGAACTCGGTCGCCTGCGGTAGCGAGACCGCTGGAGGCGATCCCGTCTCCGGGGGCACGGTGCGATCGAGCTGCTCCACCTGAGTCTCCTCCCTGGGTCCCGCTTGCATGGACACCGAGTCGCCGTCGGAATCGGCACTGCCTCCCATGGACACCGAGCAACCGACGAGAGCCAGAGCACTGGCCAACCCCACACCCCACCGGGAGTGCCTCACGCGCCCTCCCGCGCTCCCAAGTCGGCGCGCCCCCTCGGAACGACGCTCAGCACGACCGCGTGCGCGCGGTCCAGGCGCTCACCGACCGCTGCTGCCACCGTCTCCGGCGTCTGTCGGTGGAAACGGGCCAGGTCCCTGCGTACGAAGCCGGGGTTACCGGTCGTGAAATAGTACCGATTGAGCTGATCTGCCTTGCCGCCGAACCCGCCGACCCGTTGGAGCCCATTGACGAAGGAAGCCTCGATCTGGTTGACGACCCGCTCCATCTCGAGGTCGGTTGGTCCCTCTCCCGCGAGCCGGGTGACCTCGTCCCGCACCGCGGCCTCCAGGTCCTCGAGCTGCACGTCGGGGCGGCCCGTGACGATCACGAGGAAACGGCTCCCCAACTCCTGGCTCAGCTGAAAGGCCGCGACGTCCTGCGCCACCTGCTCCTCGTAGACCAGGCGTCGATGGAGCCGCGAACTCTTGCCTTCGGCCAGGACGGCACCGGCCATGTCCATGGCGGCATCCCCGTCGCTGAACACGGGAGGCGAGTGCCAGGCCATGTACAGGCGCGGAAGCCGCACGTCGTCTTCCAACAACAGGTACCGCTCCTGATCCAACCCGACCGGCGGAGGCTCGATGGGCGGGGGCTCCGGTCCCTGGGGGACTGGGCCGAAGTACTTCTCCACCAGCTCCCTGACCCTGCGGGTGGATACGGCCCCCGCTATGGACAGGCTGGCGTTGTTGGGCGCGTAGTGCGTGCGGAAGAACTCCGTGACGTCCGCGAGGGTCGCCGCGGACAGATCCTCCATGGACCCGATGGTGGGCCAGTGGTACGGGTGCTCTTCCGGGAACAGCGCGAATCCCAGCTGCTCGAAGGCCAGGCCGTAGGGGCGATTCTCGTAGCTCTGGCGCCGCTCGTTCTTCACCACGGCCCGCTGGATGTCGAGCTTTTCCTGGTCCATGGTCTCGAGGAGCCAGCCCATGCGGTCGGCCTCGAGCCACAGTGCCAGCTCGAGAGCGTTGGATGGCAGATTCGCCCAGTAGTTCGTGCGGTCCGGGTTGGTCGATCCGTTGTTGGTCCCGCCCACGGCCTCGAGCAGGTTGTCGAAGTCGCCCTCGGGCACGTGGGCCGACCCTTCGAACATGATGTGCTCGAAGAGGTGGGCGAAGCCGGTGCGGCCTGGCCGCTCGTTGCCCGACCCCACGTGGTACCACAGGTTCACACTCACGATGGGTAGGGAATGGTCCTCGTGAACGATTACGTTCAGGCCGTTGCCGAGGGCGAACTGGGTGAAGGGGATGTGGAGATCCATGGGTACCCGTTCCTGGGCTGTGCCGGCCAACGGGCCGGAGATCAGGAGTGCCAGGATCAGTCCTGGTCGTCGCATGCGGTCCAAGAGCCGTTCACTGAGGGGGCTCGCGAAGGAACCCGGGTCGGCACCGTGTTCGGTAGGCCTCACCACCCCACCCGTACGCCGCGGGAGTCCAGAAAGATACCCACAAGCCAGGAAGGATCAACGGACGTGAGACTCGAAACGAGGTGGTTTCCGACCCCGGCAGCGCGACCGGCACCCGGGATGCGGACGCGCCGCCCGGGGCCTCGTCGCAGCGTCGCTGGGGAGTTGCGCCTCGCTGGCTTGGCCGCATGCTGTGGCCTGGCCGCCGGGTGCTCCGCTCCCGAGCCCGCACCTCCCCTCGATCTTGAGGCCGTGACGGCGTCCATGTTGGAGGCCGATCGCACGTTCAACGACGTTACCGCCCGCGACGGCGCCGACGGCTGGGTGTCCTTCTTCGCCGAGGACGGCCGGATGATGGTGCCCGGCGGACAGATCCAGGGACTGGAAGCGATCCGGGGCGCCATCACCTCGGGCCTTTCGGACGGAGGCACCCTCACATGGGACCCGGAGTGGGGCGAGGTAGCCGAGTCCGGCGACCTGGGCTTCACGGTCGGACGATACGAGAGCCGCCCACCGGGGTCGGATGACCCGGACGCGGTCTCCCCCGGACAGTACGTCACCATCTGGCGGAAAGACGTGAGCGGCGCCTGGAAGGTGTTGCTGGACATAGGGGCGCCGGACCCCGCGAGGCCGGAGACTCCGGGAGAAGGCTGAGGCCCACGGGCCCGGGCCCGCTCAGGGCCGGGCCATCAGCCGATCCCGCAGAGCTCCCGGCGCCACCGAGTCCAATAGGAAGCGGCGGGCCGCGTCCGGCCCCTCCAGAATCCGGTCGTCGGCCTCCTCGACGGTGGCGGCATCGAGTCCGGTGGCGATCTGGCGGGCGCGCTCGATCATCTCGACCGCCAGGTCGTCCCACCCGATGGCGGCCGCCGCCAGGGCCGCCAGCAGCTGTGCCTCTACGTCGTCTGGCCGCAGGCGAGCCCCGTTCACCAGCTCCCCGGCCCCCTCCTCCAGGCGAGCCGACTCGATGAGGACCAACCCCGACAGCACCCTGGGCCAGCCATCATCCTGCGTGAGCCTCGCGGCCTCTTCGAACGCGTCCACCGCCTCGTCCAGCTTGCCCGCCAACGCGAACGCCACGCCCCGTTCGGTGGAGACCACTCCGTCGGCGGGATCGAGCTCCGCGGCTGCCTCCAGTTCCTTCAGAGCGTCGTCGAGATAGCCCTCGCGGGACAGATGTGCGCCGTAAGCCAGACGGGTCGCCGCAACCTCGGGAGCCAGGATGGCTGCGGTACGCAACGCACTCTCGGCTTCCGGATCGTCGAACGCTGCCAATCCGGCCCCGGCCGTTGCCAGGAGGTGCGGATCGTCGGGCCTCTGGGCCAACGTTTGCTTGAAGCGCTCGTAGGCGGCGCCCTCGTTGCCCAACTCGCGCTCGGCCACGCCGAGCCAGCAGAGGAGGTACGGGTCGTCCGGGTCCGCTTCCAACCCGTCGGCGAGAAGGAGGGCCATGGCCTCCCAATCGCCCTCGTCGCCGAGGACGAGGGCGCGGCCCAGGATGCCTGCGGCATCCGACATGGGAGACGGGTCAGGCACCGAACTTCACGAGGCGACCCGCATGCGCCAGCGCGAGGGTCATGAGGTGCTTGCCCTCGAAGCGACCCAGGTCTCCGGCGCGGCAGGTGGCCTCTCCGAAGGTGGCCCCTGTGGGCCGAGACCAGCGGCTGGCCAAGAGGACCGGCACCGCATGCCACGAGTGTGCCCCGTAGGCCGCTGGCGTCGAATGGTCGCCCGTGACGGCAAGGACCGCGGGCTCCAGAGCGGCGAGACGGGGCATGAGCGCGTCGATGCGCTCGATGGCGGCCACCTTCGCCTCGAAGTTGCCGTCCTCGCCCCGGGCGTCCGGCGCCTTGAAGTGGACGAAGACGAAGTCGTAGTCGCCGATCCGACGCTCGACGATCCCCACCGCCTCCTCGTCGGACCCGGGCACCTCCTGGACCTCCATGCCCACGAGGCGGGCCACGCCGCGGTACATGGGGTACTGGGCCACGGCGAGGGCCCGGAGCCCGAAGCGGTCGTGGACCGTGGGGTAACCCTCGAACATGGCGAATCCTCGCGCCAGGACGCCGTTCACCACAGGCAGGTCCTGCACGGCGTGTCGGATTTGCGCGAGCACGTCATCCGCCAGCGCGACCATGGACTCCCCCTCCGGCGTCGTGGCTCGCACCGCCGCCGGGGGAACCCCCGTGTCTTGGGGATCCGTGTCGGCCAGATCGGCTGACAGCCCCTGGCCACGGAAGACGAGCACGGCCCGGTGCTCCTTGACGTGCTCGATGAACAGCTCGACACCGTCCGGCGCGGCCAACGCAGCGCGGATCCGGTCGACCACCCGCAGCCCCTCCTCGTCCGAAGGCCGACTCGCACGCCGGTCCAGCACGAGCCCCGCTCCGTCGAACGTGGCGAGATTGAGGCGCACGGCCACGTCTCCCGGCTTCAGCGCGAACCCGACACCGAGGGCGCTCAGCGCCCCACGGCCGATCTGATACTCCAGCGGGTCGTATCCGAACAGGGACAGATGGCCGGGGCCGCTTCCGGGTGTCACGCCGGGCGCCACGGGCACCAGCATTCCCAACGAGCCCGTCGATGCCAGCCTGTCCAGGTTGGGCGTTTCGGCGGCCTCCAGCTCCGTGAGGCCCGAATCCCGATCGGGCAGGCCCCCGACTCCGTCCATGACTGCCAGGACGATCTTGCCCCCGTCTCCGTCGCGCTCCACCAAGCCGTCGGGTAGCGCCGTGATGGCCATGCCGTTCCTCGTTCGAAAGTGATGCGCGGCTCCGCGTGTCCTCGGGGCGCGGAATATACCCTTGCTCGGGGCGTGCTCCAACCGAAGAGCGACGGGACTGAAGCGGCCGGAGCGGGCGCCCGACCACCGCGGGGCGCTGTCGGTTTCTCCATGGATCCGACGAGGGGTCATGGGGTTCTGTCGAATCGAGTCTCTGGGCGTCGGCCTACGATCACGATCCCCGCAACCAGGAGGCGGCGTGCGCTTCACCCAGTTCGATATGGAGCGGTGGCAGTCGACCTACGAGCACCGCGTTCGGTTCAACCTCTCCGAGAGCGGCGTCCACCCGCTGACCCTGGGGGGGCTGCTGGAGTTGGCGGGGCTGGACGGCCTGGACGACGTCCGATTGGGGTACGGCCAGTCCAACGGATCCGACGAGCTGCGCGCAGCCATCGCGGCCCTCCACCCTGGCGCCGGAGACGACCAGGTCCTGGTGACCGTCGGTGGGGCCGAAGCCAATTTCGCGGCGTGCTGGCGCCTGTTGGAGCCCGACGGCGCAGCGGCGGTCATGCTGCCGAACTACATGCAGATCCCTGGGCTCGTGGCGTCGTTTGGCGGCCGACTTCTGCCCGTCCATCTCCGGGAGGAAGCCGGTTGGCAGCCCGACATGGATCAACTGGCCGAAGCGCTGGAGGCCGGCGCTCGCTTCATTCTGGTGACCAACCCCAACAACCCCACCGGGGTCGCCCTCACCCAGCCGATCATGGACGGGGTGGTGGCGCTGGCCCAACGCCACGGCGCGTGGATCCTGGCCGACGAGGTGTACCGTGGCGCCGAGGTGGGGGAGACGGAGACGCCCTCCTTCTGGGGCCGTTACGAGCGGGTGATCGTCACCAACTCCCTGTCCAAGGCCTACGGTCTGCCCGGCCTCCGGGTCGGGTGGGTGGTGGCTCCCGCAGACGTCACGGCCGACCTCTGGGCGCGGACCGACTACACGACGATCACGGTGGCGGCGCTCTCCGACGTCCTGGCCCGCGCAGCCCTGCAGCCCGACACGCGCGCGCGCATCCTCGAGCGCACGCGGCGCATCATCCGGGAGAACCTGGCCGTCGTGACGGAATGGCTCGACCTGCAGGACGGGCTCTTCCACTACCGGCCGCCCGATGCCGGCGCCATCTGCTACGTCCGGTACGACGCTCGAATGGGATCGACGGCCCTGGCCGAGAAGCTCCGCGTGGAGCAGGACCTGCTCGTCGTGCCCGGAGACCAGTTCGGGATGGACCACTACCTGCGCATCGGGTTCGGTCCGCCACGTGCCGAGCTGGAAGTAGCCCTCGGCCGCCTCGCAGGAGCCTTCCGGGAGGTGCTAGCGAGTGCCTGATTGGGCCCACGACACACTGCACGACGTGAAGCTGCTCATCCAGTCCCGGTACGGCATCGTGCATCTGGACTCCGACGAGGAGGAGCGAGTCGCCACGTTGCTGGCCCACCTGGCCGATGCCCTCGGCGTAGCGCTGTTCACATGGTCGCCGACGCAGGGCCTGGGACGGGCCGACCTGGGCGGAGCGGTCTACGATACGACGGACCCGTCCAAGGCGCTGCGGCACGTGGCTGCCTCGGCCCACCCCGGTGTGTACCACTTCCGTGGCCTGGCCACGGCGCTGGAGCGAGAGCCCATCACCGCCGAGCACCTCCGGGACGCCGGAAAAGCCATGGAGACGGTGGACGGCGCCGTGCTCCTGACCGGGAGAGGTCTGGCCATTCCCGAATCCCTGGTCCCCCGCGTCGCCACCGTGTCGCTTCCCGGCCCGGGCGCCGAGGACTACCGCACCCTGCTGGCCCACCTGATCCGGGACCGGTCGCGCCGGGGGCACGTGGAGGTGGAGCTCAGCAAGGACGAGATCGCCGCGCTGCTCGGACATCTGAGCGGCCTGACGCTGCTCGAGGCCGAGAAGGTCCTCACGAAGGCGATCATCGAGGACGGCCGGCTGCACGCCGGCGACATCCGTCACGTCATCGAGGCCAAGAAGGCGGTCGTGGAGAAGGAAGGGCTGCTGGAGTACTACCCTACCGAAGAGAGCATGGCCGACGTCGCCGACCTCTCCACGCTCAAGGCCTGGCTGACCAAGCGCAAAGCGGTAGTGGAGAGTCCGGTGCGCGCCAAGGAGTTTGGACTCGCCTTTCCCCGTGGCGTCCTGCTGCTGGGCGTACCGGGGTGCGGCAAGAGCCTCTGCGCCAAGGCGGTGTCCATGGAGTGGGGGCTGCCGTTACTCCGGCTGGACACCTCCAACCTCTACAACAAGTACATCGGGGAAACCGAGAAGAACTTCAAGCGCGCCATGGAGGCGGCAGAGCGGATGTCGCCGGTCGTGCTGTGGATCGACGAGCTGGAGAAGGCCTTTGCCGCAGGGGGCTCGGAGGACGGCGGCGTGTCCCAGCGGGTCCTGGGGAGCTTCCTCTCGTGGATGCAGGAGCGACGCGGAGACGTCTTCGTGGTGGCCACGGCCAACCAGATCGAGCTGCTGCCGCCGGAGTTTCTCCGCAAGGGTCGTTTCGACGAGATCTTCTTCGTGGATCTGCCCGATACGGCCACGCGGGCCGAGATCTTCCGCATCCACCTGGCCAACCGAGAGCAGGATCCGTCCGCCTTCGACCTGGCCAGGCTCGCGGCGCAGGCGGACGGCTTCAGCGGAGCCGAGATCGAGCAGGTCGTTCTGTCCGGACTCTACTCTGCCTTCACGTCAAAGGCCGAGCTCGACACGTCTGCCCTCGCCCAGGAGATCCGGGAGACACGGCCCCTGGCGATCACGATGGCCGAGAAGATCGACGCGATGCGGTCCTGGGCCCAGGGTCGGACGATCCGGGCCAACTAGTGTGATCGTGCAGGCTGTAGGGCTGCCTGCCGACGACACCGGCGACCGCTCCGGCCTGGTTCGGTCTCAGGCCAGGCGGACGGTGCCGCTCACGGCGCCGGCTGCGCGCCCTCCGTCATCGCGGGCCGGAGTGTCTCGGTCCCACCCGTCGACGGGGGCTCCGCCGCCGGTCGAGATGTCACCCCCAGCTCGGCGAGCTCACCGGCGTCCAGCAAACGGCTGAAGGCGTCGACGATGTTCGGATCGAAGTGTGCGCCCCGCCCCCGCAGGATCTCGTCCACCGACTCATCGACGGTGAAGGCCCGCTTGTAGGGCCGCTCATGGGTCAGAGAGTCGAAGACATCCGCCACGGCCACGATGCGGCCGACCAGCGGGATGTCCTCGCCCTTCACGAGCTCGTACCCCCGGCTGTCCCAACGTTCGTGATGGGTCAACGCGATCGTCTCGGCCAGCTCCAACACGGGGTACCGGCTCCCGGAGAGGATGCGCCCACCGATGATCGTGTGGGTCTTCATGACGTCGAACTCCTTCGGTGTCAGGCGACCCGGCTTCATGAGGATCGCGTCCGGGATCCCGATCTTGCCCACGTCGTGAAGCGGCGCCGCGCGGCGTATCAGGTTCACCTGCTCCGGTGGGAGCCCGAGCTCCTGGGCGAGAAGCGCGGCGAGGACCCCTACCCGTTCGGCGTGCTGACCTGTGACGTCGTCCCGATACTCGGCCGCGATGGCCAACCGGCGGATGATCTCGACCTGCGCTTCGGCCAGCTCGTGGGTCCGCTCTCGGACCTTCTCCTCGAGCGTTTCGTTGTGCCCGCGAAGCTCCTTGTTGAAGAGGCGGGTCTCGAGGAGGTTCTTGATGCGGAGCAGCACCTCTCCGGACTCGAAGGGCTTCGTGAGGAAGTCACGGGCTCCGGCCGAGAGCGCCCGCTCTCTTCGGTGGGAGTCCGTGTCCCCGGTCAGGACCAGGATCGGCAGGTACACGCCGTGGGGGATCTCCGGAACGATCTGCTCCATCACCTGGAAGCCGCTCAGGTGGGGCATGTGCAGGTCCAGGAGGATCAGGTCGGGATCCCGGGAGCGGACCAGAGCATGTACCTCACGAGGATCGGTCTCGGTGGTGACCTCGTGGTAGCCGGCTCGCCGGAGGAGTGCCTCGAGGAGTCGTACGTTTTGAGCTTCGTCGTCGACGATGAGGATCCGGGACTCCTCGAGCCGCCCTTCCCAGGCCTCCCGTGTTGTCACCGCTTTTCTCCTTGGCTGGCCAAGCGTACGGGGCCTCGGTTCTCCGGTCCCCGAAGAAGCGGAGGGACGAGCGGCCCAGGCGTCCGCCGTGAGGCGAACGGACGGAGGCCCCGGATACTAGTATCGGCCGAGACCGGAGGGGCCCTTAGCCCCATGCTCGTGTCTCTCCGTGGTGGGTGCAGGCGAGCGCGCGAGCGACCCGCCGCCGTCTACGGGGCGTCGTCCACCGGCTCTACACAGGTAGGATCGTCGTTGTCCGGCTTGTTCACCCAGGTGGACACCCTACGAGGTGCGAGCAACGGGTCACTCCGCCGGCCCATCAGGGCGGCCAGCTCGGCCGGTTCCGTCGAGCGATCGAGCCAGGCGTCTCGGTCGTGTGCATCGACGATCACCGGCATGCGGTCGTGAATGGCCCGGAGCTCGGGAGTCGCGTCTCTCGTCAGGATCGTGAAGGAGTACACGGGCTCGCCCTCACCGGGCTTCCAGCGATCCCAGAGTCCGGCGAAGCTCAGCAGTTGGCCGGGCGAGCTGATCCAGTACGGCTGCTTACGCCCCCGTTCCGCCGCCCATTCATAGAAGCCGTCGGCGGGGACCAGACAGCGACGCCGTGCGAACGCGTCCTTGAAGGCCGGTCTCCGGGCCGCGGTCTCGCTGCGCGCGTTGATCTGCCGATTCCCGATGGCGGGGTCTTTCGCCCAGAACGGGATGAGCCCCCACCGCATGAGGCCCATGCGGCGACCCCTCCGATCCTGCGCCACCACCGGAGCGAGTTGGGTGGGCGCGATGTTGTAGCGCGGGATGTGGTCGAACGCCGGCAACGGCACGTCGAAGACCTCCACCAGCTCCTCCACGTCCGAGGCGAGGCTGTACCGACCGCACATGGTCAGCGGAGGCTCGTCAGATCCATCTCGGCCGCAATGCGCCCGAAGCCGGGCCAGTGGGGGTCGGAGGCGACCGTCTCGAGCAGCTCGAGGGCCCGCGCGGTGTCCCCTTCCGTCAGGTGCCAGGCCGCGACCGGGTAGCCCACGGTCTCGATGCGGTACCCCGCCGGGTTGTCGGGGTGCAGCAACTCCATCTCGGACACCTGCTCCTTGTAGAAGAGGAGCACGTGGTGGTAGGACGTGTTGGAGTCCACGTCCATGTCCGCGGTGATACGGGCGAGCAGCGCGTCGGCTTCGTCGAGCCGGCCAGCCCGGCGGAGAGCCCGGAACCGCCAATCCGTGATGGCGACGCGGGCATTGTCGTCGGTGGCTATGGACATGCAGCTCCGGAAGCCCTCGCCAAACGAACCGGACGCCTGCAGGGCCAGAGCTTCGGGGTCCTCCGCCAGGGACATGCACCGGCCGTACTCTTCCGCCGCCGCATCGTAGGCGCCGGCCAGGTAGTAGGCCAGCCCCAGGTGGTACGCTACGTCGAAGCTCCTGGCTTCGAGGTCACGGGCCCGCTCCAGGTCCCGGAGAGCCTGCGGCAGGCGTCGGATGGACACGTACCGGTGTCCCCTGTAACGGGGTCCCCGCCAATCGTCGGGAGCCACACCGATCGCTTGGCCGTACAGGCGAATCGCCTCGACGTAATCCCGCAGGGAGGCATGGGCGTGCCCCGCTTCCAGCAGGAGCTCTACGTCGTGGGGGGCCGCCGCCAAGGCGTCGAGGGCACGAGCCGCTATGCCCGCGGTGTCCTCGAGGGGTAGCAGACGCTCACCCAGGAGTGAGAGAACGGCGGGAGCTGCCGGCTCGGCCTCGGCCCCTCCCCCCGCCTCGTAGCCGCAAGCGCCGACACCCAGAGCGACCGGCAGACAGAGAGCAGCGAGGGGGGGAAGACGCGTCAAACCCGGCCCCCAGCCCGCCGGGCCATGACCCTCAGCTGATTCCCGTCTTCCCGCTTACGGCGGTACCCCAGGAGGTGGAAGAGCTGGACCGCGAAGATCCGGGCGACCCGCTTGTTGACCACGAGCACCCGCGGATCTTCCGGATCGCGCTTGATGCCCGGCAGCCAGTGGATGAACGACGCGATGGGCAGTCGGCGGAGCGGGCGCGACAGCCACAGCCAGAACGGGTTGAACTCCCGCACGATGAAGAACCCGTCCTCCCCCTGCTCCTGGTACAGGGGCATGAGGATCCGGGCGGCTTCGGTCGCCCGTACCTCACCCTTCCGGTCGGTGGCCACGACCTCACCCTCGCTGACCGGCTGGAAGTTCTCGTAGCCGGGCATCATGCGGAAGCCGTCGGCTCCCTGCACGTGGTGCCGGTATCGCATCTCCAGGACGCGAGGCAGAGAGGCAGTGTCCCGCTCCAGGTACTTCCGGGCCGCCTCGGCACGGTGTTGGAGGGCGGGCGGGAGGAGACCGGTGCCGGATAGCACCAGCCAAATGGCGGCCTCCGCCCGGTCCACCGCCGCTTCCTCGGCGTGCTGGCCACTCTCGAAGCCCGCGGTGATGAGCCCCTTCTCGTTCATGTATTCCAGAAGCGTGCCCTCCACGAGCTCCTCCAGGCCCAGGATCATGGGCGTGGGGATCACCTGGGCGAAGTCACGGTTGATCAGCGTGTCCGAGACGGTGGCGAACGGCCCACCTCCGCCGGAGGTGGTGTGCAGGTCCAGCAGGTACGAGGCGCCCCGGGCTCGCGAAAGAGCCTCTTCGAAGGCGTCGAGCAGCTGCACCTGCTCCAGATCCTCGAAGCTCGCCCCCGGCCGGCCCCCGTTCTGGAGGTCGTAGAGCCTCTGAGGGTGCCAGGCGCGATTCAGGTCCTGTTGCACGAAGCGACAGCCCTGACGCAATGCCTCCAGATTACCTGCCAATGCCACGAACTCGCCGGCCTCGATCCCCCCGATGGCCTGGAGCTGCGCGAGGACCGTCTGGAGGGCCAGCACACCGGCGGGTTCGTTCCCGTGCATGCCTCCGATGCAGAACAGGGTCGGTCCCGGGCGGGGACCCCGGATTCGACCCAAGACGCGATCGGCGTTCCGTGCCGCGTCCGCCTTCAACGAAGTGCTGTTACCCAAGTGCGCTCTTGTCCTGTCGTAGCCGGTTTTCCATCAGCTGCCCGGCAACGGGCATGAAGTCCCGTTCACTGACGATCCCCACGAGCTTGCCGTCCTTCACCACCGGCAATGCCGAAACCTGGTGGGCACGCATGGTCTCGATGGCATCGATCGTGGCCGTCTCCGGGCCGACCGTCACCGGGTTTCGCTCCATGACCTCCTTCACGGGAAGCTCGTCGGCCGAGGGCGCGTGGGCCCCTCGAGCCAGCAACCGCAGCAGCGCCCGGTAGGACACGATCCCCACCAGCTCGTTGTTCGCGTCTTCAACGAGCACGTGGCGGATCCGGTTCTTTTCCATGAGAAACGCCGCCAGGTCCACGAGCTCGTCTTCGTGGACCGTGTACAAGGACGTCGTCATGTACTGCTCGACGCGAGCGTAGTTCTGACGCCAGCCGCCTGACTCTTCCATCCGGGCCAACTCCCATTCGTGGCCGAGTAGGTCCGTCTTCTGACGGGCGTGGGTAGCGGCGGTCAAAGCCGTTACCTGCTCGGCTCGCTTCGTCCCCTCTCGGGTGGCTGCCAGAGAGCGCAACAGCCAGTTGGATCCGGTTTGTCCGGACTCGACCCGGTCGCGAACGATGCCAAGGTATCGAGCCGCGTCCACGGAGTCGACGCCGGCCTCCAACAGGCCTTCCCGAGCCAGCGGCAGCAGCCGCTCAAGGATGAGGGATCTGGCGCTGACGCTCTCCCCGTCGAACCACCGGAACCCCGCTCGCAGTCCAGCCCGGGCCGCCGCGAGGAAATTGGCCTTGGCGTCTCCGAAGTACATGCTCTGCCGGACATCGCCCCACTCCTCCGCCCCGCCCAATACGACACCTATCCAGAACGCGGCGTTGGCGACCTCGTCGGCGACGGTGGGTCCAGAAGGAAACACGCGACATTCGATCCTGAGATGGGGCACGCCGCCGCCGACGCCGTAACACGGGCGATTCCACCGGTACACGGTGCCGTTGTGGATCTGCAGGGCTCGCAGCTCCGGTACGCCTCCGCGGTCCAACACCTCGATGGAGTCCTCGGTGACCTCGGTGGCCACGAGGACCCGGAAGCGACTGACGTCTTCCTCGAACAGCGTCGAAACGGTTCCGCTCAGCCATCGATCGCCGAACCGGACCCGAGGACTCAGCTCCCTCATGTGGAGCGCGGTGCTCCTGGTGTCGATGGACTGCTGGAAGACGGCGATGCGGGTTTCGGCCCAGAGTTGGCGGCCGAACAGGAGCGGGGAGTTCACCGCGCACGCCAGAACGGGTGCGGCGACCAGCTGGGCCACGTTGTAGAAGACCGGGAACTCTTCGGCCGAGACCTGGAGGTGGAACTGCGCGCTGGTGTTGCACGCCTCGAGCATGACCGAGTCGTGCTCGAAGTGCAGCTCCTCCGCGCCCTCGATCTGCAGCCGATACGGCTTCCCGCTCCGGAGCCGACCCATGGCGTCGTTGAGCGCGTAGTAACGCGTTCGCGGCGTGATGTTGTCGACGACCAGATCAGACTTGCTGAGGGTGGGCAGGATGCCGGTCAGGATCACCTCGGCTCCGATGTCTCGGGCGGCCTCTCTGACCTGTCCCACCCGGGTCGTCATGCATTGCTCCAGGCGCGTGAAGCAGTCTCCCTCCAGCCCCAACGGATCCAGGTTGATTTCCAGGTTGAAGCGGGCCAGCTCGGTCGTGAAGCCCTGATTCTCCGGAAGCTGCTCGAGCACGTCGGTCGCCACGGGTGCCGGGTGCCAGTCTGCGTCGACGAGGAAGAGCTCCTGCTCGGCACCGATCCGGCGGATTCCGGATTCGATCAGGCCCTCGTCCACCATGCGCTCCAGAGCCTGGAGGTCAGTCAGCAGCGCTTTGGTGAAGGTCCGGACCTCGGCCGGATCGAGCTTCGGAACGATGTCCTGTCCCATGTTCCTCCTCGCCCTTCGTTTCGACTCGCTGTCGGCCGGTGGAGCCACCGGCCGGGTCCACCTTCGGTTTCTCAGTCGGACAGCGCGGCGCCAGTCAAACGAAGCTGGTGATCTCGTCCAGGGGTTTCTTCTGGATCTCTGGCACGGTCGCGTCGGCCTCCGGGTACCCCACCACCAGAATCAAGAAGGGCCGTTCGTTTTGTGGCCGTCCGAGGATCTCGTTCAGGAAGCCCATGGGCGAGGGCGTATGGGTGAGACTCGCGAGCCCGGCGTTATGGACTGCGGCGATCAGCATGCCCGTCGCGATGCCGACCGACTCCTGCACGTAGTAGTTCTTCTTCTTGGCTCCCTCCGGATCGACCCCATAGCTCTCGGCCATGACGACTATGAGGTACGGGGCCCGTTCGAGGAAGGGCTTGCGCTCGTCCGTGCCGAGATGCCGAAGCGCCTCGATCCAGTCGTCGGGCGCCCGCCCGCCGTAGAACTCCGCTTCCTCCTCCTCGGCCGCGGCTCTGATCGCCGACTTTACGTCGGGGTCTGTGACGACGACGAAGTGCCAAGGCTGCCGGTTCGCGCCGTTGGGGGCCGTGGCCGCGGCCGCTATGCAGTCCTCGATGATCTCCTTCGGCACCGGGCGATCGGAGAACTCCCGCACCGTCCGGCGGCGCCGAAGCTCGTCCCGAAACGCCAGGGCCCGCCGACGCATTTCGTCGACAGGATACTCCTGGTAGCTCGTCAGGGGCACGAACCTGGCTCCGTTCATCGACGCTCCCGATTCAACTCCTCATAGCCCACCACGAAGTCGCCGCGCCGGTCCCGAGCGGCGATCACGGCGGACAACGAGACGGAAAGGTCCTGCGAGATCACCCGCAAGTTCACCAGTGACACGATGTCGCCGTCCTCCAGCCGGATGCCCGACCAATCCGTCTCCGGAACCTCTCCGAAGGCACCATAGGCGCTGGCTAGCGAACCCTGGGCTCCGTCCGCAAACGGCAAATAGAACGCCCCGGCGCTCAGACCGTGTCGGCGGGCGACCTCGTCCCACGTCACGCCGCTCTGCCGGACCGCTACGACCACGTCGGGCGGCACGCCGGCCCGGCGCGCCACGAACAGCACGACGGGAACCTCGTCCGGGGACAGGTCCCACTCGCCGAGGATCGCCACCTCGTCAGGTGTCACCCGGAAGTAGCCCGCCACGGCCCGGTAGTAGCTGTCCCGTGCGTTCCCGGGCTCCTGGGCGAGCGACCCTTCCGCCGCCGTCACGACCGAAAGGAGCGCGACGACCCCTCCGGTCAGGAGCGTCCGTCGCATTCTGCCAGGGATTCTCATCTTCGCCCTCCCGTCCCGAGTCGCCGGGGGGAGCCCGCTCGGTACGCCCGAGCCCCGGGACAGAAAGGGCCCGAGCCCCTTGGAGCCCGAACCCGACTCTAATGTCGGGAGACTCCACCGCTGTTGCAACGCCCGTCCCGCCTGCCCGCTTCTGCGCTGCGTTTCCTGGCGGTTTGACCCGGACGGGACACCCACCGC
Source organism: Gemmatimonadota bacterium (assembly GCA_039589315.1). Taxonomy (GTDB): domain Bacteria; phylum Gemmatimonadota; class Gemmatimonadetes; order Longimicrobiales; family Gaopeijiaceae; genus JBDHHQ01. The sequence goes on from JBDHHQ010000056.1 coordinate 23,801, forward strand.
CTCCGACCTCACAGGGGCCCTGCCGGCTCTCGGCACTGTAGCACGGCGTCAACATGCGGACACTCGGTCACGAAAGGGAGTGGCACGACTCTTGAACCAGCAGAAGGACGAAGGCGTCGCGGTGACGTAAGCACTCGCAGCCGAGGAGACCCACGATGACGGAGTACGGACACACCGATCGGTTAGGCTCCGGCCCCGATCACGAGGGAAGGCCCGGAACCGTCACTGCTCTCGAGACGACGACCACGGACCGGGAGACCCACGACTTGATCTTCGCCTTCTCGGGCGGAGAAGAGCTCGACCTCTACGGGCTTTCGTTGTTGCTCACTGCGCGCCAGATGGCGCACGATGACCACCGCAGCGTCTGGGTCGCGGGCTTGTCCCGACGCTCGTGGCTGCTCCTGGAGGCGCTGGGCCTGGAGGGTTTGTTCAAGCCCTTCCCACCGTCGGACGAATTGAGGAGCTGACGACCCGAGGATGACAAGACAGCCCAAGCCCCCCGCCCGGTCCACGGGCGGGGGGCTTTTTTTCATCGCCCTTTGCCAGGGTTCTGCGATCCTGCCACGAGAGTGTCCTCTCTAGAGGACGAATCGCACCCCCTGATCAGCGCTCGAACTCCGGGCCCATGCCCTTTTGGGCACGGGCCTGTGCCAGCAACCGCTCGACCCGGCTCGCCGCCCCCCTGACGGGCGTGGTGCCCTGCTCCCGTGCTTCCCGGAAGATCTCGTCGAGGACCGTGCCCAGCGAGCGGACGCGCTCGGCCAGGGCCTCGTTCTCGTGGACGCCCTGGTGGAGCAGGCCGAAGGCCATCGCGCCGCCGGCGTTGATCACGTAGTCGGGCGCGTAGAGGATGCCCCTGGCATGGAGTCGTTCGGCGTCCCCGGGCTCGGCGAGCTGGTTGTTGGCCGATCCGGCGACGACGGCACATCGTAGCTGCGGAATGGTCTGCTCGTTGAGGACGGCTCCGACCGCGCACGGCGCGAAGACGTCGCACTCCGTCCCGAAGATCGCGTTTCCGTACACGACCTCCCCGCCCAGCTCCTGGGCCATGCCTCTGACCCGCGCGTCGTCCAGGTCGCTGACGAGCACGGTGGCGCCCGCGTCGGCCACGAGGCGGGCCAGGGGGCCGCCCACGTCCCCCACGCCCTGGACGAGCACGCGCCTCCCCACCAGATCGTCGCTCCCGGTAGCGTGGCGGAGGGCGGTCTTCATGCCCTCGAACACGCCGAGCGCGGTGAAGGGGCCGGGGTCGGTGAGCTGGCCGCCGTCCTTGGGTGCGCCCATGACGTAGTCGCACGCGCCGGCGATGACTCCCATATCCGCCGTGGTCGTTCCCATGTCCTGGCCCGTCGAGTACGCGCCCTGCAGCGACGCCAGGAGGTGACCGAAGCGTTTGAAGAGGCCTACTCGCTCCTCGCCCTCGACCGGGCGCGAGATGGCCAGCACGGATTTGCCCCCGCCGAACGGAAAGCCGATGGACGCCCACTTGTAGGTCATCCCCTCGGCCAGGCGCATGGCGTCCTCCAGGGCGTCAGCCGGCGTCGGATACTGCCTGATGCGGCATCCGCCGGTCGTCGGCCCCAGGATCGCCTCGTGAATGGCCACGAAGATCCACGTACCGGTTGGGCGGTCGTAGCGCACGACGACGCCGGTCCCGTCCCACTTCCTGATCAACTCCATCATGTCCGGCGTCATGCGTGGAACGTCCTCCGGTGCTTCGTGGAAACGGGCGGCACGCGCTCGGCCCTGCGACGTGCTCGAATCGAACGTTCGTCCGAAATCCGGACTATACAGCGCAGGCTGAAAGGCGGACAGCCCGGCTCCGGTCTAGCGTCCCTGTCCGACGATCCTGCGATAGCTCTCGGCTTCCCACCTCGGACGATCGGGAGCGTTGGCGACCTCGAGGCCCAGATAGAAGACGAGGCGCGCGATCCGGGACGTCTTCTCCGCGTCGATCAGCTCCGGCTCGTCGGAAGGCCGGTGATAATCCTCGTGCGTCCCGTTGAAGAAGAACAGCACCGGGACACCCTTCCGGGCGAAGTTGTAGTGGTCGGACCGCGTGTAGAAGCTCTCCTCCGGCCACAGATCGTCGATGGGGTCCATGCCGAGCTCCGGGTGCCGGTCGGCCACGGCGTGGAGGGTGGCACCCAGGTCGGAGTGCTCCTTGCCGATGGCCACGATGGTGTCCGGCCAGTTTCGGCCCACCATGTCCAGGTTGAGGTTGGCGACCATCTGACCGGTGGGCACGGGGGGATTGTCGGCGAAGTACCGGCTGCCCCAGAGGCCCCGCTCCTCGCCGCTCACCCAGAGGAAGATGATGGAGCGCCGCGGGGCGGGCTCCAACGCCGCGAACGCCTCGGCGATCTCCAGGACTGCCACCGTCCCCGAGGCGTCGTCGTCGGCGCCGTTGTAGATGCTGTCTCCCGAGGCGTCGGGCTGTCCCACACCCACATGGTCCATGTGCGCCGAAAGCACTACGTACTCGTCGCGCAGGACGGGATCGCTCCCTTCGAGGATGCCCACCACGTTCGGTGCCCGGATCACGTTGCCAGGCGAGGTGCCGCCGGTCAGCTCGACCTCGTACCGCTGCTGGTAGCCTTCGTCGCCGCCGGGGGTGATGCCCATGGCCTCCAGCTCCCCAGCCAGCCAGGCGGCGGTGGCGTCCAGCTCGGGACTGGGGGTCCTGCGGCCCTGCATGGAGTCGTGGGCGATCACGCCGATGCGGCGCGAGACGTCGTCCGGTGTGATGGTGGCGGCGGCGGCGGTATCGAGCACGACCGGAGCCTCGCGGTCCGCATCGGTCACGGCTACCGTCGCCGCCTGCGCACCGCCCGTTGCGGCCGCTTCGCGGTCCGAGCAGGCCAGGAGGGGAAAGGCGGTCAGCGCCAATGCCACGTAACAGACGGCGTTCATGGAGTATGGTCCTTCTCGCGTGAGTCCCGTTCGGTCAGGAGAGGGATCTACTCCGTCGCCCGGCTCGAGATCCGCCGGGCGCGACGTTCCCCACCCGGTCGTAGGGCGAAGAAAGGGCCCGGCCCCGGGGTCGAGGCGGCATCAACGCAGGTGGGCCATGAGCGCCGCGAGCGAGTCCATGGGGACCGCGCTCTGGGCGACGAGCCAACCACCGGACCGTGGGATGTCGATGCGGCTCCACCCCTCGGGCGCGACCGGAACGGCCAGCCCGTCGCCCCCGGCCAACCTCGCCGACGCCACCGCGTCTCGGTCCTGAGCCTCCACCGTTCCCGAGATGAACAGGAGCTCGAGTCGCTCCCCGCCCGGCAGCCGCTGGACGATCCGGAGACCTCCCGCTGGGCCGAGGGCCGGATCCACATCGATGGACTCCACCTGCAGCCCCGGGACCATCAGCCCCGCTGGCGAGACCGCCGAAGACTCGAAGGCACCCACGCGGGCACGGAACTCTCCCCCTTCCCCGGCCTGCTGGGCCATACGTTCATTGACCTCGTCGAGGCGCTCCTGGGCGGGCGCCAGCGACGAAGATGATTCTGCCACGGCGCGGCGAGCCTGGACGTCGGTTGGCTCCTCCACTTCACGATCGGGTTCCCGCCGGTCAGCGAACGCAGAGACGTCGGTCTCCGCTGGCGCCGGCGGCACCTCCTCCGCAGGGGACTCTTCTTCCGTTGCCTCAGCCACGGCCTTGGCCACGGCGCCGACATCGTCGCTCCGGGGAGAGGAAGGCAGAGGGGCGGGGGCGTTCTGGGCCTGGCCCGCTTCACCGCCGGCGGGCGCGTCGGCAGTCCGAAAGGCGTCCTCCGGCTTCACCGCCCCACCGGAGACGGTGCCCGCCGTGGCCAAGTCCGAAGACGCGGCTCCGACCGCCTCCTGCGCTGCGGTCGCCACGGCATCCAGTAGCTCCGTCGAGACGGGCTCGGCGGCAGCGCCGCGCCCGCCAGCGCCCTCCAGGGCCGACCGGGCAGCGACGTCCGGTGCGCCGGCACCACGATCGAGCGTGGTGCCCCGCACTCCCCAACCAACCGCCAACGCGAGGACGATGGACGCGGCCCACGGAAGGAGGGTGGGAGGGACCCGCCGCGCCCGAGCTGCGGGCGCGGGAGGCGCAGCGGCGGCCCTGGCCCGGATCTCCTCGAAGGGCGGCGCCTCCCCCACCTCCGGACCGGCAGCGCCGAGGATCGCCTCCGCTCCTTCCCGGAGAGCGTTCTCCTCCGCGAGACGTCGGCCGCAGTCGGGACAGGACCGCAGGTGATCCCGGATCCGTCCGGCCTCTGCCGGCGGGAACAGGTCCAGTGCTCCGTCCAGGTAGGCGTGGATCTCGCCGTCACCGACGTGCGGCATGCTCTTCCTCCGTTTCTTCGTACTCAGCCACCAGGCGCCGTCGGGCCCTGGAAAGGGTCGTCCCGATGGCTCCGATCGCGAGACCGGTCTGGTCGGCAATCTCGGTATAGCTCAAACCACCACTCCACAGGAGCAGGACCTCGCGGTCTCTCTCGCTCAGGGCGTCCAACGCGTGGCGTACCCGTGCTTGGGTCTCACGGCGGATCATGTCGTCGGACGGGCTTCCCTGGCCGGTTTCCTGCTGCACTTCGGCCTCCGAGCGCAGGAGCGTCAAGTGGGCCTTGCGGCGGATGGCCGTCCTGGCCTCGTCCCGCGCCAGGTTGGCGGCTACGGTGAAAAGCCAAGGGCGAGGCCGCTCCGGCTCGTCCCTTAACGCCCGGACGAACGCCTCCTGGGCGAGCTCCCGGGCCCGCTCCTCGTCCCAGACCTTCCGGTGAATGAACCGGACCAGGTCCGGATAGGTTGAGCGATAAAGCTCGGACCAATCCGTGCTCACGTCGTGGCCACCGTTCCGCTTTCCGGGCTCGTCATGGCATGCTCCCGATGCCGTTCACCCCCAATGACGATGGAACGATCGGATCTTGCACACCAGGGCTGAGGGGCGCCCATGGTCAAGCAACCCGAGCGCCCAGGGAGCGTGTGAAGTGGATGCAGCTCAAGGCAGGCGCGGCGCGTACGAAGCGCCGCGCCACCCACGACTGCATGGCCAAGGAGCCAAAGTGACCGGATGAGTGGGCTGAGTGTGGATCGTGGGCAGCGACCGGTGCGGTGGACAGGTGCGCGCGAAGCGCCGCGCCGCCCACCACTTTTCGACCAACGCGTCCAGGGAGCGTGAGAAGTGGATGCAGCTCAAGGCAGGCGCGGCGCGTACGAAGCG